>JAFQBB010000034.1 GCA_017416805.1 Bacteroidaceae bacterium
ACGTTTGCTCAGCCCTGAACTGTAGTAATCACGAAGAATAGATAGACACTCTTCTTCACTGTAATGTTGCCATTTCTTACGCATACTGCTTACACATTTTAATTGTTAGTAAATGTGTCTACCTATAGCAGTATAAGACATATGTAAGGCGCATTTGAGAAAAAGCAAGGCGCATTTCCATATTCGACAGGAAGATAAGATTTTCCGAAGAGAGCTATCACCCCAACAACCCCATTTCCCACGCGTAGAATTCCCCCATTTGGCAAATTGCAGACCTCACACCGCCCGCAATATCAACCACTTACGCCATTCAACCACCTCAAAACTCGCGTATTTGCAATCAAAATCCTTTTCGGACAGAAATACGCGATTCTCGCAGCCCCAATATATAGTTTGACAAAATGATAGTTATTAAGAGTATTCCCTAACCTGTGATTTACAATGTGATGCTTGATTGAGCCACTTTGATAGCGTCTAATTTTAATTCTTCTTCACCCTCTACAGCATCGAGGACTTTATCAGCTACCCAAAGGGTGAGAAGTTCTTTTTCGTCAACATTGAAATAGTTGGCTATTTGAATAACTTGTGTACGTTTGGCACGTCTATCACCTCTTTCGATTTTTGAAAACATAGGGGTGTCAATCTCAAGCAGGGAAGCTAATTGTCTTTGTAGCACTTCATTCTCAAGTCTTAATTCTTTTATCTTTTGTCCTAACAGCATCTTAAACTCTATTTTACTATTGGTAAGTTTATATGAGTTTACCCTACTCGTTATAGATTTTTAACATTTGACTGCAAATTCTTGCCAATCAATTATTTACTCACTCAAACCACCTAATCTCCACAGATTTTAGGTGGTTTTCTTTTGTTTCTATAAAACTCTGCGAAGTTTATATATAAAAGACATAGAGTCATTCTTGTAAATCTCCCCAAATTTCTTTCCACCATGTCCAAAGAGAAAGGAGGTGTTGATTATCAAGACTACAGAAACATTTGAATGGGTTAAAGTCAAAACCTATCTAACTATGATTAATGGGAAATTAGCGTTTGAAACGCTATATCGCAAAGTTAATCACTGATTTATGTAATGTTCTTACGGCTCTATGTCTTTATTTTTGCCAAGCAATTTTTCTCACCAAAGTTTATGTAAGCAAACAGATTACTCGCTTGCTTATGAAAGATATAAACTTTGGAGCATTTGAATCGCTTTATGACTTCTACACAGCATTCCCAAATGAGGAAACATGTATCGCTTATCTTGAAAAGGTCTTATGGCCTAATGGCGTTGTATCACCTTATGATGTAAGTTCCAAAGTGTACAAGCGTGGCGATGGTTATTACCGCTGTAAGAATACTGGTAAGAATTTCAATGTCCGTATTGGAACAATCTTTGAGAATACCAAGATTCCTTTGCGTAAATGGTTCCTTGCTATGTATTTCGTGGCTAATCACAAGAAAGGTATATCAGCCACCCAACTTTCTTCGGATACAGGTGTTACTTTAAAAACTGCGTGGTTTCTTCTCCAGAAAGTACGCAGAACATTGCATCGTGGAGTACATAGAATCAAACTTGACGGTGAAGTTGAATTAGATGAAACTTTCGTTGGTGGCAAGAATAAGAATCGTCACGCAAATAAGAAAGCAAAGAAATGCCAAGGCAGAGCATTCGTTGATAAAGTTCCTGTAATGGGTATGCTTGAGCGTGGCGGAAATGTGGTTTGCAAGGTTGTAAACGACACTTCTGTTCGTTCTCTTACACCGCCCATACTTAGGTATGTGAAACGCACCGCCACTCTCTACACTGATGAATGGTGCGGATATGATAAAGTACGCAGAATATATCATACGGAAATGGTTGACCACGGAAAAGGTCTATATGTGAATGGCAATGCCTATACTAATAGCATTGAAGGATTTTGGGGCAATTACTGCAAGCGTCCAATCAATGGTATTTATAATCGTGTCAGCCGCAAATACTTACAAAGATACTTTGATGAGTTTTGCGTACGCTATAACCATCGCAAAGTTTCTAATGCTCAGAGGTTTGAATTTATGATGTCAAACTCTAATATTCGTATAACTCAAAAGCAAATTGCTGCATAATGAAGACAAAGAAAGACAAACATTATATTCCGATTCTTGACCAACCAATAGAAGAATTGAAAAAGCCTATTGGGGAGAAAGTGGATTTTAATGCTATAATGAAGAAAGCCTTGTCCTATAATGTGAAAAAGAAAGGTGGCAAGAAATAGCCACCCTCCTAATCATTTGTTTGTGGTGTGGATGAGTTCTTCATTCTCGGAATAAACACCACCTATTACTTTCACACCATAAACTTTCTCAATAGCTGAATTTAGATGTTTCATATACAAGTCAGCTATAATACTAAGTGATTCATTCATAATTTTCTTTGTATTATGTTTATACGCTGAACAGTCGTCAAACGGCAATTTGACGATGCAAAGATACAAAGAATTTATGAGAAAATGCGAGCCATCTGTGAAGACTGCTCGCATTTATTTTGTTTTATATCATTTGTTTACATAGCCATTCCTATAAACCCACTCAATCGTTTCAACAACAGCATCAAGTAGTGTCATTCGGTCTGCTTCAAATAAATTCGGTTCATTTGGATTGAAGTAAACAACTCTGCCTATATTTAGCATTGTCAGCACATAGTCTTTATCGTTGTGTTTGATAAATGAAGGCAGTAGGTCTGATAATGCAGATAATGACCACGCTGGAGTAAATTCAAGCAAATCATTTGGAAAAGAATCGTACTTTATTAAAAGCCGTGGAGAACGATTTTTGTATAGCACATAATACATATCAGCAGTTTTTATGTCAATGCCCAAATCAACAAGTCTTTGAGATTGTTCAATTGTTGTACAAAGTGGATTATTTGCCATTTTCTGCCTCTTCTTTAAGTTTCTTTTCAAGATATTCACGCATAAGTCTGTCGGTCTGTTCCTTTTCGGTTTGACGCTTTTCCTCTTCTGCTTTCTTCTTCATCTTTCGGTCATAGTCAAATAAACCAATGATAAAGCCTGCAACAAAAAGAACTCCACCACAAATGAGACCAATAGCTGGGTCAGCATTAGGAAGAAACAACATGTTTATAAAGGCATAACTACCTAATCCGCATAAACCAATAAATAGAGCATGAAAGAATTTCATAATGGCGAATTTTACAAGGCTCTCCGTGGGCAGACGATTGGAGAAATTTTACAATGTTTATTAGTGAAAAGAACGTGGACTGCCACCTTGCATCCTTGTAGGTATCGCCAAACACCTGAATACACGCACGGTAGGCAACCCACGTATATGAGCTGCTCCGTGCCTCGTGTATTCTTTGTTTTTGATTTGGCGATTTTTACAAGGAATGAGGCACATTCTCTATTATTTCCAAACATTGTCCCGAAAGACGATGCAAAGATACAGAATTTCTTTGTATTTTTGCACTATAAACTCAAATTAGTAAAATATGCCGTACCAAATACAAGTTAAATGCAATCACTGCGGAAAAATCTCTTATGTTACTTCAAATGGTAGTCACAATGAGATTATAGACTTTAATTGTCCGAATTGTGGAAAACACGGATTGATTGTTGCCTATGACCAAGAACTGGGTCATATTGACGACAAACAAAACTTATAATTTCTCCTGATGGGAGTGATAGAATTTCCTCCACTAATTCTGGAATTGCTTCTTTACCAACAGTTTTATGAATAAAATCCTCTAATTCCTCTCGTGAGTGAATGTCTTTGATTTTGTGATTCATTTCTTGTCCTCCTCCAGCCACTTTTGAAAATATTCTTGAAACTCTTTACGATTCGTGAATTTGCTTTCGTCAAACTTAACACCCGCAATTTCCGCAAATCTTCGTATTGTGTAGAGTTCTTTGAACTCAAACATTGAATCTATTTCTCTGTCGGTAAAAATACGGCTATCGGTTTTCATACTCTTACCGATGACATTCTTGATATGAGATAGAATGTTTGTAACTGCCGAATTTCCAGCACTCTCTCCTTTGATTCCCCTTTCTTCAATAAAGTATGGTGGTATCGGTTTATCCACTGATAGAAATGCTTCTCTGAACTTGAGGCGATAATCTCTTTCAAAAGATACATCAATATCATAACCTCCTTCTTGGTTTTCTTCGCACGCTATTGTTAGCCTTGTATTGTCCATTATGTTAAATTCTTGTTAAATATTCATTTTTGGATAAAATTCGTATGCTTGCCTGTTATTAGTACGAAAACAAGCAAGACATATGAATAGAGAACATCATCAAGATATACATGACTTCATACCTGGAAGTCATAGTGTGGAAAGGTTGGTTCCATACTGAAAGTGGTCTTATGTATGGTGCGTTGATAAAACGCATTAGAATCTAAAATCAACTCTCTATTTCATAATGTCTTGCTTTCTTGAATTACCTATATTGAATAACTCTGTAAAGAAAAGTGGCGTACCCTTTGTTCATTTAGGGTACGCCACTCTTTTTAGGGTAAACTCATATAAACTCACCTTACTATTTACCTATAATTTCCCAGTGTCCAGATCTATCAGAACCGACACGCCTTATGACTCCTTGTTCTTGGAGTCGCTTCATAGTTTCTGCAACCCAACTTCTTGAATAACCAGTTTGTTTCGCAAGTTCTACCAATGTGGATTGGGGGTTATTTTGTATCTGTTCCAATATTTTCAGTCCACTTTTCAGTCCACTTTCTGGTGCAGTTTCTGGTGCACTTTTCAGTGCAGTTTTTAGTGCAGTTTTTAGTGCAGTTTTGCAGTGTCTTAACCAATTAACCATTGCAACGATGATAACAATAATCAGAAACAAAAATTTTCCGCCCGAGAACTTGATTATCTTCATCCGAAATAGAAGACTTCAAAATTGACACATATATTGTTTTGGCACCTTTTGTCCATTGAAATTTCAATGATTATTCAAGCTGTATATGCTCTTGGTTTCTCATAAGCTTTTTATACATGAGGATTTCTTCATTGAAAGTGAACGAGTACTTGCAAACAATCTTGGTTTCTGTCCCAAATATAACTCAATAGTATAAAGAGGCATTTCCTATTCATTCACAAGTAATAATTGATGGATTCAGATTATAATATTGATAAAAACACAACATTGTTTCCCAAATTTCATCACATTCTTATAAAAATGGATGGAATTTCAATAAAAAATAGTAGTTTTGCAAGCACAAACAGTACATGCAATGGAAGAAAACAAAGATTTGAATAGAATAAAAGTAATGCTCGTTGAGAAAAAACGAACTTGCAAATGGTTAGCAGAACAGATTGGCAAAGACCGTGCAACAGTTTCTAAATGGTGCACGAACACCTCTCAACCGTCATTAGAAATGTTGCTAAAAATTGCAGATTTATTAGAAATCAACTATACAGAACTGATAAGGGCTACGCCAAAAGAAATCAAACAAAATGAAAAATAGAACATATAATGTAATTGACCTTTTTTGTGGCTGCGGAGGATTGTCTCTTGGCTTTGAGCAAGCTGGCTATAATGTATTGCTCGGCATTGACATATGGAAAGATGCTCTTGAAACTTTTAGACACAATCACAAAAATGGTGCAACTTTATGTGCCGATTTATCAAAAATAACAGGTGAAGACGTTGACCGAGAAATTAATTTTCAAAAAGTTGATGTCATTATTGGTGGACCTCCATGCCAAGGTTTTTCCGTTGCTGGTAAAAGAATTATAGATGATGAACGTAATTCTTTATACAAATCTTTTGTTAGGATGGTGGAGTATTTTAAGCCCAAGGCTTTTGTGCTAGAGAACGTACCCAATATACTATCTATTGGAGGAGGTACTGTCAGAGAGACTATTATTTGTGATTTTCAACGACTTGGCTATAATGTTGTGACACAAGTATTGACAGCCTCGGACTATGGTGTTCCCCAAAATAGAAGAAGAGCAATATTCGTCGGTCTTAAAGAGTTTTCTTTCGATTTTGACATTCCAAAGGTCGTACATAAAGTAACTACAGCAGAAGCGTTGTCTGATTTACCGGAAGGTTCTCAAAGTTATAAAAGCGATTACATATGTGATTCCCAAAGCGATTATCAAACTTTTATGAGACAAAACAGCAAAGGCGTCATGAATCATGAAGTAACTATGCACAATGCACAAACAACAGAGATAATTGCAATGGTTCCAGATGGAGGCAATTACAAGGACTTGCCATTATATCTTCAAAATACACGCAAAGTTCATATTGCTTGGACACGTTTGAATAGCCAAAAGCCAAGTATTACAATTGATACAGGTCATCGACATCATTTCCATTACAAATGGAATAGAGTTCCGACAGTTCGAGAGAGTGCAAGGATTCAGTCATTTCCTGATGATTTCGAGTTTTTATGTAGTAGAACAAGTCAATATAAACAAGTAGGTAATGCTGTGCCCCCATTAATGGCTAAGGCAATCGCGGAACAACTAAAAAAGAATTTATTATGTCAAAAAAAACAATGAAATACTACGAAGTGCCTGATAATTGTTGGCAAAGAATACATTTTGTTAGACCTCGATTCAAAAGCAACATCGAGAATGTTCTTTTGTATATGGCAAATGAATGTTGCCGCATACCAAAATCTTCTTGTGAAGAATATAACAAAAGATATTTTAACGCTATAAAGATGTTTCCTGGCAACATTGATATGGCTGACAAAACTTTGCACAATTGGAGAACTGAAATTCCTGCATTGTTCTCTTTTTATACAGAGGATAAAAATTTGAATATAACTGAAACTTCAAACATGGCTAAGTTCTTGCACGAGAATCAAGATCTGACCCAATTTTTGAAGTTATTTTTGTTTTCATTTCAGTTCCCAGGAGGACATCTGAAACCACAAGACTTGAAGGATATTATATACAACAACATTCGATTCAAGCCCGCAAAATCCATCATTCAGGTTCTTATGGCAGGCAACAAAATTCTTTCCGCCCAAGAAAGTTTGAAGGAAATGTCCATTTCTGCTGAAGAAGCAACATTCTGTATTTTTAATGACATTCGATTTACAAGTGGAAAGTTTACCCCTGACGAAGTTGCTGCTACAATTCTGAAAAACAGAAAAGAGGGAATAAAATACTATAATCCTAAAGATTCCAAGTCGTTGTCCCTCACAGGAAAAGCCCGTTCCAAAGGGGATATGACAAGATACGCTGGGGATATCCTTGATTATATGGAACTTGCCAATTTATTAGAAAGCCATAATGGATACTTTACCCTTAAAGGGAATGAATTAGCATCTATCAAACTTTTTGCAGAAGATAAAACATTCTTTACTGGCTACGAGAAATTCTATAAAAAGCGTACTCTTGATACGTCAGAGTTGTCAAAAGTTGAACCTCTTTGGTTTGACTACGTAAATCGGTCCATGAGACCAGATTTGTTCAAAACCGATATACGAAGTCTTTTGGCTCCAAACGAGGACATCGACGTCATATTTAACGATACTCTTACTCCGAGTGACAGCGCAGAAATTGAAGAAGCCTTTGAAACACGAATTCAACATGTGGTAACGTCTTCTGATAAAACCACTAAAGATATTGGCAATCTAGGAGAAGCATTAATTTGTGGTCATGAAAAGATGAGGTTAAAACTTCATGGATATGAAGAATTTGTGCGCCTTGTGCAAATCGTAGATAGTCCTTCCTATCATCCCGGATTCGATATTGATAGTTATGAAGCCGATGGAACAGAAGACCATAGGTATATAGAAGTCAAGACTACTATCAGTAAACAGAAAATACAAATGTACGGTTTTCACATGTCCCCAAATGAATGGAGAGTTGCAGGAACAATAAAAGAGCATTATTGTGTTTATCGCCTTATGCTCAGTGAAAAAGAAAAGATTCTTTTTATACTTCGAGACCCTGTTAGATTATATAAGACAGACCAAATTGAGGCAGAACCTCGTGATGGTATGGAAATCTCATTTACGACTGATTCTTTTGAACCTACAACATTGCTTTCATGGAAAAGATAAAAGTTGCATCCCTTTTTTGTGGGTGTGGTGGCATGGATTTAGGGGTAATTGGCGGATTTACTTTTCTTGATAAGGAATATAAAGAAAATCCTTTCGAGATAGTGTATTCCGTTGATTTCGATGATTATTGTACTAAGATATATAATGAAAATTTCGAGCATAAATGTCAAGTAAAAGATGTTCGAGATATAGCTATTGAATTACTCCCTGAGTTCGACATGCTAATAGGTGGCTTTCCCTGCCAATCTTTCTCTATCTCTGCACAAAACCCACCCAGACTTGGCTTTAAGGACGAGCGTGGTATGCTTTTTTTCGAGATGGTCAAAATACTTAGAGAAAGACAGCCTCGTTTTTTTATAGCAGAAAATGTCAAAGGGATTCTTTCCGCCAATGATGGAAAAGCTTTTCCTATGATAATCAACGAATTTAAAGAGGCTGGCTATCATGTTATGCACAAATTATTGAATGCTTCGGATTATGGTGTCCCACAGAAAAGGGAGCGTGTCATCATCATGGGATTTAGAGATATAGAAGACTATAAAAATTTTAAATATCCATCTAGAGTCCGAGCGGATGAAAGAAAGGTATTGCGTGATGTTATTATCGAAGACGAGAACCATAACGAATCTCTTTTCTTTAGCGAAAGAGCCGTAGCTGGTATGATGGCTGTTCGAAAAAAAATGAACAAAGGACGTGCAATGAATTTAGACGAACCCTGCAATACCGTCAGTGCGCATTTGGCAAAAGTAAGTTTAAATAGTACCGACCCTGTATATATGTATGAGGGACGATTCCGCAGATTCTCAGCACGTGAAGCAGCTAGAATACAGTCTTTTCCAGACAATTTCAAATTAGACTCTGTTTCACAAGGACGGCAGTATAAGGCTATAGGAAATGCTGTACCTCCCGTTATGATGTGGCACGTTATTAAGTCCTTACAAAAAGTTCTCGTGATTCATCAAATAAATTTCTCGTCTGTATTAGCTCAGTACCCTAACAATATAGTGCAACACGAAATCGTGACGCAAATAGAACCTACAGAAGAGTTTAAATATGATAAAGCAAAAAATGTATTAATTAGTTTGGTTAAATCAGACAACATGAAGCAGTACCTAGATAGATCTGCAAAGATTTACTATACTGGCAAGAAATTTCCTGCAACAGTTGCACTTAACAAGTTGTACTATTTTATGCCATATTTTAAAGGAAAGGGGATAAGGGACTTGTATTTTATTAAGATCGCACGTGTCGGAACACGAAAAGAAGGACAACCAGACGAAGACCCAAAAGACTTTCGACTTGTTTTTGAGATTGAATATGTTTGCCAATTATTTGACGATTACAAATCTATCTCGTTAGAAATCTGGCACACATTTACAGATACGACAATAGAAACCGTATTGAAAAAGACAAAATTGTGAGAATACATGGCCATGGCAAAGATTAAGGAACAACTCAAAAAGGAAATCTATGATTGTAGATTTCATGCAGATCTGATGTCATTAAAAGTAAAACAATTAAGGACATACAACACTGCATTGAATGTGGTATTGGCAATTACATCTTCTAGCAGCATTGCCAGTTGGACCATTTGGGATGAGTATGCCATATATTGGGGAGGACTCATTGCATTATCACAATTGATTACTGCACTAAAACCGCTATTCCCTTTTCATAAACATGTTCATACCCTCAATCATAGATGCTACAAGCAGGAGCTACTATTTCTTGAACTAATAGAAATGTGGCAAAACATTAACGACAAATCCGAAGATGAGGGTACAATAAAAACACGTTTATCGTATATTACAAAACAAATCAACGAGAACGAGTTCTTCGATGATGATGATGGATTTGAGTTTTCAAAAAATCAACAAAAGGATGCTCAGTTAATGACTGAAGATATATTAGTAAATAAGTATAATATCAAATAAACAAAAAAATGGGAAATAACAAAAATACTAATACGCCAAAAACAACGAAGGTTAGATTGCCTGGCGACCATATACAAAGTGAAAAAAAGATGCCAACTTTTCATCACCCCACAGTTCCAGCAAAACCAAAGAAATAAAAAAGGATATAGTAAAGCTACATAACTCATGGACTTTAGGCATTTATACTAAAGGCCAGTGGTTTTCTTGTTCCCTAATGTATCACCTGTACCAAGAGGCGGTACTAGATGTTTAATCATCTGCCAACCGACATAACTATAGCAGAAGTAAAAATGAAAGAAGTCCAGACGAAGTTACACCCTCCACCACCTCATAAGTAGACATGTGTGTTAATTTGGTGCTTATAAATAGAAAAGAGCTTCATCCCATCAACAGCCCCCTATTCCACCCCTACACCTTAACTATATAATACAGCCCGATTAATTTTCATCTTTTTGAAAAATTATTGGCCCAAGCTATTGACATCGCCTTCTATTGGTGGCACGTTTTTTCTTCCTGACCTGAGAAATATTTTCCTCACGTAGGGAAAAAAGAAAAGGAGTTGTGTCAACCTTGATAGTCGGACACAACTCCTAATATTTTCTCTCTCTTTGTCGGGGTAGCGGGATTCGAACCCACGACCCCCTGCTCCCAAAGCAGGTGCGCTAACCGGACTGCGCTACACCCCGAAAGATTGTGCTTCCCTTGAAAAGCGGTGCAAAGGTAGTACATTTTTTCTATTTGACAAACTTTTCGGAGGATTTTTACAGATGAGTGTTTGCAATTTGGAAAACATTACGTACTTTTGCACGAGTTAATGAGCTACGAGTAACAAGCTACAAGCTACGAGTAACAAGCTACAAGCTACAAGCTACGAGTAACAAGCTACAAGCTACAAGCTACGAGTAACAAGCTACAAGCTACGAGTAACAAGCTACAAGCTATGAGTTACGAGTAACAAGCTACAAGCTATGAGTTACGAGTGATGAGTGAGAAAAGTGAAAAACGAAGAGTGAAGAGTGAAGAATCCAATAGATGCAAGCCAAACATTCGGCTTTAACTCCTAGCGAAGCGATAACTCCTCTAACTCCTTTAACTCCTAAAATAAGTCATAATTGATAATTAATAATTCATAATTAATAGATAATGTACAGAACGAACACATGTGGAGAGCTTCGCCTCTCTGATGCAGGCAAAAGTGTGACACTGGCCGGATGGGTGCAACGTGCACGCAAGATGGGAGGTATGACCTTCGTCGATCTGCGCGACCGCTATGGCATCACCCAGTTGGTATTCAACGAGGAAATAAATGCCGACCTTTGCGAACAGGCTAACAAACTGGGACGCGAGTACGTCATCCAGGTGACTGGCGAGGTGAACGAACGCTCGAACAAGAATAAGAATATTCCCACGGGAGAGATTGAAATCATCGTAAGCGAACTGACGGTACTCAACTCGTCCGTAACTCCTCCCTTCACCATTGAGGACAATTCAGACGGTGGCGACGACATCCGTATGAAGTACCGCTACCTCGACCTTCGCCGTCCTTGCGTACGCGAAAACTTGGAATTGCGCCATCGCATGACCATGGAGGTACGCCGCTACCTCGACAGTAAGGGTTTCCTCGAGATTGAGACTCCTATGCTGGTAGGTTCAACCCCCGAGGGTGCACGTGACTTCGTGGTGCCCAGCCGTATGAATCCCGGACAATTCTATGCCCTCCCCCAAAGCCCTCAGACACTGAAGCAGCTTCTCATGGTGAGCGGTATGGACAGATATTTCCAAATTGTAAAATGTTTCCGCGATGAGGACCTTCGCGCCGACCGCCAACCGGAGTTTACGCAAATCGATTGCGAAATGAGTTTCGTGGAACAGGAGGATGTCATCTCCACCTTTGAAGGTATGGCCAAGCACCTGTTCAAGGAGCTGCGCGGCGTGGAATTGACCGAACCTTTCTTGCGCATGCCGTGGGCAGATGCCATGAAATATTATGGTAGCGACAAGCCCGACCTCCGCTTTGGCATGAAGTTCGTTGAACTGATGGACATCATGAAGGGACACGGTTTCCCCGTGTTCGATGGTGCGGAATACATCGGTGGTATCTGTGCCGAAGGTGCAGCTACCTACACCCGCAAGCAACTCGACCAGTTGACCGACTTCGTGAAACGTCCGCAAATCGGTGCCAAAGGTATGGTTTATGCCCGTGTGGAGGCCGATGGCAACGTGAAGTCAAGCGTTGACAAGTTCTATTCTCAGGAAGTGCTTCAGCAGATGAAAGAGGCCTTCGGTGCCAAGCCGGGCGACCTTATCCTGATATTGAGTGGCGACGATGCCATGAAAACCCGCAAACAACTTTGCGAACTCCGCTTGGAGATGGGACGCCAGTTGGGCTTGCGCGACAAGAACAAGTTCGTATGCCTGTGGGTGGTTGACTTCCCCATGTTTGAATGGAGCGAAGAGGAAGGCCGCCTGATGGCCATGCACCATCCTTTCACGCACCCGAAAGAAGAGGACATCCCCTTGCTCGATACCGACCCGGCTGCCGTGCGTGCCGATGCCTACGACATGGTGGTGAACGGTGTGGAAGTGGGCGGTGGCTCTATCCGTATCCACGACTCACAATTGCAAGCCAAGATGTTCGAAATCCTCGGCTTCACGCCAGAAAAGGCACAAGAACAGTTCGGCTTCCTGATGAATGCCTTCAAATACGGTGCACCCCCTCACGGAGGTCTTGCCTATGGTCTCGACCGTTGGGTATCGCTCTTCGCCGGCCTCGACAGCATCCGCGATTGCATCGCCTTCCCCAAGAACAATAGCGGACGCGACGTGATGCTGGATGCCCCTGCCCCACTCGAACAGAAACAACTCGACGAGCTGAATTTGGCTATTGATATGAAGGAGTAAAGACTATCTCCTATACATTATTAATATAAATAGGCACGGATTATGCGATTTATGCGGATAATATTTATTCGACAAGATACCGTAATCCGTGCTTTATTTCAACATAGGCTATTAATGAAAAAGGTCGGATTACTGTTTCTTTTGTTTGCATTCAACTGTTTATCTTCATACAGTCAATTCTGGAGCAAACGCGATTTTTCACTAAGCATGAATTTTGATGTAGAATGTGAACCAGGAACCACATTCTTTCGCATGATAGCACTTGTTCCCACAACCCATGCAGGTATTCAAGAAATAGAAAAACTTGCATATAACATTCAACCGGATAGTGTATATTACCATAAGAATACGTGCTTTGCGGAATTCAAAATAGAGAATCCAGATTCAAATTTCACCATTACCGTTGATGTTGAAGGGCGGTTGTATAATAACGATTATAAGACAGCAAACAGCAAGATAAAACTTTCTGAAGAAGAGTTGAATGACTATTTGGTCCATACCGAAATGTGTGAAGTAGATTCACCCGCCATCCAAACAAGGGCACGCAGATTAGAAGCGTTAGAAAAGAAAACAATAGAAAAAATACACGTGCTTTGGGACGAGATTCAAAGCATTCCCTTCTTCCATGAGCCTAAGGCTGATGCAAAGAGTGCCTTGGAGGTCATCAAAGAAGGCAAAGCGAACTGTGTCGGCAAATCCCATATTTTTATTGCCTTATGCCGAGCTACAGGAATTCCCGCACGACTGGTTTGTGGTTTAGCTCCCACAACTGGACATGGTTGGCCAGAAGTGTACATAGAAAAAAAAGGTTGGGTTAAGTTCGAGCCGACACATTCCAATGAACGTAATTATCAAAGGATAAAAGGAAACCATATCCGACTCTCCGAAGGCATATTCACTTATAGAGGACTGAACACTAATCAAAGAATCCATTGGTGGTGGAACTGGAAAGGCAAATCAACCCAATGCAAAGTAAACGAAAATCATAAATTCAGAATACTTCGAAGTGAATAATCTTATATATTGTATGAAGATATCAGAAGAAACCCCACATAGCTGCGTGGATTGCGGCACACAAAATTGCAAATTCAAAGACCGTACCTATCCTGAATTTTGTCCTGCCAGCAATTTGGACGACGCTGATTTGCAATGGGCACTTGAGCGATACGATGAAGGGCGCAACCACGACATCATGGTAGCCAGTGCCGAAGTGGAATTTGAGGGATATTGCCAATGGACACGCGTACAGGAGATTATGGAGTTTGCTCACAAGATTGGTGCCAAGAGAATCGGAATAGCCAATTGTATAGGCCTTATAAATGAAGCTCGCATTTTTGCCCGTATCCTTCGAGCAAATGGTTTCGAACCTTACGCTATCATCTGCAAGGTAGCAGGCAAGACAAAATCCTCCATCGGTATTCCTAAGCAATGCGAAGAGATTGGTGCAGCCATGTGTAACCCCATCCTGCAAGCCCGTCTATTGAATGAAGCGAAAACCGATTTGAACGTCGTTATTGGCCTTTGCGTAGGACATGACAGCCTTTTTTACAAATATTCGGAGGCGTACGTCACCACTTTAGTAACCAAAGATCGCGTAACGGGCAATAATCCTGCCGCCGCCCTCTACACAGCCGGGTCGTACTACAAGAAGAAATTTGGAGTATAATCCGAGTAAAGGAAGAAATAAGCCATTTGTTTATCATCTTGACAAATATACTTGTATGCACACCTCTATCCTCCAATCCCTCCGCCAACACATCAATGCCGAGAAAGCCATCGTATTGCCTCGTTTCTTCAAAACGGGGAAAGGGGAATATGGCGAAGGGGACAGATTCTTAGGAGTCACAGTACCAAACATCCGCTTGGTAGCCAAACAATACAGTAATGCCCCACTGGAAGTAGCCAGTCGCTTACTTGATAGCGAGTGGCATGAGTGTCGTATGTGTGCTTTACTGATACTCGTCATACAATACAAAAAGGCTACTAAAGAACTCAAACAGAAAATCTTCGACCTCTATCTAAGCCGTACAGAGCGTATAAACAACTGGGATCTTGTGGACCTTTCCGCGCCAAACATTGTAGGCGAACATCTAGTCCCGTGTAATGACCGTACTATCCTTTACCAATTAGCCGATAGTCCTCTGTTGTGGGAACGGCGCATAGCTATGGTCAGCACTCTCACATTCATTCGTCGAGGAGAATTTAATGACACATTTTCATTAGCCGACAAACTGGTTGACTCCCGCCACGACCTGATGCAGAAAGCCGTCGGTTGGATGCTCCGCGAGATGGGAAAGCGCGACATAGCCCTATTGCGCATATTCCTGAACAAACATGCTTCTACCATGCCACGTACTATGTTACGCTATGCCATAGAAAAGATGGAAGCAACAGAAAGAACTGAGTGGATGGCAAAGAAAAGCATAAGAATCTCTCCCAAGAGATTTAAAATGACATAAAATAAGGCAAAATTAAAAACTAATTGTCACAATATTCTTTATTTCCCTAATAAATTGCTATCTTTGCGGCTCAATTTTTAAACAAGAACGAAAATAAAGAATATAAAGTAATGAATACGACCGCAAAATTGCTGCTGTATTGCCCTGACAGACCTGGTATTTTGGCCGAAATAACAAACTTCATCACTATCAATGGAGGTAACATCGTCTATATCGACCAATTTGTTGACCACATGGAAAATGTTTTCTTCGGTCGCATTGAATGGGAATTGGAAGGTTTTATGATTCCCCGCGATAAAATATTGGATTATTTCAATACACTATATGTGAAGAAATATGATATGTATCTGCGTCTATATTTCAGCGATGAAAAACCACGAATGGCAATTTTCGTCAGCAAGATGAGTCATTGCCTGTACGATATGTTGGCTCGCTATACTGCCGGAGAGTGGGATGTGGAAATACCTATTATAATAAGTAACCACCCCGATATGTCAGCTGCAGCCGAACGCTTCGGTATTCCCTATCGAGTATTCCCCATTACGAAAGAGAACAAGTTGGAGCAAGAACAAGCTGAAATGGATTTATTACGCGAATTGAACGTAGATTTCATCGTGTTGGCCCGCTACATGCAGGTTATCTCCGAACAAATGATTGAAGAATACCCCAACCGGATTATCAACATACACCACTCCTTTTTACCGGCTTTTGTTGGTGCCAAACCTTATCACCAAGCTTTCGAAAGAGGAGTAAAAATCATTGGAGCCACCAGCCATTACGTAACCAATGAACTGGATGCGGGTCCCATCATCGAACAGGATGTGGTACGCATTACTCATAAAGATACTCCACAAGATTTGGTGAACAAAGGAAAAGATCTGGAAAAGATTGTACTTTCACGCGCTGTCCAAAAACATATTGAGCGCAAAGTATTGGCATACAAAAACAAAACCGTACTTTTCAATTAATCTCACCCTTTGAAATAAAAGCTATGAACGTAGCAATCGTAAAATACAACGCAGGAAACATCTGCTCGGTAGTCAATGCCATGCAACGTTTGGGAATAAAGCCATTGGTAACAGACGACCCTGAAAAATTAATGGCCGCAGACCGAATCATTTTTCCGGGACAAGGAGAGGCCAGTAGTACAATGGCTTATTTGCGCGAACGAAACTTGGATAAGGTAATATGTGCATTGAAACAACCAGTTTTAGGAATTTGTATCGGAATGCAATTGATGTGTCGTCATTCGGAAGAAGGAGACACAAAATGTCTGGGCATCTTTGATGCAGAAGTAAAACGTTTCCAACCACAATGTCATGAGGATAAAGTTCCACAAATGGGATGGAATACCATTGTAGATACTCGTAGCCAATTGTTCAAAGGTTTTCATCAACCGGAATACGTTTATTTTGTACACAGCTATTATGTTCCCATGAACGAACACACTGCTGCCTGTACTGAATATATTCGTCCATACAGCTCTGCACTACATAAAGACAACTTCTATGCCACCCAATTCCATCCGGAAAAAAGTGGGAAAATGGGTGAACGTATATTGCAGAACTTCCTTGACCTCGTACCATAAGACACAAGGTAGCATAGATATTTTAAAATAAACACAATGCACTGGAGGGAAACTTCGTAAGGCAAATAAAAAACAGAATATGATAGAACTGATACCTGCCATAGACATCATCGACGGCAAATGTGTGCGCCTCACCAAAGGTGACTATGCTACGACCAAAGTTTATAATGAGGATCCTTTGGAAGTAGCATTGGAGGTAGAGTCATACGGTCTCCATCGTTTGCATGTGGTTGACCTTGACGGTGCCAAGTCAAAGCACGTGGTAAATTACCGTACCCTACACCGCATTGCCAGCCGCACCTCACTGAAAATTGATTTTGGTGGAGGTATCAAAAGCGATGAAGACTTGACTATTGCTTTCGAAAACGGAGCACAGATGGTGACCGTAGGAAGTGTAGCCAGCCAAAAGCCCGAACTCTTCCTGAAATGGATGGAGCAATATGGTGGGGAGAAGATGATTTTAGGAGCCGACACTCGCGATGGACTCATCTCCGTAAACGGATGGCAAGAAGAAAGCAGACAAGAACTACTCCCCTATTTGGGCGAATACATCAAGCATGGAGTAAAGAACGTTCTTTGTACCGACATCCATAAAGATGGCATGTTGCAAGGCCCTTCTATAGAACTATACAAAGAGATCATGACCGCTTACCCCAACCTGCACTTGATTGCCAGTGGTGGAGTAAGTTCACTGAACGATATCCAACAACTCAACGATGCAGGCATCCCTGCCGTTGTTTTCGGCAAAGCCCTTTATGAAGGGCGTTTCACACTGAAAGAATTAAGTGATTTCATAACTCATAATTCATAACTCATAATTAGAAACTTGTGTTAGCAAAAAGAATAGTCCCCTGTCTGGACATCAAAGACGGACAAACGGTAAAAGGTACCAACTTCGTAAACTTGCGCCAAGCAGGAGACCCTGTAGAATTAGGACAAGCCTATAGTCTGCAAGGGGCAGATGAATTGGTTTACCTTGACATAACTGCCAGTCACGAAGGACGCAAAACTTTTACCGATTTGGTGCGCCGCATAGCCGCCACTATCAACATACCCTTTACCGTAGGTGGAGGCATCAATGAACTGAGTGATGTGGACCGATTGCTCAATGCCGGTGCCGATAAGGTAAGCATCAACTCGGCTGCCCTGCGCCGTCCGGAACTGATTGATGAAATAGCCTGCCACTTCGGAAGCCAGGTATGCGTGGTGGCCATTGATGCCAAAGAGACAGAAGAAGGTTGGAATTGCTACCTCAACGGCGGTCGCATACCTGCCGGACGTGGTCTGTTTGATTGGGCACGCGAAGCTAATAACCGTGGTGCAGGAGAGATACTTTTTACCAGCATGAATCATGATGGAGTAAAAACAGGATTTGCCAACAAGGCTTTGGCACGATTGGCAGATGAAGTATCCATCCCTGTCATTGCTTCAGGCGGAGCTGGTACCATGGAGCATTTCCGCGATGCTTTCCTGCAAGGAAAAGCTGATGCGGCACTGGCCGCCAGTGTTTTTCACTTCGGCGAAATAGGTATTCCCGAATTAAAATCGTACCTTTGCGCCCAAGGAATTGAAGTAAGGAGATAAAAGGATGTGAAGAATGAAAAGTGAGGACTAAAAACTTATAAATTATAAAAAATATATGGAATTGGATTTTAACAAAATGAATGGACTCGTTCCTGCTATCATACAAGATAACCACACTAAAAAAGTGCTGATGTTGGGTTTCATGAACCAAGAAGCTCTTGATAAAACGATTGAGACTGGTAAGGTAACCTTTTTCAGTCGCACTAAAAACAGACTATGGACAAAAGGTGAAGAAAGCGGAAACTTTCTCAATGTTGTATCCATTAAGGAAGACTGTGACAAAGACACCCTGCTTATTATGGTAAATCCTGTTGGTCCGGTATGTCATACCGGTACAGACACTTGTTGGGGGGAAAAGAATGATGAGCCCATCATGTTCCTTAGCTATTTGCAGGACTTTATAGCCAAACGATACGAGGAAATGCCTGAGAAGTCATATACCACTTCACTCTTTCAGGCAGGCATCAACCGTATGGCACAAAAGGTAGGAGAAGAAGCCGTAGAAACTGTGATAGAGGCTACAAACGGAACTGATGACAGACTCATCTACGAAGCTTCGGATATGATTTACCATCTTATCGTATTGCTCACCAGCAAGGGGATGCGCATCGAAGACTTGGCTACAGAACTGAAGAAAAGACATAAGTAAGTGAAGAGTGAAAAACAAAGAATGAAGAATTCATGAAAGGACAACATTTGATTGACTACCGTCATGTAACAATCAACCAACAGGAACTTTGCATCTTGGATGGAATTGACTTCCACGTAGATGCAGGAGAATTTGTATATCTCATCGGTAAGGTTGGTTCGGGAAAGACATCTTTACTGAAAACCTTTTATGCTGAATTGGACATTCAAAATGGAGAAGCCGAGGTGCTCGGATACAACATACGTACAATCAAACGTAAACATATCCCAGCTTTACGACGCAAATTAGGTATCGTTTTTCAAGATTTCCAATTACTTATAGACCGTACTGTCTCTGAGAATCTGGACTTTGTCCTACGAGCTACAGGATGGAAGAAAAAGCAAGAACGGACAAACCGTATCAATGAAGTTCTTGAATTGGTTGGCATGGAGACTAAAGGATACAAATTGCCACACCAGCTATCAGGAGGAGAACAACAACGTATCGTTATTGCCCGTGCCATACTGAATAATCCGGATATTATTCTGGCAGATGAACCTACCGGCAATCTTGACGCAGAAACAGGAAGACGCATTGTGGAATTGCTACAAGACATTTCCTCGCGTGGAACAGCCGTTGTAATGACAACACACAACCAACAGTTGCTCACAGAATATCCGGGTGTAGTATATAGGTTTGAGAATCATAAAATAGAGGATGTCACCCGTGAATATAGTTTCAGCAATCAAGAAGGGGGCAAATTTGTAAACCAGAACGAAAAGGAAGAACAGCCTGATAATATAAGTGAATAAATAAACAATATCATATAATATAAAAAGAAGTAAAAGCATGAAGGTTTTAAAGTTTGGAGGAACCTCCGTTGGCTCAGCCGAACGGATGAAAGGAGTAGCCAAATTGATTACAGACGGCGAAAAGAAGATTGTAGTACTCTCTGCCATGTCTGGCACAACCAATTCTTTAGTTGAGATATCTGACTATCTCTATAAAAAGAATCCTGATGGTGCAAATGATGTTATCAACAAATTGGAGCAGAAATACAAACAGCATCTGAAAGAGCTGTTTACAACTGACGATTATCGTCTGAAGACACAACAAGTGTTGGACGAGGTGTTTGCTTCCATCCGTGCTTATACAAAGGACTTGTTCACTCTATTCGAGGAAAAAGTCGTACTGGCCCAGGGTGAATTGATGTCAACCAACATGGTTACCAACTATTTGCAGGAGCAAGGTGTGAATGCTGTATTACTTCCAGCCTTGGAGTTCATGCGTACTGACAAGAACGCCGAACCTGACCCCAGTTATATACGCCAAAAGCTGGCTCTCCAACTTGAAAAATATCCTGATGCGGATATTTATATTACTCAAGGATTCATATGTCGTAATGCTTATGGTGAAATCGACAATCTCCAACGTGGTGGAAGCGACTATACCGCTTCACTTATCGGTGCTGCAGTGAATGCTAAGGAAATACAGATATGGACAGACATTGACGGAATGCATGACAATGACCCACGTGTAGTAGATAAGACTTCGCCTGTCCGCCAGCTCAATTTTGACGAAGCTGCAGAGTTGGCCTATTTTGGAGCCAAGATTCTCCACCCCACTTGTATCCAACCGGCAAAATTTGCAAACATTCCCGTACGCCTGCTCAACACCATGGACCCTACCGCCCCTGGAACCATGATTTCGAACGATACAGAACATGGGAAAATAAAAGCGGTTGCAGCTAAAGACAACATTACTGCCATCAAAATCAAATCCAGCCGTATGTTGTTGGCTCATGGATTCTTGCGCAAAGTGTTCGAGATATTTGAAAGTTACCAGACTTCCATTGATATGGTATGTACATCAGAGGTCGGTGTCAGCATGTCAATAGACAACACCAAGCATCTGGCCGAAATCATTGCCGACCTCAAGAAGTATGGAACTGTCACCGTAGATGAAGGAATGTGTATCATCTGCGTGGTAGGAGACCTCACATGGGAAAATATTGGTTTTGAAACACTTGCAATGAAGGCCATGAAGGATATTCCCGTTCGTATGGTATCCTACGGAGGAAGCAATTACAATATCTCTTTCCTTGTCAAGGAAGAAGACAAGAAAAGGGCTTTGCAGAGTCTGAGCGACACATTGTTCAACCATAAATAAATTGGCAAGGAGACAAGTTGACGAGTTGACAAGGCCATGCGGCTATAATCCTCGTCAACTTGCCAACCGGATTCTTATCAACTTGCCAACTCGTAATTCATTCACTTTCCCAATTAATATATGAAAAGTACATTCCCTATAGAACGGTTACAATCCATACGTACACCGTTCTATTATTACGATACGACCCTGCTACGAAATACATTGGAGACTATCAATCAGGAAGCAGGAAGATATGAGAATTTCTGTGTTCATTATGCAGTCAAGGCCAATGCCAACCCTGAGATCCTCCGCATTATCCGCGAGAAGGGATTGGGTGCAGACTGTGTAAGTGGTGGTGAAGTAAAAGCTGCTCTTGATGCAGGTTTCCCAGCCAATAAGGTTGTTTATGCAGGTGTTGGAAAAAGTGATTGGGAAATTGAATTGGGACTGGAAAACGGCATCTTCTGCTTCAATGTGGAATCGGTACCGGAGTTGGAGGTTATCAACGAATTGGCAGCCTTGCGGGGAAAAGTAGCCCATGTAGCCTTCCGCATCAACCCCAATGTGGGAGCACATACGCATGCCAACATCACTACCGGACTGGCCGAAAACAAATTCGGCATAGCCATGGAGGATATGAATCGTGTCATTGATATGGCACGTGACATGGAGAATGTAAAATTTGTCGGCCTGCATTTCCACATCGGCAGCCAAATATTGGACATGGGAGACTTCGTGGCTCTCTGCAATCGGGTAAACGAGCTTCAAGAGCATCTTGCCAACCGTGGTATCATCGTGGAACATATCAATGTTGGTGGAGGATTAGGCATAGATTACCAACATCCGGACCGTCAGGCTGTCCCTGACTTTGCGGCTTACTTTGCCACATATCACAAACACCTCCGGCTACAACCGGGGCAGACCCTCCATTTTGAATTGGGACGTAGTATAGTAGGACAATGCGGTTCGCTCATCACCCGTGTGCTGTACGTCAAACAAGGGGCACACAAACAGTTTGCCATCGTTGATGCCGGTATGACAGA
Organism: Bacteroidaceae bacterium; assembly: GCA_017416805.1. Taxonomy (GTDB): domain Bacteria; phylum Bacteroidota; class Bacteroidia; order Bacteroidales; family Bacteroidaceae; genus Phocaeicola_A. Next base: position 22,320 of record JAFQBB010000034.1, read on the forward strand.
CCTTATCCGTCCTGCCCTTTACCAAGCCTATCACAAAATAGAAAACATTACCAGCGAAGAGCCTTCCGAGACATACGATGTAGTGGGTCCCATCTGCGAATCGAGTGATGTGTTCGGGAAAGCCATCGACTTGCCCCGTTGCCACCGTGGTGACTTGCTGGCTCTACGGAGTGCCGGTGCATACGGCGAAATCATGGCTTCAGGCTACAACTGCCGCACATTGCCGAAAGGCTATTTGTTTTAGGATATCTTAGCTCCGGCTTACCTGCTTCACCCCCTTCACGGTCCGTATCTTCTTGATGAGCTGTTCCAATTTGGAGGTGTCATCTACCATGACTGTAAGTGTGCCGGAAAACAGGCCATCGTATGAATCGATGGATATGTTGCGAAGCATAAGGTGCTGTTCCTTGGAGATAATGGAAGTTATATTGTTGACTATTCCTATATCATCATTCCCCACGACACGAAGACGGATTTCATACTGCGAACCGGCATTTTTTCCTGCCCAACGGGCTTTGACAATGCGGTAGCCGAAACGTTCACGAAGCTGCGGGGCATTGGGACAGTCACACCGGTGCACCTTGATGCCTCCACCAGAAGTGACAAATCCGAAGACATCATCGCCATATATAGGATTGCAACACTTGGCCAGCGTAAAGTCTATCCCTTTAAGGCCACGATCAATGACAAGGACATCACTACTGAAATTCTGCCGGCTTTGCAACTCCTCATCAGGACGCAGATTGAATCCCTCAGCACTACGTGCAGGCCCTTCTTCTGCAGCACGTTGCAAAGGGTCTGTTTCGTATTTGAGCTGTGCTGCATAGCGCTCTACCACTTCATTGATGTCCAACTGCTCATCAGCAATGGCTTGATAAAAGGGGTTCACCTCCTTATATCCCATCTTCTTGATAAGGTGCATCATGACAGATTCGTCATAATCCATTTTCCGGTTCTTCAGTTTCCGCTCAAAAGTTTCCTTCCCAAAATCGGCTTGCCGACTGCTTATCTCCTTCAATGCCTGACGTATCTTGGTACGGGCACGCGAAGTGGCAGCAATGTCCAACCAACCGGATTTTGGTGTCTGCGAGTTACTGGTGAGAATCTCCACCGTATCCCCACTATTGAGTTTTTGCCTGATGGTCACATTCTTTCCATTGATACGTGCCCCCACACACTTGCTGCCCACATTCGTATGGATATGGAAAGCAAAATCAAGAACTGTTGCCCCCTTGGCCAGTTTGAAGAGATCACCCTTTGGAGTAAATACATAAACTTCATCTTCATAGAGATCCATCTTGAACTGGTCCATCATCTTCAGGTCATCACCATCGGAATGTTCCAAAGCCTCACGGATAGAATTGAGCCACTCATCCAACCCACTTTCACCCTTTACTCCTTTATAACGCCAATGGGCAGCCAATCCCCGTTCGGCAACAGCATCCATACGCTCGGTCCGTATCTGAACCTCTACCCATGTATTATCAGGGCCAAGTACAGTAATGTGCAAACTCTCATATCCGTTACTTTTGGGTACACTAAGCCAGTCGCGCAAACGTTTCGGGTTGGGCTGATACATGTCAGTTACAATACTATACACTTGCCAACATTCCATCTTCTCGCGTTCAACAGCCGAATCCAGTATCACCCGGATAGCAAACAGGTCATAAATACCCTCGAACGCCGTCTTCTGCTTTTTCATCTTCTGATAGATGGAGTGTATGCTCTTGGTACGCCCTTTGATATGGAAATTCAACCCTACTTCGCGCAGTTTCTGTTCTATGGGGCCGATAAAAGCTGCAATATACCGATCGCGCACCTCCTTGGTGGCATTCAACTTCTCCTTGATGTGGTAGTACATCTCCTTTTCCGTATATTTCAGCGAAAGGTCCTCCAGTTCCGACTTCAACTTATATAAGCCCAACTTATGAGCCAAAGGAGCATACAGATAAGCCGCCTCACTTGCCACACGAAGCCTGCCTTCCTCATCTTCGACATCACGTATCTGCCGCATCAGGTTTACACGGTCAGCTATCATAATGAGGACAACGCGCATATCTTCTGCAAAAGAAAGCAACAGGTTACGGAAATTCTCACCCTCTATCGAAGGACTTTTTTCGTAAAGTTGGCTGATGCGCACCAATCCCCTACTGATTGTCGCCACGTCATCACCAAAATTGGTCGTCACATCATCAAGACTCATTACCCCACCTTGCACACAACCATGCAGCATAATGGCCAACAATGAAGCACGACGAAGCCCTATTTCATCGGCAACAACAAACGCAGTCTGCATATCCTTTATAATGGGATTCAACCCAAAACTGTCACGCAAAAGGACTTTTTCAGCAACAGCACGTGCAAGAAAAACCTTCAATAAAGAACAATCTTGGGGATGAAGGGTGTCACCTGAAATTCTCAACAGACTCCGATATAAGATTAACAACATCGTTTTCTCCGATGCAGTAAAAAAGGACGTTTCTTCCATAAAGCATTGAAATTTGAGGTCAAAGTTACATTTTTTCTCCTATTATTTACCATAGAAAAAGAACTTTTTGTACTTTTGAACGCATTTTAGTCAAAAGTGACAGACTGCAAGACAAGAATAACAAATAGTAAGTGATAAATCATAAACCATAAATCATAAATCAAAAAACTCATGTTGACACCTCAAGACAAAGACCAACTGGCCAAGAAAGGTATTTCTGAGGCACAGATTGCTGACCAACTGGCCAGCTTCGAGAAAGGATTCCCATATTTGAAACTGGAAGCTGCTGCGTCCATCGGAAAAGGTATCATCGCCCCTCAACAAGACGAATACCTGAGCGCATGGGAAGAGTACAAGAAGGGCGATGCCACAATTGTGAAATTCGTACCTGCATCAGGTGCTGCAAGCCGCATGTTCAAAAATCTTTTCGAATTTTTAGGTGGAGAGAATGAAACACCTACAACCGATTTTGAAAAGAAGTTCTTTGACAACATTACCCGTTTTGCCTTTTATGCCGATCTTGATGCAGCCTGCAAAGCTAATGAAGGAAAAGACATTAAAGGACTCATTGCCAATGGAGAATATAAAGCCATTGTATCAGCCCTCCTTGAAGGTGCAGGACTCAACTACGGACAATTACCGAAAGGATTGCTCAAATTCCATAGCTATGAAGATGGGGCACGCACCCCATTGGAAGAACATTTGGTGGAAGGAGCTCTCTATGCATCAGGAAAGACTGGTAAAGTGAATGTACACTTCACCGTTTCACCCGAACATCGCGCTCTCTTTGAATCACTTGTTGCCGAAAAAGCGGACAAGTATGCCAAGAAATATGGAATAAGCTACGACATCAGTTTCTCGGAGCAAAAACCTTCAACCGACACCGTAGCTGCCGATATGGAAAACAAACCTTTCCGCAATTCTGATGGCACCCTTCTGTTCCGTCCCGGTGGGCATGGTGCACTTATTGAGAATCTCAACGATTTGGATGCCGACATCGTATTTATCAAGAACATTGACAACGTTGTGCCAGATCGGTTGAAAGCAGAAACAGTTACCTATAAGAATCTTCTGGCTGGTGTACTTGTAACCCTCCAAAAGCAAGCATTCGAATATCTGCACTTGCTTGACAGCGGACAATACACCCAAGAGCAGGTAGAAGAGATTATCCGATTCGTACAGCAACAACTCCTGTGTCGCAAAGCAGACATCAAGAATCTGGAAGATTCGGAACTGGTTCTCTACCTGAAGCAAAAACTGAACCGTCCCATGCGTGTCTGTGGCATGGTAAAGAATGTTGGTGAACCGGGTGGAGGCCCATTCCTTGCTTACAACCAAGACGGTACTGTAAGCCTACAGATTCTCGAGAGTTCACAAATAGACATGAACGACCCCGACAAGAAAGCCATGTTTGAACAGGGCACACACTTCAACCCCGTGGACCTTGTATGTGCTGTCAAGAATTATAAAGGTGAGAAATTCGACCTTACCAAGTATGTGGACAAGGCAACCGGCTTCATCAGCTACAAGAGCAAGAGCGGACGTGAACTGAAAGCTCTCGAACTCCCCGGACTCTGGAATGGGGCCATGAGCGATTGGAATACAATCTTCGTTGAAGTCAGCCTTGGAACTTTCAACCCTGTTAAGACTGTGAACGACCTGTTGCGCGAACAGCATCAATAAGAGAGGTTGCGTCCTACCGGATACCAAACAACATTCGACCGCTATTCGAACATTATTCGAATAGCGGTCGAATGTCATTTATCAGACACTCATAAGAAATCTTCTGCAATTTAGTTTATAAGTGAAAACAGACCTGAAAAATGAACATATGTTCAAATGCCAATGAACATATGTTCAAGTGCCAACGAACATATGTTCGTGGCCACTTGAACTTATGTTCCTATTTTTCCCTGATTTCAACCAAATTACAGAAAACCCCTATAAATAAGAAATGGAGGCTCGTGCCAACGACACACAGCCTCCATTCCTTATTCCAACACTATTCGTCGGATTACTTCATCAGTTTCATTACACCCGATGTGGTACTACCCTCAACCTTGAGCAGATAAACTCCACGCTCTGAAACTTTCTTGCGGAAGGTTGCCTCAACGGCTCCCATCGGACAAGCAAATGTAACGACCGGTGTTCCGCCAAGGGAAAGAACCGTCACTTCGACCTCCTCATCCATAGCTATAGCTGCAATTCCTGTAGGATCATAATCAACAGTAAGCCAACCTTCAGGAGCTGCTACCCGACTGGTATTCCATGAATAACCGGCAGGAAGTTCGGGCAATTCAAACTTCGGAGTACCGCTGAAGGTTGTTGCCTCCCACAGCTTGATAGAATCGCCTTCAGCCGGCTTGTATGTGGTGGCCAAACGTACCTTGACAGTACCGTTCATTGTCAATGATGTAATTCCCTTGATGAAAGTTCCTCCGGTTGTAGCAGACGTAGCACATTTGGCAATTCCCATATCATACACCGAAGACTCTCCAAGCACCACACTCTTGGCGCCAAAGTCTATCGTACCAGTTGTAGAAATGCCCAGACTTATACCTGGTGCCAAAGTTCCATTAATGATATATGAACCATTGGCAAGAGGTGTCTTGGTCTTTACAGATTCTGTCACACCGGCCAATGTGGCACCATTGCTGACCACCAATTGACCACCTTTACCCAACAGCGCACCGGCATTTACTTGTACAATACCCTCTTCTATGTTCATCTTGCCAGTAAACGTACTTTCACCATAAAGAGTAACCTTTCCAGAACCAGTCTTTGTCAGGTTCACACCGTTTCCGACAACCGTACCTCTCCATATATAATCATCATCGTTACCAATCTTCCAAGTATTTACTGCAGACGAGCCACTCTGACTGAACGTACAAGTTCCGCCCAATGAACCTTCTCCTGTAAGTTTACCGATAGAGAACGTCTTTCCAGAATTTTGGACTTGAACTCCTGCAGGAATATTCATTGTTCCATTCGGCATTCCACCGGCAACGTCCAACGTAAAGCGTCCGTCGTCAGCGTATGCACATTGCGCCACAAGAGTTCCCTTGAACGATGACAGGTTAAGTCTCAACGGAGTACGCGTAGCATACCAGCCACTTCCTTTCTGCAAGTTGCCATATACGGTGAGAGTTCCCTCACCCAAAATCTTATTGCTGTACGATTGGTTAGATGCCGTCCTCCACGTGCCGCTCTTTCCTACGGGAACCTCAATGGTGTATGAAGTACTGGCATTCTCTCTCAGTTCACCTGCCTTGAACACCACATTTCTGGCAGGTACAGTACATGAAACACCCTGCACGGTTCCGGCCTCAATGACAAGTGTGTCCAAATTTCCATTAGCAGCATTCAGTTTCAACCATCCGTTACCTCTCTTTACAAGTTTTGTCCCATAGAATGAACGGTTCATGATGAAGTCTGCCGAATTGTTGATGACACCACCATCAGAGGTCTCGAATTTGATAGGTGACCCCATCTGTATAGCCGCACTGGTTTGCAATATTGCTCCATTTTCAATAACAAACTTGGTATTCTGCGTAGAAACAGCCCCCAGATTTCCAGTTGCTTGATTGGCATTCGAGAGTGAAGAAACCTTTATTGTACCCCCACTGATGCGTGTTCCACCCGTGTAATCATTATCTGTATTGATAGCCAACGTACCTTTACCACGTTTTACCAATGTGGTGGCACCTGTCAATTTACCGGTTCCATTGAATGTATATGTCGTACTTAATGGATTATCTACGACCAACGTATCAGCCTCAAGGTCGCTGTTCAACGATACGGTATATTGCTTGGCTGTATTATCAAACAGCACCTTATCTCCTGTAACAAAGATTGCGTCTGTCACCTTGGCATCGTCAGCCATAGTGAAGTTTTGGGAATTGGCCAAATCCCACACATTACCGGTAAGTCCATTCCAAATGATGGAAGTGGCATCGCGCAATCCCTCAACTACCAGATAAAGTTTTCCATCAGCATGCTTCAGGTAATGCTTCTTGCTTGAGCTGACACCCTCCAGCTTGATGTTCTCCAACGCACCGTTGCTCACTGTCTCCAACGAACCCAACAGATATTCTCCCTCAGCAATTTCTTCTCCCTCTGCCAAATGGGTTACAAATTCAAAAACAGGGGTCAGATATTCCGGTCCGTAATTCCAATTCTTCTTCTCGACAGAGAGTGATGTCACATTCAGTTGGTCGGCAGCCAGCCCGTCATTATAGACATCAAACACCACACGCGAACCAAAGCCAAGAGCCAGTGTGCCTACGGTCACATGACCTTTAGAGTCAGCCCCGCCAACAACAAGTTCAGAGGCATAATCCATCTTGATGCTCTTGAATGTACCGCCATTGGAACTCAACTTGGCAAAACGGTTCAACCACAAATCACTATTGGGCAACTTTCCGTCAAAATTCAACGTACCAGCCCAAATATTGGTCTCGCCTGTATAGGTATTTTCTGTGGCAGGCAGATTCAAGACTCCATCTCCCTGCTTCACCAAACGCATACCACCAGTAAAGGCAGCTCCGTTGACGGTGGTTGTATAATACTCATACTTGATATTGTTGTTGTTTGTACTTCCTTGTACCCACGATGGAGTATTGAACGTCACCATATAAGGCTGTGCACCCTCTGCCACACTGACAGTCGCATCATTCGTTTCGTACACCAGAACATGTTGATTGGCATGAGCAGCCCCAATCGTTTCACCATTTTTTACAGCTACACGTCCTGTATTTGTCAAAGGAGGAGGAGCCACGGTAATACCTTCCATTTCACCCAAGAAGTAGCTCAAGTGCGGGGGTTGGTTGTAGCCCATACTCTGCCATACCATAGCCTGACGATACTGATGATCGTGCCATAAAGTGTAAATACGGTGCGAAGTAGGTGTGGTGGTAGTATAGATACGAAGATTCTTATTATCGCTTGTACGCAATACCAGTTCCTCACGCCAGTCACCAAGGATATCTCCCGTTGCTCCAGGGTTATTTTTACTCCAGTTGTTCATCTTGCATCCACTGGAGGTAAAGATACGGTTTATACCTGTTCCTACCATTTTGTCAATCTTGGCTTCCTTCTCTGTTCCCGGACTATTGAGAATTTCCTCGCAAAGGTCACCATCCCAATAGATACGGAAGTTCAGGTCAAAGCCTGAAACTCCAGGAAGCACTTTGTCTGCTACGGTAGAAATGACACCGCTATTGGCACTTTTTCCTACACATCCCGGATAAGCGTTCGTAAAGTTACCACACAAGGCACGACCGTCATCACCGGTTCCTTGCAGACGGTAGTAGATTTCTGACGTTGTAGCATTTCGATAATTCATAGAAGGGCGGTCTTCATTGCAAGCGAAATGCTCCAATCCCCAACGATACGGGTCAAGGTCGCCGGTGTGCTGGGCATCTCCATGTCCGAGTCCTGTAGTTGAAAGTCCCTGTCCATTATCATCGATAACCATTGAACCGAACACAATCTCATCGCGCCCGTCCAAATCAACATCGGCAATACCGTAGTTGTGATAACCCTGTCCATGCCATTGTCCGCCGGGTGAATTCCAACGCCAACGTTGGGTCAATTGGTGAGTCTCCGGATTTACATCGAAAGCCACCATTTTATGGCGGGTATATGCACCACGCCCGAGGAATATGCTGGCCCGCTTTCCATCCAACACAGGAGCACCGAAATAATGTTTTGTCGAGCGATGTCCATACCCATCCCCCCAAGCGGTTTCAAGATTGGTTTCACCTGATTCCAGACGGGGCAATGGATAAGCCATCTGCACGTATGGCTCAGCCGTCTCACCATTCAAGTAAAGCAAGAACTCATTACCGGTATGGGTATAAGCCATATTTGCATCACTCGACAACGTATTACGGCTATCATAGCTCATGTTACCAATCTCCACCGTAGTACCATCGGCCTTATGGATAATCATATTGTCCGCACCACGCAATAGCATTTCTGCCTTTCCGTCTTCGTCCCAGTCATAACCTACAATATCATACTGTTCGTCCGGGCCACTCATCATATTGGGTCCCAGATCAATATACCATAGACGCTTGCCTGCCATATTATAACACTCCAAGCGGTTAAAACTATATCTGTTTTCAGTATATTCTTTTACATTGTTGCAATTTCTTTTTACAATGAATTCTGAAACACCATCACCATCCACATCGGCCAATGATACATCATTCAGAGTATAATCACTCGTAGCATCCACACCATTACGATTGATAACGGGCTGAACAGGTATGTCAAAATAATTGCTGCTCCATCGCGATACAGCCTCACATTTCTCCTGTTCCACACCACGCACCACTGCAGCCACCTGATACTTGCTCGAAGCAGATCCGCCGGCATCGGTATAATTGCTTACTTTCAAAGGTGTGGCATTCACCTTCACACCATCACGATACAGATTGTACTCCGTGTCGTAATACTCTTCGCCCATGATGCGCCAACTCACAAATGTACCACCGCTTCCCGGCATAGCCACGAGACCGCGATCCACTTTATCGGTCATACGTTGGGCATACCCTACCCCAACGGACATGGCCGCAAACAGAGCTGTCAATAAAATCTTTTTCATGTCTGCAATTTTGTTGTTTTGTAATTATTTCGTTTTCTTCTCGTTTCTCAAGGTCTCTATGGAAAAGTTCCCATGACATCCATATTTACATGCCTACGCAACATCCCATAGTGAGGGCAAAGATACAATTTTTTATTCAATTATAGTAAAAAAGATTTTTATTTTTCTTAAAAGCAGAACATTTAACAAAAACATACAAACATACAATTTCACCTGCGAGCATATAAGTACACAACCAGTACTATATAGGAAGTAATCCAGTACCGTATAGGAAGCACTGTAGTACAATATAAGCAGTACTGAGGAACAGTTGACATACACCCTCTGATGTGTACTAAAAAAACGTGTACAATCAAATATGGGTCAGTCCGAAATATGCTGTTCCGACAAAATAAAGAGAGAGAGGATGCACAGATTTGCACATCCTCTCTCTCTTTCTATTTATCACAAAGGATTACTCCTTTGCTTTTTTCAATTACACGAACCAACGAACGTAGCAGAAGTCCTGACGGTGGGGCAAGTTGACGTTCTTGGGGAACATACGGTATGCCACACGGAAGCTACCGCCATTATCGAGGTGGTGCTTGCACTGGAAGGTGTAGAGGTCGCCCTCACGCTTGACCACTTCCATAGGCTCAACACTATATACATGGTCTTTGCCTTCCTTGTCCTTGTAGATAGACACAAGTTCGATACCTACGGCATCATCCAAGCCCTTTTCATCAACAACATGAGTGATGGTATATTCCTTACCGGTTTCAATAGAACCAGCAGCGATAGCTTCGTCCTTAGTTGAAGAAACGACCTCGATATTATCCCAAACAGCTGCTACCTGCTCCTTCCAAGCTGCGATTTCCTTAGCCTTGGCATTGTTATCAGCACTGAGGTCGGCAAAACGGGCAGCCTCCTTGCAATAGAACTTGCTATAGTAGTCATCCAACTGACGCTTCATGGTGTAGTGGGGAGCTACCTGAGAGATTGAGTTCTTGATGGTGCGTACCCAACCTTCGCTATAACCCTTAGAGTTGCGAGCATAATACAGAGGCAGAATCTCATTTTCGAGCAAGCTGTAGATAGTAGCTGCATCGAGCTGATCCTGATGCTCCTGATTCTGGTATGTACGCTTTTCGGTCAACGCCCAACCGGCACCTTCACGGTATCCTTCGAGCCACCAACCGTCAAGTACAGAGAGATTAACAACACCGTTCATCAATGCCTTCTCACCAGAAGTACCTGATGCTTCGAGAGGACGAGTCGGTGTGTTCATCCAAATATCTACACCTGAAACAAGGCGACGAGCGAGCTTCATATCGTAATTCTCAAGGAAGATAATCTTACCCAAGAATTCGGGACGACGTGAAATCTCATAAATCTTCTTGATGAGTCCCTGACCACCTCCATCGTGGGGATGAGCCTTACCGGCAAAGAGGAACTGAACAGGATAGTTGGGGTTGTTTACAATCTTGGCCAAACGGTCGAGGTCGGTGAACAACAAGTGAGCACGCTTGTAAGTAGCAAAACGACGGGCAAAACCAATCAACAGAGCGTTGGGGTTGATTTTCTCCATCAATGATACGATACGGCTGGGGTCTCCCTGATTCTTCAACCAGTCTTCACGGAAACTCTTACGGATGTAGTCGATGAGTTTGTTCTTCAGAGCCAAACGAGTGTTCCAAATCTCTTCATCGCTCACCTCGTAAATTTTCTCCCAAATCTTCTGGTTACTCTGGTCACCCATGAAAGCCTTGTCGAAATGCTTGTTATAAAGGTTCTTCCACTCGGTAGCACTCCAAGTGGGGAAGTGTACGCCATTGGTTACATAACCTACATGAGACTCTTCGGGGAAGTAGCCTTTCCAAATGCCAGAGAACATACCCTTAGATACCTCTCCGTGCAACCAACTCACACCATTAACTTCCTGACATGTGTTGCAAGCGAAAGTTGACATACAGAAACGCTCGCCCTTGTCACCCGGGTTGATACGACCCATATCCATGAACTCGTCCCAAGTGATACCCATCATCTGAGGATAACCGCTCATGTACTTGCCGAAGAGGCTTTCGTCGAAATAGTCGTGACCAGCTGGCACGGGAGTATGTACGGTATAGAGTGAAGAGGCACGAACCAACTCCATAGCCTGATTGAAAGTAAGGCCACTCTTCACGTAGTCGCACAAACGCTGTACGTTGCAGAGCGCAGCGTGACCTTCGTTGCAATGGTAGATATCCTTCTTGATACCCAATTTCTGAAGAGTAAGGATACCACCGATACCAAGCAGAATCTCCTGCTTCAAACGGTTTTCCCAATCACCACCATAGAGGGCATGTGTGATACTCCTGTCAAAGTCGCTGTTGAGTTCATTGTCGGTATCGAGCAGATAGAGCTTGATACGACCAACGTTCACTGTCCATACATAAGCGTGAACCTTATAATCCATATAGGGAACCTCAACAACTACAGGATTGCCATTGGCATCCAATGTGCGCTCAATAGGGAGTGAACCGAAGTTCTGTGCCTCGTAGTTGGCCACCTGCTGACCATCCATAGAGAGTGACTGAGTGAAGTATCCATAACGATAGAGGAAACCTACAGCACACATATCTACGTTGCTGTCTGAAGCCTCCTTCAAGTAGTCACCGGCAAGGATACCAAGACCACCAGAATAAATTTTCAAAACATGACTCAAACCGTACTCCATACAGAAGTAGGCTACAGAAGGACGATTGGCATCAGGCTTCACATCCATGTAGGCACGGAATTGAGCATACACCTCGTCAATACGCTTGAGGATGGACTTATCTGCAGCCAATTCAGCTAATTTTTCATAGCTCATGCGCTCCAACAGGAGAACGGGGTTTTGAGCAACCTCTTTCCACAAAGCGGGATCCAAATCACCAAACAAATCTGTTGCCTCGTGATTCCAAGCCCACCACATGTTACGTGCCAACTCTTCCAGCTTCTTCAACTCAGCCGGAATACTTGCTTTTACGGTAATCTCCTTCCAATTAGGAGTATTCGCGTTACTTGCTTTGATTTTCATAATTCTCTCAAATTACTTATTAAATGAATTGTTTTTAGTTCTGTTTTTGATTACGGATACGGGCATTGCGCAAAGCAACGTCGTATGCCTCATAATAATATTGTATAAAATGTTTCCACAAGGCTTTCTCTGCCACCGCAGCTGCATTCTTGCGAATCTTCTTGATTTCAGTGTCCTTCTTACCAGAGAACTCTGCTATCGTATCACGAATCACATCGGCCACTTCGGAATAATTATAATCCGAACGATGTACAACTTTCACACCATCTTCAAGTTGGCTATATGCCCCACCCCTCAAGGTATTTGCCCAAAGGCCGAAACCTGCCAAATCGGTTGTGATAGTAGGTACCTTAAAGGCTACACTTTCCAACGGAGTATATCCCCAAGGTTCATAGTATGATGGATACACGGTCAAGTCTTCACAAGGAAGAACATCATAATAATGTTTATTTACAACACCATCCGCACCATCCAAATAGCAGGGAACGAATATAACTTTAACCTTATCCGAAGGTTGGTTGCTCATACCCATATACTTAAGCATATCCAACACTTGATCATGTGTCATATTGTGCAACCAATGGGTAATCAAAGGACAAGGAAGTGGAGTTGTAAAAATTTCCTTACTTGCCAAACGCTCTTGCAAATCCTCACGAGGATGTCCAACCCAACTGGGGACATTGACAAAAGCAAGTACTTTTTTTTTCAAATTCTTATCACGATTCAAACGGTTCAAAGCCTCCAAGAACACATTGATACCTTTGTTCTTGAATTCATAACGACCGCTGGTACCGATAATCAGAGTTTCATCATCCTTGAACTCTTCACCCAACAGGCAGTTGGCCAAACGGAGTTTAAACTGACGTGCCTTTTTACGTTTAGAAGTATAGGCTGCACCTACAGGTACAAAATCATCCTCAAACCCATTCATCAGCACCACATCTACAGGCTTGTCCAACAACTCGGCACATTCGCGAGCGGTAATGTCACTCACCGTAGTGAAACAATCCACATGATGAGCTGTCTGTTTTTCAACCGAATGTTTGGATTGGATATTCAATTCACCAGCCATTTGATCTCCATTGTAAGCAAAAAGATAATCATACAAAGGTTTGCCATTTCCGGCAATACTGCGTCCGATGGAAGTCGCATGGGTCGTGAATATAGTTGCGATTGCGGGAACTGCTTTCTGAAGATAAAGTGCTCCAAGACCCGTCATCCATTCATGCGCCTGATACACTACAGCATCCTTTGCGGAAAGGTTGTAATGATAGAAACTTTCTACCACCTTGGCAGAGGCATACGAGAACATGGATGCCTCATCATAATCACCATAAGCATGAAGAGAATCTATCTGAAAATCATTCCACATATCTGTATAAATCTGATTCTTCTGCTCAAAGAAGGGAATAAAATCAACCAATACAGCTATAGGACGACCAGGAATCTCCCAACGACCTACACGAACATGCAAGCCATCCTGCACCAATGCATGATTACGCCAGTCAGCTAACAATGTCTTATCTTCTACAAAAAGGGGATTTTCTTTATCCTGCCAAAAATCAGGACCAATAAATATGATTTTGTCCTCAAAACTCTCTTGCAATGTCTTCGCTCTCGTAGACAATACGGTGTAAATACCACCAACTTTATTGCAGACCTCCCAACTTGATTCAAAAATGTAATCCGGAGTTTGCATTTTATTCGTCATTTTCCTTTATTTATACCTTAAATTAGTAACCGGTGCAAAGGTACGCATTTTTTGGCAGATAATCAGATATTTGACTCTTTTTTTATTGCTTTATGAAGTAAAATAAAAGAAAAATCGCCTACTCTTCGACATTTCAGAAGAGCAGGCGATTTCCTTATTATTTTCAATTTGTTAGCGTTAAAGCTAAATCAGTAGCATTATGCTACAGCTGGCAATGTATTGGAGATAAGAATCAATACGAGCAGACCCAAGATAGCATACAACTCAGGGAATACGGCAAGCACCATGGTAGTACCGAAGGCATTGTGACCAGCACCGATGGCTGAAATACCATTAGCACAAACCTTTGCCTGACGGATAGCAGAGAACAAAGCCACCAGCCCTAACGCCAAACCGGCACCAAAGATAGCAGATGCTGTAAACATGTCAACATTGGCATGAATCTTAGCGTTCAGCATGAAGAAACCAACAAAGCCATACAATCCCTGTGAAGAAGGAAGAGCAGCCAATGCAATGTAGGAACCACTGGCACTGGGGTTCTTCTTGTAAGCACCGATAGCGGCATTACCACAAATAGTCACTCCGTAGGCTGAACCTACACCTGAAAGGGCCACAGCAAGGGCCAATCCCAAATAAGCTAATACAATTTCCATAAAATGTTTTTTGTTTTAATTGTTATTATTTAATTTATTATTTATTCCTTTTATTTATCCTTGAACACCTTCACGCGGAAAGGCGAATACTCCTTACCACCACCTTCGAAATCGGCATTCTTGAAGAATTCCACAAAGGTCAATCGCATAGGATGTACAAACGATGAAATCATACAGAGGGCGAAATTTATACCATGGCCCAACAACAGAATGATGAGCATGGGCAACCAACGGATAGCCCACGACATATCAGCCGTAAGATCTATAGCCAATGCATTGAATACACCACCCAACACACCACCTGTCAAACCTAAAGCAAACAGACGGATGTAACTGAGCAGGTCACCCAACAAACCAGTAGCCATACCATACGTATCCCATAAGCCCGAACCGAAATTCATGAAGATATTCTTGTCCGGAGAGTTGAAGAAAAAGATCCCAAATACAGAAACTCCCATCAACGCATAAAGCACATAAGTTACCACCATAGGCAATGCCACACCGCAGAAGGGCAAACCAAAGCATGCGATGGCCGACAACAAGGCAACCACCCACGACATCTTCCCTACTCCATATTTCCAGCCATAGAGCTTAGCTGCCTTCATACCTGCCAACACCATACCCAACAATACTTGTATCAAACCGATAATTACGGATATCACCATCATGGGTGAATAACCGAATATTGTAAAGTTGGCATCGCTGATAAAGTAAGGCTTGATAGGAGCAAGGAATGCCCAATCCGCTTGATTGAGGTCGATTCCCAAGAAAGATCCTGTGAGCGAACCACAGATGATGGTCATCACACCCAGAATAATCCCCAATGTGCCATACCCCTTCATATCTGCACTCAATTTCTTGCGCAAAATCAGACTGACAAGCAGAATAATGAGTCCATAACCCGCATCACCCATGCACAATCCGAAGAAAAGCATGAAAAAGGGAGCAAAGAAAGGAGTCGGATCAAGATCGTGATACTTGGGCAACGAATACATGCGCAAGATGGGTTCGAACAGACGGCTATACGAATCATTCTTTATCTGCACCGGCACATCGTCCTCCAACTTAGGATTCTCTATCTCGTAGAACACATGATTGTTCTCCAAATATGCCACCACCTCTTCTGACTTCTCTTCGAGCGTCCATCCCACAATCAATTTCACAGCATCACCAGCCACTGATTCGGTGTTCAAGTGTACTTTCGACAAGGAAATGTCATTATCGTTCTCCACTTGTCCGGCCAAAAGGCTATTACGTTGCTCCAAATTCAATCGGTAGAGATATTTGCGCACGTCCTGCAACTGATTTTCCAACCCCTCCTTCTCCTTATTATAATAAGAAAGGGATTCGTTTGGTAATTGCAATTTCTCTGCCGCAATATCAGGAACCTCAGTAGAGAAGGTTACGAAGTATGACTTTCCGCTTGACTCGCTGATAATCTGCGCAAAATATTCATCGCTCCATTCGGCTTTAAACATCTTGCTCGGGCAACAATAGAAATTGACCTGATAACCGGAATCAGAAAGACGTTGCACTGAAGCCCAATCGAAGTTTCCCCACGGCAACAGACTATCCATTGCCTTATCCACATTATCAATGCGGTGTTTCAACCTGTTCTCTTCAGCCAATTTACATTCCACATCTTCTATCAGCTTCAGCCCCTTGGAGGCATCAGCAGGTTGACTTTGTACATTCACATCGAACTGATATGTCTCTGCCACGAAATCCAATGCCTTTAGCGCATTGTTGTATCGCTCTGCCAACGCCAGACTTGCCTGCAATTCGGAACTGGTAGCACCGCTCTGCAACTCTTGAATGTGCAGCACACCCAAATCACGGATATCTGCCAAGAACCGCTCATACTCCTTGCCAGTAACAAGGAAAGTCAGTTTTTTCATTTTCTGAATCATGCCTCGGCCTCCTTTCTCTTTTCCTGAATCGATTTCAAGATTTTCTGTGAAGACTTGGAGAGGTTCTCCTCATCTTCCATAAATCGCTTGATCTTGCGCACGGCCTCCTGGAAACCCGGAATCTGCACCTTCTCAAAAAGGTTCACCTTCTGAGTGGTCTTCTTACGGGCATGTTCCAACAACCCCAACTTGGCAAGCACAAATTCGCGCTCGACAGCTGTCTTGGCAAGTCCTTGCAACAGATTGATACCGTCAAAGTACCACTTCGGAGCACTGAACAAGCCAAACGGGCGAACTTCCAGACGTATATTCTTCAAAATAGGAACACGGACACCAGCAATCTTCTTCACATCCAGTTCCACATCTTTCAGAGCTACCAATGAGGGATCAAACTCTCCCCACAAGGCATACATCGTTTCGTATCCGCCAATCTGACTCTCCAGTTTCTTTTCCAAAGCCACGGCTTCCTCCTTGCACTTCTTCACCTCCAGACGCAATGCCGTCTCCTTGCTCTTGATAATAGGCAAAGTACGTTGTCGCATCTTCAGTTGCTTTTCAATCTGCTGAAGCGATGTTTTGTTATATTGAAACTTAATTGCCATATAAAATTCTATAAGGTATAGGATTTACTTCCAGTAAATATCCGTAAATTCCTTCTTGATATTCACCTCTTCAATCTTGAAGTATTTGAGGAAGAGTGTCCACGTCACATCAAGCATTTCTTCTGTATCGAGGTTCACGTCAATAGCCAGCAATTTCTCGGCATACTCCTTGGCGAAATCCAAACAACGGTTATCATAATCAGTCAGGTCAAAACCATTCTCCAATTTAGTCTTTGCATTGGCGGCATCAGAGTAAAGACGAATA
Source organism: Bacteroidaceae bacterium (assembly GCA_017416805.1). GTDB lineage: Bacteria > Bacteroidota > Bacteroidia > Bacteroidales > Bacteroidaceae > Phocaeicola_A. The sequence goes on from JAFQBB010000034.1 coordinate 39,599, forward strand.
GCAGCATTCATTACCTGGCTATGATCCTTACGAGTCTTCTTACCAGCCACCAACTGCTTCAGACGAGACAATGAACGGAATGGGTCAACAATAACCTTACCCACATCTGAGTCACGACGCAGATAGAGCTGTCCCTCGGTAATGTAACCAGTATTATCGGGTACTGCATGTGTAATGTCACCACCAGACAAAGTAGTCACGGCAATGATGGTGATTGATCCACCGCCCACCTCATCGGGGAACTGTACGGCCTTTTCGTAAATCTTAGCCAAGTCAGAGTAGAGTGAACCAGGCATAGAGTCCTTTGAAGGAATCTGGTCCATACGGTTAGACACGATGGCCAATGAGTCGGCATACGAAGTCATATCGGTCAAAAGCACGAGTACCTTCTCGTTTTTCTCCACAGCAAAATACTCTGCAGCTGTCAGAGCCATATCTGGAATCAACAGACGCTCTACTGCAGGGTCCTCCGTCGTGTTCATGAAACAAATGATACGGTCCAACGCACCGGCATTGGAGAAGGTGTTGCGGAAGAAGTAATAGTCATCGTTGGTCATACCCATACCACCCAAGATAATCTTGTCAACCTTGGCACGCAAAGCCACCATAGCCATCACTTCGTTGAACGGCTGATCAGGGTCAGCAAAGAACGGAATCTTCTGACCTGACACAAGGGTATTGTTCAAGTCAATACCGGCAATACCGGTAGCAATAAGTTCACTCGGTTGCTTACGACGCACGGGGTTCACCGAAGGGCCACCAATTTCCACTTCCTTACCTTCAATCTCCGGACCTCCATCAATAGGAGTACCATAGGCATTGAAAAAACGTCCGGACAGTTGGTCACCCACCTTCAAGGTAGGAGCTTTGCCCAAGAACACCACTTCAGCATTAGTGGGAATACCACCCGTACCTTCAAAAACCTGAAGGGTCACATCATCGCCAGCAATCTTCACCACCTGGGCCAACTTGCCATTGATGGTAGCCAATTCATCATAACCAACACCCTTCGCCTTCAACGAACAAGTAGCTTTGGTTATCTGGCTGATTTTCGTATATACTTTTTGAAAAGCTGTTGTTGCCATATCTTATACCTTATATTATTTATGTCCGGCAAGCATTTCCTGAATCTGATTCTTGAAGTCATAGTATTGCTCTGACTTATATTCTGAATAGTTCATCTGCTTGCATACGTTAATCATCTTCTTGAAATAATCCACTACATCCTGGAAGTTGTCAAACTTGAAGTCGATATTACAGATTTCCACCACCAAGTCGAGGATCTCCTCCTGACGCTCCAGTGAAGTCACAGCATCCACTTCATCAAACGCATCCTGCTGAAGGATGACGAAGTCAATGATTTCAGACTTCCAGAATGTTTCGTGATAATCCACAGGCACACCATCGTCACCCAAGATATTAATCTGCTCGGCAATCTCCTTACCACGTTGCATACGGGTCTTCAGGTCAAGCACTTTCGGTATCCAACGGTCATTAATACGCTCCTTGATGTATTCTGCAAACTCAGGATATTCCAAGTATTTTGAATAAGAGTCAATGGGGTTCACAGCCGGATAACGTTTCTTGTCGGCACGATCCTGCTCCAAGGCATAAAAGCAACGGGCTACCTTCTTGGTATTCTCCGTCACAGGTTCCTTCAAGTTACCACCTGCAGGAGATACCGTACCGATGAAGGTGATAGAACCCACCTCACCGTTGTTCAGATAAACATATCCTGCGCGACCGTAGAAGTTTGAAATCAAAGCCGAGAGGTCCATAGGGAATGCATCGGGGCCAGGCAACTCCTCCATACGGTTTGACATCTCACGCAGAGCCTGTGCCCAACGTGAAGTAGAGTCTGCCATCAACAATACACGGAGTCCCATTGCGCGGTAATACTCAGCCATGGTCATAGCAGTATATACAGAAGCCTCACGGGCAGCTACAGGCATGTTTGAAGTATTGGCGATGATGATAGTACGCTCCATCAACTTGCGTCCAGTGTGGGGGTCGTCCAATTCAGGGAATTCAGTAAAGATTTCCACAACCTCATTGGCACGTTCACCACAGGCTGCAATGATTACGATGTCGGCTTCAGCCTGTTTAGAAATAGCATGTTGGAGCACAGTCTTACCCGTACCGAAAGGACCGGGGATAAAGCCCGTACCACCTTCCACTATAGGGTTGAATGTATCGATAGTACGTACACCTGTCTCCAACAGTTTGAAGGGACGCGGCTTCTGCTTGTACTGAGTCATGGCAAACTTCACCGGCCAGTGCTGAATCATGTTCACCTCAATATCCTTTCCTTCTGCATCGGTCAACACGGCTACCACATCGCTTACCTTGTATTGTCCTTTGGGAGCAATGCTTTTCACCTTGGCTTTACCTTCCAATTGGAAAGGCACCATAATCTTCAGCGGTTGTGAGTTTTCTTCCACACCACCCAACCAGTCGGCAGCCTGCACCTCGTCACCAACTTTAGCAATCGGGGTAAAGTCCCACAAACGATCCTCATCGATAGGGTCAGTGTATTGTCCACGTTTCAGGAATACACCCTCCATCTTGTCAAGGTCGTTCTGCAAACCGTCGAAATTCTTCGACAACATACCGGGAAGCGCTAAGCTTTTGCCGTGCTTCAAGTCTTAAACCGTCAATTACAGAATAATCTATGTCTTCTGCTAGTTTTTTATCTTCGAGCTTTTTAAATTGCTCGACTTGCTTCATCTGACGTGAAATATATCCGTCGTATTTAATGCGTACCTCTACTAATTCGATTTCGAATCGGTTAAGCTCTGGTCTGTCTTTGTCTAATACGCTTAAAAGCTTATAGTTAAGCTCAGGTCTGCGTAATAAATCCGCAAGTTTAATACCGGTTTTTATCTGAGTTGAATTGTGTTCTGCCAAGAATTTATTTACACTATCATCGGGCGGAACAACAGTTTTTTCAAGTCGCTCTTGCTCAGCTCGAACCCGAGCCATTTTATTGCAAAAAGCATCATAACGTTCTTGGGATATTAGTCCCACACGATAACCTTCAGGCGTAAGACGTTCATCAGCATTGTCCTGTCTTAAAAGGAGTCTGTATTCTGAACGTGATGTCATCATTCTGTATGGTTCTTTTGTTCCTTTGGTTACCAAATCATCAATAAGTGTTCCTATGTAGCTGCCTGAACGATCTAGTGTCATAGAAGGCATATTTTTAAGCTTTAAAGCTGCATTTATGCCTGCAACCAAGCCTTGAGCTGCTGCTTCTTCGTAGCCTGAACTACCGTTAAACTGTCCCGCACCGTAAAGACCTGGAATTTCTTTAAATTCAAGTGTAGGATAAAGCTGAGTCGGGTCAATACAGTCATATTCTATTGCATATGCAGTGCGCATCATCTGAACATTTTCAAGACCGGAGATAGACCGCAGCATTTTAATCTGAACGTCTTCAGGAAGGCTTGAAGACATTCCCTGAACATACATCTCATCGGTATTTGCACCCATGGGTTCTATAAAAAGCTGATGCCTTTCTTTATCAGCAAAACGAACAACCTTATCTTCAATTGATGGGCAATATCTTGGTCCTACTCCCTCAATCTTACCGCTATAAAGCGGTGAACGGTGGAGATTTTCTTTTATAATACGATGTGTTTCTGCGTTGGTATAAGTTAAATAGCACGAAACCTGATTTTCTCCAATGTCATCATTTTCAAAGGAAAATGGTGTTATTTCATCATCGCCACACTGCTCTTCCATTTTTGAAAAATCAACACTTGAGCGGTTAATTCGTGCCGGCGTTCCGGTTTTAAAACGCATTAATTTTGCGCCTAATTTTACGAGCGATTCAGATAATCTATTTGCAGGAAACATTCCGTCAGGGCCGCTGCTATATGCTACATCACCAATTATGATTCGGCCCATAAGATATGTACCGGTACAAATTATAACCGCTTTAGTACGGTAATATGCACCAATATGAGTAACTACGCCGCTTATTGCACCGTTATCACTTGTTATATCTATTATTTCGGCTTGCTTGAGTTCAAGACCTTTAGTCTGCTCGATGGTATGCTTCATAACCGCTTGGTATGCTCTTCTGTCAGATTGAACACGAAGAGAATGAACAGCTGGACCTTTGCCACGATTAAGCATTCTTGACTGTAAGAAAGTTTTATCTGCAGCCTTTCCCATTTCTCCGCCTAAGGCATCTATTTCTCTGACTAAATGTCCTTTTGCCGTTCCCCCAATTGACGGATTACAAGGCATATTTGCAACGGCATCTAAATTAATTGAAAATAAAGCAGTAGAAAGTCCTAAACGAGCGCAAGCAAGTGCTGCTTCACATCCTGCGTGACCTGCTCCGACTACAACGACATCATAGTCACCCGCATAATAAGATGCGGTTTCTGGCAGCTTTATTTCGATATTTTCATTAATCATATATAAGGTTGCTCCTTTAAAAACGTAAACCGAAATTTTACATTATATCATATTATTTTATTGTATCATTTTTCTGCGTACTTGGCAATAAAAAAATCAAAAAAATATTGATTTTTCAAGATAAAAGCACCTCTTTAACCTAAAAAGTCAAAGAGGTGTTTAATTTTTATTCTAAATAGTCCTTTAATTTTTTACTTCTGCTAGGATGACGCAGTTTTCTTAAGGCTTTTGCCTCAATCTGTCTTATACGTTCACGGGTTACGTTAAACTCTTTACCGACTTCCTCTAAGGTGCGTGCTCTGCCATCTTCTAAGCCAAAGCGGAGCTTTAAAACCATAGATTCACGTGGAGTAAGAGTATCTAAAACATCGCCAAGCTGCTCTTTTAAAAGCATAAATGATGCGGCTTCTGATGGTGCAGGAGCATCGTCATCAGGAATAAAGTCGCCTAAATGGCTATCTTCCTCTTCACCGATAGGTGTTTCAAGAGAAACAGGTTCTTGTGCTATTTTCATAATTTCACGAACTTTGTCAACAGACATATTAAGCTCTTTTGCAATCTCGTTCGGATGTGGATCACGACCAAGTTCCTGAACTAATTGACGTGAAACACGAATAAGTTTATTTATTGTTTCAACCATATGCACAGGAATACGGATTGTTCTAGCTTGGTCAGCTATCGCACGGGTAATTGCCTGACGAATCCACCAGGTTGCGTAAGTACTGAACTTATATCCCTTTGTATAGTCAAATTTTTCAACCGCTTTAATTAAGCCAAGGTTACCCTCTTGAATAAGGTCTAAGAACAACATACCTCTGCCGACATAGCGCTTAGCGATTGATACAACCAGTCGAAGATTTGCCTCTGCTAAACGCCTGCGTGCTATAGCATTACCCTCGCCCATCTGTGTTGCAAGTTCAAGCTCTTCATCAGCGTCTAACAGTGGTACTTTACCAATTTCTTTTAAGTACATTTTAACGTGGTCGTCAATGGATACACCCTCAACGCTTGAGATTTCCATCACTTCTTCGCTTAAGTCAGTATTTTCATTTGGTTTTAAATCTTCAATTTCTTCTTCAATTTTTTCGAGCTCCTTGTCCATATCGGCAACGACCTCGACACCTTCTTTTTCGAGTTTTTCGTATAACAACTCGATTTGTTCGGCTTCCATTTCTACTTCTGAAAGGGAATCCATAATTTCCTTAAATGTTAAAATTCCGTTTTGTTTTCCTTTTGCTACAAGCTCCTCGATTATAGCAAGTTTCTGCTTTTCTA
>JAFQBB010000035.1 GCA_017416805.1 Bacteroidaceae bacterium
CTGATTTCAGTAGACGTTTTTTTGTTTCATTAGCTAAAAAGGTTTACACCTTTCTTCTTGCCATACTGGAGATGTTTACGTTTTCTCCTATTCCCTACTGTTCGGCTTGACACTTCTGTCAGATGGGACAGCAGGATTCCGCCCCCCATTGTTCGGCACGGCAAAGATATGTCATGCGTCATCCGCGTCTAAAAAATAAAATGAGGGCATTTACATGCCCTCATTTTCCGTTGGACTACCAGGATTCGAACCTGGAAAAACAGAACCAAAACCTGTTGTGTTACCATTACACCATAGTCCAATCATCAGGTGCTTTCTGTTAAAAAGCGGTGCAAAGATAGTGCTCTCTCGCGAATTATCCAAAAAAAACACGAAGAAAATTCATTTTGGGCGCGGATTTCACGGATTACACAGAAGCTGTATCACTTATATGTTTTCCAATCCTGTGAAATCCGTGCCCAAGAATTTTTACTTCGCAATCACCAAATAATAGTTCTTCTTGCCACGTTGAACGAGCAAATATTTGCCGTTCAGCAGATCGGCCGTGGTGATAGTTTGGTCAAAGGCACCCAGTTTCTCCTTATTCAGCGACACGCCACCACCTTGAACAAGCTTGCGCATTTCCCCTTTAGAAGGGAATACGGCGGCACACTCTACAAAGAGGTCAACGGCTTTGGCACCTTCAACGAGCAGATTCTTGTCAATCTCAAACTGAGGAACACCTTCAAATACGGCCAACAGAGTTGCTTCATCCAATTTATGCAAAGCTTCGCTGGTAGCGTTTCCGAACAAGATGCCCGATGCCTCTACAGCCGCGTTATATTCTTCCTCGGAATGTACCATGATAGTAACCTCTTTGGCCAGGCGCTTCTGCAACAAACGCAGATGCGGAGCCTCAGTATGTTCGGCAATAAGGGCATCAATCTCATCCTTTTCGATAGAGGTGAATATCTTAATGTAGCGGGCAGCATCCTCGTCACTCACGTTCAACCAGAATTGATAGAACTTATAGGGTGAAGTATAGGTAGGATCAAGCCAGATATTGCCGCTTTCCGTCTTTCCGAATTTACCTCCATCAGCCTTAGTAATGAGAGGACAAGTCAGTGCATAAGCTTCGCCACCAGTCGTACGGCGAATCAGCTCCGTACCCGTAGTGATGTTTCCCCATTGGTCACTACCTCCCACTTGCAACTTACAGTTCTTGTGAGTATTCAGGTAGAGAAAGTCGTATCCTTGCAGGAGTTGGTAAGTAAACTCAGTAAATGAAAGACCGTCGCGTGCCTCACCGTTCAAACGTTTCTGCACACTGTCCTTAGCCATCATATAGTTCACGGTGATATGCTTACCGATGTCGCGTGCAAAATCAAGGAAGGTAAAGTCCTTCATCCAATCGTAATTGTTTACTAACTCAGCCTTATTTTCAGCATCGCTATTGAAATCAAGGAACTTTTCCAACTGCTTTTTGATACAAGCCACATTGTGACTCAAAGTTGCTTCATCAAGCAGATTACGTTCTTGCGACTTTCCCGAAGGGTCACCAATCATACCCGTAGCTCCACCGATGAGAGCCAACGGCTTGTGTCCGCAACGCTGCAAGTGGCGAAGCATCATCACACCGCACAAGTGCCCGATGTGCAACGAATCGGCCGTAGGGTCAATACCCAAGTAAGCCGTTACCATCTCTTTCGAGAGCAATTCTTCAGTGCCCGGCATCATGGTGTGCAACATGCCGCGCCATCTCAGTTCTTCTACAAAATTCATCGTATCTATATATTTAATTTTTATTCCTTTTAATAGGCCCAATCAGCCTGATAGCTTAATTGGAGGACAAAAGTACGACCTTTTTAGTGAATAGCCAAAAAATCAAATCTATTTGTTTGGATTTTAATGCTCTTCTGAACAAATCATTACTCCACCTGTTTCTTTATTCATACATAAATAAAGGAATATAAAAATGACAAATTTCAAAAAACTTCTGATAGGATTGACCATCGCATCCGGAAACGCACTTCCGATAATGGCCTGCACAGGCATTTCACTCACCGCAAAAGATGGCAGTTTCGTTCATGCACGTACCATTGAATGGGCGGCAGGGTTCGTGCCTTGTGACTATGTTATCATCCCTCGCGGACAAGCACTCACGTCCTACACTCCCATAGGAAGCAATGGGGTGCAGTTCAGTGCCAGACATGGGGTAGTCGGGTGTTCCGTAGCACAAAAGGAATTCATCGTGGAAGGAATCAATGAAGCCGGATTGGCCGCAGGACTTTTCTATTTTGCCGATTATGGAGAATATGCCGAATTTGACTCTACTCTATCTTCCAAAACATTGGCCGACCTCCAAGTGGTGCCATGGATACTCTCCCAATTCAGTACTATCGATGAGGTAAAAGCCGCTATTGGCAATGTACGCATTGTTTCACTCGACCCCAAAGTGGCATCTACCGTACATTGGCGCATCAGCCAACCGGACGGACGACAAGTAGTATTGGAAATCCTGGACGGTGGCGTACCTCATTTTTATGAAAACAAAGTGGGCGTAATCACCAATTCTCCCGGATTCCCGTGGCAAGTGACCAATCTGAACAACTACGTAAACCTTTACCCCGGCGATGCTCCCACAAACCGGTTGGGTGAAGTGACACTGAAACATATAGGTGGAAGTTCGGGCATGTTGGGCTTGCCAGGCGACTTTACCTCGCCTTCACGTTTTGTACGTGCTGCATTCCTGCGCAATACAGCTCCACAACAGGCCGATGCCTTCTCTACCGTCACGCTCTGTTTCCACCTGCTCAACAATTTCGATGTTCCCATCGGATTGGAACATCCCATAGGAAAAGCCCCTGACCTACCCAGTGCTACGCAATGGACTACCGCTACCGACCTGACCAACCGCCGCATTTACTACAAAACGGCCTATAACAACACCATACGTTGCATTGACCTCAACACCATTGACTTCACCCGCACCGCCTACCAAGTGCATCCCATGGACACAAAACGTGTCCAACCTGTGGAAGTGATATATGTAAAATAGAGGAAAAAAGGAAGCCAGACCTTCACAGGCCCGGCTCCCAACAAAACAATTTATTATGATTTAAATTAGAATTTAAATCCTACAGAAATAGATGTGGTAGAGAGTTTGCATTTCTCAGAAATCTCATTGAAATCACTACCATATTGTACACCTACAGTAAAGTTGTTGAAATCAACATTGGCACCAATCTGCCAGCCAATTTGGAAACGGTTCCAAGTGTTGTCTTCACCCATGTCATCTTCATCGAAGAGATCCCAATCATTGCTATCACTTTCACTTTCAGTTTCGCCATCGTAAGTAACAGAATAACTATATTCTTCTTCACCCTTTGCACTGAGATTTAATCTCATAGAAATACCGGCATAAGGAGTAACAGAAATGTTGCTGTTAGGAATAGCAAACTTATAAGCCAAATTAACAGGCACCTTCAAAGAGAACATTTTGATTTTTTCTTCATATGATTCTGACCAAGAATAATCATCATCCTTTTCGCCATCACTATCTTCTTCGCTCCACCAGCCATAAGTCAATCCAAGACCAGCCTCAACGAAGAGGGGCATAGACTGTGAAATGCTGAATCCCTTCGCAAAGCCGAAAGAAATACCTGTGAAATCACGATCATCAGCACCATCGACATCATATTCAGCTGTCATTGGGTCATAAGAAACATAAATCTTGCTCCAACCTTCCGTGTCAGCAGCTGAAGTTGTTGCACCACCACCTGCGTTACCTGTAGTAAACTGTGCCGAAGCCATTGTTGAGCAAGCCAAGAGGCATGCGCTCACGTAAAGTTTTAAATTTTTCATAACTTTAATAGATTAAATTAAACAATAAAATGTGTGTGTATTTAATAGTTAAAACTCATTCTCCAGATATTGGCCGTCCCATTTGCACTTCCACGCTGCGAAATGAAGTAGATGTAGCGGCCATCCTTGCTCCATACGGGACTGAGGTCATCGGCTGCATGATAAGTGAGTTGCGCGAACTGCGTACCGTCCATGCGGCAAGCATAAATATCGGTATTCTGGTAAAATCTGCCATTGCCCATGGGAATCCGGCTACTGCCGACAAACATTATCCACTCGCCATTGGGTGAAATACAGGGTGAAGTGAAACTGCGCTCAGCATCCGAAACGAGACACTCCTCCACACCTGTCTGGTAGTTTATCTTCCATATCTCACTACGCCCAGTAGCATTACTACGGCTGCAAAGGAATGCCGGCTCGCTTTTTGTCGGACAAGGATTCATACCGGGACTGTAGTTTGAAAGAAAATTGTTCTCGATGCTGTGACTCCAGATGCTTATACTCTTTGCTTCCTGACGGGCAAAGAAGATGTTTTTCATATCGGCAGAATAGACTGGCGAATAATCCTGGTTGCCATTGGTAATCTGCCTGCATATATAACCACTCTTTGCATCGGTCTGGAAAATCTGGTTGCTGTTCCCGCGCTTCTCAGAGAAACAGATGTACTTGCCATCGGGTGAATAGGAGAAATCAAGCACATTCGTGCGGTTAGTTCGCTGAATGGAACTGCCCTGCTTGCCCAATTCCTTGATGAAAATGTTTGTTGTGTTGTTGCGCATTGACAAGTAGGCTATATTTTGCCCATCGGCAGAGATATCCAAAATGCGGTTTGACAACCAATTGACATTATTCATTGTGCGTTGCACAACGGGCATACATACGTAATCACTGGGGGTGCTGACCTGCATAAATTCAATTCCCGACTCTTCAGGAACAGACACTACGGAATAATCAACCTGCTGTGCCTGTAGCATCCCTGCCAAAAGGAGGCTGAAAGCTCCTGCAACAATGTTTCTTTTCATCATCTATTTGCTTATATTTTACACAAAACTGTCCGAAAACAGTAATAACCGCTGCAAATATACTAAGAAAAGCAAAAATACCCCCCCCGTTAGTTAAATTGAGTTAACAGGGAAGAAATAAGGATATAACAACAAAATAAGAAGAGATTGCAATCCCATGTATAAAACCTTATGCACTTGCGTTATAAACGAGTTGGAATTATATTCATACAATATTTCCAAGCGCAAAATAATAAAACTAAAGTTCGAAATATATATTCTGAACCACAAAATATATATTCCGAACTTTAAAATATAGGAAGGTCCTATATGTAAACGGCTTTAAACCGGTATAAGATTACTTTACTTCACTACCAGGTTTCACTTCTTTCAACAGTGAAGTGACAGCCAAGGAACCGTCGAAATTCTCGGCACTGAGTATCATACCTTCACTCACCAGACCGTTCTTGAACTGACGGGGAGCCAAGTTGGCAATGAAGAGCACCTGTTTGCCTACCAACTCCTCGGGAGCATAGTGCTCGGCTATGCCACTCACAATGGTACGGTCCTGCAATCCGTCAGCAATCTTGAACTTCAAGAGTTTCTTCATCTTGGGCACACGCTCACACTCGAGCACTGTGCCTACGCGGATATCGAGTTTCTCAAAATCCTCGAAAGCTATGGTAGGCTTGATAGGATTGGCCTTATAAGCTGCAGCTTCATTGGCCTTCTTGATATCCTCCAGACGTTGCATCTGTGCATCAATGGCGGCATCCTCAATCTTCTCGAAAAGAAGGGCAGGTGCGGCCAACTGATGACCGACGGGAAGAATATCTGTTTGTCCCAACGAATTCCATTCGAACGTCGGCATATTGAGCATACCGCGCAACTTGTCGCTACTGAAGGGGAGGAACGGTTCGAAGGCAATGGCCAGATTGGCTGTCAGCTGAAGAGAGATATAGATGATGGTCTTCACGCGTTCGGGATCAGTCTTGATGACCTTCCAGGGTTCGCAATCTGCAATATACTTGTTGCCGATACGTGCCAGATTCATAGCTTCCTTCTGAGCATCGCGGAATTTGAAATTGTCGAGCAAGCGCTCAACCTTCTCCTTCACATCCTTAAATTCAGCCAAGGTCTCCTTATCATATTCGGTCAATTCACCAGGAGCGGGCACTACGCCATTGTAGTACTTCTGGGTGAGCTGAAGCGCACGATTCACAAAATTGCCATAGACAGCTACCAACTCGTTGTTATTGCGTGCCTGGAAGTCTTTCCATGTGAAATCGTTATCCTTTGTCTCGGGAGCATTGGCGGTAAGCACATAGCGGAGCACATCCTGCTTGCCGGGGAAATCGATAAGGTATTCGTGCAACCAAACGGCCCAGTTACGGCTGGTTGAAATCTTATCCCCTTCAAGATTCAAGAACTCATTGCCAGGAACATTGTCGGGCAAGATGTAGCTGCCCTCAGCCTTCAACATAGCAGGGAATACAATGCAATGGAACACAATGTTGTCCTTTCCGATAAAGTGTACAAGACGGGTTTCGGGATCTTTCCACCAAGTTTCCCAACTGCCCTTCTCGGGATGAGCATCACAGAGTTCTTTGGTATTGCTGATGTAACCGATGGGAGCATCGAACCATACATAAAGCACTTTACCTTCAGCACCTTCCACTGGCACAGGAATACCCCATTCAAGGTCGCGGGTAACGGCACGAGGCTTCAACCCTGCATCCAACCAACTTTTGCACTGACCATACACATTGGTACGCCACTCCTTATGGCCCTGCAGAATCCACTCTTCGAGCCAAGGCTGATGAGCATCAAGAGGCAAATACCAATGTTTGGTAGCCTTCTTCACCAACGGATTGCCAGTAAGGGCATTCACAGGATTGATAAGTTCATCGGGAGAGAGAGTGCTTCCACACTTCTCACACTGGTCACCATAAGCACCCTCGGCATGGCAACGGGGACATTGGCCCATGATGTTACGGTCGCTAAGGAACTGCTTGGCTCCTTCATCGTAGAACTGTTCACTCTCCATTTCAATGAACTTGCCATTGTCATAAAGAGTCTTGAAGAAATCACTGGCCAACCAGTGATGAGTTTTTGATGTGGTGCGTGAATAGACATCGAACGAAATGCCAAAATCGGCAAAAGCATTCTTGATGATACCATGGTAACGGTCAACCACATCTTGCGGTGTACAGCCCTCTTTCTTGGCACGAATGGTGACGGGCACTCCGTGTTCATCGCTACCGCCAATGAAAAGGACATCCTCACCCTTCAATCGCAAATAGCGCACATAAATATCGGCAGGAACATACACACCTGCCAAATGACCAATATGAACAGGACCATTGGCATAGGGCAATGCCGAAGTCACTGTGGTCCGCTTGAATTTTTTTTCCATATTCTATTCGATTTGTTTAGTAATACTCAAAAAGGACTTATAACCTCACGATACTGAACCTTACTTAGCCCAACACCGTGTGCCGTACATCAACTTTCTCCTGCAAGAAAAGAGTTGCCGAGTCCATGAATTTCTGTACTGACTCGGTGGTGTAAAAACAACAAGTCGCTTTTTTTGAGCAACGCTCATCCATCTCAGGATGGCGATACAGATAATCCTGCAAACTGGTAGCCACATACTCGCCTTGACTAAGAATGCGGATACCTTCAGGAGTATATTTCTTGATTTTCTCTAACAGAAGGGGGTAATGGGTACATCCTAATATAATGGTGTCTATCTGCGGGTCGCGCTCCAAGAGTCCATCCATATATTTTTTTACAAAATAATCAGCTCCCATCGAATCAGCCTCTCCATTTTCTACTAAAGGGACCCATAGCGGACAAGATTGTCCGGTAACAACCACATCGGGATAAAGTTTCTCTATCTCTAACGGGTAAGACTGTGAAAGAATAGTCCCCTCCGTAGCCAATATACCGACATGACGTGTGCGGGAAACCTGTCCAATACTCTCAACAGTAGGACGAATGATGCCCAACACACGACGCGCCTCACCCCAGCGTTGCAAATCGTTTTGCTGTATGGTGCGAAGTGCTTTGGCTGAAGCTGTATTACAGGCCAGAATCACCAAAGGACAACCCATACTGAACAATTTCCCGACAGCTTGGCGAGTAAACTCATAAACAACCTCAAACGAACGGGACCCATAGGGGGTACGGGCATTGTCGCCCAAGTAGATATAATCATACTCAGGCATCATGCGACGAATCTGTTTCAAGATGGTAAGTCCACCATAACCAGAATCAAAAACACCTATGGGAGCATACATAGTGTAACAGAGAGGTTATTACTTTATTCCTGCTTTTGCCTTGACAAGGGCTGTAATATCAATACCACAATCCGCATTGATGAAAGGACATGCATTATTGTCCGTATTCAAAACAAATTGAAGGTTCAATTCCTGACCCACTTCACCAATGACAACATTGAGATGTTCCACAACAGGAGCATTAAGTTCCGAACGAGCCTGCTTTATCAAATCTTTGATTTCATCCTTGAAATGAAGGCTCTTCTCCATCAATTCCTGCAATTCTTTCTGCCTTTTCCGCATGATATTGTCAGGAAACTCGTCCTGTCCCTCTATAAACTCTGCAAATTTGAGATTAAACTCACGGTCAGCACGAGCCAATTCTGCGTCATATTTCTCCTGCAATTTCTGCAAGGTTTCCTGTGCAGCCACATAATCCGGCATTTGCCTAATCACGGCCGAATAGCTCAAATAGCCGAAACGTGCCTGTGGCTGTATGGCGGAAGGAGCCACAGACAACGAATCTTGTGCCATTGTCATCAAGGGCAGAAAAAAGAAGAGCGCTATAATCAGTCTCTTACCCATTTCTGATTATTTTATACCCAGTTTTGCCTTTACTGTCTCTGTCACATCCACACTCAACGTTTCACTGATATAAGGAACACCGGCAGCTACATCCATGATATAGACATATCCTCCGGCAACACCCACTTCCTTAATGGCTGCCTTCAGTTTTTCACTGATAGCTCCCATCTTTTCCTGTGAAGCCTTTTCCATGTGTTGTTGTCCTTCACGATAATACTGTTCCATACGGTTGTAAAGCTCTTGCAATTCAGCCTGACGACGCTCGGCTATATTAGCAGGCAAAGTGGCCTTTTGAGCTTCAAACTCTTCCCCTTTCTTGTTCAACTCATCCTGCATACGCTTGATTTCATCTTCGTATTGCTTCTGCAATGTCTGAATTTCGTTTTGTGACGTAGTGTACTCAGGCATCAAAGGAATAATCGCTGCAGAGTTAACATGTCCGAACTTCTGTTGTGCACACAATCCCATGGGGATAAGTAGCATCATCGCTACAATCAATTTCTTAAACATAATACTTTTTTTTATTTTGGTTATTAATTATAATTCATTTATTCTGCATACCCCAATTTAGACAACACTTCATTGCTGATATCTACCTTTGGTGATGCAAAAATAATACTGGTATCAGATGCACGGTCAAGAATGAGAGAATACCCTTTAGAGTCTGCAATCTCCTTGACCGCATTATAGATTTCATCCTGAATAGGAGCCATCAGGCTCTCACGTTTCTTGTAAAGTTCGCCATCAGGTGCAAAATATTTGCGTTTCAATTCACTGGCTTCTTTTTCCTTGGCCACAATCTCTTCTTCTTTCTTTGTTTTTTGTTCTTCAGAAAGAAATACTACCTCTGACTGATAATTCTTATAAAGAGTTTGTGCTTCCAAAGTCAAAGCCTCAACTTCTCCTTGCCAACGCTTGGAAA
Source organism: Bacteroidaceae bacterium (assembly GCA_017416805.1). Classification (GTDB taxonomy): domain Bacteria; phylum Bacteroidota; class Bacteroidia; order Bacteroidales; family Bacteroidaceae; genus Phocaeicola_A. Next base: position 9,633 of record JAFQBB010000035.1, read on the forward strand.
TCTGGTTGAGTTGCTCATTGGCACGCTCATAAGCCGGTATATTCTTGAGAATATACTCCATATCCACCAAGGCAAATTTCTGTGCATTTGCCGTAACAACGGAAAAGCAAACCATAATTGCTAAAAACAAAAACTTCTTCATACGCGCGTACATTATTATATATAATATATAGTCACTATTCTTTTTTATCTCAAACTTAGAACTCTTGTCCCAAAATGAAATGGAACTGGCTTCCGCCATATTGGCTGGATCCATAAATCTTATCAAATCCATAAGCCCAATCGATACCCATCAATCCGACCATAGGAAGGAAAATACGCACACCGGCACCTGCCGAACGTTTCATATCAAAGGGGTTGAACTTCTTGATATCGGACCATGCATTTCCACCTTCCACAAATCCTAAGACATAGATATTGGTAGAACCTTCAAGCATCAATGGGTAGCGGAGTTCCAATCCCAAACGAGAATAGGCATAACCCTCATAGCCATAAGGAGTGAGCGAACCATTTTCATAACCACGCAAAGCTATGGTCTCGGTTGCATAACTGTATGAATAGCCACTCATACCGTCTCCACCCATATAGAAGGTTTCGAAGGGTGAACGCTTATAGCGATTGTAATGACCCAGCAAACCAAATTCAACACGAGTCATCAACACCGGCGTCTTTCCTTTTGTAGAGAAAGCAGTATATGTCTTGCTCTTGAATTTCCACTTATGATATTCAACCCACTTATATTTACGATTCATATCGTTCTGATAATTGGGGTCGGAATAATTTTGGGCATAAGCAGAATAATCTACTCCATCCCATAACGAATAAGGAGGAGTAAATTGGGCAGAAAGAGAAAACTCAGCACCCGAACGGGGGAAGATTGGATTATCTACCGAATTTCGTGCCAAAGTCAATTCCAAACTGATATTGTTGCTCTTTCCGTTGGTCACAGGGAAATATTGCCAATCTTTCAATACATAACGCTGATAAGAAAGTGCTGCAGTAAAGGTGAAATAATCATCCGGCCAACGCAAACGTTTACCAAACATTACCGACACACCATACATCTGCACAGACTTATCGGGATCATAAAAAGACTCATAACTATTATAATAACCACTGTTATAGCTTCCGTAACCATACATGTAATTATAATAATTATTGTAATAAGCAGAGTTGTAATAGTTACTGCTCACATCAGTCTGTTTGGAATAAAAAGCTGAAACAGAGAAAGAATTCGGACGCTTTCCCCCAAACCAAGGGTCAAAGAAGGAAATGCTATAGGACTGATAATAATCTCCATTAGTCTGTCCGCTCAATGTCAGGGTCTGTCCATCACCTTGGGGAAGGATACCACGACGATTGTCACTCTTCTTGAACAGATTGGCCATTGAGAAGTTCGTAAACTTCAGACTGACACGACCAATGACACCTGTCTGTCCCCAACCTGCAGAAAGTTCAATCTGGTCATTAGCCTTCGACTCCAATCCCCAATTGATATCCACTGTACCCGTTTCAGGATCGGGCTTGATATCAGGATTGATTGTTTCAGGATTGAAATGCCCCATTTGGGCAATATCACGGTATGAACGTTCAATGGCTTCTTTGCTGAAAAGATCACCCGGCTTGGTACGCAATTCACGACGAATCACCTCTTCATAAAGCCTGTCATTACCAGCAATACGAACACGATTGATAGATGCCTGCGGTCCCTCTTGAATACGCATCTCTAAATCAATAGAGTCACCATCCACATTGACTTCAACGGGGTCGATCCGGAAAAATACATATCCGTTGTTCCAATAAAGATTTTGAATAGCATCTTCGTCAGAACTCAAGCGCTCATTCATCTTCTTCTGGTTATAGACATCCCCACGTTTCATGCGCAAATCATGGCTGAGCTTGTCAGAAGGATATACCGTATTACCCACCCACGATATATTTCGCAGATAGTATTTGTCTCCTTCTTCCAGATTCAGATAAATATCTACTGTACGCTCATCGTGAGCTACCACACTATCCGAAAGAATTTGTGCATCCCTATAACCCAATTCATTATATTTGTCAATGATGAAGCCCTTGTCTTCTTCATACTTCTCTGTTATGAACTTCTTACCCCCTTTGAAGAAATTGCGGAAACGGTTAGCCCAGTTGCTCCGCTCACGGGTTTTCTTCATTGCTTTACGTATAGTTTTATCAGAAACTTCTTCATTACCATTGATATAGATTTTATTGATTTTTATTTTCTCTTTCTTGTCAATATCTATATCCACAATCATTTGGTTAGCAGCTGATACATCATCACTTTGGCGGATATTAACTTCAGCATTCTTGAATCCTTTTTCATCAAAATAACGCTTGATGACAATCTTCGCCCTATCCACCATATTAGGAGTTATCTGACGACCTTTGACCATACCCAAACGTCCTTCCAAATCCTCTCGTTCTGACTTTTTAATTCCATGATAACGGATTTCAGAAATACGCGGACGTTCAGCCAAAGCTATGTTAAGATAGATTTTGTCACCCACAATACTATCTGCAGAAATATGTACATCAGAAAACAATCCGTGTTTCCAGTAACGCCGGGCTGCATTGGTTATATCATCACCTGGAACTTTTATATACTGTCCGACAGAAAGTCCTGAAAGTCCAATCAATACATAATCTTCATAGTTCTTGACACCACTTACAGTTATACCACCTATCTCATAGTTTCGTGGTGTTGACGAATAAAGGATAACAGGTTTTACCTGCTTTTCAGCAACCTGTTGGGCACGAAGCATTGTGGGGAACAATCCCCAACATATAGCCAAACAGGACAGTATCTGAAACCATATTGAAGGTATTCTTTTCATTCTCTTTTTTTTTATTTATCACACTGATTCCCTGATACTTGTTCACTTGTTTTTCCATATCGACGCTCTTTGCTCTGATAATTACAAATAGCCTTAGCCAATTCTTCTTCAGTAAAATCAGGCCAAAGAGTATCACAGAAATAAAGTTCGGAATAAGCACATTGCCAAAGCAAATAGTTACTTAATCTGACTTCTCCTCCTGTACGAATCAAAAGGTCAGGATCAGGCATAAAGTTTGTTGCCAATCGGGAAGCAATGGTCTGTTCATCGATAGAATCAGGATTTAACTTACCGATAATCACTTCGTTTGCAATAGAACGTACAGCATGAGTCAGTTCCCATTTTGATGAATAACTGAGAGCCAAAACCAAGGTCATACGGTCATTAGCTGCCGTACGTTTTTCCAACATACGGATACGGTCAAGCACTGCTTCCGGCATACGGGACATATCACCGATAACCCGAAAAGCCACATTGTTTTTCATGAAGATTTCTTCTTCAAGATTATCAAACAGCAATCCCATCAATGCAGCTACTTCAGCCTGAGGACGATTCCAATTTTCAGTAGAAAATGTATATAAAGTCAAGTATCTGATACCCAACTTCACTGATTCAGTCACTATACGTCGTACAGTTTCAACTCCTTCTATATGTCCCTTACTGCGATTTTCTCCCCGCAACTTAGCCCAACGTCCGTTACCATCCATAATAATGGCAACATGAGCAGGTATCCGCTTTGTATCTATCTGTTCTTTATACATATTCTCTTCATTAATCCTTATTACAATTGTTACACTTGGCCCAAATATCATAAGTGACTGTAAGTCCAAGTAATGAATAACAATCTTTATTTTTCATAAAACCACTTTTTATCTGATAAGGATCATCCAGCACCAGTCCCTCTGAAGAGGTCACATCCAAATCATCAGTGGTTGTAAAACGGACTGCAAATTCAACTCCTACATTCCATCTGGGAGCAAACTTATATTTGATACCTGCTCCTAAAGCAAAATGAAATGCAGCAATGTTTTCAACCGGTTCGCTAGCAAAAGTCATTCCTATCCCTCCCAAAATGTAAGGAGTGAACCGTCGGCTTGTCTGATAACTCATACCATTTCCGTACGGCCAAAAGTTATATTCAAACTGAGTTCCAAAATCATAAATGGTCCGCTCAAAATCCACTTGACCACCATTTGGAAACGTGTTGTCCAAGGAATGTGTATTACCCGAAATTTTTCCTATACCAAAATCAGCCTTAATCACCATTCTTGGGTTGAAATTGTATCGGGCTAAAACTCCTGCAGATATTCCCATCTCCTTGAAAGGATTTCCATTGGCATCTCCCATATAGGATATACCTCCCAACCGTGCTCCTATCTCCATACGGTATTCCTCGTCAGCATACTGTGCATACAGGGATACCGGTATGAAGGAAAAAGCAATCAGTATTTTTATAAATCTGCAACAGTTCACCATACTGCATACCTCTTTTCAAAGTGTTTCACTGCACCAATCCAGGTATTTTCCCTCGGAATATCCGACCATCACTACACAACAACCATATATTTTTGTCATCATCCACTATGCAAGCATAAGATTCATCATATCCCTTCAATTCAGCAGGCAGACCTATACATTCATTTTGCTTCTGCCAAGTTATACCGCCATCTTCTGATGTATAAATGGCTTCAAAGGCTTCAAGCCCCTTACTTTCATTTTTGCCACCAAAAGCATACAAGGATTCATCATACGAAATTACTGTCAACCTTTCCATAAATGGACAAGTTTTTGAATTTCCTGTTATTTTTTCATAGTGAGTCCATTTGTTTTCAGTAGAGAGTTTCACCCAAACTTTAACTTCATTATCCGAATTGGAGATTCCTACCAAAGTTGTACGTGTGATGGATGAATTTGTAGCCAAAGGTACAGTAACTACAGATGGTGAATAAGGAAAATCTTTTTTAGCTACATGCTGTACTTCTTCCCATCCACTTACAGATTCACTCATTTGATCCGGTGCAAAAGCCACAAGGCTAAGACTATCGTCATTACCGGACTCTTCGCATAAGTGAAGACGACCATCTATTGCTCCAACCATGGAAACAAATGTATGTTCAGAAGACAGACTTGTCCATTCAACAGCATCTGTCGAATTATACAATTTTCCATCTGCCAATAAATAAAGCACGTTATCCAATGAAACAATAGAACTATAATCAACTGTACCGGTAATGCCGTTCAATGGGGTTTCGGGCAAAACAAAATTTATTCCATTTGATAAAGAACCATTCAAAACTACAGGCAAACCTTCTTTTTCACCAAAAACCAATAGTTTGTCATTTATCAAAACGGATTTTTCAACACTCATTCCCAACTCTTTGAAATCTCCATTCTCTACTTTATCCCATATCAATGAATCCATATCTATTGTATGAACATTGATAGAAACCGCATAATTCCGTCTCCACGAACCATCAGCAGCATATACAGAGAAAATGACAGGAGAGGTAAAATCTATACTGTCTGCAGTACTGTAAGCACGCTCTTCACCGCCTACCGTATAGAAAACCGCACCACCATCAAAAGAGACATTCACACTTACCTTACTCACATCAGTACCCACAGGAAGTGAATCACGGTTATAAATTCTGTTTTCTACATGATCAATTGAAAAAGGATACAATACACCGTTCACTGTTCCAAAATCATTTATGGAAAATGATGTAATGACAGCTTTATCGCTCAACACTACATCATCATTATCATCCAAGCAAGATGTTAACAAACATACAGCAAACACACACAAACCAAATGCGGCTATAATCTTTTTCATGTCAAATCTGACCTATATTTCTTTCACAAATAGAACTACAATCTCTAACAAGTTGCAAAAATAGTAACATTCTTCCACTATACAAAGAAAGAATGAATATGTTTTATACTATATTAGGGATAAAAAGAACGATATTACAAACTTTTTGGAGAAGAAAGAGATAATTTAACGTTTAAGACACCAAACTGGTACTACCCTCAAAAAAATAAAAGAAAACCACACTATCTTTGTATTCACTCAAAAAAGACTGTATCTTTGTGCCATTGAAAAAACGTATATCAAACACGTATGAAAAAAAGAATTTTATATCTCGTTGCATTGTTCGTCACCTTCATTGGGGTTTTTCTTATACAGAAACCCTTATTCATGCTATATAATTATTCCGAGGAATTGTCAGTGACAGACTATATACAAGTCATCCTGCATGGATTTTCATTGGATGCTACAACAGCAGGATATTTGACAATAATCCCTCTGTTTGTAATTTTAGCCAGCATATGGATAAAAAATATAAAATTGCGTAAATTAATGCGCCCTTATTTTATTATCATTTCCTTGCTAATCAGTATTGTATTTGTCATTGACATGTCTCTTTATGCTTTTTGGCAATTCAAACTTGATGCTACAATATTCAACTATCTTGATTCTCCATCAGAAGCTTTTGCCAGTGTTTCGGTAGGATATATTCTACTGCGCCTTGCAGCTGTAATTTTTGTAACCATATTGACTGCCTGGTTATTAATCCATATAACTCCAAAAAAGTTAGAGAAATGCAACAAGCATCGTTTGTCAGGAACCATTCTGACACTTCTATTGGCAGGCGGTTTGTTCATAATCATACGAGGTGGAACTACTGAATCAACTTCCAATATAGGACAAGTATATTACAGCGATAATCAGTTCTTAAACCATTCTGCAGTAAATCCATGTTTCAGTTTACTATCTTCAATAGGAAAAAATGAAAAATTTGAAGATATGTATGAGTTTTTTCCAGAAGAGGAACGAGCTAAATTGTTTGAAGGGCTTTATACCAAATCTGACAGTACAACCATAAAACTATTGAATACAGAGCGCCCCAATATACTTGTAATCTTACTTGAAGGATTCGGCAGTGTACTTATTGAATCACAAGGAGGAATTCAAGGGGCTTCACCACATATAGACAGTTTACGGAAAGAAGGGATATTTTTCAGCAACCTCTATGCAAACAGTTATCGTACTGACCGGGGTACAGTATGCACTTTCAGCGGATATCCGGGTTTACCAAAAACTTCCGTTATGAAAATTCCTGCCAAAAGTAGGACATTGCCTGCTATGGCAAAAACACTTCGGAATTCCGGTTATGAAACAGATTTCCTGTATGGAGGAGACATCAATTTTACAAACATGAAAAGTTTCCTTTTAAGTTCTGGTTATCAGAAAATAACAGCTGATACTGACTTTACTTTAGCTGAAAGAAAAACAAATGCATGGGGTGTGAACGATGATATTACTTTTGATTACCTTTATCAAGAAATATCGGAAAGAAAAGATACTACAAAACGTTGGTTCACAACCTTCTTGACATTAAGCAGTCATGAACCTTTTGAAGTACCTTTCAACAAGTTTGAAAATGATCCTATACGCAATTCTTTTGCCTATACAGATAATTGCCTTGGAAATTTTGTAAACAAATTGAAACAATTGCCTCAATGGGAGAATCTTCTGATTATCTGTATTCCTGACCATAGCCTCATATACAATCTTAAACAACCTGATGATCGTTTCCGAATACCTATGTTATGGATAGGAGGAGCTGTGAAATCTTCTGAAAATATAGAAACAATAGCCAATCAGACCGATTTGCCTGCCACTTTATTCGGACAATTAGGATTACCTCATGATGATTTTACTTTCAGTCGGAATATATTAGGAAACAAATATACATATCCGTTTGCCTTTTTTACCTTTAACGATGCCCTCGGTTTTCGGGACACAACAGGAATTACCATATTTGACAATGAATCCGGAAAAACAATAATAGACATTCCTGTTTCTTCCACCGACCGGTTAAAACGCGGACAAGCCATATTGCAAACAGTTATGGATGATTTGGGAAGCAGATAAGGGGTTATATCTTAAAAGATTACTATCCTATTTGAAAGATGGTTAACAGATACATGTTGCCAAAATTTTTATTTATATTTTTGCTCCATGTTGAAACGAGTTTCACATATAGTGTTGTTTATAGGGATGTTAACTTTTTTAGGAACATCTCCAACAAAATCACAGACAACAGATAAGACATTGGCACGCTTGTCTGTATATAAAGGTGATACCATTGCATGGATAGAATTAAAGCCTGTTTATATATACAAACCACTGATATTCAAAAGTAAAAAGAAACAAAATTCATATAACAGACTCGTACGTAACGTAAAAAAAACACTGCCTATAGCTAAAGAGATAAAACAGATTATCATACATACATCAATGCATCTTGATTCGCTTCCAAACGAAAAAGAACGCAAAAAATATATCAGACAGGTAGAGAAAAAATTAAAAAAAGAATATACGCCACGAATGAAAAAACTCACTTTCTCACAAGGCAAATTGTTGATAAAACTTGTTGATAGAGAATGTGAACAGACTTCTTACCAATTGGTCAAATCATTCATGGGTTCATTTAAAGCTGGATTTTACCAGACTTTTGCATCACTTTTTGGAGCAAGCTTGAAAAAGGAATATGATCCTGAAAATGAAGAAGATGATGCTATTACGGAACGCGTCATTGTATTGGTGGAAAACGGTCAGATATAAATTATGTGCTAAAAAAATCTTTTTGCAAATTCCCAAATAACCATACCGGCGGTTACTGAAATATTGAGTGAATGTTTCGTACCAAACTGAGGAATCTCTATACAACCATCACACATATCAACAACTTCTTGCTTCACTCCTTTTACTTCGTTTCCAAAAACAATGGCATATTTTTTATTCTCTTCCAATTCTACATCCTGCAACATTGTACTTCCTTCTACTTGCTCAATTGAAAGCACAGTGTAACCTTCATCTTTAAGTTGGTTTACAGCATCGCGCGTATCCTTATAATATATCCATGAAACAGAATCTTCTGCACCAAGGGCAGTCTTATGTATTTCCGGATGAGGGGGAGTGGCTGTAATTCCACAAAGATATATAGACTCTACCCGAAAAGCATCTGAAGTCCGAAATACTGAACCCACGTTGTGCAGACTCCTTACTTCATCCAACACTACGACTAAAGGAAGTTTCTCTGATTTCTTGAACTCTTCAGTACTTATTCTTTTTAATTCTGTTATATTCAACTTTCTCATACTACAAACTTATTTGCGAGTGCAAACTTACACAAAATAATCGGAATATATTAACAGATTGTTGATAACTTGTGGAAATATGGTGAAGAATACAGATATAAAAAATGGATAAAATATTTTGTATTACGAATAAAAGAATTATAAGTCCATCTTTATCAATTGACCAAAATAAAAAGTGAGAAGTTAATAATTGGATATAAACATACTTTTCATCCGTTTTTTTATCTCCATATCACATAAAGTTCTTAACTTTGCCGACAATTAACAATATGTTGATAAATAAACAAACATAGCTCTGTTTCAATGGATAAGGTAAAAATAGATGTGAATAACTTTGTGGATTGTTGTGAAATAAATATTAATAACTTATCTGCCAAATAAAGAGAGAAAATATTATCCACACTATTAACAGGCTATTATCATCATCATAGATTTTTCTTATTTAAAATAAAAACTTATATAATAATTATGGATAAAAAAGATTGGTTGAAAAAGGGGTTTGTAGATGAATCTGTAGATAGCTCCATTGACTTGCGAAAGGAAATAGATAGATTGCGTCATGAAAAGAATGCTGTCATTTTAGCACATTATTACCAATCTGGTGAATTGCAGGATATAGCCGATTATGTGGGCGACAGTCTGGCTCTGGCACAATGGGCTGCAAAAACAGATGCTGACATCATCGTCATGTGTGGTGTTCATTTTATGGGCGAAACTGCTAAAGTGCTTTGTCCTGATAAAAAGGTATTAGTTCCTGATTTGAATGCAGGTTGTTCGTTGGCTGACAGTTGTCCAGCTGAAGAGTTTGCCAAGTTTGTGGCTGAACATCCCGATTATACGGTCATCTCTTATGTAAACACTACGGCTGCCGTCAAAGCTGTGACTGACGTGGTGGTGACCAGTACGAATGCACGTCAGATTGTAGAAAGCTTTCCGCATGACGAAAAGATTATATTTGGTCCTGACCGTAATTTGGGAGGATACATCAATGCTGTTACCGGACGTCAGATGCTGTTATGGGATGGTGCTTGCCATGTACACGAACAGTTCTCTGTGCAGAAGATTATAGAATTGAAACAACAGTATCCTGATGCACAGGTGTTGGCTCATCCCGAATGTAAAGGTGCATTGGTGAAATTGGCTGATGTGGTGGGTTCAACTGCCGCTTTATTAAAATATGCTGTTGGTAGCGACAATAAGAATTTTATTGTAGCAACTGAAAGTGGTATTCTGCACGAAATGCGTAAAAAGTGTCCTGAAAAGAATTTTATTCCTGCCCCTCCTGAGGATAGTACGTGTGCGTGCAATGAATGTAATTTTATGCGTTTGAATACATTAGAGAAACTTTATAATACATTGAAATATGAATGGCCGGAAATAGAAGTTGACCGGGCTATTGCAGAAAAGGCTGTCCGCCCCATTCATCGTATGTTGGAAATATCTGCCGAATTAGGTTTATAATTTTCAAACTTTATGATTTAATTCTGAAAATAATGGGTCAGTCCGAAAAGTCGGTTGCAAATTATGCCTTCTCTGTCACCATGAGCTTGTCGAAGGGTCTCAGGGTACTGCAAAGGAAACTATAGACCGTCAGCAATGCTCCAAACTCAGGGTGACAAGAGACATCATATAAACAATCATATATAACCGACTTTTCGGACTGGTCCAAAATAATTATAGCAGTTTATCGGACGCTTATAAATAGTATTATCGTATTAATATATAGTCTGAATAACCTCTTCACGGCTGTGAAAGGATCTCTTCACATCTGTCAAGAGATCTCTTCACAGCCGTGAAGAGATGTTTTCACAACTGTGAAGAAATGTTTTCACAACTGTGAAGAGGTTTAGAAATCTATACTTCTATCGTTATAAGGTATATATATCTTGTGTTTTCTGAAGCTTGAAAGTATTAGTATTCTTCAAGTATAGGATTAGGATGTGTAGCTTTATACCAATCTGTTTCCGTTTTTGATTCAGCCATTCGGTTTGTACTTGGATCAGATATGGTTACTCCACTAAATGAACGGATTATAGTTTGTCTTCCATTAAACATGGAATAGAATGTCGGTGTATGCTTGCTACAACTGGATGGGACGGTCAGTTCAAGTTGTTCATTGAATTTTGTGAGCAATATACTGTCTGTACATAGTTTTGATACATAGTCACCATAATCATAAAACAAGTGAGGTGAATATCCGTCAAGATATTGCAATGTGTTATTTTTTGAACTGTCCCAAACAAAACTATTATTTATTTCACGCATTAGTGTGGCAAGACTATCCAGTTCTGAAGTAACCGTCATTGCTATAGTTCCACAAGGCATTGAATAATCCATATAAAAATCATAAAAAGCTTGGCTTATTCCTTCATAATCTATATTTCCAAGCAAGTGTATAGCCATATCCCGATAAGGCATACCGTAGGCCATCACTTCACTTGTTGAAGCTATCAGATGATTGGTGACATGACGTAGGTCGTAAGCCACTTCAATATTTGACATGTAACAATCATCGAAAAGTATGTATTCCATGTGGATTCCAGCCATTTCAATTCCTTCGGCCAATGTCTTTATGTCCGTCTGGTGATTACTGCTTGTTCCTCCAAAATAACGTGTCAGGTATTCACTTTGTATCTCCCAGTGATATTTTGGTACGGTATATGGTATTTTATTTGCTTGTATGTCTGTCTCTGTATTTGGTTCTTCTTTCGGTTTATCTACAGGAATCCAACCCATCCCGTGGCCTCCTATTGTCATTGAATAAATATTGGATGGGGCATACTCTTTTACTTTATTCAATATATCAGCAATCCCTTCGGGTGTAGTAAAATTATGATTAATGTATTCCTTTACTATATTTTTATTGCAGATACCTTCTTTTTTGTCATAAAACAATTCGAATAGAGAAGCCTCTGTTTCTGAATTTGATAAAAGTACAAGTACTCTCTCATTTTCAAGAATTCCATCTGATATAGCTTCTTCCATATCGGCTATGTTTATATCAAAATATGGTTTTAAGTTTCCTGACCATGGCATGTACATTAATAGTGTCTGCTTGGATTTTATGGGAACACGTACACTTTTTATACGCGTATTTTCTTCTTTATCATCCTGACACGAAAAAATGAATAAAGCACAAACTAGAGAAATTGGTAATATCAAATAGTTATATATATGTTTTGTCATTACTATTTTATATTTGATTTGCTTCTACTAATCCATTTATAATGGCATAAACGGTAAGTCCTGAAATTGAACGTATGCCCAATTTTTCAGTGATATTTTTTCGATGGCTGATAACGGTAGTAAGACTGATGTTCAGTCTGTTTGCTATTTCTTTGTTTATCAATCCGTGTACAATGAGTACCAAGACTTCAACTTCGCGTTTTGATAGAGGAAAATTTTCTTTCTTCCTTATTGTTTTGTATGTTTTTTTTCTTCCGTGTGCGTGTTCATGAAGTTGTATTAAAGCACTTGCCAATTTATGCTCTGGAAGATTTATGTTCAGTGTATGGAAATTATTGAACGACGCATTGTTTTCTCCATTTACCAATACTATGGTTTTATGTTTTCGTTCAAGAAAAAATGATGTATGCTCTAATACTACAGATGAAGATACAAAATAATGAATATACATATCTGGCGTATCATCTATCAACATTTCAAATGTGTTGAAACAACGTACTATCACTTTTGGAAATATTGTTTCCAATAAGCTTTTCAGTCCTATACAGCTGAATGTATTTGGATCGATGATAGCAAATTCAGGTATGTCTTTCAAATATGTCATCAATAGTATGAAATTTATTCAGGCGCGGATTATACGAGTTAACATGATACTGTTTCATTCATGTTATTCGCGTAATCCACGCCTTAAATACAATTAGTTTGTTTTTTACTTTTTCAATGCAGCAATGCTTTCCTTTAATGCGGCAATCTTGCTCTCGGCATCGGCTTGTTTCTTGCGCTCCATCTCGATGACGGCGGCAGGTGCTTTGCTTACGAACTTTTCGTTGCTGAGTTTCTTTAACACACTTTGCAAGAAACCTTCATTGTATTTCAGGTCGGCTTCGAGTTTCTTCAACTCTTCCTCTACATTGATGAGGCTACCCAGAGGAACAGCATATTCGGTAGTGCCTACCATGAATGATGCAGAGCCATCAGCCTTGTTCTCAACAGCCGATACGGCGGTGAGGTTGCACAACTTGGCTATTACACTATTGAAAGCTGCTACAGGATTTGCGCCTACTACTTGCAATTCCAATATCTCTTTTTGAGTAATGTTCTTTTGCAGGCGTATAGTGCGGATACCACCGATAACTTCCTTCACGGCTTCGAAGTCCTTCACAATCTCTTCGTCGCAAGCGGTGGGGATGTCCAACTCCTGCACCATCAGACTTTCTCCCTCCTTGCGGTCGTAGAGGTGTTGCCAAAGTTCTTCGGTGATGAACGGCATGAAGGGGTGGAGCAACTTCAAGAGGCTATCGAAGAAACCGAGTGTCTTTTCATAAGTGGCGCGGTCAATGGGTTGCGGCTCACCATTGATATAGGCAGGCTTCACCATCTCCAGATACCAGCTTGAGAACTCGTCCCAGAAAAGTTTGTACACGGCCATCAACGCTTCACTCAGACGATACTTGCTGAAGAGGTCATCCACTTCGGCCGCTGTCTTGGCCAGCATGGCTTCGAACCACTTGGTTGCCAGTGCAGCATATTCGGGTTGTTCGATGTCAGCTACCTGCCATCCCTTCACGAGACGGAAGGCATTCCATATCTTGTTGTTGAAGTTACGTCCTTGTTCGCATAGGGCATCGTCGAAGAGAATGTCGTTGCCTGCAGGTGCAGAAAGCATCATACCCATGCGCACACCATCGGCACCGAAACGATCGATGAGATCCAATGGGTCGGGGCTGTTACCCAGTGATTTAGACATCTTGCGTCCCAATTTGTCTCGTACAATACCTGTGAAATATACATTCTTGAATGGCATATCGCTCAAGTATTCATAACCGGCCATAATCATACGGGCCACCCAGAAGAAGATGATGTCCGGGCCTGTCACCAAGTCGCTGGTAGGATAATAGTACTTGATTTCCTCGTTGCCTGGGTTGTTGATGCCATCGAACAATGAGATGGGCCAGAGCCATGATGAGAACCATGTGTCGAGGCAATCGTCATCCTGACGGAGGTCGTCCAATGTCAGGTCGCGTTCGCCAGTCTTTTCACGAGCTAGTTCAAGTGCTTTCTTGGGTGTCTCAGCTACCACATAACCACCTTCGGGCAGGTAGTAAGCCGGTATGCGGTGTCCCCACCAGAGTTGGCGGCTGATACACCAGTCCTTGATATTCTCCAACCAGTTGCGATAGGTGGTCTTGTATTTGGCAGGATAGAACTTCAGTTCGTCATTCATCACGGGAGGCAGAGCCATATCGGCAAAGTGCTTCATCTTGAGGAACCATTGCATAGAGAGCTTCGGCTCGATGGCTACACCTGTACGCTCAGAGCAACCTACTTTATTGGTGTAGGCTTCTACCTTTTCCAACAAACCGGCTTCGGCCAAATCCTTCTCAATCTGCTTGCGCACATCGAAACGGTCCATACCGACATAAAGTCCGGCTGCTTCGCTCAGTGTACCGTTGTCGTTGAATATGTCGATAGAAGGCAAGTTGTACTTTTCGCCCAGCATATAGTCGTTCACATCGTGGGCGGGTGTCACCTTCAAACAACCGGTACCGAATTCAATGTCCACGTAGTCATCTTCGATAACGGGGATAACACGGTTTACCAACGGTACAATCACCTTCTTGCCCTTCAACCACTCGTTCTTCGGGTCGTTGGGGTTGATACACATGGCCGTATCGCCCATGATGGTTTCGGGACGGGTAGTGGCCACGATGGCGTAGCGTCCTTCGGCATCACCCTCTACCTTGTAACGCAGGTAGTAGAGCTTGCTATTCTCTTCCTTGTAGATAACCTCTTCATCACTGAGGGCTGTCAGCGCCTTGGGATCCCAGTTCACCATGCGCACACCGCGATAGATGAGTCCCTTGTTGTAGAGGTCACAGAAAACCTTGATGACACTCTCGCTACGCTTTTCGTCCATAGTGAAGGCTGTACGGTCCCAATCGCACGATGCACCCAGTTTGCGCAACTGCTTCAGGATGATGCCTCCGTGCTCGTCTGTCCACTCCCACGCATGTTTCAAGAACTCATTGCGGGTCAGGTCAGTTTTCTTGATGCCCTGTCCGGCCAGTTTGTTCACCACCTTGGCTTCTGTAGCGATAGAGGCATGGTCAGTACCCGGCACCCAGCACGCATTGTAACCCTTCATGCGGGCACGGCGCACAAGGATGTCCTGGATGGTATTGTTGAGCATGTGTCCCATGTGGAGCACACCCGTCACGTTGGGCGGCGGGATGACGATGGTATAAGGCTTGCGTCCGTCGGGTTTTGAACTGAAGAGCTTGTTGTCCAGCCAATATTGATACCATTTGGCCTCCACATCTGCGGGATTGTACTTACTTGCTAATTCCATTTTCTATATTTGTCTATATTCTATTTTATTTACTGAGTTTGCTTTTACTTTTTTTTACCCTACGTGGAAAAAATATTTTCTCTACGGGAGAGAAAAAAATCTTCTGTAAAGGGGTAGTATTTTCCTACTACGGAGAAATTTCGTGCAAAAGTAATAATAATCATTGGATTACGTGAATTACCAATGAAACTTTTCTTTTTTAACTTGATATTTTAGTGTAAAATAGCAATTTATCCGAAGCATACTCCCATGCGTTGCCCTTGAAGAATAAGTTCATGGTCAACAGGAAGAAGTCGGGTTGAACCTGCCACTTCGGAAAGTGAAACTGAAGTGATGCTGTCTCCCCTGACGGCTACCATACGTCCGAATTGCTTGTCAGCTATCAATTTGACGGCATGACTACCCATGCGGGTAGATAGGATGCGGTCGAACGGACAAGGCGACCCACCCCGTTGTGTATAACCAAGGATGGTTTCCCGTGTTTCAATTCCGGTCATGTCTGCAATGGTTGAAGCTATGTACTCGCCTGCATGGTTCGGGCGAGGCGTGGATATACCTTCGGCCACTACAACGATGGCATAATTTTTTCCCCGATGCATACGGTTCATGATGGCTTGGCAAATTTTTTCCATTGAATATTCACGTTCAGGAATCAGAATAACGTCTCCTCCTGCGGCCATACCGCTATATAGGGCTATCCATCCGGCTTTGTGTCCCATAACTTCAATGACCATTACTCTTC
The DNA here is from genome assembly GCA_017416805.1 of Bacteroidaceae bacterium. GTDB lineage: Bacteria > Bacteroidota > Bacteroidia > Bacteroidales > Bacteroidaceae > Phocaeicola_A. The sequence continues at coordinate 25,933 of JAFQBB010000035.1, forward strand.
GATGAGCACTGGCTGTACTATGGAGCCGGTCAATGGCTTCGGTTGCTATACTTACGGCGGTTTGAAAACCGAAACAGATGTCCGTACCGGCTACGTCATTGTCAATAGTTTTTGGAATCCCAATAACGGGGATACCTGCGTTTGCCATCTTTCCGGCGGTTTTTTGAGTACCGTTACCACCTATACAGACTACGGCATCAAGTCCCAATTTTTCTACATTGGCTTTTAGCAATGCAGGTTTGTCCACTCCAGGTATGGCATGTTTTTTGCTATATGGCTTTTCGCGTGAGGTTCCCAAAATAGTTCCTCCCATGGTTAAAAGTCCTGTAAGTGAACGTTCATCCATCAATTCGAAATCAAGTTCTATCAATCCTTTGAATCCTCCGTGAATGCCCACCACTTCCATTCCATAATTGTAAATAGCCGTTTTGCACACACCACGGATAGTGGCATTAATGCCGGGACAGTCTCCACCCGATGTCAATATACCAATGCGCATAACCTACAATGAAAAGTGTTTTATTTTGGCCAAATATGTCCCTAAAGCTCTATAAATGCGAAAACGTTAGTTAAATTCAGCGTGTAAAGATAGGTATTTTCAGAAGTTTACACTACTTTTGCACCTGAAATTTATCGATTTTTTGTGTAACAAGACAGAAATGGGTATTACAAGACTGATAAGTAAGGCTTTTATTCCGCGTCAACATGCGTTGGAGGCTTACGATACGCAAGCAGAATCCCTGCAAAAAAAACAATTGAGTAAATTGATTGAATATGCCCGAAATACAGAATGGGGCATGAAGTATGATTATCGGAGCATACGCTCGTATGAAGAGTATGCCGCACGTGTGCCTGTCCAATCATACGATGATATAAAACCTTATGTAGAGCGGATGCGCCATGGAGTCCGGAATGTCCTGTGGCCATCGCAAGTGAAATGGTATGCCAAATCATCGGGCACAACGAATGATAAAAGCAAATTCATCCCTGTCACAAAGGAAGGATTGAAAAATATGCACTACAAAGGACCTGCCGATTGTATGGCATATTATTTGCAGACACGTCCTGATTCGCGGGTGTTTGATGGGAATGGATTGATTTTGGGTGGAAGTCATGCTCCAAACTACAATTTGAAGCATAGTCTGGTGGGTGACCTTTCGGCTATACTTATAGAAAATGTCCCTACTTTGGTCAATCTTATCCGCGTACCCAAAAAAGAGATAGCCTTACTCAGTGATTTTGAGGAAAAAATGGAGCGCATAGCCCGTAGTACCATCGGAAAGAATGTCACTAACATATCCGGTGTTCCTTCTTGGATGATGGCCGTCATCAAGCGAATATTGGAAATTACCGGAGCACAATCACTTGATGAAGTATGGCCCAATCTGGAAATATTCTTTCATGGTGGTGTAAGTTTTGGTCCTTATCGTGAGACGTATAAACAATTGATACGTGGAGACCGTATGCAATACCGTGAAACGTATAATGCCAGTGAAGGATTCTTTGGTGTACAGAACGACCCTGCTGACCCTGCCATGATGCTGATGTTGGATTATGGTGTGTTTTACGAATTTATCCCTATGGAAGAAATAGGAAAGGAAAATCCCACTATAATACCTTTGACAGATGTTGAAGTAGGAAGGAATTATGCTTTGGTTATCAGTAATCTGTGTGGGCTTTGGCGATATATGATAGGCGATACCATACGTTTTACGAACAAGAATCCCTATAAGTTTGTTATCTCCGGACGCACCAAGCATTTCATCAATGCTTTTGGTGAAGAATTGGTAGTGGAAAATGCTGAAAAGGGATTGGCTGCCGCATGTGCCGCTACAGGTGCTCAAGTGAGCGAGTACACGGCGGCACCTGTTTTCATGGGGACGGATGCCAAGTGTCGTCACCAATGGCTCATAGAGTTCTCTGTTGCTCCTGATTCTATGGAACATTTTGCTCAAGTGTTGGATGACACTTTGCAACAAGTGAACAGTGATTACGAAGCAAAGCGTTATAAGGACATTACCCTACAGCGCCTTGAAGTGATACCTGCACGGCCTGATTTGTTTCACAATTGGCTGAAAGCGAAAGGAAAACTGGGCGGGCAACACAAAGTGCCACGTTTGAGTAATACCAGAGAATACATTGATGAAATGCTCACTTTCAATTGAGGTGAACCCTCATTTTTGGGGAAATTCAGAAAATTATAATTGTTTGAATGGCAAAAAAAGATATATACAACAACTCCGTCAACATTTTTATCCTGTTGGCATTATTTGTTGTCTCATGCGCTCGTATGGGAACTCCTGACGGTGGGGCATATGATGAAACTCCACCTGTGGTTTTGCGTACAAATCCTGCTATCGGGGCATTGAATAATGACAAGAAGCGCATAGTATTGGAATTTGATGAATATGTAAAATTGCAGAATGCTTCTGAAAAGATAATCATATCACCTCCGCAAATTGAAATGCCTGAAGTGAAGACCAGTGGAAAGCGGGTTATTGTGGAACTTATGGATACTCTGAAACCCAATATGACCTATTCCATTGATTTTGGTGATGCTATTGTAGATAATAACGAAGGAAACCCTATGGGACAGTTTGCTTTCACTTTCTCTACAGGGGCGCACATAGATTCAATGGAAGTGGCGGGTACGGTACTTGATGCTTCAAATCTGGAACCTATAAAAGGAATGCAAGTGGGACTTTATTCGGATTTGTCAGATACGGCATTCATCACAAAGCCTTTCGAGCGGATATCAAGAACTGATAGTCGGGGACATTTTTCCATTAAAGGTGTGGCACCGGGGAAATATCATATTTACGGACTTATAGATAGCGATCAGAACTATTTCTTCAATCAGAAAAGTGAGATGGTAGCTTTTATGGATTCACTCGTCATCCCCACCAGTGAAATGGCTTTCAGGCAAGATACATTGTGGATTGATTCATTGACTATTGATACGATTATTGATGTCCCCTACACAAAATATCTGCCGGACAATCTTGTTTTGCAGGCTTTTAAGGAGGAAAATAACATTCAATACCTCCTCAAGAATGAACGGCTCACACCAAATAAGTTTTCGTTCTATTTTGCCGCTAAATCGGATAGCATGGCTCATATCAAGGGATTGAATTTTGATTTGTCCTCTGATGCATTCATTCTTGAGAAAAGCTTGCATAACGATACCTTGCACTATTGGCTTAAGGATTCGGCAATCATCAATATGGATACGCTTGAAATGGCTATCACTTATCTGTGTACGGATACGGTAGGAAAACTGGTTCCTCAAACAGATACCTTATATATGGCATCAAAAAAGACTCGTGCCATGATTCAGAAAGAGAAAGAGCGGGAAATGGAAGCTTTCCAGAAAGAACTGAAGAAAAAACGCCGTCGCCTGAAGGAGGGTGAAGTGCTGACTGATACATTACCCCCAACAAAATTCCTGAAAATAGGATGTAAGGGCATACGTGATGTGCATGCTACACTCTATTTGGATTTCGACGAGCCATTGGCACGCATTGACACGCAAGCCATTCATCTGAGACTGAAAGTAGATACTTTGTGGAAGGATATTCCTTACGTCTTTGAAGCAGTAGAAGGACATACACGGAAATTCCGTATTCGTGCCGAATGGAGGCCTGAAAAAGAATATCAGTTAGAAATTGATTCAACAGCTTTTACCGGATTGTATGGATTGCATACAAACAAAATGACGCAGACCATGAAAATGCGTTCGCTTGACGACTATGGGACTTTAGCTTTCGATATAACAGGCGGGAACTTGGCAAAAGGGGCTTATGTAGAGTTGTTGAATAATCAGGACAAACCTGTACGCCGTGAGACGATAGACCGGGGACATGTAGAGTTTTTCTTTCTGAACCCGGGCAAATACTATGCACGCATTGTGAACGATGTGAATGGAAACGGCAAGTGGGATACCGGATGTTATGCCGACAAGTTGCAACCGGAACAAGTATTCTATTATCCGCAAGTTTTGGATATACGCGCTTTATGGGACATGCGTCAGGATTGGGCGGTGGACAATCAGAATCTGACAAAACAGAAACCGCTAGATATCACAAAGCAGAAACCTGAAAAAGAAAAAGAAAAACGGAGTCGGAATGCAGAGCGTGAAAGAAACAGAAGATAAATATAACCTAATAGAGGAGAAAAAGTATGAAAAAATATATCCTTGCCATCATGGCAGCTTTTATTGCTTGTGCAAATGGGATGTATGCCCAATGCCCCGCCGAGAATAACGCTTTCAGTAGTGGTGAACAATTGGAGTATGAAATGTACTTCAATTGGAAGTTCATTTGGATTAAGGCCGGAAAATCGTGCTTAAAAACAGATTCAATCAATATTGATGGAGTACCTGGATATCAGACTTCGCTTGTTGCAACCAGCAGTAAGCGAGTGGATTACTTTTTCAAGATGCGTGACACGTTGCTCTCCCAGATGACCCGACAGATGGAACCCCTTTATTTCCGCAAAGGGGCAGAGGAAGGAAAAAGATACACGGTAGATGAGGCCTGGTTCAGCTATCCCGAAGGAAAAAGCCATGCGAAACAGCGTCGTCTGTATAGGGATGGTGAGGTGGCTTATGCTGAAACTACCATGGACGAATGTATCTACGATATGCTCAGTATTTTGCAACGAGCCCGTTCGTTCGACCCTAAAGACTACAAGGTAGGCCAACACATCAATTTCCAGATGGCCACAGGTCGCAGGGTAGAAAATCAAACACTTATTTATCGGGGAAAAAGAAAGTTTGAAGCCGAAGACGATGATGAAACAGTGTATCGTTGTCTTGTCTTCTCGCTTGTAGAGTACGATAAAAAGGGAAAAGAGCAGGAAGTGATAACCTTCTACATTACAGACGATGCCAATCATTTGCCCGTCCGCCTTGACCTTTTCCTTAACATCGGGTCCGCCAAAGCTTTCCTTAAAAACATCAAAGGAAATCGTCATCCGCTGACTTCTATTGTAAAGGACTGACAGGCATGAGGTAGAGTGTCCAATTTGATCGTATTCCTGTTGTAAGGAATTTCATGTTTAGACGGATTCTTTTTGCGAATAATCTGCCAACTTCTTGATTAGTTGGCAGATTTTGTGTTACTTTGCAACTTAATTGGCGGAGTAGCCCTTCGCATATAAAAAATAGGAGTCGTGAGTATGAACCCACAGAGCTATATACAGACATTGACCGGTGCCGTGGAGCTATTGTCCGAGGCTTCGTCCTATACAGGTCTGTGTCACCATCATCGCCAGGGGCAGCCCTTGCCTTCGGCCGAACAGTTGGAGCAGATTGTAAACCTTGCCCGCGCTATTCTTTTTCCTGGATATTTTGGTAACTCCAGTGTGAATGCCCAAACGATGACTTATCATATCGGGGTGAATGTGGAGCAACTTTATCACCTGCTGGTCAATCAGATTCAGGCAGGACTGGCTTTCAACTTGCCGGAAGAGGGAAGTGATGCTGAAACTCTTTGTGAACAGGCACGTCTGCTGGCTGCTCAGTTCATTGGCCGTCTTCCCGAAATGCGCCGCACGTTGGCTACTGACGTGGAGGCTGCTTACAATGGAGACCCTGCCGCCACGAACTATGGCGAGGTCATCTGTTGCTACCCGGCTATCCGCGCCATCAGCAACTACCGCATTGCTCACGAATTGCTTGTGTTGGGTGTCCCCCTCATCCCCCGCATCATCACCGAGATGGCGCATAGCGAGACGGGTATTGACATCCATCCGGGTGCTACCATCGGCCACCACTTCACCATCGACCACGGTACGGGTGTGGTGATTGGCGAGACCTGTATCATTGGCAACAACGTAAAGCTCTATCAGGGCGTTACCCTCGGTGCAAAGAGTTTCCCCCTCGACGAACATGGAAATCCCATCAAAGGCATTGCACGTCACCCTATATTGGAGGACGATGTCATCGTCTATAGTAACGCCACCATCTTGGGACGTATCACCATTGGTCGTGGTGCCACGGTGGGCGCTAACATTTGGGTGACCGAAGATGTCCCTGCCGGGGAACGGATTGTGCAAAGGAGAGGGTGATTTTTTAGGGAGATAAAGGGAGATAACAAGGAGATAGAGGCCAATTGCTTTGACCTATCAGGCAAACTATCGGCTTTTATTTCCTTAACAGAGCGAAGCGGAGTGGTATCTCCCTCTATCTCCCTTTAACTACAGAATAACATTAGTACAAAACATATATGGAATTTGAACTCATCGCCAAGACCTTCCAGGGACTGGAGGAGGTGCTGGCAAAAGAGCTTACCGCACTGGGAGCAAACAATGTAGAGATTGGCAGACGAATGGTTTCATTCACTGGTAATAAAGAGATGATGTATCGTGCCAACTTCAGTCTGCGTACGGCTTTGCGTATTTTGAAACCTATCAAGCATTTCAAGGCCCAGTCTGCTGATGAGGTTTATGAAGCAGTGAAAGCGATTGAGTGGGAACAGTATTTGACGAATGAGAAAACTTTTGCAGTGGATGCAGTGGTATTTAGCGATGAGTTCCGCCATTCGAAGTTTGTAGCCTACAAGGTAAAGGATGCTATTGTGGACTATTTCCGTGAAAAGACAGGCGACCGTCCCAATGTGCGATTGAATAATCCTGATTTATCACTTAATATTCATGTGGCACAGGACAAATGTACCTTGTCACTCGACTCATCGGGCGAATCGCTCCACCGTCGTGGCTATCGTCAGGAGACGATGGAGGCTCCGCTCAACGAGGTATTGGCAGCCGGTATGATACTGATGACCGGTTGGCAGGGCGAGTGCGATTTCATTGACCCCATGTGTGGTTCGGGTACATTACCCATCGAGGCTGCCCTCATTGCCCGTAACATTGCTCCTGGTGTGTTCCGCAAGGAATATGCCTTTGAGAAGTGGAATGATTTTGATCAAGAACTTTTCGATTACATCTATAATGATGATTCGGCCGAACGTGCGTTTGAACATAAAATATATGGCTACGACAACAACCGTCAGGCCATTGAGGTGGCTACCCGCAATGTGCGTGCGGCCGGATTAACAAGCGAAATAGAACTGAAGTTGCAGGATTTTGCTGATTTCCAGACTCCCGAGGAGAAGGCCATCATTGTGAGCAATCCGCCTTATGGTGAGCGCATCTCGGCCGATGACCTGTTGGGGCTTTATGCCATGATTGGTAACCGTTTGAAGAATGTCTTCAAGGAAGGTGATGCCTGGATATTGAGTTACCGCGAAGAGTGTTTCGATAAGATAGGCCTGAAACCATCAGTGAAGATTCCAGTATTCAATGGAGCCTTGGCATGCGAGTTCCGCAAATACCAACTGTTCAGCGGACGATACAATGACTTCCGTCGTGATGGGGAGGAACTGACCGAACGCAGAGAGCGTAGGGAACGGGATGAACGCCGTGCCGGTACGGGACGCTATGAAGAGCGTCGTCAGCGTCGTTTTGAGGAGCGGAAAGAGCGTGATGACCGTCGTGGTAAACGTGATGGTGACCGCCGTTTCAAGAAAGATACCGACCGTGCTCGTAGGGATGACCGTCGCGAGCGTAAGTTTGACGACCTTCCTCGTCGCGATGACCGCAAGTTTGATGGAGAACGTAGGTTTGATGGAGAGCGTAAGTCCGACCGTAATCGTAAGGACGGTGGATTCAAACCTCGTCGCGAAGAGCGCGACCAGAAGCAAGAGCGTCGGTTTGGTACATGGAAACAGACCGATGAAGAGCGCGAACTCCGCGGTGAACGTAAACGACTCAGCGGCATTCAGGCAATGAGTTTTGAACCAAAGAAGCCGGAGGAATAAGACTCAAAGGAGTTATTTTCAGACGCAGATGACGCGGATGACGCAGATTTTTTTGTTTTGTTATATCCTAATAGGCTATAATTTATCCGCGTTATCCGCGTCATCTGCGTCTGAAAAATAATGATGTACCTTATTCTATAAATAGAATCATTATGAAGAAAAGTATTTTAGTACTCATGTCATTATTTGCCACTTTTACCACTATGGCACAAGAAAAGATCCCCTTCACTTTGCATGACCTCATTCCCGGAGGCAAAAACTATCGCCAGTGTACTCCCCAGAATGCGTGGTATGCATGGTGGGGCGACCACTGTGTGGAATTGGATGTGGATACATTGACAGGTCTGAAACCTGGGAGTAAGAAACCTGCTACCGTACTGATGGAACTTGATCAGGTGAACCGTTGGTTGGAGGCTGCCGGCAAGCAACCTGTACACACATTGCAAAGTGTATCGTTCCCATATGCAGACAAGTCGCAGGCACTGTTCCGTACCAATCGTGAATACCTGTTGGTTGATTGGCAAATGGGGGCTGTAGTGTGGAGCTTGCCTATACCTGAAAAGGCTGCCAATCAGGATTGGCACAAGTTATCGCGAAACCTCGCTTACACCGTTGATAATAACCTATGGGTGATGACGGTCGATGGAAAGTGTGTGCAAGTGACCAATGAACCTACAGGTATCAAATGCGGACAGGTGGTACACCGAAATGAGTTCGGTATTGAGAAGGGAACCTTTTGGAGTACCGACGGACAGCGCTTGGCCTTCTACCGAATGGACGAAACGATGGTGAGTGACTATCCGCAAGTGGATACAGAAGCCCGAACGGCTGAATATGTGCCCGACAAGTATCCCATGGCCGGGACTGCCAGCCACAAGGTGACGGTGGGTGTATATGACATCGCTACAGGACAGACCGTTTATCTGCAAGCCGGTGACCCTACTGACCGTTACTTCTCCAATATTGCCTGGAGTCCTTGTGGAGGATATGTCTATATGATGGAACATCCGCGTGAACAGAACCGCGCAGAACTGGTTCGTTACAATGCCCTGACGGGTGAAAAGAATGCTGTGCTCATTACCGAAGCACACGAAAAATATGTGGAGCCTATGCATCCCATCACATTCCTTCCTTGGGATAACACAAAATTCATTTACCAGAGTCAGAAGGATGGATTCAACCATCTATACCTATATAATATAGAAGGAGAAGAGTTGGCGCAGTTGACAAAGGGCGAGTGGCTTGTTCAGGAACTCGTTGGCTTCCACGAAAAGCGTAAAGAGGTAATCATCGTCAGCACCGAAGTCAGTCCTTTACAGAGTAACCTGTATGCTGTGAGTGTGAAGAATGGCAAACGCCGTCCTATAGGCAATAGCGAGGGGGTACATACGGTGCAACTTTCAGCTTCGGCCGATTGGGTGATTGACCACTATTCGGCTCCTGCGACTCCGCGTTGTATCGAATTGGTGAGTGTGAAGGATGGCAAGAACCGTAATGTCTTGTTGGATGCCCCCAATCCATGGGCAGGATTCAATGTGCCAGAGATGACCGTGGGCACACTCAAAGCTGCTGATGGAGTGACAGACCTCTATTATCGTCTGGTAAAACCTGTCGATTTTGATCCTGCGAAGAAATATCCCGCTGTCATCTATGTCTATGGCGGCCCTCATGCACAGATGATTCAAAACTCGTGGAACTATGCCGTGCGCGGATGGGACATCTATATGGCTCAGCAAGGTTACGTGGTGTTTACCGTGGATAATCGTGGAAGCAGCAATCGTGGTTTGGCGTTTGAGAATTGCACTTTCCGCCAATTGGGTGTTGAGGAGATGAAGGACCAGCTCCGTGGTGTGGATTTCCTCAAGAGTCTGCCTTATGTGGATGCAGACCGTCTGGGTGTGCATGGATGGAGTTATGGCGGTTTCATGACTGCCAACTTGATGCTGACCTATCCCGATGTATTCAAAGTGGGTGTGGCCGGTGGCCCCGTTACGGATTGGAAGTACTACGAGGTGATGTACGGTGAACGCTACATGGATACACCGCAAACCAACCCCGAAGGTTACAAGAACAGCAGCCTTTTGGAAAAGGCTGGCAACCTGAAGGGCCGTCTGCTCATTATCCATGGAGGTAACGACCCCGTCTGTGTCCCCCAAATGACCTATTCCTTCCTGAAGGCTTGCATCGACAATGGCACACACCCCGACCTTTTCATCTATCCCGGGCACGGGCACAACATGGTAGGTCGCGATCGTGTGCATCTGCATGAGCACATCACCCGCTATTTTGAGGATTTCCTGGAGTAAAATATCACCGTAAATGACGTCTCCGATCTCATCATCGGTGACATCCCCGACCTCATCATCAGTGACATCCCCGACCTCATCATCGGTGACATCCCCGACCTCACTGATGGTGAATTATTATTAGGAAGAATGCTATTCTTATGCGCTTGAGATTAGCATTCTTCCTACGCGGGGAATGGTATTCTTTGAGCCTGTTGAGAGAAATGCTACTTCTGCTCGAGCAAATTGTCTTTCGGCATGACCAGCATCATGATGATGTAGAGTATGACTCCAGGGAAGGCCGCCGAGAAGAAGGACAGAAGGATGTAAGCAATACGCACTACGGTAGCATCAATGTCGAGGTATTCGGCCAATCCACCGCATACACCTGCAATTTTACAATCTCGGGTTGAACGTCTGAGTCTTTTTTCCATAATTCTATTGTTTAATGAGTTAATACATCTTAGTTGACAAGTTGACGAGTTGACAAGTTAACGAGGTTAGTACTGCATGGCCCTTGTCAACTTGTATCTTGTCAACTCGTTAACTGAATCTTCATTTCACTTTGCTCAACTTGAAGTCGGTGGCAGAGAACCAGGTGCCATTCCAATAGCCGGTGGCACCGTTGCGGTTGGTCACACCGTAGCGGATGATGCTGTCGGTCACTTCGATGTTGTCGATGCGTACACGGCTCCATCCATGTCCACGCTTGCGGTTGGCTTCAGCGATGCGCTTCACCTCGCCCGTCAGGGTGTTGTCGTTCTCCATACGGACCATAGCTTCCTGCCAAATCTCACCACCACTATTGGCATAGACAGGGAAGGAGGCAGAGAGGCGCTCGCCCTTACTGTTGAACACATAAATCTCGGGGCCTTCGCCATTGGTGCGTACGGCCGCTTCGAGAGCATAGATGCCCGGAGTGATACGCACGGTGCGCTCAACGGTATAGAGCATGTTGGGATGCTCGGAGAATCCGTCGATGTACTCCTTCGAGCGGTCACCACTATAGTGCTCGGAACTCTTCATGTAATTATAGGTATGGTCGTGAGCTATGACTTCCCAACCACGGTCGGTGAGCCAATCGATCTCCTCCTGGTTACGACGCTCTTCGCGTTGTTCGTTATATTCTTGGCGTATTTGGTCTGACTTGTAATCCATTTCCACACCAAAGCCTACCAACGATGAAATGCCCACAATCAGCGATACGAAGAAAATGGCCAAGTAAATCCACAACATACGGCCAAGGGATTTGCCTTTGCCTAATATGCGCATGATGGCATGGATAATCAGAATTACAAGTACCAGTACAGCAATGAATAGAGAAATACCGGAAACCCATGTGAAGCCATTGCTGGCGATGGCATCAAGGAACATCTGATCACGGTTACCCATACCCATTGCATGACGGGCAATACCGCTATTGCCCATAAAACCCAATGTGCCTGCGCCAAGCAGAACTGTCAACAAGAAAAGGAAGGCAATAAGAATCAAAGGAGCCAACATTAAAATAAGGATGGCCTTGATGAGCACGATCAATACTTTGAAGAGTCCATCGAGAACGACAGATGACTTGCTACGATTGGTCGCCGGACGCTCCGTCCCGTCGGCACCGTTAACAATCTCCTCATTCAGATTCTCCATCGTCACGGGCTTGCCATGCATACGCAGGCGCTCTTCGGGAGTCTTGGCTTCGGGGATAATCAAAGCAAGGACGAAATAGATAATCAGCACCGTCCAGAAGGATATATATATAAAAGGTATAGGGAGTATGGCCAGTGCCACTACGATGAGGCGCACCCACACGGGGTCGATGCCAAGATAGCAGGCAATGCCGGAGAGCACACCGCACAACAATTTGTCATCAGGGTTGCAATAGAGTCGTTTCTTCGACACTTGTTCGCTGAACCATTCGCGTCCGCGATGTCCGGTGGCAGAGCCATTCTCTCCCTCGCCAGAAGTTTCGTCCAGTTCTTCGGGATTGCCTATACGGCCAATGATTTCCTTTACCAGTTCGATATCTATCGGCTCACGGCCGTCGTTCTTCAACTCCAACATCAGTTCGGCTACGCGATGTTCGATGTCGTCGGCAATCTCTTCGCCTCCCTCCTTACGGGAGAAGTATCTCTTCATGTCGCCCAAGTAGCGGTTGAGCAACTCGTAGGCGTCTTCATCAATGGCATACAGGGTGCCAAAGAAGTTGATGGTAATATTCTTTTTCATTGTACTTTTTTTAGTTGACAAGTTGACAAGTTGACAAGTTAACCAGTTGACGAGTTGACAAGGTTGATGAACTGAATGCTTGAACTTTGAACCTTAAACTTTAAATCTTACCCCTTGAACCCGAAACTTTTAATTCTTAATTCTTTAATTTTTAACTTCCAA
>JAFQBB010000036.1 GCA_017416805.1 Bacteroidaceae bacterium
CAATGCGGGTATATCCATCGAACTGCCCGTTGGGAAACTGCTGGTTCAGAACATCGTCCTGCTGTTTGTTCCCCTGATGGCAGGGTGGCTGTTCCGACGCTGGAAGCCCATGCTGGCAGAGAAGGTGAGCAGGGTGCTCAACAAACTGGCATTCCCCGCACTGATGACGTTGGCACTGCTGTTTTTCCTGCAATATACCCAAGAGATTATCGACAATTTCCGATTGATAGGTATGGCATGTGGCTTGCTCATCCTGGCAAGCATGGTCTGCAGTTCCCTGCTCGCACGGGTGGGCAGACTGACGAATGCTGTGCGCCGCACCATCGTCATCGAGGTTGGTATGCAGAATGCGGCACAAGCCATCGCCATTGCCACCTCCCCATTTATCTTCAACAGTGGAGAGATGGCTATCCCTGCCATTATCTACGCACTGCTGATGAACGTGATATTGTTGCTTTATATACTGAAATTCAAATATTCCAATTAAGGTATCCGATATGGCAAAGAAAGAAAAGATAAAAAGCATGTTTGACAACATAGCCCCCGACTATGACAAGCTGAACCACATCATGTCGCTGAACATCGACAAAGGGTGGCGTCGGAAGGCTGTGCGCGAGATTGCAGATACCGACAAGCCGCTCTCAGTGCTCGATGTGGCCTGCGGTACAGGCGACTTCACCATTGAGATAGCACGCAAAGTGGCCAAAGGGAGCCGCATCATAGGTATCGACCTATCAAAAGGGATGATGAAGGTGGGGCGCGAGAAGATTGCCGCTGCCCGGGTGGATGCGACGTTGGAATATGGCGATTGCGAAGCCCTGACGTATGCCGACGGCACTTTCGACCGCATATCCGTAGGATTCGGCGTGCGCAATTTCGAGCATCTGAGCATCGGATTGGAGGAGATGTGCCGCGTGTTGAAACCAGGAGGGAAATTGGTCATCTTGGAACTGTCTGTCCCCTCCAACCCCATCATCCGCTGGTGCTACAAGCTCTATTTCCTGCACATCCTGCCGGCCATTGGCGGCATGGTGTCAGGCAATCGGGGGGCATACGAGTATCTGCCTGCATCGGTCCTTCATTTCCCTGCACCCGACAAGTTCATCCCAATGATGCGCGAGGCTGGCTTCAGCGAAGTGAAACACCAACCTCTCACTTTCGGCATTTGCAGAATGTATGTAGGAATTAAGTAATGTGCTAATGTGCTAATATGCCAATGACCATGCGGCACGATAGCATTAAGCATTTACACATTGGCACATTAACACATTAGCACATTAGTATATTGTCACATTAGCATATTAGCATATTGTCACATTAGCATATTTGCACATTGGCACATTAGCATATTGGCACATTAGCATATTAGCACATTAACCACATTAGCATATTAGCACATTGGCATATTAACCACATTGTCACATTAGTATATTAACCACATTAGCATATTATGATCAAAAACTGGATAGAGGCCATGCGCCTTCGTACACTCCCCGTCAGCATGGCTGGCGTACTCGCCGGATGCGGTTGTGCCCTGTGGCAGGACAGATTCTCCATCGTGCCGGCACTACTTTGCCTGCTGTTTGCCCTATCGGCACAGATAGCGTCTAACTTCGGCAACGAATATTACGACTACAAGAATGGTATGGACCGCAAGGGGCGCGAGGGGTTCCGACGCGGAGTGACTGAGGGAGACATCACCCCGCAGGCCATGAAGCGTGCCACCTTTGCCATGCTGGGCATAGCGGCTGTCATCGGCTGTTCGTTGCTGCTGTATGGCGGCCTGTGGCTCATCCCTGTCGGTTGTGCCATCCTGTTGTTTGCCCTTGCTTACAGCGCTGGTCCCTACCCACTTTCTCATCATGGATTGGGCGATGTCACAGTAGTTGTCTTCTTCGGCATAGTCCCCGTCACCTTCACTTGCTACTTGCAGACGGGGGGATGGGAGGAATTGCCCGTACTGCTCACCACTTCTGTCGCCATCGGACTCTTGGCAGCCAACGTCCTCGTTGTGAACAATTATCGCGACATGGAAGATGATGAGGCTGTGGGGAAACGAACGACGGTTGTTCTCTTTGGGCGTAAGGTCATGAGCTATGTTTATCTGCTTTCGGGCATCGCAGCTATGACCATCATGACAGCCTTGTGGACACAACTGCCTCTATGGGCGCTCATCATTCCCCTGATTTACTTGGCGCTACACATCGCCACCTGGCGCAAACTTATCCATAGTCGGGGTGCCGCGCTCAACCCCTTGCTTGGGCGGACGGCTATCAACCTGCTCGTCTTCACTCTTCTATTGCTGGTGGTGTTGGCGGTAGTGTGATTTTTATTATACCAGCCCCTTCACAAGAAACCACAGCACGGGGACAAGCAGGGCGGGGAGCATGTTCAGCGTCTTGCAATCTTTCAGTTTGAGGAGGGAAAGACCCGAGGCGACAATCATCAGTCCGCCGACGATGAGCAACTCTGCCATGAGTGCTTCGCTGATGGCGGTGCTCGATAGCTTTGCCACCAAGTAGAACATGCCCTGCCAACAGAAGAGTACGGGTGCGGCCAGTATCATCCAAATGCCGTAGGTACTGGCAAAGACGGTGGAGGTTACCAAATCGAGCGTGGCATTGGTATAGAGGAAGGTGTTGTCGCCCTTCAGCGCACTTATCACAGGCCCGAGCATGGCCAAGGGACCGATGCAGTAAAGCAGGATGGCGGTAGAGAGTCCGTCGGCCAAGTTGGTGTTCTTATTGCCCTTTGAACGCTTGTTAACCAAAGCGGTAAACCGTCCGTCGAGGTCCAGCACCGTGCCTACCACACTTCCAATGGCAATCGATACGATGAAGAGCACAGGGTATTCGCTTTTACCGAAGTTGCTTATCACCGCATTGAGGCCGATGCCCAAGCAGGCCAGTCCCAATCCGGTGTATAGCGTGTCCTTATACTTTTCCTTAATCCCTCTGTTCATCACAGCACCCACGATGCTGCCCACGATTATCGTGCAAGTGTTTACGATTGTTCCTATCATATTTACATTTACATTTACAATTTACAAATTTACTACCAGCTTGTCGGCTGACTGGTTTATCTTTTTTAGAACGCAGAGACGCAGAGGCACAGAGTTTCTTTGAGTGACTAGCGACTAGTGGATTGGATTGCGGCACTCAGAACTCTTTTCTTTTTTTAAAAAACTCTGCGACTCTGTGTCTCTGCGTTTTATTTTCAAAGTTCAATGCATGCAGCACTATCGTGTGCAACTCCTTTTACTCCTTGAACACTTGTCGGATACAGCCGTAGGAGTCGAATGTCTTGCGGGCAGAGAGCCAAAGGGTTGTCATGAGCGAGAGGATGGAGGCGGCGACGGTGATGACGATAATCATCATCTGGTATTTGATGGCCACGTTTGGCGATGAGCCTCCCAATATCTGTCCTATCATGGTGCCGGGCAGGGCGACGAGTCCCATCACCGCCATGTTGGCAATGGCAGGGCTGAAGGCTTTGATGATGGCTTCGCGCACGAAGGGGGCTGTGGCCTCGTGGCGGGTGGCTCCGTTGCCCAACAGGTAGTAGTAGAGTTGCTGTTCGCGCATCAGGTTGGAGTAGAAGGTGTTCAGGGCAATAACATTGCTTGAAAGCATGTTGCCCATGAGGATGCCGAAGATGGGTATCATGTATTGTGCGCCGAAGATGTTGTCAAGTCTCAATACCACTCCAAGGAAATAGAGCCCTACAAGTATGGCCGAAGCCAAGAAGCCGATGGCGAGGGGAATCATGAGGATGCGGCGTTTGAGACGGGTGCGCGAAAGGGCCGTTTCGGTAGCCACGAATACCATGATAAAGACCCAAAGGAAATTGATCCACGGGTTGTCCCACAGGAAGAGGTATTTGAGGTAGATGCCTATGAGGAAGAGTTGGACAATCATGCGTATGGCTCCTACAATGGTGGGCTTTACCAATCCTGTCTTGAAGTGGTGAAAGAAGTATAGAGGTACGAGCAGGAGTAACATGCCGATGCCCAATCCCCAGTAGCTGATGTCAATCGTTGTGCCCAAGGTTATGAATTATGAATTATGATTTATGAGTGCTGTCGCTAGTCACTGATCTTGTATTGCCTTCCGCATCCTTCTATGAAACGTGGGTCATGGCTTACGGCCAGTATGGTTTTCCCCTTTGCGGCCAGCTGTTGTACGAATTGCAAGGCCTTTTCAGTTGATGCATGGTCGAGTGCCGAGGTAGGTTCGTCGATGATGACGAGTGGCTTTTCCTGCATGGCGGTGATGGCCAATAGGATGCGTTGGCGTTGTCCTCCCGATATTTCGTGCAAGCGCTTGTCAAGCAATCCTTTTTCCAAGCCAAGTGTGTTGAAGTGGTCAAGCAGGGTCGTTTCAGAAAAGGATACTCCCCTATTCACCTTCAGGCCGAATGGAAGATGCACCATTTCTCTTACCCTTTCGCAGGGCAGTGACAAGCCTTGTGGCATCCATGCCACTTGGTGTCGGATGTGGTAAGCTGTACGGGGCGATAGGGTGATGCCGTTTACGGAGATTGTCCCCGTATGAGGGGGGACGAATCCCATAATGGCTTTCAGAAGGGTGGTTTTTCCACATCCTGACGGGCCGGTGAGGCACACCAGTTCGCCTTTCTTCACATGGAGGTCAATGTGGCTGAACAGCTCTGTTTGTCCGAATTGTATTCCTAAATTCTCAATCCGTAGCATGATTACTTCTGATAAGTCGTGCGAAGGTACGAATATTTATCCGTTTTTCTCCCCTGTCTGAAAAGATTTTTTCTCAGACAGGGGAGGAAAAATTCTCAGGTACTCTCTCTACACCATCTTCAATCCGATGATGGAGGCTATCAGTGTGGTGATGAAGAAGAGGCGCCAGAAGGTGGCCGGCTCGTGGAAGAAGATGATGCCTACGAGTACTGTGCCTACAGCACCTATTCCTGTCCATACAGGATATGCCGTCCCTATGGGTAGTGTCTGTGTAGCCTTGGCCAGCAACCACATGCTTACGGCGGTGAATGCCAGAAATCCTCCCATCCACTCCCAATATGCCAGGCCGACGGCATCCTTGGCCTTACCGAGGCAGAAGGTGAAACCTACCTCGCACAAGCCTGCAATGACGAGTATTATCCAATTCATAGGGCAAAAAAGTTTTCTGTTTGTGACGTATTTTTGTATAAATGAAATTGCCTGCAAAGTTAATCAAATGGTCTTACATACGCAATCTATCCGGCATGAACTTCTTGAAGGGGGGAGTTTCTTCTGCGGGCAGATGGAACTTTTTGGATGGCGGATTGTTCTCTTTGTCAAAAGGTTGTTTATTAATTAAAAGTTCAGTATTATGCTAAAAAAGATGTTTCTCCCTTCCTTCCCATCTGTCCCGTATGTCTCAGTGTTGTTGTTGCTGGCACGAGTGTTCATAGGTGTGATGTTCCTTCTGCATGGCATGTCGAAGTGGATGTCGTATGCTGACTTGTCAGGCAATTTTCCTGACCCTCTTCACATAGGCAGCGCCTGGTCTTTGATTCTTGTTATCCTGACCGAAATGGTCTGCTCGTTCTTCTTCATTTTCGGTTTCCTTTATCGTCTGGTGTTGCTCCCCATGATATTTGCTATGGGCATGGCATTCTTTGTTGTCCATGACGGCTCGTTGGATGGAGGTGAATTGTCGCTTTTCTATATGTTGGCCTTTGTCTTCATGTACCTGATTGGCCCTGGCAATTATTCGATAGATGCCTGGCTTCGCCGCCGGTTGGTGGAGGATGATTGAATCCTTCGCAGAGGAGCTTGTAAACCCCTCTTTGGAGAGTAGGCCGAGTCCCTCTTGGAGAGTAGGCCTACTCATCATGCATGACCTGGGCATCTCATCATGCATGACCTGGGCATCTCATCATGCATGACCTAGGCATCTCATCTGAAGGGAGCTCTTTTTATCCGATAAAGACATTTATTCCTGACGAGAGAGAGCACTCCTCATGATTGTTGCCGAAACATACATCCCCATCATTGGCCAACCAGCCTATGGCCATGCAGAGGTCTCTGTCGGTAAGTCCTGTGGCAGACCTCAAATCGGGGAATGTCCATTCTTTGTTGTTGCCCAACACATTCAGTACCAATTGGGCATTACGTCGGATAGTCGTTCGGTTCATATCGCTCATAAATTTTGTGGGTAATACATAAAAATACTGCTAAGGATAACAAGGAATTGCCAAAAAGGTTTTATCTTCGCGCTGAGAAATAGAGGGTGTGTCATCTGCGTCTAAAGAATGAAAAGAAGGCTTTTTGACACACCCCGCACTAAAAATTAAACATATGATTCTGAACGAACGAGAAGAACGGCATGAGCACCTCCTGTGGGTAGCCCGCCAGATGATGACCGCCGCACGTACGGCACCGAAAGGGAAAGGCATCGATGTGATTGAGACCATTGCAGTGACGGGAGCCGACATCCAGTTGCTGAGCGACACCATGCGGCAGATGTACGAAGAGAATGGCTTCAAATTTTTCCTGCGCGATGCGGACAACATCCTTAGTGCAGAGGTCATTATATTAATAGGTACGCGCGAGCAATCGCAAGGTCTCAATTGCGGACATTGCGGATTCGAACTCTGTGCCGACCGTTTGCCCGATGTGCCCTGTGCGCTCAATACGGTGGATGTGGGCATTGCCATCGGTTCGGCTTGTGCCATGGCTGCCGATTTGAGGGTAGATACACGCGTCATGTTCTCGGCCGGACAAGCTGCCCAGCGCCTTGGATGGCCCGAAGGATGCCACACGGTGTTTGCCATCCCTGTAAGTGCATCGTCAAAGAATCCTTTCTTCGACCGCAAGCCGAAGGAGGAGAAGAAGAATGAAGAGTAAAATAAGAATGAATCAGCCTACAGAAAATCTTCAAAGCCGATACTCCCTCCCCGCTGAATGGGAGTCGCAGAGCATGGTGCAACTGACGTGGCCGCACGAGGAAACCGACTGGGCAGAGATGCTGGACGAGGTGTATGAGTGCTTCATTCACATCGCCCGCGAGGTGGCCAAGCGCGAGCGTCTGTTGGTAGTCACCCCCCACCCTGCCCGCGTGGAGGAGCAGCTTCGCCAAGCAGGTGTACAGATGGAGCACGTCACCCTATTTCAGTGTCCGACGAATGACACGTGGGCACGCGACCATGGGTTCATTACAGTATTACAAGTTGACAAGACACAAGTTGACGAGTTGACAAGGAATAGTGCCGCATGGGCCTCGTCAACTCGTCAACTCGTCAACTTGTCAACTAAAATCCACCTCGACTTCTGCTTCAATGGATGGGGCATGAAGTTTGCCTCCAACCTGGACAATCAGATAAACTCCCGCTTGCACAAGGCCGGAGTGGTGGAAGGCGAGTATGTGGATTGCCTCGACTTTGTGTTGGAGGGTGGTTCCATCGAGAGTGACGGTGCGGGCACTCTGCTCACCACCAGCCATTGCCTGCTTGCGCCTAACCGCAACGCACGCTATACCACCAAAGAGGCTTTGGAGCAGAAGTTCTGCGAATGCTTCGGCACTCGTCAGGTCCTTTGGCTCGACCATGGCTACTTGGCAGGTGACGACACGGACAGTCACGTGGACACCCTTGCCCGCCTTTGTCCGGACGACACCATTGCATACGTGCAATGCACCGAAAAGACCGATGAGCACTACACCGAACTTCACCTGATGGAGGAGCAACTGAAGACCTTCCGCACCCTTGACGGACGTCCCTACCGCCTTGTGCCCCTGCCCATGACGGATGCCGTGGTGGAAGATGGCGAACGCCTGCCGGCCACCTATGCCAACTTCCTCATCATGAACGGAGCAGTGCTCTACCCTACTTACAACCAACCGGAAAAAGACACTTTGGCTGGCAAGCAATTGCAATCCATCTTTCCCGATCACGAAGTGGTGGGAATCGATTGCCGCGCACTCATCCGCCAACATGGGTCGTTGCATTGTGTGACGATGCAGTATCCAATATGATTGGGAGTTAGAGGAGTTAAAGGGAGTTATCACTTCGCTTTGCTCCGTTAGAAGTTAAAAGCCGATAGTAAAGCTATCATGCAAGCACAACATTCGGCTTTAACTCCTTTAACTCCTAACGAAGTGCTAACTCCTTTAACCCCCTATAAATATAAACCGCATATGAACAAAACATTGAAAGTCGGTCTCATCCAGCAGGCCAATACCGCAGATTTGCGCTACAATCTGAAGAAACTGAGTGAAAATATTGCCGCCGTGGCCTCTCACGGTGCCGAACTGGTGGTGCTTCAGGAATTGCACAACAGTCTCTATTTTTGTCAGACGGAGGACACCCGTCTCTTCGATTTGGCCGAGCCTATCCCTGGCCCTTCCACCGGATTCTATAGCGAACTGGCGGCCATGCATCGCGTGGTGCTGGTGACATCGCTCTTTGAAAAACGTGCACCAGGCCTCTATCATAACACCGCTGTCGTGTTCGACAAGGATGGCTCCATCGCCGGCAAGTATCGCAAGATGCACATCCCCGACGATCCTGCCTACTACGAGAAGTTCTACTTCACCCCCGGCGACATCGGTTTTGAACCGATACAGACTTCCGTGGGAAAACTGGGCGTACAGGTGTGTTGGGATCAGTGGTATCCCGAGGGGGCACGCCTGATGGCTCTGAAGGGAGCTGAGATACTCATCTACCCAACCGCTATCGGATGGGAAAGCACCGACACCGACGAAGAGAAAGCACGCCAACTCGGAGCTTGGGTCACCGTGCAACGGGGGCATGCCGTAGCCAACGGATTGCCCGTCGTGGCAGTAAACCGTGTGGGGCATGAACCTGACCCATCCGGTCAGACGAACGGCATCCAGTTTTGGGGAAACAGCTTCGTGGCTGGCCCTCAAGGCGAACTCTTGGCCGTGGCCGACAACTATAAGGAGCAAAACATGGTAGTCGAAGTCGATATGACCCGCTCGGAAAACGTGCGCCGCTGGTGGCCCTTCTTGCGTGACCGTCGTATTGATGAATTCGATGCGCTCACAAAGCGGTTCGTGGATTAAGTGAAGAACGAAGAATGAAGAACGAAGAATGAAGAATAATAATATACAGACTATTGGATTCTTCACTCTTCACTCAGTATTGGATTCTTCACTCTTCGTTCTTCATTTATTTGAACTTTCCCACCCTTTCTGTTGTTTTGGGCTATAGATTGATAACCTATAAAACAGCAGATTATGAAAAGATTTTTATTCGTGGCCGCATTGTTGAGTCTGCTTTGTGGCGAAGTAGTGATGGCACAAATGACCCGCCAAGAACGTCGCGAAGCATGGAAAGAGGCACGCGCCAAACGCCGTGCCGAGCAAAAAGCATTGGAAGAAGTGCAGGACTCCGTAGCTTTCATCAAAGCCGTGGAAGCCTTGAAGAGTGGCAATTGGGTGCTCGAGGCCGATAATGTGGTCTTCCGTAACGGTATGCTTCGATATGTGTCATCCAACACTAATTATGTTGCCGTACAGAATGGGGAGGGTACAGTACAGACGGCCTTCAATAACTTTGTTTATAGCCCCAATGGATTGGGCGGAGTCACCGTGCAAGGGCAAATCTCTGATCAGAAAATCAGTCAGGACAAAGACGGAAACATCTTTATGAATTTTTCTATCTTCGGCGGAGCCATATCGGCCACCCTCAACCTGACATTAACGGGAGGAACCAATGAAGCCAGCATCTATATCAGTCCCAACTTTAATGGTAATAACCTTACCATGAACGGCAACCTTGTTCCTTATGATGAAGCTACTATTTTTGAAGGAACCACCTCATGGTGAAACACTTCAGATGATAGTGTGACGGTAATTAATACTCCCTTGTATAGTTTGGATAGAAAATTGATAAATGAGATTGCTTTAAATCGGATTATAATTAAAAAATAAAGGACTGAATCGTTTTACGGTTCAGTCCTTAACTTTGAGCGGAAAACGAGGCTCGAACTCGC
This sequence comes from Bacteroidaceae bacterium, assembly GCA_017416805.1. GTDB lineage: Bacteria > Bacteroidota > Bacteroidia > Bacteroidales > Bacteroidaceae > Phocaeicola_A. The sequence continues at coordinate 9,971 of JAFQBB010000036.1, forward strand.
GACCCCAACCTTGGCAAGGTTGTGCTCTACCAACTGAGCTATTTCCGCAAACTGTTTTTTTGAAATTCTTTCTCTTTTTAAATGTGAAGAGAAGGAGACTCGAACTCCCACGACATAATTGTCACTACCCCCTCAAAGTAGCGCGTCTACCAATTCCGCCACCTCTCCATAATTGAAAAGAGTCATTTGCAATCTACCTTTTGTGCCCAGAACAGGACTCGAACCTGCACGTCTCTCAACACTCGCACCTGAAACGAGCGCGTCTACCATTCCGCCACCTGGGCATTCAAGCATTAAGAACCTACAGGTTCATTGATTGCGCATTCAAAATTTCAATGAGCGGAAAACGAGGCTCGAACTCGCGACCCCAACCTTGGCAAGGTTGTGCTCTACCAACTGAGCTATTTCCGCATTAGAACGCTTGCCTTATCAGTTATTCCTGATTTGCGGATGCAAAGGTACTGCTTTTCCTGATAACACGCAAACTTTCGGAGGAATATTTTTAAGAAAAATCGCCTTTTTCTTCTAAATAATTGATTGTCAACTATAGAAAAATGGCGTGCCAGTGAATAAATCAGGCGCGGATTATACAGATGAACACGGCTCTTGTCTTTTCTCCGTGAAATCCGCGTAATCCGCGCCTTAAAAAGATTTCAGTTGATTATTTACGCAAAGCGGCAATGTAGCCAAGGGCTTCGCGACACTTCTCGGTCACGTATGTCCAATCTTCTGCTTCCACCTTGTCTTTTGGGAAGAGTTTGGAGCCCATACCTACGCAGAATACACCGGCTTTGAACCAAGCGGTGAGGTTTTCTTCCGTAGGCTCTACTCCACCAGTCACCATCAGTTTGGACCATGGCATGGGAGCCATCAGGCCTTTCACCAACTTAGGACCGAGTACATCGCCAGGGAATACCTTGCAGAGGTCGCATCCCACTTCCTGAGCGGCACCTACTTCTGACACGCTTCCGCATCCCGGAGTGTAGGCTACCAGACGACGGTTGCAGATCTTGGCAATCTCGGGGTTGAACAATGGACCAACCACAAAGTTTGCACCCAACTGGAGGTAGAGGGCTGCTGTGGCGGGATCAACTACAGAGCCGATACCAAGTGCCATTTCGGGGCACTCCTTAGCGGCGTACTTCACCACTTCGGCAAACACTTCGTGGGCAAAATCGCCACGGTTTGTGAATTCGAATGCGCGTACACCACCATCGTAGCAAGCTTTCACTACTTTCTTGGCCACTTCGGCATCCTTGTGATAGAACACGGGCACCATACCTGTTGCACCCATCTTGTTCAACACTGCTATCTTATCAAATTTTGCCATAATTACATTTACAAATTACAATTTACAAGGTACAATTTCTGGTTGCACCCTGAAAACTGTGGGTTATACCTTATTTGTTCTTTTTGCTCAACTTTCACCATTTACTTTGGCACGAATTGTACCTTGTAAATGGTAATTGGTAAATGGAGTTATCGTTGAACACGTCCATTGGCATTACCGCCGGCCAAGCTCTCAACTTCATCTACTGAAACGAGGTTGAAGTCGCCATTGATTGTGTGCTTCAAAGCAGAAGCTGCTACGGCAAATTCAAGAGCTTCACCCTGAGTTTCTTTAGTGAGAAGACCGTGGATGACACCACCAGAGAATGAGTCACCACCACCTACGCGGTCGATGATGGGGTTGATGTCGTAACGCTTGGAAGTGTAGAACTCTTCACCGTTGTAAATCATGGCCTTCCATCCGTTGTGGGTAGCTGAGAATGATTCACGCAAAGTAGAGATGACATACTTGAATCCGAATTCTTTGGCCATCTGTGTGAAGATTCCCTTGTAGCCTTCAGCATCAGTATTTCCGCCCTCAACGTCTGCATCGGGTTTGAATCCAAGGCAGAGTTCGGCATCCTCTTCGTTACCGATACATACATCTACGTACTGCATCAAGGGGCGCATGATTGATTGGGCTTTTTCCTTTGTCCACAGCTTCTTGCGGAAGTTGAGGTCAACAGATACAGTCACACCGTGACGCTTGGCAGCTTCGCAAGCCAACTTTGTCAACTCGGCAGCCTTGTCTGAGATGGCAGGAGTGATACCTGACCAGTGGAACCAGTCGGCGCCTTCCATGATGGCATCAAAATCAAAGTCGCAAGGATCTGCTTCGGCAATAGAAGAGCCGGCACGGTCATAAATCACCTTGCTGGGACGCATAGAAGCACCAGTTTCCAGGTAGTAGATACCTACACGGTTACCGCCACGGGCAATATGATCAGTCTTCACGCCATATTTGCGCAGAGCGTTTACGGCAGACTGTCCGATCTCGTGAGTCGGAAGTTTGGTTACAAAATAAGCTTCATGTCCGTAGTTGGCACAACTTACAGCTACGTTAGCTTCTCCACCACCATATACTACGTCAAATACATCTGACTGAACGAAACGGCGGTTGCCCGGAGTTGAAAGGCGGAGCATAATCTCACCTAATGTTACAACTTTTCCCATGTTTGTAAAATTTATGAATTATTGATTCAATATGTTTTTTTTCGAACACGCATAATGTGTGCGCCCACAAAGGTACGTGTTTATTTTCTAATGGCCTAAAAAAAAAACAAATATTTGCTGATAGAGAAAGAAAATCCCTTTTACATATTTGTATTTCATAAATTATCCCTATATTCGTGGCCGTTAAAAAACATCTTGTCTCGCGGTGGGGATTTATCATTTCTTTATTCGATGTGCAAGTTTGTTTTATACCTTATTATATTATAGAGTGTGATATGGAAAAGTTGCCGGAAAGAATACGTATAAAGGACATTGCGCGCTTGGCGGGAGTTTCTGTAGGTACAGTGGATAGGGTGTTGCATGGCAGGGCTGGTGTATCTCCCAAAAGTAGAGAAAGCGTGGAAGCGGTTCTACAACAGCTTGATTACCAACCAAACATGTATGCCAGTGCGTTGGCGACAAATAAGAAATATCTTTTTGCCTATATCCTTCCCAAACATGATGAAGGGAGTTATTGGTGTGATATAGAGAAAGGATTGGATTATGCTGTACGTACATACAATGATTTTCATATATCTATCGCTCCTTTTTATTATGATCCGTACATTCCTGAAACATTTGAAGAATGTTCGAAAGAAGTTGTAGATTTAAGTCCGGATGGTGTGGTACTTTCTCCTTCCACGCCTGAAAAAACTTTTTCCCTGACCAAGGAATTAAAACGTAAAGGTATTCCTTTTGTTTTTGTCGATTCAAATATGCCAGATCTTGAACCTTTGGCTTTTTATGGCCAGCGGTCGGTACAGAGTGGTTATTTTGCAGGAAGTATGCTTATGCTTCTTGCACGTGATGAGCAAGAGGTCGTTATCTTCAGACACATTCATGCAAAGAATGAGGCGAAGATTATGAACCAGCAACGAAGTCGGGAAGTAGGATTCAAAACCTATATGACCAAGTATTTTCCGAATTGTAAGATCTTGGAATTGGATATAGATGTTGAACTCTCACCCAATCAAGTGGATAATCTTCTGGATAAATTCTTTATTCAGCATCCCAATGTCAAATATGGGTTGACATTCAATTCAAAAGTAGGAATCTTTGGTGAATATGTCGAACGAAGGAAACGTACGGACTTTCATTTGTTGGGATACGATCTTTTGGATAAGAATGTGCAATGTCTGAAGAATGGCTCTGTACATTTCCTGATTGCACAACAGCCTTTTACGCAAGGATTTTGCAGTATTGATGGGCTTTGTAAACATCTTATTTTTCGAAAAGAGATTAAACAATTGAATTACATGCCTATTGAATTGCTGACAGCTGATAATATAGATTATTATGTTGACAAACAAGAATGATTTCATAAAATAGAATTAAATAATTTTTTTATCATGGAAACGAAGTACCTGAAAATCAATCCGGCTGACAATGTAGCCGTGGCCATCCAGTCATTGAAGGCTGGAGAAACAATCACTATTGACGGACAAGATATCAACGTACTGCAGGATACCCCTGCCGGACACAAGGTGATGCTGACCGACCTGAACAAAGGCGAGGACATCATCAAGTATGGCTACCCCATCGGTCATGCCACCGAGGATGTGAAGAAGGGACAGTGGGTCAACGAGAATCAGATCAAGACCAACCTGGCAGGCCTGCTCGACTATACCTATAACCCCGTGAAGGTGGAGTTGGATATCCCCAACGAAGGACTGACCTTCAAAGGCTATCGTCGTAAGAATGGCGATGTGGGTGTGCGCAACGAGGTGTGGATTATCCCCACTGTAGGTTGTGTCAATGGCATTGCCAACCAGTTGGCCGAGCGCTTGCGTCAGGAGACTGGCGGCAAGGGTGTGGATGCCATCGTCTCTTATCCCCACAATTACGGTTGCTCTCAGTTGGGCGACGACCACGAGAATACCAAGAAGATTCTTCGCGATATGGTGCTTCATCCCAATGCAGGTGCCGTGCTCGTAGTGGGTCTTGGATGCGAGAACAATCAGCCCGATGTGTTCAAGGAATTTGTCGGCGAGGTTGACTCTGAGCGCGTACAGTATATCGTCACTCAGAAGATTGAAGGTGACGAGGTGGAGGAAGGTATGAAAGTGCTCCGCCAGATTTATGAAGTGGCCAGCCAGGATGTGCGCACCGATGTGCCCTTGAGCGAACTCCGTGTAGGTCTCAAGTGTGGTGGTTCTGATGGCTTCTCCGGTATTACGGCCAATCCACTGTTGGGTATGTTCAGCGACTATCTCATTGCTCAGGGCGGTACTTCTGTCCTCACTGAGGTGCCCGAGATGTTCGGTGCCGAGACCATCCTGATGAACCGTTGCGAGAGCACTGCCCTTTTCGAGCAGACAGTCAGCCTTATCAACGACTTCAAGAGCTACTTCCTCTCACATGGCGAGCCCGTGGGCGAGAATCCTTCACCGGGAAACAAGGCCGGCGGTATCTCTACCCTCGAGGAGAAAGCCCTCGGATGCACCCAGAAGTGTGGTAAGGACTATGTGCGCGGAGTGATGGGCTATGGCGAACGCCTTTCTCATAAGGGACTCAACCTCCTCTCAGCACCGGGCAACGACTTGGTGGCCTCTACTGCCCTCGCCTCTTGCGGATGCCACATGGTACTCTTCACCACCGGACGCGGTACTCCCTTCGGCACTTTCGTCCCCACCATGAAGATTTCCACCAATTCCGCTTTGGCCAAGAACAAGCCCACATGGATTGACTTTAATGCCGGTGTCATCGTCGAAAACGAACCCATGGAAGTTACCTGCCGCCGCTTCATCGACTATGTTATCCGCGTAGCCAGTGGCGAAGAGGTCAACAACGAGAAGAAGGGCTATCGCGAAATAGCCATCTTCAAGACCGGTGTGACACTCTAATTCTTTAGTTTAGGCGCGGATTACACAGATTAACATGGAAAAAGCAGACAATTTGTATTAATGCTCCGTGAAATCCGTGTAATCCGTGCCTAATACAAAGGTCCTTCTACAATTTAGTTGAAAAACTGTTTGTCTTCAGCATTATAGGTTCATTGGCAAAGTATCTTAAGATACTTGCCCATTTATCTTAACTTCTCGGGCCATTTATCTTAAGATACTTATCTCCATCCCTAATTTCAACTAAATAGCAGAAGAGCCATTGTAAATGCAATAAATTGTACCTTGTAAATTCTTCCTTATAAATGGTAAATTGTAAATGTAATTGGTTTTCCCTCTCCCCCCTACTCGTCTTCTTGGGGCTTTATCTTGTCACCTCCATCTTGGTGAATGATTTTTATAAGGTACCCATCACTGTGGCCTTCATGGTCTCCTCCATCTATGCCGTCTGCATCACCCGGGGCATCCCGTTGGGTGAGCGCATCCAACGCTTCTCCCAAGGAGCCTCCAGCCCAAGCCTGATGCTCATGGTGTGGATATTCATTCTGGCCGGGGCCTTTGCCCGGTCGGCCAAGGATATGGGAGCCATTGATGCTACGGTCAATCTCACTCTCCAACTTTTGCCCGAGAGCATGCTCTTGCCCGGCCTCTTTTTGGCTGCCTGCTTCATCTCCCTTTCCATTGGTACCTCCGTGGGCACCGTCGTAGCACTCACTCCTATGGCCGTAGGCATTGCCCAACAGACGGGCACATTGCTTCCCATGGTCGTTGCTATCGTGGTGGGTGGAGCATTTTTTGGCGACAATCTCTCCTTCATTTCCGACACCACTATTGTGGCCACTCAGACACAAGGTTGCCGCATGAGCGACAAGTTTCGCGTCAACATCCGCATTGTCCTTCCGGCAGCCCTGTTGGTGCTCTGTCTCTACCTTTTCTTGGGCCATTCCGTTCAGGCACCTACTGAGATGCCCGATGTCCAGTGGTACAAGGTCATCCCCTACCTCGTGGTGCTCGTCACTGCCCTTTGCGGCATGAATGTCATGCTTGTCCTCGTTCTTGGTCTTCTGCTTACGGGAGGGATGGGGATAGCCTTGGGGTGTTATGATTTCTTTGGTTGGTTCGATTCTATGGGTAGAGGTATTCTCGGCATGAGCGAACTCATCATCGTCACCCTTCTGGCAGGCGGTATGCTCGAACTCATCCGCTACAATGGCGGTATCGACTATATCATGCAGATGCTCACCCGCCGTATCCGTGGCAAGCGCGGTGCCGAGTTCACCATTGCCGGATTGGTCATGTTCACCAACGTCTGCACGGCCAACAATACCATTGCCATCATGGCCACCGGCCCTTTGGCTCACGATATTGCCACCCGTTACGGAGTCGATTCGCGCAAGAGTGCCAGCCTTTTGGACACTTTCAGCTGTTTGGCTCAGGGCCTTCTCCCCTATGGCGCCCAGCTGCTTATGGCCGCCGGGTTGGCCAGTATTTCACCTGCCAGCATCATTGGCTACCTCTACTACCCCATGGCCATGGGAACTTTTGCCGTATTGAGTATCCTCTTCCGCTATCCGCGGAAGTATTCGTAAAGGGAAACTAAAGGCTTTGTTTGATTGAATTTTCAATGGACAAACACAAATCGCTTGTTGATAATACACCAATCCCCGCAACCATTCGTTGAAGATAGGTTGCGGGGATTATTGTAGATTCATTAATTGTATAATATTCTAGCTACTATTTTATTTCGTAAGTACGATGTCAATACTTATCATTATATGGCATATCACTAACACCTCTTTTCTTTAATGTTGATACTATATGATTAAGAATGGGAGTGAATATACCTTTAAATATAGAAGATTCCCCAAACCATTTTACCAATGTTGGACTTATAGCATAGTATGTTTTAATGAAAGATCTTCCTGTCCAATAGTTGTCTAATGTATTATCACGGAATCGTCTTAAAGTCCACACCTGAGGACAATCATAAGAACCATATATTGAAGTCGCAATATAGCAACCTGAATTTGTATTTAAAACTGTTTGTATTTCTGGCTTTACATATGTAGAATCGTATTTCTTAATACATGAGACATATTTGTCAATTATTGCAAGGTCCTTTTCTTTGCCATTGAGTAAATAAATGAAATTCTTGTGTATATCAATTCCATCCTTCCAACAAAGTGCTGCTATATGTCCATATTCATCTCCTAATTTTTCAACTAACAAATCTCCTAACGTGTACATTAAAAAGACTGTTGCATGGGCATTATTGATATATTCTTGTCCATAATTGTCTCTTATTTGAATATCAATGCTATAGAAATGATTTTTAGAAGCGTTGAATAGCATTGATGATAAGGTCGTTAAACGAATATAGATTTCACTTATTACATTTTCCCATTCTCCTTTTGAAACTGTGTTTTTTACCAACTCCAATACAGGAGCTTCACAATTCAATAATGAATTTGCAGCAGACCATATTCCAGCAATCTTACATTGCATAGCTTGATAATAAGTCACATAGAATGTAGCCTCCCAACTATTAGGATCTTTCACAAGTATCATATCATAATACTTGTGTGCATTTTCGCTATTATCAGCATCTTTAGCTCTACGGGCAATTTGGTATAAGTTTGCTAACTCATCAGAAGTATCAACCTTTACAGTTCCTTGAATCATTAGCTTTTGAGCTTCTTCAACTTTTATTTTGCTTCCACAATAGGAGCAAAATCCTTCACTTCTCTCATTGTCTAACTGAATAGACGCACCACAATTAGGGCACTTTGCATTTACTACACTCATAACTATTATATATTAAGTTGATTATACAGGTATTGGAGGCGGACAAACACCGCTATTTGAATTAAACTCAATAAATGTATGCAACGGAAGCCATGTGTTCATTCCATTCTTCCATGCTAATACATTCTTCATATTCGGATTTTGTGCTATAAAACTATTTATTTGTTGCTGACTGTATGGTCCTTGTTGTTGTCCATTTATTGCCAAATAATACATTGTAGATTGAGGAATGGGTGGTGCTGCATTGGTAGGTATAAATTGTTCTCCCATTTGTTTCCCGAGATTCATTGATGTACCAAATCCTAATCCCGCGTTGATGAAAGCTGCTCCTGCCCCATTTTCATTTTCTGCAGCCTTATCCATCACATCAAATGAGCGCTCCAAGGAATAATTTTCACGTCCCACTATTTGTAATCGCGCTGAAAGATTTTTAGCCTTCTTAATCTCATTTAGACTGACATCATTTTCGGGAACATTTATTGAAATGATATTAAATAACAAAATGTCCAAACCATAGTCTGCAAAGAACGGGGCTAATTCATTTTTACTGTATTGTGATATATCTTGCAAACATGTCTGAATGTCCAAAACTGAAATTCTATCTTGAATGATTTTATTGGCAATAATGTTGGTTAACTTCGAAAGGAGTAATCCTCTGAAATATGATTGCAACATATATTCATCAAACAATGGCATATTTCCTACCAATGCTTTCATAAATTTATCAGAATCTTTGACACAAAAACCATATTGTCCATATGCTCTAACGGGAACTATTATACCATATTTGGGATCTTCAAGTTGAATCGGCGTTTCAGTACCCCATTTAAGATTTAGACGACTAACAGTTGAAACAAACCAAACATCTGCTTGAAATGGAGAGTCACCGCCAAACGGAAGATTTACTATTTTATTTAGCAAAGGGATATTATTTGTTTTCAATGTGTAGGTGCCTTCTGCAAATTTGTCACAGATTTTTCCGCCTTTTGCAAAATAGGCGACTTGCCCAGGATAAACGACCAATTGTGTTCCCCATCGCAAATCACATGAAGGGTATTTGTGTACAATGACACCTTCTTGTTGTTCATATTTGACTACATCAATTATTGCCATAGAATTCTTTCTTAAAAAACGGTCGAGGACTACGGCAACCGATGATTGTTGATTGTTTCGTTGAGACATAAAAAAAGACGTGAAGCCCTGCACGGTCGCTCGCTTCACGGTTAGAGGCTCTGGTAATTGCCCGAATATCGAAACGAGCAACTTCAGAAACCCCACGTCGAATGTATATATATAACATCCGGCTATACCAAACAGTTGGCACATTGGCATACGGGTACACCAATGGCTGTCAAGCGGTAACGCCTGGAATGTGTATATAACACACCCAAGGGGCATCTACCGTTGCTTTGTTTTTGATATTCGTTTTTGAAATTTACCAGATTTCTAACCGTCAAAACCAAAGCGTCGTAAACGCCTTTTCAATATGTCTGCCACCCTACCCCTTTGGCCTCAGTAAAAGGCTTTGGGCAGAGTGACAGGGCAAAGATAGTGCAAACCGAGAGAAGAACAAAATAAATGCGAATTTATTTTTTATCCCGAGATATAGTCTATCTTCGTGAAATAAAGACAGAAATTAATTCTGAATGATGGAAAATCTTCAAATTTGTCCTCAAGAACATGAAAAATTTCTAAAAACTATGTTTCCTGAAAATATTTCTATTAGGCTGTAAATCAATAGGCTGCAGTTTCCTGAAAATTTCCATTTTAGGGAACGCGCGTTTCCTCCTTGAGAAACTGTCGTTTCCTCCTAAGGGAACCACTGTTTCCTCGGTAGGGAAACGAACGTTCCTCCGTAGGGAAACAGCGTTTCCTACGGGGAGATAAAAAAGTGGAAGTTGAGGGAAATAAAAGTTACCGTTGCGGGGTATTCATTTTACTGCCATGGTAACTCTTGTAAAGGCTTTTACTTTTTCTCAGGCATACGGAATGCTGTGTATAATTGGATCAGAGCTGCAATGGTAAGGGTGACAATCCAACCGTTGTGACGCTCGACGAACATTAATACGCCTGTAACAAGGAGCATCAGTGAGCTGAACAGCTGTTGGCGACGCAAACGGCGGACAATGAAGTCATCGCCTTCGTAGCGGTCGGTCATTTGCATGGATGCAAAAAGCAGAGCGCCGATGCAATAAATATAGGGTGCAGGGGTCCATCCGGTTATCATCAGGGCGGCACCAATCAGCAGGAGTATTGCTCCGACAATCATCAGGGTGGAAAGCAATTTATGGTTCATGGATTGTGTATGTGGAAATGTCGTGAAAAATTATTCTTCAAATATAAAGACATCCTCGTCAGGACGTTTCATCAGGTACTTTTCCCGAGCAATTTTTTCGATGGTTTCAGGATTGTTTTCTATTTCCTTCAATCGGCGGGAGTCTTCTTCGAACTGGATGGTATATCGCTCTATCTCAGCTTTTAATGTTGCTATTTCATAATGGTGTGCAGCGCGTCGCATCAAGCAATTTTCATCAAATATGCCTATGATGAGTATAAAGATGATGGTCACCACCAAGTATTTGTGGCGACGGAACAGAATCCAAAGTGTACGTAATTTTCCCATCAGTATGAGGACTTTCTAATGAATTGATGCCGCGAAGATAAAGAAAAGATACAAATAAATCAAGAAACGGGAATAAAAAGTTTGCCTGTGTTCAAGAATCGTTGTATCTTTGCCTTCTGTGAATAAAAATATAAATCTTTGGAAATGGAAGACTATATTGTGTCGGCGCGTAAGTACCGCCCAATGAGTTTTGACTCAGTTGTAGGCCAACGTGCTTTGACTACTACTTTGAAGAATGCTATTGCCACAGGCAAGTTGGCTCATGCTTATCTTTTTTGTGGGCCGCGGGGTGTTGGAAAAACAACGTGTGCCCGTATCTTTGCCCGCACTATCAACTGCTTGCATCTGACGCCCGAGGGTGAGGCTTGTGGGGAGTGCGAGTCATGCCTTGCCTTCAATGAGCAACGTTCGTATAACATCCATGAACTTGATGCTGCATCCAACAATTCGGTAGAGGATATCCGAAGCCTTATCGAGCAAGTGCGCATACCGCCACAAATAGGTCAATACAAGGTGTTTATCATTGACGAGGTCCACATGTTGAGTACGGCGGCGTTCAATGCTTTTTTGAAGACGCTGGAAGAACCTCCCCATCATGCCATCTTTATTCTTGCCACGACGGAGAAGCATAAGATATTGCCTACAATCCTGAGCCGGTGCCAAATCTATGATTTCAACCGCATGAATGTGAATGACACGGTAGAACATCTGAAATACGTTGCGGCAAAGGAAGGGATTGAGGCAGAAAATGAGGCGCTCAACGTCATAGCCCAGAAGGCTGATGGAGGTATGCGTGATGCTCTTTCTATTTTTGACCAGGTAGTGAGCTTTACCGGTGGGCATGTGACCTATCAACGGGTTATCGAAAACTTGAACGTGTTGGATTATGAATATTATTTCCGCATTACAGACACGTTGGTGGAAAACAAGGTTTCCGAAGCGATGTTGCTGCTCAACGAGATTCTGAATAAGGGTTTTGACGGACACCATTTCATTACGGGGTTGGCTTCGCATCTGCGCGACCTTTTGGTAAGCCGCGATGCTTCTACCCTACCTCTCTTGGAGGTGAGCGACAGTGTGCGCGCCCGATATAGCGAGCAGGCACAGCGGTGTGATGTCAAGTTCCTTTACAGGGCTATCAAATTGTGCAATGATTGCGATTTGAACTATCGGGTCAGCAAGAACAAGCGCCTGTTGGTAGAGATTACTCTGATACAGGTGGCCCAGCTGACGACTGATGATGCCGACGCTTCGTGTGGGCGTAGCCCTAAGAAGATTTTAAAACCACTGTTCAAGCAGCAAACCGCAAGTGTGAAAGCACCTGCGGTCAGTGTGTCTGCGCCTCAGGCTGAAACACCTGCTGCATCTCCTGCAAAAGATCAACAAACTGTAGTTGTCAGACCACAGGCTGTTCCCCCAAGTCCTTCAGACAATGGTGGGCGGGCTTATCCTTTTGCCGCTAAGGGCGAGGTACAGAGTACCACCCGGGTGCCGACATTGAAACGTGGAGAACTCAACGTCTCTATCCGTAAGACACAGGTCGATAATAACCAGCCCATTGGTGACAATACAGTACAAGCCCCCTCTCCGTCAACTGTACAACAGACCGTTCAAGAAGACTATATGTTCAATGAGAATGATGTCCGATATTATTGGATGGATTTTGCTAACAAATTGCCTGTTGAAGAGAATGCTACTGCCGGGCGGATGAAGAATATGCGTCCGAAACTTATAAATGACACAACTTTTGAGGTTGTGGTCGAAAATGAACTGGTAGAAAAGAAAATGCAAGCTATGGCAGCCCGCATAGCAGACTACATGCGGGTTCAATTACGTAACAGTAAAATATCCATGGTAACGCGTGTTATGCAGGAGAATGATAAAAAGCGTGCATACGGTCGTGTGGAGCAATTTCAGATGATGAGCCAGAAGAATCCTGTCCTGCAGAAAATGAAAGAAGCATTCGGATTGGAATTGGACTGATGATATAATAAGAAAAAGAACATACTAATAGAGAAAAACAGAATTACATTATGAGAAAGACAAAACGAGAACTTGTCAGAATGCTGTGCCTTATTATGCCCTTGATGCTTATGAGTGTCCTGCGGGTGAATGCACAAACAGAGCCAAAAGTATCTCCTCAATTGGACAGTTTGGCCAAGTTTGCCAGAAACATTCTGACATTCAACAAGGTATTTCCGCAAGAGAAGGTTTATCTGCATTTCGACAATACAGGTTACTTTATGGGCGAAACCATTTGGTTCAAGGCATACGTGGTAAATCCTGTAAATAACCGTCCGAATGAGTTGAGCCGCGTGCTGTATGCCGAATTGGTGTCTCCGGAGGGACGTGTATTGCAAACCCAGAAGTTGAAGATTATAGACGGACAATGCAATGGACAGTTTTCATTGGCAGAATTGCTTCATCCCGGTTTTTATGAGGTGCGTGCCTATACGGCTCTGATGTTGAATTGGGACAGTTCTACTATCTTTTCGCGTGTATTTCCCATTTTTAATGCTCCGCTTTCAGAAGGGAAAGGTATGTATGACAATCCTATGATGAACCGCACATCGCATGTCGAGCGTTTGCCATATATGCGTGAAAAGGAACCTAAGACAGAGAAAATCAATTTGCAATTTTTTCCTGAAGGCGGCCATTTGGTTGAAGGATTGCAATCGGTCGTAGCTTTCAAGGTTACCGACAAGAAAGGAAACCCTTTGCCTGTTTCTGGAAGATTGTTCAACAATCGTGATGAAGAAATCAGTACGTGGAGTACGCTGCACGATGGGATGGGCCAATTCAATCTGATGCCTGTATCTGGAGAAACTTATTATGTGCAGATTAATGGAGAAAAGGGAAAGATGCAACGGTTCGATCTTCCTGTTGCACTTACGTGCGGTTATACTATGAGTATAAATAATCTGCGCGATGATAAAGTGTGCATTCAAGTGGCGCGAAACGAACAGACTGATACCACCCGTGCTTTGGGTATGACCGTTATGTGTCGAGGACAAGTTATCCTTTTTGACCAGATTCAGTGGAATGACCAGAAGACGTATCACTACGAATTGCCCAAAGCTAAAATGCCTGAAGGTATCAGCCAAATAACCATTTTCGATACGGAAGGAAGAATATATGCTGACAGAATGGTCTTTATCTCGCCCAAACGGACAATAAACTTCTCACTTACGGGTAAAAAGGACAGTTATCGGCCCAAAGAGATGGTTGAACTTGGATTCAAACTTACTGATCCTACGGGAGCGCCGTTGCACACCATGTTCTCATTGGCTATACGCGATGCCGATACTGAAACACCTACAAACCGCAGCTATGGCGGAGGGATTGCTGCCAACCTGCTGCTCAGTTCCGAAATTAAAGGCTACATCCACAATATTGATTACTATTTTGAAGCTGACGACCAACCCCATAGGTTGGCACTTGACCTCTTGCTGCGTACTCAAGGATGGCGCAGATACGACTGGCAACAGATGGCAAACCCCGAAGATTTCAAGGTTGAGTATCCGGCAGAGGAAGGTATAGTCATCAGAGGAGACCTCACATCCATGTTCAGAAACCGTGCCAAAGATGGAGCAGAGATTATCATACATCTCTATCATGGAAACGGAGATCATAAGCGCGGAGCATGTATAGCCAACGAGAAAGGGGAATTTGCCTTTCAGGCCGAGGACTTCAACGGACGCTGGATTATGCACACCATCACTAAAGAAGACGAAAAGGAGAAAGAGATGAATGTCAACCTGAAAAAGACCCCAAGTCCTGTAAAGCGTCCCTATGTCTATGGAGAAACTGACCTGTTCACCAAGAAAAGCGAGAAGGAGCAAAAGGCATTCACCCCCGATAGTCTGTCGTACGAAGAGGAGATTTATCAGGAACTGGGCAAACAGCGTTGGGAAAACCTGCTGCCTACCGTCAAGATTGAATCACAGAAGGAATGGATGAGCGAACGGGTGCGCAGGTGGCACAACCTGATATACGACATGGAGGATGAGCGGATGACCATAGACGAAACGGGCGAGAATTACCTGAAGGAATTTGTCGAATGGTTGGAAGAGACCAATCCGTTCTTTGATTACGATTTGGACACAGGAAGTATTGCAGCTACCTACAAGGGTAAGCCTGTGAAGTTCTTCATTACCCAAGTTGGCACAAACGGTTGGTTAGTTGAGAACAATATTGCTTTCAATGTCCAAGACCTGACTATCGAGGATGTCGAGGCTATAGCCATCAGCGACAAGCCCAATGCTGTACTGGCCCTCAGTGTCAATGGTATGGATTCGTACATGTCGGATACAATGCCCAATAAAGACGCTGTGGTCATTTCCGTCTTCGTGCGCAACGATTATTTCCGCCGTAAAGAACATAAAGCACGCAGAACTACGAAAGTACAAGGATTCACTCCTGCCATCCAATTCTATTTACCCGATTACAGCTTTGCCGACTTGCCCGATGAGAAGGACTTCCGTCGCACTCTGTATTGGGCACCGTACGTGACAACAAACAAGCAGGGCGAAGCAAGTATCCGTTTCTACAACACTCCCACTTGCCAACGAATCAAGGTATGTGCCGAGGCTGTAACTTTCGGAGGACTAATCGGAAGTTTTGAAACAGAATAACCTCTTTTGTAAGATAATCGTAAACGAGACAGGCTACAAGGATTTTTTCCTTGTAGCCTTTTTTATTATAGCAGTATACCGGACACCAATAATAAAAGTAGAAGAACTGGTAAAGGAGAACGGAAGGGCAAGTAAAGACGGACAGATTTATCGGAGAAAAGCGGATAAAAGAAAGGCAATGAACAATTCCCCCACCCCTTTGTTACGTAGGGTGGCAGACTATCCTGCCTCAAAGATGTATAACCTTAATATAACGATGCGTATGAACAAGAAGATAGTAGTCATAGGAAGTTGCAACACCGATATGGTGGTCAACATGGAGCGTCTGCCCTTGCCGGGCGAAACGCTTATCGGAGGGAAGTTCTTCATGAACCCCGGTGGGAAGGGAGCCAATCAGGCCGTGGCGGCCGCCCGACTGGGTGGAAACGTCACCTTTGTGGCCAAGGTGGGAAATGATGCCTTCGGCCAACGGGCCATCGAGCAGTATCAGGCTGAGGGGATTGAGACGCGCTACGTGCTAGTGGATGGTGAAAATCCTTCGGGCGTGGCCCTTATCATGGTGGATGCGCAGGGCGAAAACAGTATTGCCGTAGCCTCGGGAGCCAATGCCCAACTGCTTCCGCCTGACATTGATCGTGCGGCAGAGGCTATCGCCAAAGCGGGTATTCTGCTGATGCAACTGGAGACTCCGATGCGCACGGTTGACTATGCCGCCCGCATAGCTAAGGAGAAGGGAGCGAAGGTCATTCTCAATCCGGCACCGGCACACACCTTGCCCGATTCGCTCTTGCGAAACCTCTATATGCTGATTGCCAACGAGACGGAAGCGGAATTCATCTCAGGCACACAGATTACAGACATGGACAGTGTGGCACGTGCGGCAGACATCATCAGCCACAAGGGGGTGGAAAATGTTGTTATTACCCTCGGTGCGAAAGGAGCCTTTGTCAAGGAGAAGGGAAGTTATCACCAGATTCCAGGTCACAAGGTGAAGGCTGTGGATGCCACGGCAGCGGGCGACACCTTCTGCGGTGCCCTCTGTGTGGCCCTCTCCGAAGAAAAGAGCATCACCGAAGCTGTGGAGTTTGCCAACCGATGTGCTGCCATCACCGTGACACGCATGGGAGCGCAATCGTCGGTACCGCATAGGAGGGAGGTGGATATTTTTATGAAGGAGTTATAGGAGTTAAAGGAATTATCACTTCGCTTCGCTCGTTAGGAGTTAAAGCTAATAGTTTTTGCTTGAATGATTGCAAAACACTTGGTTAGCAGGCAAAGCCTGCGATAACTTCTAAGCCTGAAAGGCTGATAACTTCTTTAACTCCTATAACTCCCCCCCTCCCAATAACTCCTTTCCAAAAACAGTATTAATCCTAAATTTGAAGACCTATGTTTATCGTTAACAATTATCTATTAGCCGTCGTCCTCTGTTTTGTGACGATGCTCTGCTGGGGCTCGTGGGCTAACACACAGAAACTAGCCGGGAAGACCTGGCGTTATGAACTTTTCTATTGGGATTATGTCATCGGAATCCTGCTTTTCTCCATCGTGTTGGGCCTCACGCTCGGTAGTACGGGTGAGATGGGCCGCGGATTCCTAACCGATCTTGGACAGATAACCCCAGGCAACTATGTGAGCGCCCTTATTGGTGGTGCCATCTTCAATTTGGCCAACATCCTGCTTTCGGCTGCCATCTCCATGGCCGGCATGACGGTAGCCTTCCCTTTGGGGGTAGGCATTGCGCTGGTATTGGGTGTCATAGTCAACTACATCGGTGCACCTAAAGGTGACCCGTTGACCCTTTTCCTTGGAGTAGCTTTGGTGATGGTGGCCATCATTGTCAATGCTATAGCTTCGGGAAAGATGCATCGTGGGAGCAGTGCTGGCACCAGCAAGAAGGGAGCTGTCATTGCTATTATTGCCGGTGTGCTGATGGCCTTCTTCTACCGTTTTGTAGCAGCGGCCATGGATCTCGACAATTTCGAGCAGCCCACTCCGGGCATGGCCACTCCCTATTCGGCCTTCTTCATCTTCTCGGTAGGTATTTTCCTGAGCAACATCCTGTTCAACACCGTGGTGATGCGCCGTCCGTTCGTGGGCAAGCCGGTAAGTTATAGTGACTATTTCAGTGGGCGCCTGAGTACCCACATGGTGGGTGTGCTCGGTGGTGTCATCTGGGGACTTGGTACAGCCTTGAGTTACATAGCCGCAGGCAAGGCCGGCGCTGCCATCTCCTATGCTCTCGGACAAGGGGCGCCCATGGTGGCAGCCCTGTGGGGCATCTTTGTATGGAAAGAATTCAAAGGGGCTCCCAGCACGGTGAACACCTTGTTGGCCCTGATGTTCCTCTTCTTCATCTCGGGTCTTGGGGCGATTATTGTGTCAGGAGCGAATTGAGTGAGGAAATAATAAAAAATGAAGAGTGAAGAATCCGATAGTCTGTACATTATGATTCTTCACTCTTCATTCTTTTTTTCTTATTACATTGCTTATCGTCTGAGAGGTGATTCCTCACCAAAGAGATGTTGGTTCTGATAACCACCAAAATCTACTACGACTTTTTCAAATACGATGCCCGGATGAGACGGATGAATAGTCAGTTCGTGCATGTTACCATTAGGAGCGACGGGCAATTCTACTACCGATTCCACTACACGGCGAGCAACCGTGGGGTAGAATACGGAATACATGTAAGGCTGACGGTCGAGAAGGGTTTTGTTGAAGTTGACAGTCGTAGCATTCGAACCATCCAGACTTACGGTATATTCATGTCCGCCCACATTCAAGAAGTCAAGGGTCGATTTCACTATCACATGTACTTTCACCTTGTCTATTCCCTTTTCGGGCAAAACAAAGCGATACGTCAAGGTTGCATTACCCGTTTCCTGCGTGTAAGGTGTCAGTGCTACAGCACTGCGGGTGCGTCCATAGTAGGGATAAACTGTCCATTGGGTTCCCTCGGGAGCATTGCACTGATAGTAATGTTCGGCTTCCATAGCCACATATCCGTTGCTGTGCTCGAAGGTGAATCCTCCATCCTTACCATCGGTTTTAACCTGTTTGGTCTTAGGCAGCATATCCTTGGGGAAATTATCGTTCCAACTGGTATAACCGATATGTTTCTGAGTCATCATGCCATTCCATTTGCCACCGGCAATGTCCTTATTGTATGAGAGACAGAGCAGAGAGTCACGCACGAAGCAATCCTTTACCCGTTTGGCCCACATGTTGGCATCGGGGTTGTTAGCTTGTGCCAAATGCTGGTTCATGGCTTGAGCATAGTACATATCATATAGATTGGCCATTGCCTGCACAGGGAACAACAACAGTTGGCGATACACATCGTGACATTCAACGGGAATCTCCAAGAACAATCTCAAAGCACGGGCTTCCAGGCGCTGATACTCATCAGCGACCTGTTTCCATTCTCCTGTCGTAATGTTATAAGTCTTTGCATCCAACATTTCAGGTGTCACCCGACTCATATACTGACAGTTCTGATTATAAATGTCGGCCGCTTCCTCTGCCCACTCTTCGCCTATCTGTTCAGCAAAGAAAGTACGTGTGTGGTCAACTACATTCTGTACCTGATACTTCTTGGGACTCCATGCCATGTCCATAAAGAGTGAGATAGGATACTCCATCGGCTTCAGGTCACCCACATTCAGTATCCACAACTTCTCGATACCGAAATCATAGGCCAATGAAAGTTGTTCAAACATCTGTTGTGTCTGGGTAATGTTCAGCCACTTTGAATTACGCGGTGCTCCTACATAATCCACGTGGTAATAGATTCCCCATCCACCTTTGTGCTTGCGTTCCTCTGCATTGGGTACACGGCGTATGTCGCCCCAGTTGTCATCGCAAACCAGGATAGTTACATCATCGGGCACTCTGAATCCTGCATCGTAGTAGTCTTGTACTTCCTTATACAAAGCCCATACTTGCGGAGTCTCCTTGGCCGGACGTCCCGTTACCTGACGGATGATTTTACGCTGGTTCTCCACAATGCGCTCCATCAGGCGTGTATCTGTTTTTTCGCTCATGGCTTCGTCGCCATCGCCACGCATACCGATGGTAACAATGTCCTCAGTGCCTTTCATGCGTTCGATACCTTCACGGAAGAACTGGTCGAGTTTCTCCTGATTGGTTGCATAGTTCCAAGGTCCCCACTCTTTGCGTTTACGGGCATATTCCTGATGGTTGCGTGCCATAGGCTCGTGATGACTGGTACTGATGATGACACCCATCTTATCGGCTGTCGGACCGTTCAAGGGGTCATCGGCATAGAAAGCCCAACTCCACATAGCCGGCCACAGCATATTACCACGCAAACGAAGGATAAGTTCAAATACCTTCTCATAAAACTTATGCCCACCGTAGTTGGTGCCATAGGTATTCTTTACCCATGAGGTGAGACAAGGAGCTTCGTCATTGAGGAAAAGGCCACGGAAATCAACGGCCGGTTCGCCATCGGTATATGTACCTTTCAAAATATAGGCTTCGCTCTGCTTTTCAATCGGCGCATCGGCCCACCAATACCAAGGAGATATGCCCAACTGACGGCTGAGTTCATACACACCGTAGATGGTACCGCGCTTGTCGCTACCGGCAATGACGATCTGTCCTTCAGGAGTGGTGGTGATGATAAACTTTTCGCGTTTGCCTTTGAGGTCAGCCAGTTTCAGAGCATCAATGGTCTTGTTTTTACCGATTGTTCCTACAAGGATAGTGGCTGCCCCACCCTCTTTCTCAACAAGGGCGGGAGTCTTGCCCAACACGTTCTGCATGTCGGTCTGGAGGTTACGGATAGCAATCTTCACACCTTCATACTCATTCTCACTATAGCCGATAGTGGCATTGGTAATATTCACTGCATCAGCGTGCTTTACAAAACTGACAAATTGCTCTGCCGCTTGCACCATTGTGAGGCACATCAGGGCGACAAGGGAAAGAATTAGTTTTTTCATATTAAGTTGTTATAATTTTAAGGAGGTAAAGGAGAAGTTCTTTAATTTATTATTAAAAAATCATTCAACAATCACAATTCCGCCATTGGTAGGTATCTCCACTTTTACGGTCTGTTTCTTACTCACTTTGATGGGTTTCACTTCACCATTCTGATAGAGGCTGACGGTACTCTTGCCCTCAAGCATGGGCAGGGTCAGTGTCTGTTTGATAGGAGTGTCCGTAGCGTTCACGCCTGCGATGTACCATTTCTCTCCTGAGCGACGGGCCATGATGATATATTTACCGGGATAGCCGTCGATGAAGCGCACTTCGTCCCACTTGGTAGGAACACTCTTCATGAAATCGATAGCATAGGCTGGCGCATCGGTAAGGTTGTTGGGAGCCAAAGCGAAGTGCTGCACAGGGCTTTGGAAGATGACAGCCGTAGCCAAAGCATAGACGTCACTGGTCACGCGGCGTGAGCCACGATTGTTGGAGGCGCTATAGTACTTGTTGAGGGCAGAGCCGCCAAAGTCCATGGAACCTACAGCATTGCGGGTGAAGGGATACATGGTGCCGCAATCGCGTGCCTCGGCATCGCAGAATCCTTGTGAGAAGTGAAGATTCTCTGAAGCAAGGATGGCTTCAGAAGCCACATAGTTGGGGAACATCTGTTCCCATCCGCGCGGCAGGGTACAACCGTGGAAGATGACCATGATACCATAATCATTGGCATCAGTGAGGATATCTTCATAAAGTTGCATCATCGGCTGTTTGTCGCCACCAAAGAAATCAACCTTGATACCAAGAATGCCATTTTCCTGCATCCATTTCATCTCCTTGCGGCGCTCATAGGGATTGTTCATAATGCCCTTGGGAGACTGGGGAGCATCGTTCCAACTGCCATTACTATTGTACCACAAATAGAGGCCCACGCCCTTTGATTGGGCATAGCGGGAAAGTTCGGCAATACGCTCGCGGCCAATCTGCACATCCCACAGAGCATCAACCAACAGAGAACGGTAGCCCATAGCAGCGGCAAAGTCAACGTAGCGTTTCTGTTCATCATAGTTACAGCTGGGGTCCATGCCGATAATCCATGACCACATACCCTTGCCATAGTCTTTGGAATAGTCCTTACTGGCAGGGTATCTCTCTTCTACAAGGTCCCATGTCACAGTTGTTTCGATAATATTGGCCGGTGTGTGCCCCACGGTGATGGTGCGCCAAGGAGTTCTTCCGGGCAAAGCCATCTGCACCGAAGTGCTGCCCCATCCGTTCAATTCACCCTCCATGGGGAAACCGATACGGTATTCACCACCGTTTCCGCCCAACAGGCGGCAACCTACATAGTCACCATCCGTACCTGTTTCAGAAACCAGAATCCACAGGGCTTTCTCCTTGTCTGCATCAGGGACTTCAAAAAGGCAGGGGAAGGTATAGCCATTGCCCCATCCGTTCTTTCCTACAGGTTCGCCAAGAGTGTATTTGGTTTCGTAACTGGGCATGGTGCGGGCAAAACCCGTCATGGGATTGCTTTGCGGAGCCATAAAAGTAAGGGCATTACCCGGAAGTTGGAAAGTAGAAACCTCTTCGGTAATCACACAACTGCGAGTGTCGCCCTGAGTCAATACTGTGTATCGGAAAGCTACATCGCGGTTGCTCACATAAAAATCTATCTCCATAACCGGTCCATTCTCTCTTCTTGCTCGTGGGCGATTATTCCCCTGCGCTGTCTGACTTGCATTTCTGGAAAATTGTAATTTGGCTGTCTTGAATTGGAACCTGTGTTTCGGTCCCACTTTGATACTGGGCAGGCTGTAGATACCAGTATATTCTCCCGTCATCAACATCTCCGTATCCTTATCCCACTTCAAGTTCTGGGTATAATCTCCCATGTTGGTCTTCAATCCAAGGGCAGACGGTTCGATGGCGACCTGTCCGTCATAGAGCACAGAATAGGTGGGACGCCCCTCCTTCATCTCAAAATCCACACTGATACGTCCGTCGGGACTGCTGACGATTACTTCGGCCTGCCCTATCGTCATACTCAATAGCGCGAGGCAAAATGCTGCATGCTTTTTTGTCATTGTTATTCTTGTTTTTTTGTTTTTATAGAATCCACCAATAGTTATTGTTTGTGCAAAAGTACAAAAAACGGTTCTGTATCACTTTTCTTTATGTCGCAAATCGTTCCATACATGTACCACAATCCGATAAAAACTCCTTTGATAAAACCTAATATACGGATTATTGATTACATTTGTCCCACAATCTCGTAAATTCCTATTAGTGAAAACCCACCTTAAATAAAACATTTGTATGAAAGAGATTCTAAAACTTTTGTTCTTATCTGTCCCATTAGTGACGACGGCACAGAACCCTGTTATCAGCGGCCAGTTTACGGCCGACCCTACTGCGCGCGTGTTTAATAATAAGGTATATATGTACCCTTCGCACGACATTTATGCTCCCGAAGGAGTGCGACAGGATTGGTTCTGCATGGCCGACTACCATGTGTTCTCTTCCGAAGATCTGGTGAACTGGCACGACCATGGCATCATTGGAACCCAAGAGGAAATACCCTGGGTAAACCCAAAAGGATATTCCATGTGGGCTCCTGATTGTGTGGAGAAGGATGGCAAGTATTATTTCTATTTTCCCGCAGGTCCCAAGACCGGACGCGGATTTGGTGTAGGCGTGGCTGTGGCCGACAGTCCGGAAGGTCCGTTCACGTTTGAGGCGGAGCCCATCAAGGGTATCTTCGGTATCGACCCTTGTGTACTTATCGATGACGATGGAAAGAGTTACATCTATTGGGGCGGTGTGTCAGGTGCTCCGCTAAAAGATAATATGAAGGAGCTGGCAGACAAGGCCCAACGCATGGAAGGACTGCCTTCTGGATTTAAAGAAGGTCCTTTTGCGTTCAAGAAGGACGGACATTATTACCTTACTTTTCCTTGGGTGCGCGAGGAAGAAGGTACTGAAGCACTGGCCTATTGCATGAGCGACGAGCCACTCGGTCCGTGGGAATACAAAGGTATCATCATGAAGGAATCCCCCACCGGATGCTGGACCAACCACCACTCCATCGTAGAGTATCAGGGAGAATGGTATCTTTTCTATCACCATAACGATTATTCTCCCAGTTTCGACAAGCGACGTTCGGCCCGTATTGACCGACTTTACTTCAACGAAGACGGGACTATCCGCGAGGTCATCCCCACCCTGCGTGGCGTAGGCATCAACCATGCCAATACGCGAATTGATGTGGACCGCTACAGTGACGCTGCCAAAGAGGTGGAATTAACCTATTTGGATACCACCAACACTTTCCGCGGATGGGAAGTAAGATTGCCCAAGAAGGGCGCATGGCTTACCTACAACGATGTTGATTTTTCGACTATCGGTGAAAGGGCTTACCTGACAGCCAATGTGAAGGCTGACAAGAACACACGTTTCGTTATTCGTGAAAAGAACAAGAGTGGCAAAGTGATAGCCCGTATCAATGTTCAGGTGGAGACGGACGGGCAACGCCGACGCAACTACAGCGGACAGTGGTTTGCCGTGACTGCTCCCCTCGCCTACATTCCTCAAGGTGTGACGAATCTTTATATTGCTTGCGAAGGTGAAGCCGTCAGCATCGACTGGTTACAATTCAAGACTCCCGAGAAATATTTTACCTCCGCTTCGGCCACACCGGCCAAACCTGACGGAGAAGGATTCATCCGCCGTTGGTCACTGTTGGAACCTATCGATAAGCCTAACCGCTCAAACACGGTATTTACTGATACATACCTGCGTGAGCATTTCAATATGGAGTACTTCTCGGGCCAGTTCACCATCATCCCCGAGGATGGACAGAAGGTAAAGGCCGGCAAGCAGCGCCTGACCTGGCACAAGTTGGATAGCGAACGCTTCAACGTGAAACTCTTCCGTTTTGCCGACGGATTGCAGAAACAGATTTATGGCGTGCTCTTCTGGGCCGTCACCATCATTGATTGTCCCGAAGAAATCAAGGACGTGCGTCTGGCCGTAGGCAGTAATTCAGCCTCCATGTGGTGGCTCAATGGCGAAGAGGTTCTCCTCCTCTCAGGCGACCGCCGCATGGTCAAGGACGATGCTGTATCGCCACGCATCACCCTGAAGAAGGGACGCAACATCCTGCGTGGAGCCGTCATCAACGGACCGGGCATGAGTGATTTCTGCGTGCGTTTCATTGATGAAGATGAGAAACCAGTAACGGGATTTGAGATTAAGTAAATCAGTATTCATTAAGGAGATAAAGGAGTTAAAGGAGTTATCGGCCCGATGGGCCTAGGAGTTAGAGCCAATAGTTTTGCTATACATTTGGCTAGCAGGCAAAGCCTGCGATAACTCCTTTAACTCCTAACGAGCAAAGCGAAGTGATAACTCCTTTAACTCCCTAAAAGACAAAATAATCATGAACAAAATAACATCTACCCTCACCCTGCTGAGCCTTTCGCTCACTACTGCATTCTCCCAAGTGGGACAACCTTTTATCCATGACCCTTCGACCATCGTTGAGTGTGATGGCAAATATTACACGTTTGGCACCGGAGGCGGTGGCCTTATCTCAGAAGATGGCTGGACCTGGAAAGGCGGTGCTGTCCGCCCCGGTGGCGGTGCGGCCCCTGATGCCATGAAGATTGGTGACCGCTATTTGGTCATCTACGGTGCTACCGGTGGCGGATTGGGAGGCGGACACAACGGACGCATCCTCACCATGTGGAACAAGACACTTGACCCCAACTCGCCCGAATTCAAATATACAGAGGCCATTGAAGTGGCTGCATCGGACGGATTGGAGGACAACGATGCCATCGACCCGGGACTTTTGCTCGACCCCACAACGGGACGCCTGTGGGTGTGCTACGGTACTTACTTCGGTAACATCCGACTCATCGAATTGGACCCCAATACGGGTGAGCGCGTGAAGGGAAACAAGGTATTGGATATTGCTATTGATTGCGAAGCCACCGACCTTATCTATCGCAACGGTTGGTACTACCTCCTTGGTACACACGGCACCTGTTGCGACGGGGTGAACTCTACCTATAATATCGTGGTGGGACGCTCGCGTACGGTGACGGGGCCTTACCTCGACAATGTGGGGCGCGACATGTTTCACGGAGGCGGACGCATGGTGATAGCTGCCGGAGACCGTGTAGTGGGTCCCGGACACTTTGGCCGCACCATCATCGACGAGGGAGTAGAAATCATGTCGTGTCACTATGAAGCCGACTTCGAACAAAGCGGACGTAGTGTATTGGGTATCCGCCCCCTGTTGTGGAAGAACGGTTGGCCCATAGCCGGCGACCGTTTCAAAGGAGGCACTTTTGAGGTTGAGTCCGAACGTCGCGGCTATGCCCTCGAACTGGCCGTCGATTTCATACGTATGCAACAGGACCGCCAAGCCTTCTGGCGCATCGACCCCAACACACCGGTGAAACCTATTGCCTCGCAGACATTGGATGAGGTCATCAACACCTGGCCCAAAGGAAATATTCCCGTACGCATCGGCGACTACATGTTCCGTCCCCACCAGCGATGGACCATCACCCCTGTGCCCGAAGCCGGAGGTTACTTAGGTAGTCCCTACTTCAAGATGGTTATCGAAGGTACTGACCGTGCCTTGGCCGCTACGGCCAACCTGGAGCTGACTACCGTGCCAGTCTTCACCGGAGCCGACGAACAGCTGTGGCGCATCGAGCAACTGACCGATGGGACTTTCCGCATCATGCCCAAGGCCATCCCCGGCAAAGAAGGGCTGAACACTAAATATGTGCTCTATTCCATAGCCGACAGTACCCCCACGTTGGCTGAATGGGACTTCAACACCGATAATTCAAAGTGGAACTTCCGCGCGCACTGATTATTTCTCATTCCTGTTTCCTATTCGGAAAGACAGACACCGTAGATTTCTCGTCTGCAGATGAAGCCGTTTTTTTATGCCACCGATATGTCATAATTTATTTGTGTGTTCTATGCTTCGTCTGCAGACGGGGAGTCCATATCCTTCATTTTTCCATATTTGTTCCGTAGCGAGTTAAAAAACATTAAGACAGTGCAAATAGCGTGAACTTTTGCCCCTGTGGGGGCGTAGTAAGTACGTAGTGGGTCCGATGTGAGTCCGATGTGAGTCCGATGTGACTCTCTTTCGGAATAGGAATCACTACGGAGGCACGACGTATGCACTGCTCTCTCATAACGGAGTCACGACTGGGGGGCACCGGTGCCAAGGCTGGGTGGAAAAGCGCGCGCGATGTAAAATATTTTGTCTAACCCCTAAACCGATTGAAAAGTATGGCAACAGGAAACGGAATTCTGAGAAGACTCAGTGGCAAGGTGGGAGACCTTGTCTATAGGGTCAACAACGGGAGGCAGGTCGTTTCGGCCTACAACCCCCAAGTGAGGAACCCACGAACCGAGGCGCAGATGGTGCAGCGCACCAAGTGGCTCAACGTGCTGGGCATGTACAAGGCATTTGCCCCCTACCTGCGCGAGGCGTTCGAGAACAAGCGCGACGGACAGTCGGACTACAACCGCTTCATGAGCATCAACCTGCAGGCCGAGCCGGTATATCTGACCCGCAGCCAGTTTGACACGGGCGGAGCAGTAGTGGCCCCTTACATCATTTCGCAGGGGTCGCTGCCCCCGGTGGATGTGACGCAGAACCTGACGGACATTGCCCTTGGCGACGTGGATGCCGCTACGGCCACCGTGGCCCAGCTCAGCATGGAGATTGTCAGGGCCAACCCGCGCTTCCGCTTTGGCGATGCGCTGGCCTTCTTTGTGGCGGCGCAGAGCCGCGTGGAGCAGACACCGCAGGTGCTCGTCTATGCCATGAAGATTACGCTCGACCCGGCGGACGAGACCACCGTGGCCTCGCTCAACTCCACGGGCGTGGGCATCGACACGTTCGACGGCCTCTTGCAGGTCACCACCTCGGCCCTCGTCTATGCCATCGGAGTGGTCCATACGCGCAGGACGGACCGACTGTTGGTATCCACCTCGCGCCTCACCGTGGTGGGCAGTCCGGACACCATCCTCACGCTGCCGGACTTCACCGAGGCCGCCGGCTCGTTAGGATATGTGGGCAACACCATCTTCCTGGCCCCGGACAACATCAGCCTGACCTACGACGATGGTTCGTCCGACGATGACGACGAAGACACGCCCGGCTCCGGAGGCGGAGGCACCGGCGGAGACGGCAGTGGAGACGAGGGGAATCCTCTATCCACGTAAGTGAACACGCAGGAGCGTCGCGACCCTCTACCCCCGTGGGGGAAGGGGGCACGACGCTCCTCTTTAACCCATCATAGACTATGAAAAATATTTTTCGACCCGCTTCGCGGGTAGTGTGAAGAGCGGGCTTTCTTATGCCCGCTCAAATAAATTAAATAATTAAATAAATCGAATACGCTTCGCTTTATTCTGTGACGGGGCGAACGCTGCGTCCGTAGTAACGGAGGTTGTAGCTCCAATGGTGGTCGCCGTCGAAGAAGTAGAGGCGGTACGCGTTGTAGCTGTAGTACTCGCTCAACGTAGCAGACCAGTAGCTGCCGTCCGAGCCACGGTCGTCGAGGTCCGTACCGATGCGGTAGCCCGCAGCGGGAAGGAAGATACTGTTACCGTTAGGACCGGTGACAAGGTAACCCTTTATACCATTTTGAGATGTCCACATCCAAGTACAGTTGTTATTGAGTTCATTGATTTCATCTTTAGTAGGCATACGCCAACTGCCGCCCCACTTCACATGGGCAACGTCGTCAGACGGCTCAAGGACTGTCTTGCCATCGACAGTACCATAATAACTGCCTGTACAATACTTGGTCATAGAATCATACGAACCCTTACACCATTTGTAAGTATCCCAAGAGTAATTACTCTTCTCTTCCGTCTCACCCCAAGCATAATAACCACCGTATTCCTCGGGCGAAGAGGCCCCCACGTTGCAGCAAGCCCATTTCACGGAGAGGCCGAGGTCCACGGCATGAACGTGATTGGCATCGGTGCAGCCTTCCCCTTTCTTTATCTTCACATCGAGCGTCGCCTTGTCAATATCCCTCCCCTCCATATCTACGATGTGAGCCGCGAGGGTCTTTGACTGGTTGGTGGTGGTCCACTCCACGGAGAGTTCTCCGTTGGCATCGGCTGCGGCATCGGCGGGGCTGCATGTGCCGGCATCGGGGCGGAAGTTTACGAGCGCCAAGGGGCATGGGTAGTACTTCTGCGTCAGCGGGCAGTAGCTTTCGGCCACGAAACGTGCGGTGAGGGCCTCGCCGGCCTCTACCTCCGTGCCGCTCTGAGGCGAGAGGAGGCGCAGGCGGGCTGGGGCCTGGAAGAGGAGCTTGTCCGCCACGGGGTTCATCGTGGGCGACTCATAGATGTCCTTCTCCCACCCGAAGACGTCAAGCCCCAGGCCGAGGCGGAGGTCCAGCCCGTTGTAGAGAGCGGCCTTCCAGCCTACGTGGTTGCCGCCGTCCATGGATGCGCGCATGCCGGCCTCGACGGTGCTCTTCAGGTAGGGGCGTGGCTCGGCCCACGGGCCGAAGAACTTGTATAGCTCAATCTCTATGCGGGGGTAGTAGGACACCTTTCCCTCGAGCGTGGCATCGGCCTCGAAGGTGGGCAGGTGGGGCGTGAAGGTGGGGGCCGACTCTGGTTTTATGAGCTGCACGCCGCTCGCCGGGGTCCACTCGGCACCGAGGGTAAGCTGGTTACCCATGCATACGCCTGCCGTGGCATCCACACGGCCATTTATCTCGAAGAGCGTCTGTTTGCCCAACTTGGTATCCACGTTGAGTACCACGGGCACTGTGCCTACCATGAACTTGAAGGTGCGCGTGGGCAGAAATTCGTCATCGATGATTTCGTCAGTCTCCTCCGTGTGGGAATAGTCGTAGTGATAGTGCAGCTTCATGTCGGCCTCCATGCTTCCCGTCAGGCGGTAGCTGAAGTACCTGATGTCTCCCCTGCGGCGCACTTGGTCAATCTGCTTCTCTCCGAAGTCGAACGAGAACTCACCCTCGAGGGCGGCATCAAAGCTGAGCGTCTCCCAGTAGAGGCGGCCTGCACTGCCCGAAATGATGTCCTGCCCGTTGAAGTCGGTATGGAACTCCCAGAGGGTTTCACCGTTACTGAATTCGGCACGCGTCAGGTCGTTGCGGCTGTACAGCTCGGTGTAATGACCATCGGCATCGGTCACTCCGTACGATACGGGGGTATATATTGCCCTGCCGCCGGCACTGCGTGTGGGGGCTGCCGGATTTGTGACCAGCGTGAAGCTGGTGTTGCGGAACAGGTGGTTCATGTTTCCCTGCGAGGTCTCAAATTGCAGGGTGTTTCCGCTGGTGCGGTGGCTTTCGATAACGCGGATGTCATAGCCGTACTCTGCAGGAAGTACAATGGCCTGATAGGCCGATACGGAGGGTACACGGCCGTCGGCATAACTGACAGACAGGCTGCCCGAGGCAGAGTCATAGCTGACCGACACGCCCGGCTCGCCGATGCGCAAATCGACATAGTCAGTAGCCACATGGCCGTACTGCATCAGGCTCACCCCGGCACTTGCCGACCCGCTCTGCAGGTTGAGCACAGCATTGCGTGGTGCACTGTCGCCATTGGCCTCTATGCGGAGGAACAGGGTGTCGCCGTCCGTTCCGCTCTCGGGCTGTGCGCTGACCCACTCGGGGACATCGCTGACTTGCCACACTCCGCTACTGCTCACTATCAACGTATCGGCTTGAGCAAACGACCGATATACCCGCTCGCCCTCGGGGAGGACGGATATGTAGGGAGTGGCCACGCTGTCCTCTCCCTGCACCGGGGTATCTGCCCCACCTGCGGGAGGGGTCACTTCTTCTACAATCTCACTCTCTTCATCGCATCCCGAAAAGGATGAGAATACAATCAGGGGCAGCACGAGAAGCTGCAACCAAAGTAAATTTCTGTACTTTCTCATAGTGGTTTTTGATGGGGGGGTGTTTGTTGTTTGTCGATGGGAGTATGTTTTTTTCTCTCTTCTTTATCTCCTTCTCTTTCTCCTGCCCCGATAACGGTTGCGTTGTTGCTGGCAGCGGTACTTTTTGATTTTGTTGAGTAACAAGGCGATGAAGAGTACGCCGATAACGGCAAAGATGAAGAGGACAAGGCCTGCATTGAGGTTGTCGCCCTTGACGCGGCTCCACATTTCGAGCACCTTCTCGAGATCTTCCTTGTTGCTGAAGTCGCGGATGACGGCACAGCGCTCTATCACTTCACGACTGGGATACTGTATGGGATCGACTTGCACACTGTCGGCATGAGGGCCGAAGAAGTAGCTGAGGTCGGAATAGTTTTCGAGCGTAGAGTCAATCTTCTCCTGAAGAATTTCGTCGGTGGCTACGGCAGAAACGTAGCCGATGGCGTCCATGTTGCGCAGGGCTATGTCGGATTGGCACATGTAGTTGATGAAGTAGCTGGCGGCCTTCACGTTGCGGGCGTACTTGGGGATAACCCAACCGTCGAACCATACGTTGCTTCCTTCTTGAGGTACTACATAGTCGAGTTCCACACCTACAGCATCGGCCTCTTCGATGGCCCACACGGCATCGCCACTCCACGTGAAGTTAATCCAGGCTTTTCCTTTGGTCATCATTTCCTTTCCGAAGTCGGCTTCCCAACCGGCAATGTTGGGTTTCATGTGCTTCAGGTACTCTTCGGCTGTGGCAATGGCTTCGGCGGAATTGTCGTTCATCAGTTGCTCCACGGTGACTTCTCCCCTATCCAAGCGGTCGGAGTTGGCATAGATGATGGCGGTGCCGTAGCAATCGCGGTAGCTGTCTTTCATCAGAATCTTGTTTTGGAACTTAGGGTTCCAAAGGCTTTTCCATGTCATGGCCTCGGCCTCGGTGACGAGTGATGTGTTGTAGAGTGTGCCGGCAGTACCCCACATATAAGGTACGGCATAGTCGGTGACACGACGTCCGTCGGTAATCATCTTGTTCAACTCATCCTGAATGTAAGGAGCCAAGTTGTGGATGTAATCAGGCGTCTGACCGAAGTCGCGGTTGATGGGGAGTAGCATATCCTTCTTCATCATGCGCTCGATGATGTATTCCGATGGGCACACCACATCAAAATCTTCGTGGCCGCGCTCTATCTTGGTGAGCATCACTTCGTTGATGTCAAATACCTGATAGATCACTTTAATCTCTTCTCCCGTCTGCTGCTTGTACCATTCGGGGAACTCGGCCAGGACGTCTTCGTCGATGTAGTCGGCCCAGTTATAGACTTTCAATATTTGATTACGCTCTTCTTGCGAACGTACACAACTGTTTAAAGTGAGAAGAGCTATGAGGAGGGGGAAAAGGAGATGTTTCATTCTTGTTTCTGTTTCTCTGCCCGACGGTTGATGACAATCAAGAGGACGAGCACGGTGACAAATATAATGGTAGAAAGGGGACGCAGCTCGGGAGTGAGACCACCTTTGCGGGCATCGGCATAGATGTAGGTAGAGAGGGTTTCCAATCCTTCGTTACCGATGGTGAAGATGGTGACGGCAAAGTCATCGATTGACAGGGTAAAGGCAAGGATGAATCCACTAATCATGCCGGGAAGTATTTCTGGAAGAATCACTTTGCGCAATGCTTGAAAGGGGGTGGCACCGAGGTCGAGTGCAGCCTCGTAGATGTTGGGATTCATCTTCTTCAAACGTGGCATCACACTGAGCACTACATACGGCGTGCAGAACGAAATATGAGCCAACACCACTGTGGTGAACCCTTGCGAAATGCCAAAGCTGACAAAAAGCAGGAAGAGGGAAACACCGGTAATGATGTCGGGATTCATGATAGGAATATTATTCACAAAGTTCATGGCGGCACGTTGACGGCTACGCAGGTTGTAGATGCCGATAGCGGCAATGCTTCCCAAAGCTGTAGAGACAGAGGCTGCTATCAGTGCAATGAGAAACGTATTGATGATGGCGTTGGTCAACGAATGGTGCATACCTCCGGAGAAGAGGGAACTGTAGAGGTTGAACGAGAAGCCCGTCCAGTTGCCTAACACCTTGGCCTCGGTGAACGAGAAAATCATGATAATCAATATTGGCGAATAGAGCAAGGCCAACAACAGCCACAGATAGGCTTTAGCAAGAAACTTCGTAATCATATCACACCTCCACTTTCATTTTGTACGCTGTCTTCATCGTTGCTGAAGAATGACATGATGGCTATCAGCAGCAGCATGATGAGCGAGAGAGCCGCACCATAGTTCCACATTCCGTTATAAATATTCTCTTGCACGGTGGTACCGAAGAGTTTGATATTGTTCATTGTCAGCAACTCGGCAATGGCAAAAGTTGAAACCGTAGGCATGAATACCATGAGGATGCCACTGAAAATACCCGGCATGGAGAGAGGAAGCACAACCTTGGTAAATACCCTCAGCGGATTGGCACCCAAATCTTGTGCCGCTTCGATAAGGCTTTGATCCATCTTTTGCAACGTGTTATAGATAGGGTATATCATGAATGGCAAGAAGTTATAGACCATGCCGAAAATCAAAGCTCCTTCGCCCAATGGAAGTTTCAAGAAATCGAACAATGCCACTGTGGCAAGTGTACGAATCAGGATGTTGACCCACATGGGCAGGATGAAGAGCACCACCATTGTCTTGGAGGTGTTGAATTGCTTTTGGCTCATGATATAGGCGGCCGGATAGCCCAACACCAGACAAAGAATGGTGGTAATCATGGCTATGCCTATAGAATAGATAAAAGTGTTGATGGCCTCCGGGTGCATCATGAACTTGCGGAAGTTACTCAAGGTAAAAGCCCCTTCTTCATCGGTAAAGGCGTATGCCACAATGAGCACCAAAGGAACAACCACAAACACCAGCAGGAAGATGGCATAAGGTATCGACCAGTTCCTGCGGCGCATAAAGAATTGAGACAGTTTGTTTTGCATGTTTTATTCTTTTTAGGAGTTAGAGGATTTAAAGGGTGTTATTGGCCTTTCAGGCCTAGGGGTTAAAGCCGAATGTTTGGCAAGTGAAGAGTCTTGTGCCGCATGGCTTACTTGTAGCTCGTAGCTCATCACTCGTAGCTTTACTATTGGCTAGCAGGCAAAGCCTGCGATAACTCCTTTAACTCCTTTTAATTCATTATTACTCTAATATCCTCAGGGGCAATCGTGATGCCCACACGGTCACCATCGTCCCATACATCGTTGGTGTTGACAAATACGTCTTCGTCCCAATCGGAGCGGACGGTGAGGTGATAATGGTTACCTTTATAAAGGATAAAGTTCACGTCGCCGGTCAGCATACCGTCTTCCTCGTTATCC
Organism: Bacteroidaceae bacterium; assembly: GCA_017416805.1. Taxonomy (GTDB): domain Bacteria; phylum Bacteroidota; class Bacteroidia; order Bacteroidales; family Bacteroidaceae; genus Phocaeicola_A. The sequence continues at coordinate 43,716 of JAFQBB010000036.1, forward strand.
TGAAGGATGACACGGTCGAAATCAACTTCAACCTTCACTGTGGCACCCGGTTCAATGTCTTTCACCGGCAGACACTCAAACTCCTGACCGAGGAACTCTACATGGTTTTCATCGATCAAATGCCCTTCGAAGGTGTTGCAAATGCGTTCTTTCTTCATGACATGGATATCGAAAGGTTTTACCAGTAATCCTACTTCACGTCCGGCTTCAAAGCAATTGTAGTCTTGTACCATCAGCTCGTAACCGTCTTCGGTTTGCACCAGCATTTCGTAGTGTACACCTTTGAAAATGCAACTTGTCACTGTACCCTTCAACTGGGCTGCATCTGACGGGTCAAAAATGTAAATATCTTCGGGACGGACAACGACATCAATGGGGGTGTTCTCACCGAATCCTTCATCAACGCACTCGAATTCGTGTCCGGCAAAGCTGACGAGTTTGTCTTTCAGCATGGTGCCATTCAGGATGTTGCTCTCGCCAATGAAGTCGGCCACAAACGAGTTGATGGGTTCATTATAGATGTCTATCGGTGTACCTATCTGCTGGATGCGTCCTTCGCTCATCACTACGATGGTGTCACTCAGAGTCAGGGCCTCTTCCTGGTCGTGAGTCACATACACGAAGGTTACGCCCAATGACTTATGCAACTCCTTGAGTTCCATCTGCATGTCTTTTCTCATCTTCAGGTCAAGGGCAGCGAGGGGTTCGTCCAACAGGAGCACTTCGGGATTGTTGACAATAGCGCGGGCAATGGCGACACGCTGCTGCTGGCCACCGGAAAGGGAATCCACGTCGCGATACTCATAGTCGGTCATTCCTACCATCTTCAAAGCTCCCTTTACCTTTTTCTCGATGATGGACGAAGGAAGTTTTTTCAGTTTGAGACCGAAAGCAATGTTGTCAAACACATTCAGGTGGGGAAAAAGTGCGTACTTCTGAAATACGGTATTTACCGGACGCAGATGGGGAGGCGTTTTCGTTATCTCCTGTCCGCTGATGCGTATTTCGCCCTCTGATGCTGTCTGAAATCCGGCTATCAGCCGCAGAAGTGTTGTTTTACCACATCCCGAAGGACCAAGAATGGTGACAAACTCACCTTTTCTTACTTTCAAGTTGATGTTGTCCAGTGCCACTTTTTCGCCGAAGTACTTCGATACGTTCTGGACTTCAATGATGTAATTTGCCTGTTGCATGTCTGTTTGTCAGTGTAGCTACATGTACTTGTCAAATAATAAAAAAAATAGTGCGCAAAAATAGGAATAAAAATTAGATGTACAAAGATATATTGGCAGAAAATCCCTGCAACCGTGAGGAAAACCTAATTGAGGGTTGCAGGGATTCTTGGAAAAAGTGAAAAGTGAGGGACAGGAATCAGTCTGTAATGTCCTCTATGGCAGAATTGCATGTCCCTGCCATTTTGTTTTTGGCTGTCTGCCACATTTCGCCCGCTTTGTCACCGGCTTTGTGCATGGCATCGTACATTTTGTTTTTTAACTCTTGCGCCTGTTTTGTACGCGAATAATGGTAACAGGCTGCTCCAAGGAGTGTGCCCAATCCAAGGCCAATCCAGAATTTTGATTTGCAACAACAATCCATAATACAATCTTTTTTTGAGTTTTACAATCAATGATTACAAAGTTCAGAAATGTACTCTCTGCGCTCTGTATCTTTTCAGATGAGAAAACAAAGGACTGGCTGGATGGTTCGTTGCTAAAGATGAAAAAAAGGATTATATATTTATAAAACGTTCCACCACGTGGGCCACTCCGTCCTCGTCGTTGGAGAGGGTGATGAAGTCTGCAGCTTCGCGCACTACGGGTTGGGCATTCTGCATGGCTACACCAAGACCTGCATAGCGAATCATGGAGAGGTCGTTGAAACCGTCGCCACAGGCTATGACTTCTTCGCGACGGATGCCTACTTTGTCCAACAGGACTGCGAGAGATTGGGCTTTGTCGATGCCTTTGGGTACGAGTTCGAGGAAATAGGGTTCGGAGCGATATACTTCGTTGGTCTCTTTCAGTTGTTCGTGCATCTTGATTTCGAGTTGGTGAAGACGGTCGGCTTCGCCCACGATGAGACACTTGGGTATGGGGAAGTCTATGTATTCCAGGAAGTCATCGACCATGAGGGTTTGCATCACGTTGAGGATGGCCTCTTTTTGTACATATTCGTCGTTGGGAGTTTCGGTAATGACATAGTTGTCGCGATAGGTGACGATGGCAAAGCCGTTTTCTTGGGCTTGGCGGTACATGTAGGGCAGGACTTCTGGGTTGAGGACTTGGGCATGTATCACTTCCTTGTTGCTCCAGTTTATGATTTCTCCACCGTTGTAGGCCATGATATAGCCTCCGTAGGCTGAGAGTTCCAACTCGTCGGCAATGGGGGCGATGCCATAAGTGGGACGGCCGGATGCCAGTACGACTTTCACCCCTTGCTGTTGGGCGCGGATGAGGGTTTGACGTGTATGCGGTGTTATCTGCTTTGCGCTGTTGGTCAGTGTGCCGTCAAGGTCGAGCACAATCATTCGGTAGGGCATGGGTCTTGATTTATGATTTGTGAATGTCTCGTCTTTTTCTGTGGTGCAAAGATAGTTCTTTCCTTCTGAATGCCGAACATAATGGGATGGAAACTTGTTGATGGTGGGAATAATTAATGAACAAATGATGAATTGTCTAACAGTTTTAATTGTAAGTGTTATGAGTAATTTTATGCCCGCCCTACCCTATGCGCCTGATGCCCTTGCACCGGTTATCAGCCGTGAAACCATTGACTTTCATTACGGAAAGCATTTGCAGACTTATGCCAATAATCTGGAGAAACTGATTCGTGGAACTGCTTTGGAGGGAAAAAGTGTTGAGGAAATAGTGGTCGATGCTCCCGAAGGGGCTGTATATAACAATGCCGGACAGGTGATGAACCATCAGCTTTACTTCTTACAGTTTACCCCTGAACCACGCACAGGCAAGCCTGAAGGTAGGTTGGCTACGCTGATTGTGAGGGACTTTGGCAGTGTGGAGGAGATGCAGCGGAAGATGAACGAGGCCTGTACCGCGCTGTTCGGCTCGGGGTGGGTATGGCTGTGCCTGAATGACGGTGGCCGGCTCGAAGTCGCCTCTTTCCCCAATGGAGATACGCCATTGCGCCATGGCAAACTGCCATTATTGGGATTTGATGTGTGGGAACATGCCTATTACCTGGATTTCCAAAACCGTCGTGCCGACCATGTGGCTAACCTGTGGAAGATTGTGGATTGGGATGTGGTGGCTGGAAGGTTGGGTGACTGATAGTGTTATTTCTTTACAAATTATGTCTTCTCCAAGATCTCTTCCGCGAGTGACGGCAGAAGGCTTTTAAGGGTAACAGTGACCTGCATTAAAGGGTATCTGATACTCATAAGCAAGGGTATCAGATACCCATGGCCAAGAGTATCAGATACCCTTAAAAATGCCATTTTCTTCCGTTTTTGTGTACAAACGTCAAGAAAAAGAGGGGATGCAGAATGAGTTAAGAAAAATATTTACTCACAGCCAATCTCCCCTTTGGTGAGTTCCTCCAATGCCCTGCGTGCTATCTCCATCTCTATCCCCCTACCCGAGGCGAAACGCATCAGTTTGGCATACAGCTCGTAGCCGTTGGCGGCTTTGATGGACGGAAGTTTGGCCGCCAGCAACTCTTTGGCTGCTTGCAGGGAATCATCGTCGCCAACTTCCTCCAAAGCCTTGGCTATAAGATTAGAAGGGATACGTTTTTGGGCAAGGCAGAGGGCTATTTTCTGCCGTCCCCAATGGTTGAAATGAAACTTGTCGTGTACGAAAGCATGGGAGAAACGCGCTTCGTCAATATACTTTTCGGCCTGCAATTGTTGTACAATATGCTCACGGACTTCTTCATCGGCCACTCCCCATTGTCGCAGTTTCTCGCACACTTCTGAAATGCAATGTTCGCTGTGCGAACAATAGAGTGCCGCCTTGTTGTATGCCTCTTTCTCTGTCAATTCCTTCATGTTTCTTCAGCCATCTTAAAGTCCCGTCACCTCTTTTCCACCATAATAATAATACCACCAGTAGGTATCCCCGAATTGACGTCGGATATGATTGTTTTGTACTACGGGGTCAGGGTATTGGTCGCGCAAAGCCATGAATTCCCCGAAGCGCGAACGTACAGTGGGGTCGGTCACCAATATTTCTCCCGCAGAATCCTTTAATAACAGTGCCTCCTGATAATGCCGGGGGAGGCTTTTATCCGTCTCCCGATAATGGAGGGGCAAGGCTTGCTGGAAAATGTCCAGCTCCTTTTCAAGCAGCAGGGCACACAGGTAATACTCTCTGGCCTCATGGCTTGCACTATCTGCCCGACACATACGGTCCAGATATGTCATGACCGTTTCGCCCGCCATCTTCGGATGGGCACCGAGGTGGTTACATATATCATCGTTGGTCACCATAGAAACCGCTCCATCCGCTTCATCCAGAAACAATCCTTCCGCTCCTTCCGTCTGTGGATAGGCGAACAGCTTTTCTCCAAGTGTATGGGTATGGGAAAGTGCCAACGCGCGTAAAGCTGTCAGCGTGCGACTATGGTGTGGCGATTTTATCCCCTTTTGCAATGCTTTGTCAAAATCTCCCTTCCGGATAGCTTGCGCCACGGCCAGTTCGTTGTGGAAAACCTCGTTTGTGTTTCCTACGAACCCCGTGATATAGGTAAAAACAATCAATATGAGCACGTTGGGGATGAGAACATTTTGCTTCTTTTCCCTATTTGCACGGTTTTGCAGCTTCCGGTTAAAGAATCCGGCAATAAGATAAAAGATGAAAAAAAGACCCCCACCCCACAGATACACCTTGTCAATACTGACGGCGAAGTGTGATGTGTCGGCACCTGACGTGTCGGGATTGATGCAAGACAGCAATGCCAGTATCAGGTAGGCCGGAAAAAAAGCTAACGCAGACAATGATCGGGCGAAACGCATAAGCATGTTCAACCCCCATTGTAATAGCCAGAGTAATGCCGTGATAATCAGTGCGCCACATAAGGGCGAATAGGTGGTCATCCCACCCGATAAGGTGTAGTGCAAACACCGCAATGCTTCCCCTTCTCCCTTGTAAAGCCATACGAAACTGAACGAAAGGAAAATGATACTGCACAACGCGGTGATGACCGAATTGCCTGAACGATTATGGATTGTCCGATTCATGTCTGATTATAAATAGGTGTGTGTATCAAGGTTATATGTGACAAAGTGACGAGCTGGTGCTTACGCCTGTAGCCCATTGCCCGCCACTTATATCAGAATTTCCTCTTCACTTCCAGCTTTTGACTTTTTTATTTCTTCACTTTCTTGAGCACCATGGCCGAACGTGCAGGTATGTAGAGTTTCAGCCATTCTTTACGCACTTTCTTGTACATGGGGTCGTGATTGGTAAAGTGACGGATGGAGTCATCTGTCAATCCGTAGCCACCATAGGCCGGTGAATCAGTATTCAGCACTACATCGTAAGCACCAGTAGGAACCAAGAATCCATAATCTGTAAACGAGCGGTTAGGGCTGAAGTTGAACACGAAGATGAGGTCTCCTCTCTTGTATGCCAATACTTGGTCACCGTCATTGTGCCAAATCTCTACAACTTCTGTCTTATGGAAGTTCCGTACATTGCGGATGAGGTGAATCATCGCTTTGTCAAAATCTCCTAAGTAATGATAGCACAGTTCTTTATCATCTACCAAATTCCATTGACGACGGGCATATTTGTGCGACCATCCGTTACCCTCACGGGGGAAGTCTATCCATTCGGGATGTCCGAATTCATTGCCCATAAAGTTCAGGTAACCGCCATTGATAGTAGTAGCTGTAAGCAAGCGAATCATCTTGTGTAGGGCTATACCGCGTGTGGCCGTATAGTTTTCATCGCCTTTCTTGAAGTGCCAATACATGTCTGCATCAATCAAGCGGAAAATGATAGTCTTATCTCCTACCAATGCCTGGTCGTGACTCTCAGCATACGATATGGTCTTTTCGTCTTCTCGGCGGTTTGTCACCTCCCAGAAAAGACTGCTGGGTTTCCAATCCTCGTCTTGCTTTTCTTTAATGGTCTTGATCCAATAATCAGGTATGTTCATTGCCATACGATAGTCAAATCCATAACCTCCAGCAATGAATGGTGCAGCTAATCCGGGCATACCCGAAACCTCTTCTGCAATAGTGATGGCACGTGGGTTCACCTCATGGATAAGCAAGTTGGCCAGTGTCAGATAGCAGATTGCATTGTCGTCTTGTCCGCCATTGTAATAGTCACCATAGTTACAGAAGGCCTCGCCCAATCCATGACTATAATAGAGCATAGAAGTCACTCCGTCGAAACGGAACCCGTCGAACTTGAATTCTTCCATCCAATACTTGCAATTGGATAGCAGGAAATGCAACACTTCGTTCTTTCCATAATCAAAACAGAGCGAATCCCATGCCGGATGCTCATGCCGGTCGCCTGGATAGAAGTATTGGTTAGGATCACCTGCAAAGTTTCCGAGTCCTTCAACTTCGTTCTTCACGGCATGTGAGTGTACTATGTCCATGATGACGGCAATACCCATCTCATGTGCTTCGTCAATGAGTTGTTTCAGTTCTTCAGGGGTGCCAAAACGTGAAGAAGCCGCAAAGAAACTGCTTACATGATAACCAAAACTTCCGTAATATGGATGCTCTTGAATGGCCATAATCTGGATGCAGTTGTATCCATCAGCCGCAATACGTGGAAGTATTTGTTCACGAAATTCGGTATAAGTTCCGACCTTCTCCTCCTGAGCAGCCATACCGATGTGGCATTCATAAATAAGCAGTGGTCCGGGCTTCTGACGGAAAGTGCGGTTCTTGAACTTGTAAGGATTTTCGGGAGCCCATACCTGTGCACTGAAAATCTTAGTGGCAGGGTCTTGTATCACCCTACGTGCACACGAGGGGATACGCTCTCCTTCGCCTCCTTCCCAACGAACTTTCAGTTTGTAAAGGTCACCATGCTTGATGGCATCTGCTGGCAATTTCAATTCCCAATTCACTACGTTTTTGCGGCGCAATTTGTATTTAGGATGTTCTTGCCAATTATTGAAATCACCTATCAGATATATTTCAGTAGCATTGGGTGCCCATTCTCTGAAAACCCATCCCTCCTTTGTGCGATGTAATCCGAAGTAGAGGTGTCTGTCTGCAACGTCAGACAATAACCTTCTTCCGTTGTTCGTAAATTCCTTCAATTTGGCTTTTGCGAACTGGTGACGGCCATTTATGGCTTCCTCAAAAGGTGCCAGCCAAGGGTCGTTCTTTATGAGTGTCAACTGATTATCCATGAGTTTAAGGTGGGGTGAGAGTAGTTAAAGATTACAGATTTTATGCCAAAACTTTCACAATGATTTTCTTTACTCCCGTTTCGGTTATACCGGGTGCATGTCCATCTTGTGGGAAAAATATGGCAAACATACCGGGTTTCACGGTAAAGTAGCTTTCGGCCAAACCTTCAAAGAATGTGATATCTTTCTCTGCATTGTATTCAGCGGCGGGCAAATCATTTCCGGCAGTATAGCCCATCACTTCATTTCCTGAAAGGGGAATTTGGATATCAATAAACTTGTTGTGTGTTTCCAATTTGGCTGCTTCCTTGTTTTTAGGTGATGTTTGTGCAACATTTACCACAAGATCATCTCCCTGCAATTTTACTTTACCAACTTCCAAAGTGTTCAAATCGGTATTCTTCAAATATTCAATTGCTTGTGCAAACAAGGGGTTTAAGGAAGCATACTTCTCCAGATTGTCAAGTGTGTCGAGTATCATGTTATTTAAAATATTAAGTTAATAAATGAGGTTTTATTAAAAATATCCACAAATGTAGAAATAAAAAAGGGAAAAACAACTATTTTCCCCTTTAATTTTGAATTTCTCCTATAATTTTAATCAATTGGTCATGGATTTGTCCATTTGTGGCCAGCACTTCACGTCCTGAATAGAATGTTTCTCCGCCACTGAAATCGGTCACTTTTCCTCCAGCTTGTGTCAATATTATTGAACCTGCGGCAACATCCCATGGGCCGAGCAATCCTTCAAAACGTGCCTCGAAACGGCCAGCGGCAATGTAACATAATTCTACGGCTGCCGAACCAAGAAGGCGAAGACCTCCAACTCTTCCGTACAGGCGTTCTATCAGTCGGGTAATGATGGGGCGGAAATGTTCTGCATCGTATGGGAAACCCAGTTCAATGAATGCCTGGTCAAGATTGTTTATAGTTGTTACATGTATTTCTTTTCCGTTCAGGTAAGCCGGACTTCCTTTCCATGCCCAGAAACATTCGTTGCGACACACTTCGTACACCACGCCAAGTAGGATTTCTTCCCGATTGCGTAAAGCTATACTCACGCAGAAAGGGGCATTTCGGTGGATGAAGTTTGTTGTGCCGTCCAGCGGATCCACTACCCAGCAATATTCTTCATCCGTAAGGCTTCCACTCCCCTCTTCTGCTATGAATCCGGCTTCGGGCAACAATTCGTGTAATCGGGTGACGATGCGTCGCTCTGATTCCTTGTCCACATACGATACATAGTCGTGGGCATTTTTCTCCTGTACATTCTCCCGCAAGAAATTTTCACACTCTTCTCTGAGGAAATGGCCGGTTTTTATGGCCAGTTCACGTACTTCGGAAGTCAGTTTCTCTAAATTCATATGATGATTGTTCATTAAGGTATAAGAAAAGAATTTAACGCTTACTTTTTTGTTTCGTTTACCAATCGCCCATTATTGAATATGCCTCGTCGGATTTCGTTGCCATTGGCATCTGTTTCTATGAAGTCTCCGTGTTTTTTCCCTTCTTTAAATCCTCCTTTATAACGGATTCCTTCCGCATCTTCTTGTAGTCCTTCGCCATCTTTTTGTCCATTGACGAAATTTCCTTTGTATTTGGTGCCGTCTTTTTGTCGCAAGATACCTTTTCCGTTTTCTACGTTATCTTTCCATTCTCCTTCATATTCATCGCCGTTGGCCCAAGTATATTTCCCTTTTCCATTGCGTTTTCCGTTTTTCCATTCTCCTTCATATACGGCTCCGTTGGCCCATGTGAAAGTGCCTTGTCCGTTAGGCTCTCCATTGAGAAATCCGCCAGCATATTTGTCTCCATTCAAGAATGTGGCCGAACCTTTTCCCGTTCGTTGTCCGTTTTGATAGTCTCCTTCGTAGCGGTCTCCTGTATGGAAAATGTATATGCCTTTTCCGTGGGGGGTGTCATTTTGCCAATTGCCTGTATATTTGTCTCCATTAGCATATTGGTATGTGCCTTTTCCGTGGCGCATGCCTGCTTTCCACTCTCCTTCGTAGCGTTCGCCATTTGCCCAGTCAAGTGTACCTTTCCCCTCTTTCAGGTCGTCCACCCATGTTCCTCTGTATTGTGCTCCGTTGGCCCATGTGTAAGTGCCTTCGCCTTCCCGTTTGTCGGCTTGCCAGTTTCCTATATATTGGTCGCCGTTGAAATAGTGCATGGTGCCGTGTCCTTGTTGATAGTCAGCATACCACATGCCTTCGTACCGGTTGTTGTTGGCCATGTACAGGATACCTTTTCCGTGTTGTTGGTCTTCCTTCCACTCACCTTCGTAGCGTTCTCCGTCAGGAAAGGTATATACTCCATATCCTTCTCGCTTTCCTTTGACGTATTCCCCTTCGTAGGTATCTCCGTTTTTACAGATTGTTTTTCCTTTTCCGTGAGGTTTGTATCCTAATATTTTGCTACCTGTCAGTTGGCCGGTATAGATATCGCCATTCTTGAACGTGTATGTTCCCACCTTCAAGCCTTGTGCGTGAATGGCAGGAAAAAGGGTACAAATAAATATCAGGGATAGGTATATATGTCTTTTCATTGTTGAGTCTCTCTCTGTTTCAATTTTTCGCAAAAGTACGATATATCTGCCATACTCGCCGCCTCCGTTAAGTTTTCTTTTGTTTTTTATGGGGTGGTTTGAGAGTATTTCTACATTTTTTTACCTGCTACAACTTCTAATAGATTGTCCGGTTGGAAGTACTTGATTGCCAATTCGCGTAATTCTTCGGCGGTCACACTTGCAATTCTTTTTGCGAGTGTCTGGAAAAAGTTTTTCTCCAACGAGGCAGATTCTATGAATATCCAAGCCTCGGGGAGTGAGAGGGCACCTTCGTAACTTCTGCACATATCCCCTATCATGTAATGTTTCACCATGTCCAGTTCTTTGTCTGGTATGCGCTCTTCTTGCAAGCGGCGCATTTCATGTTTTACTTCGTTGATGCAGGCCTCGACATATTCGTTGGCTGTTTCTGTGGCAATAGCCAGATATCCACAAAATGGATACGAAGCAATGGTCGCATTGATTCCATAGGTGTATCCCTTCTCTTCGCGGATGTTGCTCATCAGGCGGCTTCCGAAGTATCCTCCAAACAGGGTTACCAAAACCTTGGTTGAGGCAAAATCAGGGTGTTTTCTGTCCATGAGCGGACATCCTAACCTGAGGCTGCTTTGCACGGCCGTAGGGTGTTCGATAAAGACTCGCCCTCCTTTATAAGGAGGTATGGCGAAGGGGGTTAATGGCTCATGTTTCTTTACATTTCCCCAAGGGATGGTACCGAATTCTTCTTTGACTTGCGACACTATTGCATCGGACACTTTTCCTGAAAGATATATCGAACAATTTCCCGAATGGTAGAACTTCTGGTAAAAAAATTTCAGATGATTTGTCGTTAACCGTCCATAATCTTCTAATATGGCATGGCGGCCACATGGATGCTGATTGCCGAATAGAGAATGGCTGAAAGCCTTACGTGCCATGACATCGACTTTCGAACTGTTCACCAAGAATTGTTGGCGGTTCATCTCCACTGTCACCTGCATTTCCGCTTCAGGAAAGATGGGATTTTTCACCATATCTCCTAAAATGGCCAGTGTGTGTGCAAAATGTTTGTTCAGCGAGTATAGGGTCAGGTAATTATAGTTCATGGAGGTGGACAGTTCCATCCATGCACCGTAAAAATCAAGTTGCTCGGCTATTTCAGCCGAACTCATACTTTTTGTCCCTTCGCGTAGCATTCGGTTGGTGAAGAGGGCTTGAAGTGGCTGCTCTTGATGCCAGATACCGGCACCGATAAGAATGTCCATGCGGACAATCTCTTCGTTGCCTGCGCGTAGTATGTTCAGGGGGACTCCATTTGGCATAGTCAGCCTTTCAGGTTGCTGTATGTCAAAGTCCTCCAATGGTTTGATGGCAGGTTGTCTTGTTCGGTCAAGCATTGTGCAGGATTATATCACTTACAATTCATCTTCAAGAAATTTTCCGCTTTTTCCAGATCCTCAGGAGTGTCAATTCCGATGGTTTCAGTGTGTGTGATGCCCACTTTGATGCGGTATCCGTTTTCCAACCAACGCAATTGTTCAAGTGATTCGGCCAATTCTAAGGCCGATTGTGGCAGGTGGGTAATCTCTCTCAACACTTCGGTTCGGTAGGCATAAAGCCCGATGTGCTTGTAGTAGGTATGTTTTTTCAGCCACTCTTCCTTTTCCACTCCACGCAGATAGGGTATCACCGAGCGGCTGAAATAGAGGGCATTCATCCTTCCGTCAACCACCACTTTGGGTGAATTGGGATTTTGCAATGCCTCCCAACCGTCACTTTCTGTAAAAGGCTTTACTAAAGTGGCTATTTGAGTGGTTTCGTCATCGAAACATGCCTTTACGGCTTCCAGTTGTGATGGTTGTATGAATGGCTCATCTCCTTGGATGTTTACCACCACGTCGTATCCTTGCCCCACTTTTTCGAAGGCTTCTTGCACACGGTCGGTACCGCTCTTGTGGCTTGTCGAGGTCATTACCACTTTCCCCCCGAATGCTTTCACGGCCGCTTCGATACGTTCGTCATCGGTCGCTACACAGGCATCATCGAGCACACCGTTCACCTGTTCGTACACACGTTGTATCACCGTCTTACCGCCCAGCATGGCCAATGGCTTGGCCGGGAAGCGGGTTGAAGCATATCTTGCAGGGATTATTCCTATAAATTTCATATTGTCTCCTTCCTTTTGAATAATATGGGTGCAAATATACGGAATTTACTTGAAAAGGGCGATATGCATCTTGCAAATTCGCTTAATTGAGAAGTAGGTTCTCTATTTTAATAATGAATTATATGACATTTATGAAAAAAAATATACCTTTGCATTTTCAAAACAGAACTACTGAAAGCTAAAGACATGAACATCTTGTACATCCTTGTTACAGCCCTGCTTCCCGTTGTCATATTGTTGTGGCTCATCTATCGTCGTGATAAATATTGCCCTGAACCTTCGGGCCAATTGTTCAAAGCCTTTTGGTATGGTTTGCTTTCCGTGTTCCTTTCGTTGACAATTTCCCTACCGCTTGATTTCTTTGGGGTATATAGCAGTGAATTCTCCTCTCTTTCGGGCGCATTCAGGTATGCATTCTTCGGTGCGGCCATCCCCGAGGAGATAGCAAAATTTGTCATGCTCTGGTTGTTGGTGCGCCACAGTAAATATTTCGATGAAGCTATCGATGGCATTGTCTATGCCGTATTCATATCGTTGGGTTTTGCCGCCTTTGAGAATGTCCTTTATCTCTTCAACAATATGGATCAATGGGTTGCCGTTGGCATAGTCAGGGCTTTATTCTCCGTCCCGGCACACTATGCCTTTGGAGTTTTGATGGGGTATTATTATTCGCAATACAGATTCTCTGTTCGTCCTTCAAGTAAGGTTGCCCTTTGCGTATTGCTTGTCCCCATAGTGTTTCATGGCCTGTTTGACTTCATCCTGATGTCCTTCAGTTCCCTCCCACCCCTTGTCCTACTGTTCTCCCTCATCCTTTTCATTGTCTTCTGTATCAAGATGCACCGTTTCGCCCAAAAGCGTATCACCGAGCAAATTGAGCGCGATGAATTATGGAATAAGTTAGCAGATATGCAGAAATAAGATTTGTTGGACATACGTTAATATATTTCAGATTCTCGTTGGCCTTGACTTCATCTGAAAAAGGCGCATCCGAAAAAAACATCAAATCTGAATCCTTAATATTAAAGAAAAGTTGTACCTTTGCACTTTCATTTATAAAATGTACATGCGAGATAGAAATAACTAACATATAAAACAGACAATGAAAAGAGACGAACTGATTTTTGACATTATCGAGAAGGAACATCAGCGTCAGCTGAAAGGTATCGAATTGATTGCTTCGGAAAACTTCGTGAGCGACCAGGTGATGGAGGCTATGGGCAGCTGCTTGACCAACAAGTATGCTGAGGGTTATCCCGGCAAACGCTACTATGGCGGTTGCGAGGTGGTGGACCAGAGCGAGCAGATAGCCATCAATCGTCTGAAGGAACTCTTCGGTGCCGAGTGGGCCAACGTACAGCCTCACTCAGGTGCTCAGGCCAATGCCGCCGTATTGTTGGCTTGCCTGAATCCCGGTGACAAGTTCATGGGCTTGAACCTGGCTCATGGCGGACACCTCAGCCACGGTTCATTGGTGAACACCAGCGGTATCCTCTACACTCCCTGCGAATATAACCTGAACAAGGAGACCGGTCGTGTGGACTACGAGCAGATGGAGGAAGTGGCTCGTCGCGAGCGTCCGAAACTCATCATCGGTGGTGGTTCGGCTTATAGCCGCGAATGGGACTATGCCCGTATGCGCCGCTTGGCCGACGAGGTGGGTGCCCTGTTGATGATTGACATGGCTCACCCTGCCGGACTGATTGCCGCAGGCCTGTTGGAGAACCCCGTGAAGTATGCCCATATCGTTACCTCTACCACTCACAAGACTCTGCGCGGTCCTCGTGGCGGTATCATCATGATGGGTAAGGACTTCCCCAACCCATGGGGAAAGACCACTCCGAAGGGCGAAGTGAAGATGATGTCCCAGTTGCTCGACAGTGCCGTATTCCCCGGTCAGCAGGGTGGCCCGTTGGAGCACGTGATTGCGGCCAAGGCCGTGGCTTTCGGCGAAGCTCTCCAACCCGAATATAAGGAATATCAGGCACAGGTGCAGAAGAATGCCAAGGTGTTGGCTCAGGCCCTTATCGACCGTGGCTTCACCATCGTGAGCGGTGGTACAGACAACCACTCTATGCTGGTTGACCTGCGCGAGAAGTATCCCGACCTCACCGGTAAGGTGGCCGAGAAGGCGCTGGTAGCTGCTGATATTACCGTGAACAAGAATATGGTGCCGTTTGATAGCCGCTCGGCTTTCCAGACATCAGGTATCCGCTTGGGTACTCCCGCCATCACTACCCGTGGTGCTAAGGAAGACCTCATGCTGGAGATTGCTGAAATGATCGAAACGGTATTGAACAATCCCGAAGACGAGGCCGTAATCGCCAGCGTTCGTCAGCGTGTGAACGAGACGATGAAGAACTATCCTATCTTCGCGTATTGATATAGGATCAGTATATATAATATAAGTAGGAGCATCATTGGTGGTGCTCCTACATTTGTTTTGATGGGGTAAGATTCAAAGTTTAAGAAGATTTCCTCACCATCCCCAACCGGCACTGAGGCCGAGGGAGAAGCCTTGGTTTTTCATCCAAGGTGTGGGTGCCTCCCATGAGAGGTAGTTTCCTGTCAGACGTATTTGTACACTTTTTCGGGTCGTGTATCCTATGGAGATGCCTCCCTCATACCCCCACCCTTTTTGGGCATTTGTTGCCACCCCATCCAAGTCTGCTTGCGGATAGAAGCCATAGCCTCCATACAGATGGGCACCGGTGCTGAATCTTTTTCCTAAGGCTACGGTTGCACATGGCCCTACGGCCAAGTGTACATGGTCGAGCGGCTCGTTGCACACCCGGTAATCTCCCGTTTGCTCTTTCATCTCCATTTGCGAGGAGGTGATGCCCAAACGTCCTCCTATGCCGAAGTTTGTGGTCAGCAGGTGGCTTATTTCCATCCCTGCGCTATATCCCATACGCGAGCGTACGTGTTTTCCTTCGTTTTTTCCTGTCAATGCACCGCCAAAGATGTAGCTTGTGTAAATCCCGGCAAAGCTCCCCTCTTCGCCCTTTGCTTCAAAGGAAAGAGTTTCTCCTCCCTTCTTTTTGTAAAAAATATCAACCAGTGCATAACCGAGTTCTACGGAGAGTATGCCTATGCCTGCACCTACCATCACATCGCTCATCCAATGCTTGTCGTTGATGCGGCGTAGCATGGCCGTCGAGGTGGCCACTCCGTAGGCTCCCACTGAGTACCAGGGGCTCAGATGGCCGTATTCCTTGGCAAAGAGCGATGCGGTGAGAAAGGCCGCCGCCGTATGTCCACTGGGGAAAGAGCGGTCATCACTCCCATCCGGGCGAACACGTCCCGCTAATCTTTTGGTACTCTCCACGCTCAGCCCCATGATGGCCATCGAAGCCGCACTCCTCACTATCAGTTCGCTCCACTTCTCCGTGCGGCTCTCCATGCCGAAAGCCTTCATCCCCACCAATGCCATGGCCGGGACAAAGCGAAGCACCTCGTCGGCCTTGTAGCTGAACGAAGGGGTGAACTCCATCCCCACGACCCGTCCTCCATGGTCAAAGTCGAGTAGCGATCCGGCCACCACCAATCCCCCTCCGATAGCAGGCATCAGGTAGGCCGGCATCTCCTTCCTTACTGGTAAAGAGTCGCTCTTCTGTATATAATCCGTTGCTTTAACAATATGGCATAACAGGCAGAAAATAAATATGGTAACGTATCTGTTCATTACTCGTGGCTCATTGGATAGAATTCTACTTTGTAAATGATAAATTGTACATTCAGCAACTCGTAGCTATTCACTAGTCGCTAGTCACTCGTCACTCGCCACAATCCTAAACCTCATCTCCTGTTGGTCGAAAGTGAAATCCTTTCCTGTGAAGAATTGTCCGAGTGCTCCATTTTCGGCCAGCTCTTTGGGCGACCCGATGGTGAGTGGTTTGATGGTTGATGACTCTATGGGTGGTTGGGGTGTCTCCCCTTGAGTTGGCAAAGAAAATCCCCCTTCACCCTTCACCTGTGACCCTTCACCCTTTGCCCTATACCTTTTCATCAGCCATAGGGTATCGGCCGTTTGTAGGGCCAGCTCCACATCGTGTGTCGAGAGGAAGATTGTCTTTCCCGTCTCATGCGCCAGTTGGCGGAGCAAGAGCATGGTGTCCACCTTGCTCGGATAGTCGAGGAAGGCCGTCGGTTCGTCCAGGTATATCACAGGGGTTTCTTGAGCCAGCGCCTTGGCTATCATCACCTTCTGTCTTTCTCCATCGCTCAGAGTGTCCACCAGACGGGTGGAAAAGTCGCTCATCCCCACCATTTCCAGTGCCTTGTTGACGGCCTCGCGATCGGTTGTTGACAGGCTTCCCCAGAAGTTGGTGTACGGGCTTCGTCCCATCCCCACCAGTTCGCCCACCATCATGTGGTGCAACTCCGGCTTTTCCGTCAGCACCACCCCCACGAGCCGTGCCCGTTCGTTGGCCGAGTACTCCTCAATCCGTTTTCCTTTCAGCAACACCTCCCCCTCCAATGGTGGCAGGAAGGCCGATAGTGTGCGTAGCAACGTGCTTTTACCGGCACCGTTAGCCCCCAGCAGGCAGGTCAGTTGCCCTTCGTACAGGCTTGCATTGATCTCCTGTGCGATGTATTTCTTTCCCCGTCCCTTCTCGTTGTATCCGATGGAGAGGTCCTTCAACTTTATGGTTTCGTTCATAGCCATTTTTCGTCAGTAGTTTGCTTCACGTTAGCAAAGATACGTCAAGTTACGTTCAGTACAAAGAAAAAAGTGGAAATATATTTCGACTTGTTTTTTATTTGTTGCATCTTTAAAAAAACGAGTGTACAAAGGCATCATTTTCGTAGAAAAGCAGTACTTTTGGGCCAAAGTTATTATTAGTGTATGAAAAGCTTATTGACCGCAATGCTCCTTTGCCTCATTGTCAGTATGGGCAAGGCGCAACACGAAGCTCCCCAACTGGAGTTTGTCGTCGAGTTGAAAGTGAAGTGCGAGGGTGCCTATCAGGTGGGCCAGACTTCGCACGGCAACCGTTTCATTATCCCCATTGTGGGCGGCACGTTCGAAGGCCCGCGCCTGAAAGGCACCATCCTGCCTGGTGGAGCCGATTACCAGTTGCAATCGCCTGCCCTTGGCCGCACCGAGCTGGAGGCCATCTATAGCATCCGCACCGACGATGGTGTGAACATCCACGTGCGCAACCGTGGCCTTATCTGTACAGGCAAGGATGCCGACGGCAAGCCCCAATTCTATTTCCGCACCGCCCCTCAGTTCGAGGCCCCCATGGATAGCAAATATGCCTGGCTCAACAATGCCATCTACGTCTGCCAACCCAGCATGGGTGGCGAGGAAGGGCTCATCTGCCTGAAAATATGGATGGTGAGGTAGCGACACTAGTGACTAGCTACTAGCTACTAGCGGATAGTGACTAGTGTCCATGCGGCGCTAATCCTTTGAGTTTTGAGTGCTGAGTGCTGAGTTCTGAGTGCTGAGTGACCATGCGGCACTAATTTTTCAGACGCAGATGACGCAGATGACGCGGATTAAAGTTGGCCATGCGGCACTTACAACTCAAAACTCATACCCCCTAGTCGTTAGTCACTCTAAATCACTCATCACTCATAATTCATCACTCATAACTCATAATTCATAATTCAAAACTCATAAATCATAAATCCCTAATGAAACTGAATCGTATTTTTACCACCGCACTCATCATGGCAGGCCTGATGTGCCCCCATGTGTTGTCAGCCCAGAGTGAAGAAAATGTAGTCGTAGTAGAAAAGGGTGGCCGTGGCCCCCACAAGGCCATCATGAAGGAAGAGGCCAGCCTCGATGCACACACCATCTTTGTGCCCCTCGACCTCACGCCGTTCAGTGCCAAGAATCCCCTACCCGTTCTCGTATGGGGCAATGGTGCCTGCTACAATAGCCCCTTCGAGCACTACAAGTTCCTCAACGAGATAGCCTCCCACGGATACCTCGTCGTGGCCACCGGCTATATCCCCCGCAATGGTGCCGAGCCCTACCAGGGTCCCCGCTCCACCACCCAGCAACAGGTCGAATCCATGGATTGGGTCATAGCCCAGAATGCCGACCCCTCGTCGCCCTACTACCTGAAGATTGATGTCCGTGCCATCTGCGTGGCCGGCATGTCGTGTGGCGGACTCCAGACACTCTACAATTGCGCCGATCCCCGTATCAAGACCCTCATGGTGTGCAATAGTGGTCTTTTCACCAACCCCTCTACCGCCATGCCCGGCATGCCCATGCCTCCAAAGGAGAAGTTGGGCGAGATACATTGCCCCGTCATGTACATGCTCGGTGGCGAGAGCGACATAGCTTATGCCAACGGCAAGGACGACTTCACCCGCATCACCCACGTCCCCGCCTGCTTTGCCAACCTTCCCGTAGGTCATGGTGGCACCTATGCCCAGCCCCACGGAGGCGATTACTCCATCGTAGCCCTCGCCTGGCTCGACTGGCAACTCAAGGGCGACAAGCGTGCCGCCAAGATGTTCAAGGGCAAGAAACCCCTCCTCGCCTCCCGTCCCGGATGGACATTGCAGAAGAATGATTTGATGAAGTAGCTACTAGCTACTAGTGATGAGATTTATAAAGGGCATCCTTTTCGGGGTGCCCTTTCTTATTGATAAGGAAAAATCAGGTTGTTATTCTTTTGGGGTGAACTATCAAGAAATCCTTGTCAGTTCGATTATCTGGCTTTGTGGGAAGTACTTTTGTCCTTTTGGGTAGTGATTTTCGCTTTTTTGGGGGTAGTTCG
This sequence comes from Bacteroidaceae bacterium, assembly GCA_017416805.1. Classification (GTDB taxonomy): domain Bacteria; phylum Bacteroidota; class Bacteroidia; order Bacteroidales; family Bacteroidaceae; genus Phocaeicola_A. The sequence goes on from JAFQBB010000036.1 coordinate 62,521, forward strand.
CCACTATTCACTCGTTACTCGTAGCTCGTCACTCGTAGCTAGTAGCTAGTCACTAGTCACTCGTAGCTCCTTCACCACCTCCACATCCGCCGGTAGCCATTGCACGGTGTCCAGTTCCTCCCGGCTTAGCCATTGCGCGGAGAGGTGTTCGTTCAGTTTCACCCTTCCCTGCACGATGCGGCACAGGGCGCAATGCATCGTCAGGTGAAATGTCGGGTAGTCATGCTCCACCGTGCATAGCCACTTCTCGGGCATTATCATCACACAGAGTTCCTCCCATATCTCGCGCACGAGCGCCACCTCCCTGCTCTCGCCCTCTTCCATTTTCCCGCCGGGAAACTCCCACCATCCCTTGTACTCGCCATATCCCCGTTGGGTGGCAAGCAAATTTCCTCCTTCATCATGTATGATGGCGGCAACTACTTGGATGGTTTTCATTCTTCCTCCTCAATTTTCTTCAATAGTTCTTCTTTCGATATGGTGAACACATGGTTCATCACACCGACGGAAACGACATTATCACCAGCTTTACCAACACTGAAGAGGAAGTAATTATCCACCTCCATATTGTTTTTTACTATCATTTGTCCAAGCCCTATAGCCATGGACGAAATAGTGAGATTTAGTGCATTTTCTGTCATCTCATCCCCCATTTCCTCTTCCATAACATCGGTTAATACGTCCATCAGGGCTTCGGTATGGGTCTCTTTATCAGGACAAGTCACTACGCACGTGGCGCAGATGATTACGATAATCAGTAATGTGTAAAAGAATGCTTTCATATTGTCATTTTTTATTATTCGTAAATTCTATGTTTTCCCAATTTGTCACCTATGTTTTGGATATGTTGTTGTGTGGCATACGTTGAGTCTCCACGTTCAACTGCTTCTTTAAGCAGACGAATGATTTCCCATTTGTCAGTAAAAGGTGCTTCTGGATTATAATTTAAAATGTCTGTAATGACATCATTCACGCGATAAGGCTTTATGACAAAGGTGTTTCGAGGGATATAATTCAAATCTTTTAATGTACTATTGCCGTAAAATACGATAATTGAAAATACAGGAATATTGTCAGGAAGATTTAATTCTTTTCTTAGATATCGGATGTGGGATGCATTTTGTCGGATGGGATTATAAAAACGATATTTTTCATTACCGTAAGCCATTACTTGTGTCCATTGTTCATGTCCGCCATTACCAAATATCCATCCGCTATAATCCTTGACCTCAAAAACAAGGATTCCTACTTTGGTTGGTACAACTACATCTATTTGTGAATATTCGCCATTACCCTTTTCTATAAGTAAGTCATGAAAAATGGTTTTAGCAGGGATACCACTTTGAATTAATTTATATACAAGATCTCGTTCAGATTCAGTGCCTCTATCAAGTGGCGTTACACTGGATATAAGTTCACGTCTGTGCTTCATTTCAATCATTCTTTTTATAAGCCGAACAATTTGAAGAAGCACAAGAAAAATACCTATTATCAGTGCTATTCTTATTAGGACAACTATTTGTGGATTCCCCATAACACAAACTTTTTATCTCGCAAAGATAATGATTTCCTTTTTTCCTTGCGAACATTCATCTGGTTTTATTGATATTTCTGTGCAAAATTATGACTTACAATAGAATATTTCAACCTACTACAGGCGGAGTTTCACCGTTTGTAGAGTGTAAAAGATTAAAAGAATTAAATAAGAGGGAGAAATAGGTTCGTTTATAGACAAACCCCTGTTTGGGCTTCTTTGTCAAACTTTATGCTTTTAGGAACTCTTTTTTCCCTGATTATAGATTTGGCTATAGACTTCTTGGTTCATAAATGATTTTGGGGTTATGGTAAAAGCTAAGAATGTGGGACTAATTTATAGCCCCCCTTAGCAAAATGGCTAAACAAAAGATGCAAATAGGCATGCATTTATACTGGAATTGGCAAGAAAAAGATGGAGAGTGCCTGACTATTTTTTATCCCAAGCTTTGGTTTAGTTATCTCAAAGTTTGGTTTAGTTATCTTAAAGCTTAGTTTAGTTGTCCCAAAGCTTGGGATAATGTCTTTTTAGGCATTCTTGGTTTATTTTTGGGCAGTTTTCAATGGATTTGATGGCTGAAAAGACGTTTATCTTTCACCCCTCTCCCCCATCCGCCACCAGCATACCGTTGGTTTCTTCCTCTACAGGTGCATACGGGCGGACTTTGTGGAGGGCGTAGTTTTCCAGATAGATTTGGTTGAGGGTGCGCTCAAGGCCTTTCAGGGTGAGGTCGCGACGGGAGGGCTTCATATCTTAAAATGCCGATAATTGACAATGCCGTCTAAAGTGGAGACTGTTTGTTCTTCGCCCGCATAGATGACAGCGGACTTGATGAGGCGGTCACCCAAGAGTTTCCCCAAATAGTGAAGGCCACTGAGAAAATCGCGCGTAAAGGTTTGCGAGGATTTTATTTCGTAAGCCTCGTATTGAAAACTTCTTTGGCGAAGCAAATCCACCTCATGTTGGGAGCTGTCGCGATAGAAATAGAGGTTCGGTTCTTTGCCTTGATTGACCAATTGCTTGTATGCCTCGACCACCACGTAGTTTTCAAAGATATTTCCTCTGAGGGGGTGTATAGCCAATTGCTGTTCGGTTTCGATTCCTAGCAGATAGCAGAGCAGTCCTGTGTCGAAGAAATAGAGTTTGGGAGCTTTGATGAGACGTTTACCTATGTTCTCATAGAAGGGTGAAAGGGTGAAAGTAATGTAAGAGGCTGTGAGAATGGAGAGCCACGATTGGATGGTCTTGACACTGACTCCCACGGCATTAGAGAGTGCTGATGCATTGAACTCCGTACCTGCGCGTCCGGCTGCCAGACGGATGAAGGTTTGGAAATCGCGCAGATTGGTGACATTGACAATGCGCCGCACATCGCGCTCTACATACGTGGTGTAATAGTTGGGATAGAGCAAATGATAGGGTTGTATGCCTGCCCATACGGCCGGATAACAGCCTCTGAGCAACAAGGTGTCGGTACTGACATCTGTGGTGGCAAGCCCGTCCAACTCTTGCAACGAAAGTGGCAACAGGGTGAGTACTGCTGCTCGTCCGGCCAATGACTGACTGATATTTTCCAACAAACTGAAGTTGCTGCTGCCGGTGATGACGTAGCGACGGTCGGGATTGGCATCAGAGATGACCTGTATATAGGAAAACAGTTCGGGATAGTTCTGTGCTTCGTCAATGATGACGCCTTGGGTATAGGCCGACAGGAAGGCTTTAGGGTCGGTCGCTGCTTGTTCGCGCACTGCTATATCTTCCAGGTTGACGTATGCGTAATCGGGAAACACCTGTTTGCACAATGTTGTCTTCCCCGATTGCCGGGGTCCCGTGATGGTTATCACCTTGAAGTAGGGTATCAAATCCCTAAGTGTTTGCTCTATCTTTCTAGTAATCATCCTTGTAGTATAAAAGTATGCAAATTTGGAGTCTGATTCCAAATCTGCACAAAAATACATCTTCTATTTGATATACACAAGTTTATGAATGATATTTTGCGGTAAAATGGGGAAATTAAATGTTTTACCCTGCAATGCGCACCTTTCATGTTGCTAATTTTCCCCATAGTGCGCACGTTTTTACTCTACTCAAGTAGTGGTAACCTCTCCCCCATCCGCCACCAGCATACCGTTGGTTTCTTCCTCTACAGGCGCATACGGGCGGACTTTGTGGAGGGCGTAGTTTTCCAGATAGATTTGGTTGAGGGTGCGCTCAAGGCCTTTCAGGGTGAGGTCGCGACGCGTGGGCTTCAACTGGCACTCCCACAGGATGATGGTGTGCCAGCCGAGGAGGCGGAGCTGGATGCGCTTCTGCATGTCGCGTTCGCGGTTGCGCTCTATCTTGGCTTTCCAGAAGGGGGTGTTTGTCTTGGGGAGGACGAAGTATGGGCAATCTTCGTGGCCGTGCCAGAAGCATCCGTTGATGAAGATGACTGTCCGATATTTTCGCAACACAATATCGGGTGTGCCGGGCAGGCGCTTGACGTTCACCCGATAGCGGAATCCGCGAGAGAAGAGGTAGCGGCGCACCATCATCTCGGGCTTCGTATTGCGGCTTCGGATGCTCTTCATGCATCGCCTCCTTTGTTCGGGTGTCAGTCGGTCGGGCATGGGGGATATTATGTATTATCAGCTTCTTCGTAGTAATAAGAATAGTCGATTCCTTTCATGAAGATTTCGCGGTCATCGATGAGGTCGGTCATTGCACCTTTGAGCAATCGTTTGATAGGTAGGGCATCCGTCGTGCTTTTACGCATGGCTTCGAGATATTCTTTCTTGTCAATCCGGCTCCAATCCACGCAAAGTTTCAACCGCTTCTTGAAGATGAGGTCGAGCCAGATACGCGTAGAGCGTCCGTTGCCCTCCATAAAGGGGTGTGCCACGTTCATCTCCACGTATTTTTCCACTATTTGGTTGAATGTATTCTCTGGCATCCGCTCTATCATTTTCAGGTTCTCCAACAGATATTCAGCTCGGCAAAACAGCGTGCCGTCCTTCCATATCGTCTTGGTACGTATCTGTCCGGCAAAGTCATAAAGTCCGCCAAAGAGATAGGCATGGATTTGTTGGAGGCTCTTCACCGTCCCTACATCCTCCGCACTCACCAAGTTGCTCTGCATGAACGTATAAGCCTTTTTCTTGCTCCGTCCGTCGATGGAGTTTTCAGAATATGTCAACCAATCGAGGAAGTGGGTGGCACGTTTGCTTGGCAGAGTCTTCACCACCTCTGCAATGTTCTCTTGTGCAAAGCAGTCGGTGGCATAACGCTTGCCGTCGGACGACACCATTTTCAGTTGTATACATTTTGAATACAACTGACCATATTCATCCTTTTTCCGATTTTTCAGTGTACCCCAATAGACACGTGGACGGGGGCTTTCCGTAATGGCAGCCACTATATCTACGATGGAGAACCACCACTTGCTCTGTTCTTCATCCCAAATGGCCCGCACCTCGTGGTCGTTATAGAATCGGATAGATATCTTGTTCATACTATTTCGACTTTTCCATTTATCCTCTTGGCGAACTTATAAGAAATCTTTGTGAGTTCATTTTTTGTTCAAATGCTTATCCTCTGCGAAGATACTACATATTTGGGAAATGACAAAAAAGATTGTTCACAATTTCCACATCCGCCGGCAGTCATCATGGTGCCGGTTCCTTCCTCCGTAGGTGCATACGGACGGACTTTGTGGAGGGCGTAATTTTCCAGATAGATTTGGTTGAGGGTGCGCCCGACAACCTGCACCAACTGGCGGAGTTCGCCCAACTGGTCGCGACGCAGGCGGTCGTTCACGGCATAGCCTTTCACAAGGTATTCCTTCAGAATTTTGTTTGCCCATTGGCGGAACTTGACACCGCGCTTAGAGTTGACGCGATAACCGACTGAAATTATCATGTCAAGATTAAAGTATGGTATTTGGCGAGTCACACTTCTGTTACCCTCAATTTGAAGTTGTGCAATTTTTGCACAGGTTGACTCCCGCTCCAATTCTTCAACTTTGTAGATGTTGTTGATATGGCGGACAATGGAGGTCCTGTCCGTTTGAAACAGCTCCGCCATCTGCGCCTGTGTCAACCACACAGTCTCATTCTCCATGCGGACGTCCACTTGCGTCTGCCCGTCCTCGGTCTGATAGATGACTATTTGGTCATTCTTATTCATATTGCCCATGTTTTATTGCATCCAATTATCTTTTTGTAAAGATGCTACAAATATTTGACAATTACAAGTTTAAAGAAGAATGACACCATTTTCAGTTGACAACACATGTAGTCAACTCATTGCCCGCCTGCTTCAGTTTGGTTTTCTGTACGCTCCAATACTTTCTCGGGCGGGGTTTCATTCACTATGTCAATGGTTGTGTATTGTCCGCATTATTTATCATTTTAAATGGGTCTATTCCGTGGTTTACGATTTGCTTCCGCAAGCGTAGGGGGTGATGGTCCACATCGCCCAAGAGGTATGGGGAGGGCTTGGGGGTGGCATTGCCGATGAAAATTTTCGGGGTGCACGGAGAAAAAATTTTTGGAAGATAGGGGAAAAATATGCCGTTTTTTGGGGTGTGAGTCATGCTGGTAGGGAATGTGAGATGCACGCACAAAGTGTGTCACAGTTATCACAAATCACAAATCACAGATACAAAAAAGTGAAATCATAACTGATGCGGTAATGTAAAGAATATTTTATATTATATATATAATATAAGTTTTCACACCAACCTTTCATTTTCGTTTTCAACTAACTGTTATCTGTGATTTGTGATAACTGTGATAGCTGTGTGATGGCGAATAATCCTTACAACTGTCTGAATGCGGAATGTTAAAAGAGTTACGAGCTACGAGTGACGAGCTACAAGTACATTCGGCTGAAAATCAACTTGTCACTGGTAGCCCGTAACTCGTAGCTGATGTTAAATCTCCGCCAAAACGCCCTCCCCTCTTGACATTCATGGGCTGTATGTGGTATATTTGCAAAGTGGAAGGACAAAGAAAAACCGTCTGTAAGTGCATGATTGTTGGAGAAAAAGCGTATCTTTGTGCCCATCATGAATTACTTATACCAAAACAACAGAAAAACGATGAAACATTCAAAGCTACTAATTCTTGGTGCCATGCTCTCCTTCACGGTGGCAGAGGCACAGGTGACCCCGGCGGTGCAGATGGAGCCGTTGACACGCGGTGTGATGGCCATGCCGGCACAATCGAGAGGCATCTACGTGAGCTGGCGCTTGCTGGGCACGGACGATGCGAAGACCACGACCTTCAACCTCCTGCGCGACGGCAAGCTGATAGCACGCAACATCTGCGGACGTACGAACTTCGTTGACCCCAACGGTACGGTGGACAACCAGTATCAGGTGGTGACGCTCGTAGATGGCAAGGAGGTGGCCACCAGCGAGGCGGCTACCCCGTGGACAGACAAGTACAAGGTGGTGCAACTGGACCTCCCCGCCAGCGGGGTGGACGACGTGACGGGCGAGACCTACACCTACACACCCAACGACTGCTCTGCCGGCGATGTGGATGGCGACGGGGAGTATGAAATCATCGTGAAATGGATACCCTCGAACAAGACCGACAACGGCGGTGAGGGACGTCATCCGGGCCTTGAGTACATAGACTGCTACCGCCTGAACGGCGAAAAGCTGTGGCGCATCGACATGGGCATCAACATGCTGGCGGGCGACCACCACACGCAATACCTTGTCTATGACTTCGACAAGGACGGAAAGTCGGAAATCATCATGCGTACAGGCCCCGGCGGTAAGGACGGGTTGGGCAACTATGTGAACCAGGTGGCCGACGACCCTGCCATCAAAGCCGCCGACAACACACGCGACTGGCGTGCCTCGAACGGTGCCCGCATGGTGGGCGGACAGGAGTACCTGACCGTGTTCGAGGGGGCTACGGGTAAGGCCATACACACCATCTTCTACAACCCCAACCGCGATGGCGGATACGGCGGAGCGGCATCGGGCACGGTGCTCAACTGGGACGACCGCTCGGGAAAGAAGGACTATGTGGCCTCGTACGGCAACCGCGGAAACCGATTCCTGGCGGCGGTGGCCTATCTGGACGGACAGGACAAGCGACCCTCGGCGGTGATGTGCCGCGGGTACTACACCTACTCCTACCTGTGGGCGGTGGACTTTGACGGAGAGAAATTGAAGCACAGATGGTTGCACGGCTCGGTGTCGAGAACCAAAGTGGAGCTGACGGATTCCACCATGACCAAGACATCGCGCACGTACAACAGTAATACCTTCGGCACGAGTAACAGCTACACGGCCTACGGGCAGGGTAACCACAACCTGAGTGTGGCCGATGTGGATGCCGACGGATGCGACGAAATCATCTACGGCTCGGCCACCATCGACAACGACGGATGGCTGCTCTACTCCACCGGACTGGGTCACGGCGATGCCATGCACGTGGCAGATATGATACCCTCGCGCCCGGGCTACGAGGTGTTCCGTTGCAACGAGAGTTCGCCTTACGGCATAGCCATGTTCGATGCCCGCACGGGAGAGGTCATCTTCCACCAGACGGCCGACGGTGACACCGGACGAGGCATAGCTGCTGACATCAGCGACAAGTACGAAGGATACGAATTCTGGGGACCGAAGGGCAACAACCCGCGCGAGACGGCATCGGGTGAGTTCAACACCGTCATCAACTCGGCACCCTCGATGAACTTCCGCATCTATTGGGACGGCGACCTGCAGGACGAGCTCTACGACGGTGCGCTGAACAGTTCGACAGGCGTATCATCGCCCCGCATAACGGATTGGAACGGAAGCCAGTATGTGAACACATCAGTGGGATACAACAACTCGCAATCGTGCAACTGGACAAAGGCCACTCCCTGCCTGCAGGCTGACATCATGGGCGACTGGCGCGAAGAGATGATCATGTGGAACAAGAATGACCCCTCGCAACTGAACATCATCGCCACAAACATCGAAAGCAAGCACCGCGTGCCCACCCTGATGCACGACCACACCTACCGCATGGCCATCGCCTGGCAGAATGTGGCCTACAACCAGCCGCCTCACCTGGGCTACTACCTGGCAGGGGCAAACTTCAACATCGAGGGCGAAGAGGAGTTCCTCGAGGAGGTGAAACCTGAAGAGCCCCCCGGCGACGAACCCTTGGGCGAGAACGTGCTCTTGGCCTACACCTTCGAGAAGGGCGAGGCTGCCGACTACTGGAAACGCGGAAACGGCTCGCTGGTGGAGCCCATGTTTGACGGTTCGACGGGTCGTGCGGCCAGCATCGTAGCCAGTGCCGACAGGGCCGACTTCTTCCTGACACCGGCCGACTTCACGGGTGTGACGGCCTATACCCTCGACCTCGACCTGGCCATCGTACAGGGCAACAAGACGGCCTACTTCACCGTGATGAGCCAGTCGGCTCCCGACGAGGTGGCCAACAACTGGGGATGGTTCTGGGTGACCACGGAAGTAGAGGTGCACAACCCCTACCTCTTCGAACTGACCATACCGGGAGGAACCACCGCTACGGTGAACGAACAGATATTCGAGGGCGGGACAGAGCGCAAGAACCAGGGCACATGGACATTCACAAGCAGCCACTGGTATCACCTGACACTCAACGTGGATGTACCCACGGCCACAGTGAAATATCAGATGAAGGACAAGGCCAACGGTGCCACCGTTCTGGAAGGTACCTACACCCTGCGCACCGGCGAAAGCCCCTTGATGAAGGGTATCTACGAGCGCAACAACCGCAACGGATACGACCCGGGTGCCATCCTGATAGACAATGTCATCATCACCAAGGCGGACAATGCAGATGCCATCGAGTCCATCTATAGGCCCGAAACGGCTCCTGCCATCTACTACGACCTGATGGGCCGCCGACTGGATGGGGCACCCACACGTCCGGGCATCTATATCTCGAATGGAAAGAAGGTGGTGGTGAGGTAGTGACTAGTTACTAGCTACTAGCTACGAGTGACTAGCTACTAGTGACGAGTGACTAGCGGATAGTGACTATCGCCTCCAACTCCCTTCGGGGGGTATAGACAATCATCATATAGGGGCATCCCGATTGGGGTGCTCCTTTTTTTTATGCTCCTGTTTGAAACTCCAGAAATTAAGGATATTTTTCATATTGGTGTCCGGTAAAACTACCACCATAAATTTTTCATCCGCAGATGACGCAAATTCTTTATTTTTTCTTCTCATTGCTTTATCAGGCCGAATGGGAATATCCATCTGCGTCATCTGCGCTATCTGCGGATGAAGAATGTATTTCTTGCACCCTCCTATAGCATGATAAGCCGACAAAAAAGATTGCAGGTAGGGCTTGTACGCTCTTAAAACGCACTAAAGCAAAACATTATAGAGTAGTTTATCGGGCACCAATAGTTTTTCTGCAAGCGAACAAAGAGGTGTCCGGCGATGTTACCTCTTCCAAATGAACAATTAATATAGAAGTAAGAGTATGAATAGCGTAACATTGAAAGGAAAACCCATAGGATTGCAGGGGACATTTGTCAAAGCTGGCGATATGGCACCCGACTTCTGCCTGGTGAGCGAAAATCTGAGTGACTTCACCCTGAAAGATGGCGCAGGGGGAAACCTGGTGCTGAACATTTTCCCAAGCCTGGACACCGATGTGTGTGCCAACAGTGTGAGACGATTCAACAAGATGGCCACCGAACTTCCCCACACACGGGTGCTTTGCATCTCGCGCGACCTGCCATTTGCCCAACGGCGCTTCTGCACCGTGGAGGGCCTGTTTTATGTCACTCCCCTCTCCGACTTCCGCCCCCATTCGGACTTTGGCGAAGCCTACGGCGTACTCATTGCCGACGGCCCCATGGCAGGCCTCCTTGCCCGTGCCGTGGTAGTCATCAACCCCGAAGGCAAGGTGATATACTCCGAACTGGTGCCCGAAATCACCAAAGAACCCGATTACGGAAAGGCATTGCAGGCGATTAGTGGCTGTTAGTGACTAGTGACTAGCTACTAGCTACGAGTGATGAGCTACGAGTTTAAGGTTCAAGGTTTAAGGTTTAAGGTTCAAGGTTGCAAGGTTTAAGGTTTAAGGTTTAAGGTTGCAAGATATTATAGCGGTTTACCGGACACCAATATGAAAAAATAGGAGTATTCCGTGGGGTACTCCTATTTTATTTGTCGGTAACATTAGTTACTCATGTTCTTGTTTGCTCTCCCTTTAGGAAAAGGGGAATTCGGATCAAAGGATGCTCTTTACAACCTCCATCATGCCCTTCTCCTGGATAGCGTCGAGGTAACCCTTAACGGCATCGGCAAGGCCAGGGATGTTGTTGAGGTTTTCGCCCCAGATGCTTTCGGCGGCAAGCACACCTTCAGTAACCTTCTTGGTGCAACCGGTTGCCCACAGGTCGCTGAGGAGTTGCATGATTTCGGGAGCATCGTTGGGCACGATTTCGGCACCGTCGGCACGTACACCACCCTTGTAGTAAGTGATGATGGCGGCAAGACCGAGTACGAGACCCTTGGGAAGTTCGCCCTTGCGCTCGAGGTAAGTCTTCAGGCCGGGCAGGTCGCGTGTCTGGTATTTGGGGAATGAGTTGAGCATGATGCTTGTCACCTGATGGTCAACGAACGGGTTGTTGAAGCGCTCGAGCACATCCTCGGCAAACTTCTTCAGTTCGTCCTTCGGCAAGTTCAAAGTCTCCATCAGTTCCTCAAACATCACCTTGTTGATGTACTTGCCGATAACTTCGTGCTGGCAAGCCTCGCGTACGATGTTCAATCCAGCCAAGTAAGCCACGGGTGAAAGTACGGTGTGAGGACCATTCAAGAGAGTCACCTTACGTTCGTGGTAAGGAGCCTCTGAAGGCACGAAGAGTACGTTCAAGCCAGCCTTGTCGGCGGGGAATTCCTTGGCCACTTCCTGTGGAGCCTCGATAACCCAAAGGTGGAAGATTTCGGCCTGTACCACGAGGTTGTCCTCATACTGGAGTTTGTCTTGGATAGCGGCAATGTCCTTGCGGGGGAAGCCCGGCACGATGCGGTCAACGAGTGTTGCATATACGCCACAAGACTCTTCGAACCACTTGCTGAACTCTTCGCCCAGGTTCCACAACTGGATGTACTTGCGGATGCAATCCTTCAGGTGGTGACCGTTCAAGAAGATAAGCTCGCAGGGGAAGATGATGAGACCCTTAGTGGGGTCGCCATTGAAGGTCTTGAAACGGTGGTAGAGCAACTGGGTGAGCTTACCGGGATAAGATGAGCAAGGAGCGTCGTCAATCTTGCAAGCGGGATCGAAAGCGATACCGGCCTCAGTAGTGTTACTGATGACGAAACGCATTTCGGGTTGCTCGGCCAGCTTCATGTACTCATCAAACTGAGAATAGGGATTTAACGCACGGCTGATGACGTCGATACGAGTGAGGCTGTTCACCACTTCGCCCTTGTCAAGACCCTGGAGGTTCACATGATACAGACAATCTTGTCCGTTGAGCATGTCCACCATACCCTTCTCGATGGGTTGTACCACTACTACGCTGCTATTGAAGTCGGCCTTCTCATTCATGTTATAGATGATCCAGTCAACGAATGCACGCAAAAAATTTCCTTCACCAAACTGAATGATGCGTTCGGTGCGTTCTGCCTTCGGGGCAGTTTGTTTGTTTAAAGGTCTCATATTACTATAAATAATGGTATTAATTGTTCTTTCTACATGTGTAGATGGATAAATTATCTAAATAATGGGCACAAATTTACGAACTTATTTTGTAACTCCAAATAAAATCCGTATTTTCGTGCTCGATAACGGTGAAAAAATAGAATTAACCTAAATACTAACATTTAATACAACGACTTGTATGAAGAAATTTATGGATGAAAACTTCCTGTTGCAGACAGAAACTGCCCAGAAGTTGTATCACGAACATGCGGCCAAGATGCCCATCATTGACTATCATTGTCATTTGATCCCCAAGATGGTGGCTGATGACTATAAGTTCCGTTCTATTACCGAAATCTGGTTGGGTGGCGACCACTACAAGTGGCGTGCCATGCGTTCAAACGGTGTGGCCGAACGTTTCTGCACCGGCAAGGACACTACCGATTGGGAAAAGTTCGAGAAGTGGGCTGAGACAGTACCCTATACCTTCCGCAATCCTCTTTATCACTGGACACACCTGGAGTTGAAGACAGCTTTCGGTATCGACAAGGTGCTCAACCCCACTACCGCCCGTGAAATCTACGAAGAGTGTAACGAAAAGCTTCAGCAACCCGGCATGACCGCCCGTGGCCTGATGCGTCGCTACAACGTGGAGACCGTTTGTACTACTGACGATCCCGTTGATTCACTCGAGTACCACAAGCAGGTGAAGGAGAGCGGATTCGAAGTGAAGATGCTTCCCACATGGCGTCCCGACAAGGCTATGGCCGTAGAGGTTCCTGCCAATTTCCGCGCATACATCGAGCAACTTTCTGAGGTGAGCGGTGTGACTATCAACTGTTTCAACGACGTGATTGATGCCCTCCAGAAACGTCACGACTTCTTCGAATCAATGGGTTGTAAGTTGAGCGACCACGGTATCGAGGAATTCTATGCCGAGGATTACACAGATGCTGAAATCAATGCAATATTTAATAAGGTATATGGTGGCACAGAACTGACTCAGGAAGAAATCCTCAAGTTCAAGAGCTGCATGATGATTGAGTTTGCCAAGATGGATCACGCAAGCGGTTGGGCACAGCAATTCCACTACGGAGCTATCCGCGACAACAACTCTAAGATGTTCAAGCTCCTTGGCCCCGACACAGGTTTCGACTCTATCGGTGAGTTCAACACCGCCAAGAAGATGTCCAAGTTCTTTGACAAACTGAATAGTCAGGACAAGTTGACCAAGACTATCATCTACAACCTCAATCCCTGTGCCAACGAAGTGATTGCCACTATGCTCGGCAACTTCCAGGACGGCTCTTGCCCCGGTAAAATCCAGTTCGGTTCAGGTTGGTGGTTCCTCGATCAGAAGGATGGTATGGAGAAACAGATGAATGCCCTCTCTCTCCTTGGTCTCTTGAGCCGCTTCGTAGGTATGTTGACCGACTCACGTTCGTTCCTCTCCTACCCGCGTCATGAGTACTTCCGTCGTACACTCTGTAACCTTCTCGGTAAGGATGTAGAAAACGGAGAAATCCCCGCATGCGAAATGGAACGTCTCTGCCAGATGGTTGAGGACATTTGCTACAACAACGCAAAGAATTACTTCAACTTCTAATACACAACCTTGTAAAGGTCCATTTATAGAGAATGAGAGGAAGCGAGATGCAACCTCTCATTCTTTTTTTGTTATCATTTGCCAACTGAAGGGCACTTTATTCTCAAGCCTTCACCTGTAACTCTCAGAACACAAGCTTTATTGTTATCACGCGGTCATAAGCCGCAGGTTTCACTCTGTATTCGTCGAGCACATAGACACAGGTACAACCCACTCCTGTCGTGTTGTAGTCAAGATTCAGCGTATAGCGGTCTTCTTGAGGTTGCAACTGATAGGTGAACTGGCTCTTGGTGAGGTTGTCTGTAGTGAAGGGATAAGCATTGAAGTTGAAGTGCTCGTCCATTGAAATCTCTACACCTTTTCCCTCCTTGTTCAAGAGTTGTACATAACGGTTGTCTGTGCGCAGGGCATGATCCTGAGGCAGAAGATAAGGCTCGTACATGTCGGCCACCGTCTTTGTCCATACGCCTATGGGATAACCCGTCTTACGGTCGGGATAGTTTTCCTTGGGGCCACGTCCGTACCAGGTAATTTGGTCAAATTCGTTGGCAACCGATGTGGTGAAACCGATACGCGGGAGCATTTCGGGCAATTTGCCCTGGGGGCTCATGTGGTTGGTGATGCGCACGGTACCATCGTCGTAGAAGCTATAGGTGTAGTCGATGGAGAAGCCGGCCAGTTGTACACCCTGTATATAGAGGTCGAGTTGCCCGTATGACGAAGCGCCCACCTGCACCAGTTGGTGTACGGTTACGGTTGTCTCGTGTTCGTTGTGTGTCAGTTCAATCTCTGCCGGACGTATGCGCAATTGGCTCAATCCCTTCGAGTAGAAGAGTGTGGAAACCATATTGCCCCACCCTTCGGCATATCCGCCATTCACGCGGAAGGCATCCCATGAGTCAAACTCGTTGGCAATCGGTGCACGCCACAGGTTGAACGAGAGCGGTTCTTTCAGTACAGCCTTTCCTCCACATTCAATCTGTGCCAGGTTACCCGTACTCTTCTCTATCGTGTAGCTGAATCCCTGGCCACTGATCTTTATCTGTTTTTCGTCTTCTTCGGCCTTCACGTTGGCTGAAGAGAGTTTCTCTGCGGGTGCGTGTTCGTACCATGATGTCAACTCCAACTGATCCCAGGCTACCTCGTGTCCGGCTTTGGCCCACATTTCGTCTTTCTTTAAGGCCGATGTCACCATCACGCGATATTCCTTTCCAGGGACAATGGCGGGCTTGTGATAAGGTATCTGTATCACCTGCTTCTCTCCGGGGCCTGCATTGAGTTGTATATCGCCCTCTTCCAACACCTCGCCATCGGCCATCAAAGCCCAGTGTGAGGCATATTGTGTCAGGTCAGTGAAATGGAGGTGGTTGGTCACCTCAGCCTCGCCACGGTCGGCGTCTATCAGGCGGATGCTCACCGGTTGTGTTGTCCACTTCATCTGCTCCATCTCCGGTTGCACGGTGCGGTCGGGCCAGATACAACCATAGGTGCGCATGTTAGTGCCGATGGTGTAGAAGGTGCCTTCGTCACCATTTCCGTCGAAGGTGAGGTATAGCACGGCATCCTCCGCCTTTCCTTCACCGTCGGCCAGACACTTGTTGTAGATGGCCACGTTGTCCATCTCCGCATCGGCCGTATAGGTGGTTTGCGGGTCTTGTGCATGATTGCCGGCAAATCGTCCGATGTTTATCGGATAGGGGAAATTGCTCAGCATGCCCCGCTCCTGTGGCCCTCCACGCCGGTTGTTTTGCGGAGCTTTGGGAGTGGTAGTTTCAGTACCCTTCAGTTCACCGTCTATGTAGAGTTTCATCTCCTTACTGTCCCACGAGGCGGTCACGTGGTGCCAATTGCCCACCCAATTGTCCGGCAATGCCACGTCAAGTGTGTGCTTGACTCCCGAGTGGAGGTAGAATTGCAACTTGTCGCTACCCTTCTGCACCACTCCGAATTGTGTGTTGCCCTTTGTCACGTAAGGCGCACCTTCACACATGCCGCTCAGTTCGCCCGGCTTCACGTCGAAACTGATGGTCAGGGCGTTGCCTGCCAGCTCCACATTCTTGCTACGGTACACCTCCACCCACTCTTCGTGGCCGCTCAAGTGAAGCACACCGTCTTTCACATGGGCATTGCTCATCAGGTGTACGGGGGTGTTGTAGGGCGAACTGTCCTTCAACGGACGGATGCGCTCGGTCAATCCAGGATTCACAAAATCCCAGATGGCTCCACCCATCACACGCGGATGACGGCGTATCACGTCCCAAAACTCATCAAGGCCACCTCCCGCATTGCCTGCCACCGACAGGTATTCGTCCATAAACGAAGGACGAGGGTCTTGCTCTTCGGGCACCATGGCCGTGTTCATCTCCAGTTCGTAAGGCGTCGGATAACGGGGGCCGATTATCTCTTCACCCGGATGAGCATAGGCATTGCCACCATACATGAAGTAGCGTGTAGGGTCAAGCCTCTTTCCCTCCTTGATCACTTCGGTGATGAGTGGTCCTTCCCCACTCTCGTTGCCCGCACTCCAGAAGAGCACGCTGGCATGATTACGGTCGCGCAACACCATCTGGCGCACACGCTCAAGATACATGCTACGGAAGCGTTGGTCGTTTGACACATACTCCGTGGCGTGTGCCTCGTCACCCGTCTCGTCAATGATATAGAGACCATATTCGTCGGCCAGCTCCAGATACTTGTTCACGGGCGGATAGTGCGAGATACGCACGGCATTGAAATTGTATTGCTTCAATATCTCCATGTCACGGCGAATTGTCTCTTCGTTCATCACATGTCCCAACTCCGGGTGTTGCATGTGTGTATTGATGGCATTCACCTTGATGGGTTGTCCGTTCAAGTAGAATGTCTGGTGGCGGATTTCCGTCTCCTTGAATCCCATTCTGCTCGTAATCTCCTGAATGGTTTTTCCACCTTCCGCCAACAATTCAAGTTTCAGGTTGTAGAGTGTCGGGGTTTCAGCCGTCCACTTCGCGGGATTGGCTATCAGTGCCGACATGTTCAGCGCCTTCTTGCCCTTACCGTTTATCGTGAATTCCTCTGTCGTCATCTCCTTCACCTTTGTACCCTTGGCATCGGTCAGTGTGGCACGCACGGCATACGTGGTGTTTGTAGGTTCGTAGCTCTTCACATCCACCGCCACATTGAGTGTAGCATCCTTGTATTGTTCGTCAAGGTCCGTTGTCACATACCAGTCAAACAAGCGTGTTTTCGGGGTGGCATAGAGGGTCACATCATCAAATATGCCCGCCAAGCGCCAATAGTCCTGCCCTTCCAGATAATATCCGTCGCTATATTTCACCACGCATACGGCAAGGGTATTCTTCCCCGCTTTCAGGAAAGGTGTCACATCGTATTCAGCCGGTTCTTGTCCGCCCTCGTTGTAGCCTGCCTGTTGACCGTTTATCCAGATGAACGAAGCACTTTGGGTCTTTTCCATGCGGAGGAACACCTGTTTCTCCTTCCAATCGCCAGGCAATGTGAATGTGCGGCGATAGGCTCCCGTCGGGTTGTACTCGCGGGGCACATTCGGTGGAGTGGCCTTGAACGGTGTAGGCACATTACGGAATATCGGGTCTCCGTACCCTTTCATCTCCCAGTTGCCGGGCACCTCTATCTTGTCCCATTTCCCATCTTTAAAACTGGGTTGGAAGAAATCCTGAGGAATCTCTTCCGGCTTGTCGGCATAGAAGAAACGCCATTGCCCGTTGAGTGACAGATGGTCATCCGCCACATAATAAGTGTGTCCCTCCTCCTGATTTTCTTCAAAGACTTCGAGGTTTTCAATGTAATCATAAATCCGCTCGAGATACTGAGCCTCCGTTTGTAGCGAGCATCCGAACAGGAGGCCGAGTGTCAGTATTTTCCTGATTTGTTTTGTAGTATTCATGTCTTAATTTGGAAGATTAATTATGGGCTTTTATAATATCGTGAGTTGTTTTATTTGCATTTTGTACTTCCTGCTTGAAATTGGCCAGTGATGTTTTGTTCCATTTCGGGCGAGAGTTGAAAAGCCTTTTTAAGGTCTTCGGTGGCACCTTGTACATCGCCTGCCTGGTGCTTGGCACGACCACGCTCGTAATATGCATTGGCGTAATCGGGTATCATATCAATGATTTTATCGTACAACAAGATGGCATCATTGGTTTTTCCTTGTGCAGAACAGACAGAAGCTGCATACATCAGGTTGGCTATAATTGGGGGTAATTGGGATTGGCCATTAATTTCCATAATGCTTTTTTTCAATTTGTTTGTTGGTTTGTAGTCCGTTATTCGTTTCTTTTCATCCGTATCAATTCGCCATGTAACTCTATCAGTTCTTCGGCTTGCAGATAATGGATTGTCTTTTCAACGTTCTTTCGTGTACAAATCTTTTCTGCTTCATCCATGAATGAACAGATGGACACTTCTCCACCTTCATTTTCTGCCATTTGTTTCAGCATGGCGAAAAGATTGTTGAAAATACCACGTTTCAACCCTATCGGGTGCTTGTCGAGGCATACATCACATTGATTGCAATCATACCTGTTTTTCTCTCCAAAATAAGAAAGGAGCATCCGGCTTCTACATTTGTCAGTTGCGGTGGCATACGTTATCATTGTCTGTATGCGTTGTTCATATATGGCCTTGCGCTCTTCGTACACAGATGGAGGTATTACAAGGCGTTCGGACTCTTCGCGTCGGCGCAGATATCGTATGAGTGGTGTTTTTTTGTGAGGTACATAGCGGATAATGCGCATAGCATTCAGCGACTTCAATATCTCATATACCTGATGGTAGCTTAAACCTGTGCGGTGTGCCAAAAGGTATTCGTCGATATAAACATAGTCAGAAAAAAGCCCTGTATATGACCTCAATACGGCGCGCATGACATTTTCCGTATCAGCATCTGAGCGGTGGGAATAGAGTTCATCGCGGCTTACAATAAACATCAATCGTGAAGCATTTTCCTGTTCGTCCACATATTCGATATATCCTGCCTGAGATAGTAATCGCAGAGCACTGTCCGTGGGTACAGGAAAATGTTTGAAGGCCTGACAAAATTTGCTGATGTCGAATTCGTAGGTTACCCCTTCTCCATCACCCATTGCCAATTGATAGTAGTATCCCAAATGTTCATAAACTTCACGGATAAAGCTTTTGTCAGGGAATGTGCTTGGTATGCGTTGTTTGAGTACGGTAGGAGCATGTGAATCCACTAACAATATGGCATAGGCATACATTCCATCGCGTCCGGCACGTCCTGCTTCTTGAAAATAAGCTTCGGGTGAGTCGGGTATGTCCACATGTATAACCATCCTGACATCCGGTTTGTCAATACCCATGCCGAACGCATTTGTAGCCACCATTACGCGCGATTCTCCTTTTTGCCAACGTTGTTGTCGTTCATCTTTCTCGATATTAGGAAGTCCGGCATGGTAGAACTCGGCTGTAACACCTTGTTGGCGGAGAAAGGTGGCAACCTCTTGTGTGCGTTGTCTGCTACGGGTATATATGATGGCGCATCCTGCAAGTTGTTGCAGAATGTGAATCAGCTCCTTCGGCTTATTGTCCGTCCGACGAACAACGTATGCCAAGTTTTTGCGTTCGAAACTCATGCTGAATACATTTTCCTGACGGAATTCCAAACGCTTCTGTATATCCTTTACTACCTCTGGAGTGGCCGTAGCTGTCAGTGCCAATATGGGTACATGTGGAAGCAGTTTCCGAATATCGGCAATTCGTAAATAAGCAGGACGGAAATCGTATCCCCATTGTGAGATGCAATGGCTTTCATCTACCGTGATGAAACTTACGGGGATACGTTTGATTTTAGCAAGAAAAAGGTCGGACGATAATCTTTCAGGTGAAATATAAAGGAACTTGTAATCGCCGAAAATACAGTTCTCAAGTGCTATGATTATTTCATCGCGGGTAAGGCCTGTATGGATAGCTACAGCCTTGATGCCTCGGGCACGCAAGTTGGCAACTTGATCTTTCATCAGGGCTATCAGTGGAGTGATGACTATACATACACCTTGCTGTGCCAATGCTGGTACTTGAAATGTGATGCTTTTTCCACCTCCTGTAGGCATAAGGCCTAACGTATCATGCCCACTTCCGATACTTTCAATAATCTCTTCTTGAATGCCCCGGAAAGAGGTATAACCCCAATATTGTTGCAATATGTCGTGATAATTTGCCAATGTGATAATATGCCAATGTGCTGATGTGCCAATATGCTAATGTGCCAATGTGATAATGTGCCAATGTGCTGATATAATAATAAGGGTACGTCTAAGAAACACAATTGATTGCATCTCTTGACGTACCTCCATTAATTATTCTTCTTCAAAGGGTTTGATATCTTCGATAAGCAGTTGTACTTCACCGTGCTTGTGGGTGTTCTCCTCGATGGTGTAACAAATGTCGAAGGCTCGCTTTGTCTTGATATAGCGTGCTTGTGAACTCTGTCCGAAGGCAATGCCATTCATTACGTTGTTTGACTTGTTGTCAACCAATTCTAACTTGATGTGTTCTTGTTCACGTCCGACAACTTTACTCGTTCCGTAATCATATACTTGACGTGTACGGAATATGGGTTTGTTGTTATCAGGGCCAAAAGGATTGAAACGTTTCAAATCATTGAAGAATTTGCTGGTGATGTCTTTGAAGTCCAATTCGGCATCAATGTTAATGGTTGCTCTTGTCTGTTCAGGCAGGATGTGTTCGGCTACGTATTCTTCAAATCGCCGGGTAAATTCCGGCACATGCTCTATCTTCATGGAGAGTCCGGCGGCATAGGTGTGTCCTCCAAAGTTTTCGAGCAAATCACGACAATTTTCTATAGCTTTATAGACATCGAATCCTGATACGGAACGTGCCGACCCTGTGGCCATATTGTCCGTACGGGTAAGAACCACGGCAGGACGATAGTAAATCTCGGTCAACCGACTGGCAACAATACCAATTACTCCTTTGTGCCATTGTTCGTTGAAAATGACAATGCTTCGCCGGTCGTTGAGCCCTTCCAAACCTTCTACAATATTGTTTGCTTCTTCGGTCATGGCCTTATCCAGGTCCTTTCGAGTCTCATTGTATTGGTTTATTTGATTACTCTTCTCAAGTGCTCTCTTGAAATCACGTTCGGTGAGCAGGTCAACTGCCTTTTTCCCGTTTTGTACACGTCCGCTGGCATTGATACGTGGCCCTATCTTGAAAATGATGTCATTCATGGTAATCTCCTTGCCTGAAAGGCCGCAGATGTCGATAATGGCTTTCAAACCCACGCTGGGATTAGAGTTTATCTGACGCAATCCGTGATAAGTCAGTACACGGTTTTCCCCCATGATAGGTACTATATCGCTGGCAACACTTACCGCTACAAGGTCAAGCAACGGTATCAACTGACTGAACTCTATACCATTATCTTTGGCAAAAGCTTGCATAAACTTGAATCCTACACCACACCCTGAAAGGTGTGGATAAGGGTAGGTTGCATCCTCCCTCTTGGGATTGAGAATAGCCGAGGCTATAGGCAATTCAGTGTCGGGTACATGATGGTCACAAATAATGAAATCAATGCCATGCTCCTTGGCATAAGCTATTTCTTCGATAGCCTTGATTCCACAATCCAAGACAATTACCAGCTTGACATCTGTCCCGATGGCATAATTCACACCTTTGAAGGTTACTCCATATCCTTCGTTGTAGCGGTCGGGGATATAGTAATCCATATTGGAATAGAACTGTCGCAAGAACTTATATACCAATGCAACAGCTGTTGTCCCATCCACATCGTAATCACCCCACACGAGGATACGCTCTTTACGACCCATAGCTTCGTTCAGCCTTGCCACGGCCTTGTCCATATCTTTCATCAAGAATGGGTCATGCAGTTCATTCAGCGAAGGTCGGAAGAATCGTTTGGCCTCTTCGGGGGTGGACACACCACGTTTTCTGAGCAAATGGCATAGCATAGGGCTGATGCCTATTTGCTCGGCCAAAGCTTTGGATGCCTCAATTTCTCCATTGGTGGGTGATTGGTAAATCCATTTGTTATTCATTTATATATGTTTTTATTATTTATTCTTATCTCAGTACCAGGCGCTTATACCTGGATAAAAGGGGGCAGCACAAGCTGTTATATAGTGATAGCGGCATGCAAAACCGCATTTGAATGGGTAAAGGTACAAAAAAACGATATAAGATGTATGGTTTCTATGTGATATTTAAACTTTTTAAATGTAATAGGACTTTAAGTATGGTTTTATGTCCTGACGCGATTGTTGTATTGTCATGGCATGGGAAGTGGACTGCCACGCCAGATGAAGTCTTCTGCCAAGGTGAAGGAAGTCCTCTGCCAAGGTGATGGCAGAAACCGTTTCTGGTATGAAAAACAGATTTAAGATGAGAAGAAGTCTCGTGAATCATTATTTCAAGATGCAGAAATGACGCGGATGAGCGGACTTTCTTTATGATGTTGTTATGTCCGTATCATCCGCGTCATCCGCGTCAAAAATCAAATGTTATACCCCTCTCTTTTTTGAATGGGGTATTGATAAAAGTAGTTTGATAAGCTTATTTCAAACCCAATTTCTTCTTTATCTCCTTGGGGAGTGCATCTTTGTGGACAACGATGTTCATTGTCTTGTAGCGGACGAATGCCTTTGACGCATACCAAATGCCTTCATATTTGCCAGCTTTACCCCATGAGTTCTTGACAAGGTAGTACTCGGTACCTTGTTGGTCTTTGGCTTTTCCATAGATAAGCATTCCGTGGTCATCGGTGGTCTCCCAATTGTCATACCCTAATTGGCGCTCTTCTTGAGTACACCATTTTTGAGGCATGGGCTGACTGATGGCTTCGGCCTTTTCGGCGGCGGTCATCTTGAGCCAACGGGCCATATCTGATCCGCCCAGTTCTTTGCTCTTCTTGAAGTCCGGCATGACGGCCAATCCGTTACGGGTAAATCCATCTTCGCTAACATCGCTTCCCCAAGCAATGGTGTAACCCTCTTCGATAGCATTGTCAAACACTTCAATCAGTTCGTCGATAGGCAGGTTGTAAGATTGTGCCCAACGCCAGTTGTCTTGAATTTCGAGAATGAACTTTTCGTAAAAAGGATGATGTGTATATGAGGTGAGTGACACATAATCGTCAGCATTCAACCCTAATGATTCATAGAAACTCTGTGGTGTATATTCTTTACCGTTGTAGGTGAACTTCTCAGGGCGGGTACCGAGGTATGCATCATAAATGCCTTCCAATCCTTTACGCCACAGGGGTGTGCCGTCTGGTGACATTTGTAGTTTTTTATGATTCCCATTGGCTATAGCTGCTACATAAGCATCTGTTACGGCTGAAAGTTCATTATGGTTGGAGAGTGTGTCTCCATACATTACACCGGGGCGCATTTCTGATTCTGGTACAAGACCGAAATGTTTCATGCCGTAAAGTACATCGTAAAACGAACCTCCTTGTGAAAACGACGCATCACCGTGGGTACGGATAGCCTTGTCTGCACGATCCATATAAGTGTTATATACGATATACATTTCGGAGAAGTCATATTCTCCTTTACCCATACGCAAAAGTTCGGCTTCAATAAAGCTGAGTGTCGAGTAGCACCAGCATGTACCAGCACGGTTTTGGTCCTTGATACTGGTGATGGGAATCTCTTTTACGGTGGTAAATACAAAACCTGTCGTGTCTGCCTTTGGGGCTTCCTGCGCCATGGCTCCTACACCAATCAGTGCGAGGGTGGCTAATGTCAAATGTCTTTTCATCTAATAGCTGATATTAATTGATTTGATTTTTCATTTCATTTATTCATTATTTCCTCCACTTCGTCAATGTACAGAGGAATACGCTTTTGTCCGAGGAAGCGCGAACCGGTAGCGGTAATAAGAACATCGTCTTCCAAACGGATACCGCCAAAGTCTTTATATTTCTCTATTGCATCATAATTGAGAAAATCGGAATGTAATCCTTCGGCACGCCATTGGTCAATCAGGGCTGGTATAAAGTAAATTCCCGGTTCGTCCGTAATGACGAATCCTTCCTCAAGCCGGCGTCCCATACGCAAAGAAGCAAGACCGAATTGGGTTGATGGACGAATTTCATCATCGTAACCGACGTAGATTTGTCCAAGGTCTTCCATGTCATGGACGTCAAGTCCCATCATGTGGCCAAGTCCGTGTGGCATGAAAAGTGCATGTGCACCTGCTGCTACGGCTTCATCAATATCGCCGCGCATCAGTCCTAACTCTTTCAGCCCATTTGTCAATACCCGGCACACTTCCAAATGTACCGCTTTCCAAGTATTTCCCGGACGGGCATGGTCGATTGCACAATCATGGGCGGCTACGACAATGTTGTATATCTCTTTCTGACGTTGGGTGAAATGTCCGCTTACGGGCACAGTACGGGTAAAGTCCGAACAATAATTCATATTTGTTTCAGCACCAGCATCGACC
This sequence comes from Bacteroidaceae bacterium, assembly GCA_017416805.1. GTDB lineage: Bacteria > Bacteroidota > Bacteroidia > Bacteroidales > Bacteroidaceae > Phocaeicola_A. Next base: position 86,783 of record JAFQBB010000036.1, read on the forward strand.
AGCATCATGCGGCCGTCTTCAAGCAGATTTCCATGATAATGGTTGTGTAGTGTTTCACCATTCATAGACAAGATGGTTGGAAACGATACGCCAGCGCCATGAGCCAAAGCTATGCCTTCTATGCTACCTGCAATAAGTTGTTCCTTTACTCCCGGTCGGCACATGCGCATGGCAGTAGTATGCATCTCGTAACCGATGTCGCAAGCATGTTCAATCTCTGCAATCTCCAAATCGCTCTTTACTGAGCGTAAAGCTACGATAGCCTTGATAAGTGCTACAGAAACATGAGAGGCCAATTGAGATACACGGATTCCTGTCAACTCTTCCAGCCATAATTTGTTCGCATGGCGATAAGGAGGCAGAAAATGAACCTTACGGCCTTGTTGCAGGGCCTTCGTCACGATTTGTTTCAAATGACCCAATGGGGCACTTTTCTCCACACCAACACGGTGGGCTTGGTTGGCTACACTGGGTTGGGGACCCATCCAAATGATGTCGTCCATTGTGAAGTCATTGCCGAATAGAGTCTCTTCCCCACCCTCTATATCAATCACACCTGCAAATCCGGGATGATTGATTCCGAAAAAATAGAGGAATGAACTATCTTGACGGAAATGATACGTGTTGTCTGGATAATTGGACGATGCTTCGCCATTTCCTAACAACAGGACAAGTCCCCCGTCCAACTGACGGCGGAGTGCTTCGCGACGTTCTTTATATACATGAGAATCAAACATGAGTGTCGAATATTGTTTTTTTTGTTGTTAAATCTATTTTCATGCAAAAATACGTAATAAAAATGAAATGTCTGAACTTTTTGCATCTATTAAGGTAAAAAGAGGTATTTTTGCGACATGATAATGAAGAATACAGGACTTGTGCTTGAAGGTGGTGGGATGCGTGGTACTTTCACCAGCGGTGTGCTCGACTATATGATGGACAATGGTATAGAGTTTGACTATGGTATAGGCGTCAGTGCCGGTGCTTGCAATGGAGTGTCGTATGTCTCCCGTCAACGAGGGCGGGCAAAGTTCAGCAACATAGACTTGCTTGAACAATATCATTACATCGGAATAAACCATCTTATCCGTACTGGTAGCATTATCAATATGGATATGCTTTATAATCGTTTTACTGAAGAGATTCTTCCTTTTGATTATGATAGTTATTTCGCCCGTGACATGAAGTTTGAGATGGTGACAACTGATTGTCTGACTGGCCAACCTTGCTACATGGAAGAGAAAAGCGACCGGCGGAGACTGATAGGGATAGTCAGAGCATCGGCCAGTTTGCCTTATGTATGTCCCATCAGTTATGTGGACGGACGTCCGATGTTGGATGGCGGAATTGTAGATAGCATACCGGTTGAACGCGCTATCAGCCAGGGATATGAAAGAAATATCGTTGTACTGACCCGTAATCGTGGTTATAGAAAGAACGAGAAGGATATAAAGACTCCTTTCTTCCTTTATCGGAAATATCCGCAATTGCGCATTGCTTTGAGAAACAGGAATCATTTGTATAATGCCCAATTGGAAATGGTCGAACGGATGGAGGATGAAGGACGGATTCTTGTCATTCGTCCTGAAAATCCTATTCAAGTAGATCGTATGGAGCGTGATGTCCAAAAACTGACTGATTTGTATAACGAGGGATATGAATGTGCCTCCCGGATATTAGGGAGGTATATAAAGTAGGCCACTTTACCTTTCCAAAATATCATTCGACCGCTGTCCGAATATTATTCAAACAGCGGTCGATTTCTTTTTTCCTACAGGTTGAGTCTGCTTTTCAGCCTTTTTGTTATTGTACCACAATCTTCAGGGTGTAAACTTTTCCGAAAATGTCTGTTATACGGACTGCATATATTCCTGCTTGCAATGCATTCAGGTCAACTTCGTTTTTACCTGTTGTAAGATTGATCGGATATTGGTGCAACATGCGTTGACCAGTTGTTGCATAAACATCCACCGTCACGTACGATGATGCCTGACCATAAATGGTAAGTCGGCCATTAGCATAGAAGGCATATAGCTTATTATTGCTTTCCGTCATATCATGTCGGACACCTGTAACTGGTGGTTCTGGTACATCCACAAGTGTCAGATAACTGGATGTCCGGTTGGTGGCATTAAAGGTGGGAACATTCATCACATAGATGTTTGAACCACCATCAGGATAAAGTCCTACGGTCATGTAGTCGGCATGCGGTGGATAGTAGAGAGTATCACTCCATGTTTTGTCCTCTGATGTCAGCATCACGTATCCTCCTTCGGCATCAAGCTTGAAGTTTGTATGTATATTCATTACCGGATCAAGCTTGTCAGCCCAAACAATCAGATAACCATGAGGAGGAATGATGGTGTTCACCGTTTCACTTGCTGGTATTTGGTACTTTTCCTGACTTTCCAGATTGTCTGTCAAGAACATTCCTGCGACGTTGACGGGTGATGAAGTGGTGTTATACAACTCTATCCAATCATTCTTTTTGTAGTATGTAGGATTGACATACATACTGTTGTCTGCACTGATTTCATTGATGCGGACAGGAGTTGCACCCTTGTTCAAGAGTTCCTCTTCGGAAAGTGGCTCGTAACATGCTATGAGGTCAAAGTTTCCGGTTGCAGGCAAAGTGTATTCTTTCTCGTAGGACAAGTAGTTACGCGAAGCACCTGATTGGGACGAAACTAGAGTCAATTCGGCATCAAAATAAATATCTGACGAACCAGCATCTGTGTTGTGAACCTCAATGGCAATCACATTGACTCCTTTCTTAAACAATGAGGCTGGCAGTTGGATATTTCCAGAATCAGGATTGCCATTTGCATAGGTCGATGAGAAAGTGTTATAACTAATGGTTCCTTGAGGCATCAAGTAACGTGCAGCCTCCATTCCATTGACATAAACCACCATACCGTCATCTACAGTGTAATTGAGTATATAGACATCGTCCGATGCCGGTGTATGGGAAAGTGTGAATTGACGTGTGAAGTAGTAGGTGGGACGCTTGTTTGAAGTGCTTTCTCCGTAATCGAGGAATGTTTGATAACCACGCCCATTATTTGCATCGCTGGTAAAATAGCCCAATGGCGCATAGCCTTTATTCCATGAGCTATTGATTGAGTTCATCCATGCAATACCGTCTTGCGAACCTTGGTCGTAGTAGCTCCATTCGCATCCTTTGGCAAATACTGTTTCAGCATTGGTCGGATTCAACGAAGCCCATCCAGCAAAACGGAAACCTGCGGGTGCTTCGGCTTTCAGAGTTACGGGAGCGAAGAGCGAACCATCAAACCTGTTGGTTGGCACTTGCATGTCATTGAGCAAAATTCGTGCTTCAGGTATATTTGCCGATAAGGATACTTTTTGTTCCTCTACGTCTGACAGATTCATGCGATAGTAACTTCTCAGAGAATTAATCATAGACTGCTGACGTCCGGAAAGATTGCTCTTGAGCGAATTGGCAGTCCACCAAGGCGATTTCCCTTCATAAGAAAGAGTGCTTTCTGTGCGTGTTGCCATTTTATCGATAATGCTGTCGCAACGCTCTGGGGTAAAGACACTTCCTGCCACCAAGCAGTACGTATCAATGAACTTTTTACGAAATTCTTCGTTCTGCAGCATGTTCAAGAAAATGGTCACCCACTTGATTTCACCTGTCATTCGTTCACCTGTGTCGTATATGAGGTCGAAAGTGTGGTTATACTGTTTGTCCTCAAAAATAGAAAATGAATTTGTAGTGGCAAGTGCTCCGTCCAAATCGAAAAGTACAAAACGGAACTTGCCTCCTTCGCGTCGGGGCTTGAATCCCTTGATGTTGTTTTGTGGCCAGTCTGTTCCACCCAAATATAGTTCTATGGCCATGTAATTGATGTATTCGTCAATATCAACCATGTTGCATATTTCCTCATATGTTGCTGAATTGGCAGCATCAGCTGATAGTTCGTGCCAATGTGAGAAACTTTCATCAGTACCACATTTCTGTACATAGTTCGAATCAGGCGACATCTCAAATTGGTCAATTTCGTCATCATCCAATCCATAGTTTGCTTCTACGAAGTGCTTATTGTTGGGTTCGCGTATGTTTAGCATGCCCATAAATTGCCCATTGATAAAATGTACGACAGGTTGGCATTCTTGCCCATCTACATCCAAACCCGAAGAGTGGACTATTTCTTGGAGTGCGGCATCTTTGATACGGCTGTCGGTGTCATTGCCGCCATTACGTATTTGCCAAGTCTTATGTTTTAGGTGAGCTTTGTCTGGGAATACCTGATAAGGCAAATAGTTCAAACCCTCATAGACTTTATTAGCCTTGATTTTAAATGAATGAGGAGTCCAAGCACGGCTCCATCCGCCACACATTTCCATATCGGCTTCTTGATTCAACATCATCTCTCCTTCGGGCGTAATGTACTCAATATTCACAGGACGTTCCCAATCCATATTCCAGTTGCATGGAGAAGATTGGCCGTTGCCTGTACGTCCATTCACACCACGTACATATATACCTAAACTGTCATCGTATAGATTTACGGGATCAGTGACAACTGAGATAATAGGCAATACATAATCCTTATCCTTATATATATAGGAACGTGTGATGACCTGACTAGGCAGATAACCTTCTTGAAAAAGGCGGAAACGGAAAGTGGTGGTGGCATCTACTATAAAGAGTCCGTCATCACTAATTTCGCCACGTTGTTCTGTTGGAGTTGTTCCATCCGTTGTATAACGCAAAGTAGCTCCTGTAGGAATAGTAACTTGTACATTGAAAGGAGATGTGAACAGGCATGCGTCTTTATCTACTACTGGCGCTTCGAGGCGGGTAGTGTTAAATATACTGCTTGCATTGCTTCGTCCAGGGGTGGGATATGCTGTTATCCCCCACTGGTTTCCGCCATCGGTAGTACGTGCAAACGAAGTACGGCTGATGGATTCAGGATATGCTACGCTGGCTAAGAGTTGTCCAATACTGTTACTAATATATAGAAAACCTCCGTCGTAGTCGAGTTTTGAATCAATTTGGGTCGGGGCATATTTGCTATGATGGTCAAACCACAAGACAAGATAACCATGAGCAGGAATGACATTACTTTCGGCATACAATCTGTATTTTGTCAAATCCGATGGGTCATCGCTAATATAAAAGCCCTGTACACTTGCAGCTTTGTCTGAAGGGTTATACAATTCAACCCAACTTCCATAGTTAAAAGAGGGGTCAACATACATGTCAACATTGGCAGCCTGCAGTTCATTGATCACGAGCGAAGAACTTGTTGCTTCCCGTTTCTCTACGGTCACAGAGCAGGTGGCAAAAACACCACTGTTGTCTTTTGCCGATGCTTTGATAAGGCAAGAGCCGGCTGCTATGGCTTTCACATTGCCTTTTTCGTCAACTGTTGCCACACTCGGGTTTGTGGAACTCCAAGTAACCGTTTGAAAAAGGGCATCGGATGGTGACACAATGGCTTGCAATAAAATGTTTTCCCCACTTATCATGGAAAGACTTGCAGGCGAAAGTGTTATGTTACTGACGAGTTTTACCTCTCCGCTATACTCTAACTTGAAGTTGTCGAACATAGTCCAGTTGCCTTGCAGATAATTTTCTGCAACAACTCCAATTCTTAGCGTTCCATCTGTCACTTTAACTTCCAATTGGTTCTGGTAAGCTCCTTGTGAGAAACAATAGGCTCCTACCTCCATGTTGTTGGTGAAATAAGTATTCCACCCTGCTTGCCAACACCCTCCATTGTAGTTGGTGGTCAATGGGAATGTATAAATGCTTGATATTGGTGTCCTTTGAGAATTGGCATACAAGTAGGCATCAATAACTTCCTCTCCGTTCCGATAATTGCTGTATGCCTGATTATGATCCTGCATGCGGTAGAAACCTTGCATTGAAAGACGATATTTTCCATTGGGTACTTGTAAGGTCTGATTGAAATCGAACCAACCATACCAGAATTCCATACCTCCGTGTCCTGTCTTTTGGCTTCCGGCATTGCTGTTCCATTGCCAACCTGTAGTAGAACCATTATCAAAATGGGGATTTTCTACGTAAATATCCGTCACATCTAACCAATCCTGAGCTGACAGGGCAAATGGGGAAATAATCATGAAGGCATACAGGAGTAATTTCTTTTTCATAGGTGCGATTTATAGTTACTAATGAATATTGTTTACGATTTTAGGGAGCAAAGTTACGTAATAATAATGGATTATAGCCTTTAATACAGGAAAAAAGTTTTTTGTTCGTATCTTTTCTTCTCCTAAAATGTCACATGCAGGCTGATACGAATACCGTCATTGTCTCCATTGGGATTGTCTCTATACGTAAGTCGATGCACATAGTCTATGCGCAATACTTTGAAGATGTTTTCTATTCCAGCTCCAACCTCAATGTATGGTTTTTCTCCCATCAATCCGCTTCCTGTAGGAAATAAAGGTAAACGATTGGAACTTGTAGGCAAGTTCTTCTCGGACAAATCTCCCCATATTCCTCTACAGGTCAACACTTCTCTCCATTTCAACCGTTTGATTAGTGGTAATCGGTTAAATAGCCAACCGTTCAAGTAATAACTTACATCCCACGAAACATATCGGTCATTAATAAATTCCAATGGATTCATCAGTGCGTATGATTCAGGTTGGATGGTATATGATAAGTTTGCGTTTGGAATAATTAATAATGGAAAAGGTACAGAATTCCAGATTTGGCCTCCTTTTAATATTATATCCGTGTAACCGAAAGCAGAAAACCAAAGGCGCATTTGTACACTGGCTTCTGTATGGTGAAAGTTATATTCACCACCTAACAGTCCCTTTACCCCCATTGTATGGGATATGGCAAACACTGGTTTGTCTTTTGATACAGGAAAGCGGTTCCACTGTGTCTGCACGAACTTCTCGCCCGGTGCATAGCGCATTTGGAGTTCAAGTTCCGAAGTGTTGATGTCATGGAAGAATTCTGTTCTATTACTGTTTGAAAGGCGTTCGAACGGTATCAGATGAGTTGCTTCATAACGATGGTGTCGCATGATGGCTTTCCATGAAAAATTGTTGTGGTATTCATGGGTATATATCAGTTGGTTTTTCCATTCATAGCCCAATTGGTCATTAGGCTTTCGTTTCAACATCAAGAAAACATTATCCTTGCTCGTATATAAATAGTGCTGGCCATATTGGTTGACATCAAATTCGGAATGCAGCCTAAGGGAATGGATTGGGAACTCATTGGCATATTCCTTTTTTTTCTTGAATGAGTATTCCACTTCGGCCAGGTGTTTCAGTTTTTTGTCCCTTATTCCGTATGCTATAAATCCACGTACCATCAAATGGGGGTTAAGATGGGCACTTGTCATTCCGCCTGCTCGTAAGCGGACTCCTTCCAGTGTGTTGCCACTGATACTGGCATTCACTGGACCGTAGTAAAAATGGGGAGCCTTTTCTGTAGTTGGGATATAACCTGTAAAAAGAATTTTCAATACTTTTTCACTCCAATAATATACAGGATTTTCTCTTAACTGGGTCATCAAATCGTGAACAGAAGATTCTCCTTTAGAGATTTTACCTATACGATTTTCGTTCCAAAATTCTTCTTCACGCGATAATGCCTCGGAGGTTTCTATAATTTGTTCCGGACGTTCAAACATTAGTAACTGCTCATCGGTAGGCTGAAAGGAATGATTGTCATACGTAACTTCACGTCTGGCATATATACCTCCTTTTTCTTCGCCAACGAGGTCGGCTGTTGTATATTCGTGAGTAAGCAGACGGGTACTGTCTGCCGGATTTCGTTCAAACTCTTGTTCTATTTGCAAGAAGTTAACAAAATTCAGATTTATCTTTTCTGGCAGATTCAGTAATACCCGTTTTACAAAATAGGTGGAATCCACCGTTACATACAGATGACCTGTAAAACCGAACGATTCGGAATTGAAGGGGACAAATGTCAGATCTACACACTGTTCGCCGCCTACTTCTGTTGTATCATTCAGGTAGTATTTATAGAAGGAAGGTCCAAAACTGCTTAGCGGACTGACAAAACGGTTGGTAAATAATGCAATGTTTGGTTCGTAAATGTCAATATCCTGGAAAACTTCGGCTAACATCATTTCCAAACTCTCTTTAGGCAACATGTCATCAATGCCATTTTGTTGGCGTGCTTTGACATATTGGCGTTTCACTTTCGGATTATTGCGATATAAATCTGTAGCCAACCGTTCACGTACAGATACAGGAAGGACTTGTTTGCCTGTAACTGCTGCTGTATCCACATAGTTGTTCAGAAAATCAAACCGCCGATACAGCCATTTCTGTTGTTCCTCTTCTGTAAAATTGTTAAGGGCTAATACTGTCTTGTCATGTCTGTCCCGTATATAGAATTCTTTCTTGTATGGTGAGTGTTTGTCTTTGTGCTTCATCATTTCCTTTACGAACCGTACCGCCGGATTTTCCTTTTTATAACGTTCTCGACCGGGTTTGATTACGATCTCTGTCAATTGATAGCTTTCTGGGACAATATTTATATGTAATGCTTTTTTTAGAGGTAAAGACAAAGGAATTGTTTGTGTGCGATACCCCACAAACGAGATTTTCAACTCTCCTACTCTATTTTGTACATAAAAGGAGAATTTTCCATCAACATCTGTTTGTACACCATGGCCGGATTGTGGAAAATATACGGAAGCAAAAGGAATGCTTTCGCCCGAAATAGAGTCTGTCACAACTCCATGTACACGGTATTGCGCGCATAAAGAAAGGATACTAACGCTTGAACAAACTATGAAAATAAACAATCTTTTTATCTGCATACCTTTTATATACAAAAGAGATGCAAAGGTAACAAATATAACTTATAACAAGATGTCCTATTTTGACATGGAGTTGTTCTATTGGTAAGGGAAAAAAGTATCTTAAGATAAATGACCAAGTATCTTAAGATAAATGGCCAAGTATCTTAAGATACCTGACCATTGAACCTATATAGACTAATTTTCTATAGGACGGAATTAGATTAAATGCTTTCCTCTATATTCCAAACAAAAGCGCGGAGTCCGAGCATCTCAGTTTCTTTGTCCATAGCATGAAGGGCTTCAAGGAGTGGTTTTACACGTTGGTCTTCCACAATAGTGATGATGGCTGAACACATGCTGGGCCATGCATGGCTGCCGAAGTGAGGCTCACCCGTTTTACTTCCACGGCCTTGCACCTCGTGGAAATGGCTGAATCCACGGCAATTGAGACGATCGAGCGTAGCAACAATGCGCTCGTGGAAAGCTTGGTCGTATGCGATAAATACTGATTTCATGTTCTTTAAGTTATGAGTGATAAGCTACAAGCTACGAGTATGCAGTACAGGACTCATCACTCGTAACTCGTAGCTTGTAACTGATTTAGTTCTTAATTAAATTATCTGTCTTGGCCTTCTTGGTCATCTTGTCCTTGTGGCTCTGATAGTACTCGTTCAATGCACGGGCCTGACGGAGCTGACGGCGCTGACGCTTGATGCCCACACCGGCAAACGAGCAATAGAGTACGGGCACGAGAATCAACGTAAGGATGGTAGAGATGGTCAGACCACCAATTACGGAGATACCGAGCGGACGCCACATTTCGGCACCTTCACCTGTGCTGACGGCCATAGGCACCATACCGAGGATAGTGGTAAGGGTGGTCATCAATACGGGGCGCAAACGGCTACGGCCTGCAGTAACTACGGCGTTGAGCACCGACATTCCGCGTTCGCGACAAAGCATGGTGTAGTCAATGAGCACGATACCGTTCTTCACTACGATACCAATCAACATAATACCTCCCAACATACTCATCACGTTCAAGTTGGTACCTGTCAGCCACAAAGCCATCAACACACCGCTGAAGGCAAAGGGAACGGAGAACATGATGATGAACGGATAGGTTAACGATTCGAACTGGGCAGCCATCACGATGAACACAAGCACGATGATGAGGATACCCAACACACCGAGGTCGGCAAATGACTCCTGCTGGTCTTCGTACGAACCAGAGATGTCGATATTGTATCCACTGGGAAGATCTATCTGGTCGATAACAGCCTCACCGGCAGCAACTACATCACTCAACGTTCCCGACACAATGGCCGACACGGTCACAATACGCTCGCGGTCCTTACGTTCGATGGTAGGAGGCGACTGGCGCTCGACAACCTGACCCACATCCTTCACACGGATTGCCTTACCCCCATTGTTATAGAGTTGGATGTTCTCCAAATCCTCAATGCTCTGACGGAACTCAGGCGCGTGACGCACGATGATGTCGTACTCATCACCATCCTCACGATAGTATGAGGCAGTAGCACCATTCACACGATTACGCAAGTAGGTAGCTGCTGTTGCAAGGTTCATACCATGCATAGCCAGTTTCTCACGGTCGAAGTCCACTTGATACTCGGGTTGATAGTCCTGACGGCTGATGTTCACCTCGGCCACACCGTCAATCTTCAGCAATTCACGCTTCAACTGTTGTGCCAAGCTGTCGGTCAGGGTAAAGTCGTAACCGTAGATTTCAAAGTCAGCGGTTGACTGACCACCCATACCACCGCCACCACCAAGGGTCACCATGGTGCGGTCAAACTCAGGATAAGCCTTCAAGTCCTCACGCATTTCGTTACAGATTTCTTCCAATCCCTTCTCACGCTCAGTCACACTGACAAGGCCGATGTTGAAGGAGATGATGTGTGAACCATTCTCCTGCATAGAGGCGAAGGTGTTGTCAGAGTCGGCCTGACCTACGGTAAAGTTGCAGGCACGCAAATCATCACCATAGCGGGTAATCCACGTGTTGGCCAACTCCTCAGCCAAGCGTTGGGCATGATCCACACGGGTTCCGATAGGCAGATAGAGTTTTACCGATGCACGTCCGCTATCCTGTGTAGGGAAGAATTCTGTACCGATAGCCTTTGCACAGAAAAGACTGATAACAAACAGAATGGCACAACAACAAACCGTAGTCCAACGATGGCGTGTAGCCCAATAAATGCGACGCTTGTACCAATCATCCAATGCATCCAATGCACGCTCTATCGGTTTGTAGAAAGCCAAGAAAATCTTGCTGGGCTTCTTTTGCAAACGCAACATCTGAGAACACATCATCGGAGTAAAGGTCAAAGCAGAAATGGTTGACACTGTCATGATGACACACATCATCCAACCCAACTGCTCAAAGAGCACACCGGCCATACCGGTCACCATGGTCAAGGGGAAGAACACGGCAATCATGGTGAGTGTAGAAGCCACAACGGAGATGGCCACCTCATTAGTACCGTGGATAGCAGCCTGCTTGGGGTCAGATCCACGCTCGATATGGGTGGTGACATTCTCCAACACCACAATGGCATCGTCCACAACGTTACCAATAGCGATAGAGAGACACGACATGGAGATGATGTTCAACGAACCACCCGTAATGGCCAGATAGATGAACGAAGCAATCAATGAAAGAGGAATGGTGATACAGATAATCACCGTAGCACGCCAACGACCCAAGAAGACGAACACCACCAACACCACGAACAACATGGCATAACAGATGGTCTCGACAAGGGAGTTGATTGTGTTGGTAATGTTGTCAGAAGTGTTCACAATGATACCCAACTTCACGTCGCTTGGCAAACGCTTCTGCAACTCTGGCAACTGTTCCATCACAGCATTGGAGATGGCCACAGAGTTTCCTCCCGACTGCTTCTGTACGATAATCATCGCACCCTGCTTGCCGTTGGTGAAGGTCTTCTGTGCACGCTCCTGCAATCCATCAACCACACGGGCAACGTCGCGCAAGTAGATGTTGGCACCATTGCGGCTACCTACAACCAGATTCTCCATCTCTTTGGGATCAACGAACTCTCCCTCGACACGCAATGCATAAGTGGAGTTACCCACATCAAACGTACCACCAGGGATATTACGGTTCTCACCACCGATAAGTCCACTGATAGCCTCCACGGTCAGGCCGTAAGCCTCCAAACGGTTGGGATCGCAATAAACGTTCACCTCACGTTGGGGAGCACCGGCAATAGACACTGAACCCACACCGGGAATACGTGCCAAAGGATTGGCCACGTTGTCGTCCAATATCTTGTAAAGGGCTGCCTGACTCTCCTCAGCCTGTACTGAAAGGAGAAGGATAGGCATCATGTCGGCACTGAACTTGAAGATGATGGGGTTCTCTACCTCTTCAGGAAGAGCCGAAGTTACCATATCCAGTTTGTCGCGCACATCGTTAGTAAGCACGTCAATGTCGTGGCCGAACTCAAACTCCAAAGTTACGACAGAAATATTTTCGGAAGACTTGGAAGTAATATGTTTCAGGTACTCCACGGAGTTCAACGTGTTTTCCAACGGACGGGTCACATTATTTTCGATATCCTCGGCACTGGCACCAGGATAAGCCGTCATCACCATGATGGTGTTTGTCTCAATATCCGGCATCAAGTCGATGGGGAGTTTCGACAATGAAAAGAGACCAAATATCGCAACTGCCACAAAGCAGAGCGTGGTCATAATCGGTTTTTTTACCGCTCCTTCGTATAAACTCATAATATTCTATTTAATTTGCTAATGTGTCAATTTGCTAATGTGCTAATGACTATGCTTATGTCAATTTACTAATGTATCACGCCGCATGGGCCATTGGCACATTAACACATTGGAATATTGCCACATTAAAAATTTTTATTTCTCTACCGTTACCTCCATGCCGTTCAACAAGGCTTTCTGTCCGGCAATTACTACTTGAGAATTGTTGTCAACACCAGAAAGCAACTCATACTCAGTATCCATGCGACGACCAAGTTGAACTTTGTTGTATGACACTTTGCCATTCTCATATACATATACGTAACGGTCGCCTGAACCTGCCTGCTTCACTACGGCCATATCGGGCACTACCACGTGGTCAGCCGTACCGAAGTTCATGATAACGCGGGCAAACATACCCGGACGGATGCGCTGGTTGGCATTGGCCACCTTCACCTCCACGGGGAAAGTGCGGGTAGCAGCATCAATGGTGGGATAAATGAGGTCAACTGCTCCGGCAAACTCTTCGTCACCATATACATCGAGTTTTACACTCACCTTATCGCCCTTTTTTACCTTTGGGAAATTGTTTTCAGATACATTCACCATCAATTTCACGGGTGAAATCTGCTCAACTACCAGCACGGGGTTTGCTCCACTATAGAGGTCGCCATTATCGTAGTTGCGGGCAGTAACTATACCGTTGATAGGAGATACCAACTGAGTGTTCTCAATCATGTTGGCGTATGAACGGCGCAGCTTGTCGAGGTTGGTACGCATGTTCTCCCAATCAGACTTTGACACGCCACCCACCTTGTAGAGTTCGTCGATACGCTTGAATTCTGTCTCCATGTGGTCGAGGTCGTACTTCAATGAAGTGGAGTTCACATCGTCCATCTCCACCAACTTCTGGCCTGTCTTCACCTGGTCGCCCACTTCAACAAGAATCTTCTTGATACGCACGGGGGTTGAGGGAGCAATCTTGTTCACTACATCAGCCTTTACAGTAGCTGTGTATTCAGCCACCTGGTCAACGGGGCGCACACTTACTTTTGCCAACTTCACCTTGGGCTTCTCGGTTTGTGTTGCCTGAGCAGTTGTCGCTTCACTCTCGCTCTTCGAGCTACATGCACTTGCGGTCAACACCAGAGCGGCAAGTGCCATCATTTGAAAATTGATTTTCATACTTTATTATATATTCTTTTTCTTATTTTTATCTGATGATTGTTTAATTATTCTTCGCGTCCAAGAACCAAATCAAGGTCTGCTTTAGCCGTCAGGTAGTCATAGATAGACTGGCTATAGGTTAACTCCGACTGAGTGAGAGCAACCTGTGAACTGTTAAGTTCTAATACAGTTCCTGCACCTACTTCGTAGCGTTTCTTTGATATAGAAAGAGCTTTGTCTGCCTGATTCATAGCTTCCTTGTTGGAGAGTACTTGTTCAGAACTTGCCTGCATGTTGCTCTTGTAGCTTTCTACCTGCATATTCAGTTTGCGCTCTGTATCTATACGATTTAACTCCAATTGAGTGCGTTGCAAACGGGCAGTTTTCAATTTTGTGAAGTTGCTTGCTTTAAAAATAGGAATGCTCAAACTGAAGTTCAATTGTGAACTTCCTACCCAACTATAGTCGAATACATTCCAATGGTTATTGTACATTGACTGGTATTGTCCGGTGAGAGCTACGGCAAATGTTGGCATGAATCCCGTTTTCTGCAGACTTATATTTTTCTTCAACAATTGGTCGTTCAACTCCAACTGACGCATAGTGCTATTATTCTCTAATCCGAAGTTGTCGTTACCCAATTGATTAGCAAAAACCATGTTTTCGTAACTATTCAGCTTTTCTGTTACAACAACGTCTATATTCTCAGTAATTCCCATTAATACTTTTAATTGTATTTTTGAAAGGCGTACTCCATTTTCTGCAGAAACAACACTGGGTTTTACATTACGCATTTGTACTTCAGCACTAATTTTGTCATATTCGCTCACCAATCCTTGGTCAAAACGAGATTTAACTACATTGAAGTTTTCTTCAGCCAAAGCATAGCTGCGCTTCAACACTTCGTAACTGTCTTGCGTGAGCATCAGTTGATAATATGCTTTTGTTACTTGATTAATCAAATCAAGGCGTGAAGAACGTGCTTTTTCTTGTGCTAACATTATGTCAGTTTTGGTCAGTGACATGCTCTTATAAACAGCAGGAGCAAAGATTGGCAAACTAAGTGTTGCAACAGCTGCAGCCGTATTCACTCCGTCGTCACCCATTCGGAAAGACATGCCGTTCAATTTCATTTCAGGAGCTTTGATGGTGTGTTGCCATGATCCTGACACACTCAATTCGGGTAGCAATGTTTGCCATGCCTCCTTGTTTGCTTCTTTCTTCAACACAATTTCTTGGTCGGCAACCTTTATCGTAGGATTGTCGGCAAGAGCAATCTCCAACGCTTTGTCCAATGTCAGATTCAGCGTTTCCTGCGCACGGACGGCTCCTGTCAACAACAGGGCCAACGCCAATGCCAAGCAGTTTTTACTTCTCATACGTTTTTACTAATTGGTTTATATTCCTATAATTATGTTATTCCTTTTTCAAAAAGTCATCTAATATTCGTTGCCCTTTCTCGGTACAGATGCCGCGCATGTGTACACGTACTATCGTGTCCAGTACATCGGCCAATGTCCAACGCTCTATTAACAAATCGTCATTCAAGAACCCACTCATCGACAAATCCACTAAGAACTGGAAAATATCGTAGTTGATGTCGGCACGAAGTAATCCTTGATGGACACCTGCCTTGTAAAATTCGTAGGAGTTTTTAGCACTCTGTGCCTTTCGTTGGTTCAAGTATTCACACACTTTCGGGTATTTCTTAATGTCGCGATACATGGACGGATGTACATTCTTTATCTCCTCCATACCGTTTTGGTAGAGACAGAATACTATTTCCAGTACATTATTGGCAGTAGCAGACACCTGTGTAGCATATTCTCGCTTCTTTTCCTGATTCACCTTCATACATTCGAGTAACAACTCTTCTTTGTCAGCAAACATTTCGTAGAGCGTACGTTTGCTCATGGTGAGAGCTGCGGCAACATCGTCCATGCGTACCTTGCGGATACCTTGCTCGGCAAACATCTTACTTGCCATGCTTATCACACGATTTCGTTGGTCCTGATTTGAATATTTGTCCGCAATCTCCATTGATTAAATATAGAAAAGTGAATCTTTATACCTGTTTGTGGTGTTAATACGTTAATACGGGTGCAAAGTTACAGAGAAAACCCTAAATGAACAAAAAGTTTTCAGTCCGTACAACAACGTTTATGTTTTGTTCACATATCAGCCTCTCACTTTCCGAAAAAGTGGACAAAGCGATGGTAGAAATGGACATTGTTATCCTTTTTTTACTTGCCGGTATTCGCGTGGAGAGCATCCCATCACTTGTTTGAACAGACGGGAAAAATAGTAAGGATCATCTATTCCAATCTTGAAACAGACTTGGTTGATCTTCATGTCGGTGAAGTCGAGTAACTCACATGCTTTTTGGATGCGTAGTTGGTTGAAATAACTCATGGGACTTTGCTTTGTCAACCTGCAAAACAAAGAAGAGAAGTGTGAAGTGGAATAGCCGGCAAATCCGGCCATATCTGTCAATGTGAGTTTACGTCCTATGTGTTCGTTCATAAAATGAACAATGGATTCCAAGAAACCTTCTTCTGTCTGATTGGCTGCATTCCTATATTGCACCCAGTAGCAGAGCGAACCTAGAAAATGGTGAAACATAGAGCAGGCATAACGCAGATTATCACGACTATATCCCATCTTTAGCGTAAAGAAAATTTCCTCGAACAGGTTGATACGCTGAAAAATTCGTGATTGCATCCCTGGATTTAATGTGACGGGTAGCACTTCTCCTGTTACATAATTGGCGGCTAAGCTTCCTTTGAAATGAATCCAATAGATGGTCCATGGGGTAACCTCATCTGCCCCATATTCGTGAGGTATTCCAGCAGGCAGAATGATAAATTGGTTACAGCTGATGGGGTACTTTATTTCATTAACCTTACACCACCCTGCCCCATCCGTACAATAAATAAGCACGTATTGGGAAATTCCTTCCGGACGTTTTCTGTAATGGTGAGCGGCACGTGGATAATACCCCATGTCTGTCACGTGTAGAGCTGCTGACAAAGGGTCATCTTCCATCTGTTCAACAATCATTTTAGGCAAAATAATGGCCTGTTCACCTCGAAATCCATCTTTCAATCGTGGCATAATCAGTTCTCTTTAATTCTCATTTATTTCTTCTTTCTAATGCAAAAATAATATCTTTTTATTATATGTCTATTATTTTCTCTATCTATTTTGAAAAAGGTATCATCAATATAATAAGAATCGTAATATTATCCATCTTTTTTCTATTCTATTCTATCTCTATTTTCTTAGATAACGTGTACTTTTGCAGCATAATAAATAAATCTAATAAATAATCTCATGAACAAACTGAATCAAAAGTTTATCTATTTCATCTGCCTTGTATCGGCCATGGGTGGTTTGCTCTTCGGCTACGATTGGGTTGTAATTGGTGGTGCAAAGCCGTTTTACGAGTTATTCTTTGGTATTTCCGACTCACCGGTCATGCAAGGTATTGCCATGTCTACCGCCTTGGTAGGTTGCCTCATAGGTGCCATGGTGGCGGGCGCAATGGCCGACAAATATGGTCGTAAGCCATTGCTTATCGGAGCTGCTGTACTTTTCACGGTGTCAGCTGTAGCTACAGGTGTATTCAATGACTTCACCTTATTTAATATAGCACGCTTCATTGGAGGTGTGGGTATTGGTATTGCTTCGGCCTTATCCCCGATGTACATTGCAGAAGTAGCACCCACGGCAGTACGTGGACGGTTGGTGTCGCTCAATCAGATGACCATCGTACTGGGTATCTTGGGCGCACAGATTGCCAACTGGCAGATTGCCGATCCTCTTCCCGAAGCCATCTCGGCTATGCAAGTGTCAGGCGTAGCAGTGCAAGAAGCTATGGCTGATGCTTTTATCCTTGAATCTTGGAATGGCCAGATGGGTTGGCGCTGGATGTTTTGGGCAGAAGCCTTGCCGGCCGCACTTTTCCTCATGCTAGCCTTCTTCATCCCCGAAAGCCCACGCTACATGGCTATGAAGGGAGAGGACAAGAAAGCACTGGTTACCCTCTCGATGATTGGTGGCGAAGAGTATGCCCAAGGAGAATTGGCCGATATCAATGCCTCATGTGCGGCTGAAGCCGAGCAGGCTGGTTTGAAAACTCTCTTTACCCGCAAGTATGCTGCCGTACTTACATTGGGTATTGTAGTGGCCGTCTTCCAACAATGGTGCGGCACAAACGTAATCTTCAACTATGCACAGGAGATTTTCTCTGCCGCCGGATATAGTGTGGGCGATGTATTGTTCAACATTGTCATTACCGGTGTAGCCAACGTTATTTTTACCATTGTTGCTCTATTTACAATCGATCGTTGGGGGCGTCGCTCACTGATGCTTTTCGGAGCCTCATCTCTAGCCATCATCTATCTCATCCTTGGCACGTGCTACTATCTGCAAATCACCGGTTTCTTTATGGTCATCCTCGTGGTAGCGGCCATTTCAGCTTATGCAATGACTCTTGGCCCTGTCACTTGGGTATTACTGGCTGAAATATTCCCCAATAAAGTACGTGGTGTGGCCATGGCCACCTGTACCTTTGCCCTTTGGACAGGATGTACTACCCTCACCTACTCTTTCCCGTCAATGAATGCGGCTCTTGGTAGTAGCGGCACTTTCTGGATTTATGCAATCATTTGTGCCGTCGGTTTCATTTACTTCCTGCGTCGTTGTCCCGAGACGAAAGGTATCTCATTGGAAGAATTGGAAAAGAAATTGGTGAAATAACAGATTATAGAGAAAATAGAAATTCTAGATAGTATAGAGTTTCCTATAGAATAAAACAAAAAAGAATAATATCAAACAATGGTAAAAGCATGGAAAGAGCAGGTGACCATCCCCACTTATGAAGTGGGTGCACCTGAGAAGAATCCGATATTTTTGGAAAATCGTGTCTATCAGGGTTCAAGTGGTGTAGTTTATCCCTATCCTGTAATAGAATCTATCAGTGATGAGCGGATAGATAAAGAGTATAATGCCATCTATTTGGAGAATGAATATATCAAGGTAATGATTCTTCCCGAATTGGGTGGTCGTGTACAGATGGCTTACGACAAAATCAAGCAACGTCATTTTGTCTATTACAACCATGTGGTGAAACCAGCCCTCGTCGGTTTGGCAGGACCTTGGATTAGTGGTGGCATAGAGTTCAACTGGCCTCAGCACCATCGCCCTTCAACCTATATGTCCGTGGATGCTACGATTGAGGAGAATACTGATGGTTCAGTCACTGTATGGGTGAACGAGATGGAGCGCATGTTTCATCAGAAAGGTTTAGCGGGCTTCACCTTGCGCCCCGGATGTGCTTATTTGGAAATTCAAGGCCGCTTGAGCAACCGTACTCCCCTACCACAAACATTCCTTTGGTGGGCTAATCCTGCCGTGGAGGTGAACGATCACTATCAAAGTGTCTTTCCACCCGATGTGAATGCGGTGTTCGACCATGGCAAGCGGGCCGTCAGTTCTTTCCCTATCGCCACAGGTACTTATTATAAGATGGATTATTCAGCAGGTGTGGACATCTCCAATTACAAGAATATTAAAGTGCCTACTTCATACATGGCCGTCAACTCGAAGTACGATTTTGAAGGAGGCTATGAAAACGACACCAAGGGAGGTATGCTACACGTGGCCAGCCATCACTTCAGCCCTGGCAAGAAGCAATGGACATGGGGTAATGGAGACTTCGGACGTGCTTGGGACCGTTGTCTGACCGATGATGATTACGAAGGTGCACCCGGGATTTTCCGTCCCTACATCGAACTGATGGCAGGTGTCTATACCGAAAACCAACCCGACTTCACTTGGCTCATGCCTTATGAAGAGAAGCAATTCGTGCAATACTTCATGCCCTATCGGGAATTGGGCATTGTGAAGCAGGCGACGAAGGACTTTATCATGAACCTGACAGCCTCCTCCGACCCCTCCAAAAGAGGGGAGAATGAAATGCTTCTCCATATTCTTTCTACCTCAAAGAAGGAAGTTCGTATCTTATTGAAAGGAGACAATGGAAAGGTATATTATGATGAGGTGAGGGAACTTTCACCCGAAGCAGTATTGGAAGAAACAGTAAATACGGGCAACTCTACACTGAATGAACTCACACTTACCATTCTCCCATCTTCTGGAGGTGTAGGAGGAGGTTTTGTTTGGCACGCCGAGCCCGACGACATCCGTCCTGTCCCCGATGCGGCCGAAGCTGCTCTTCGTCCCGAGGAGATAAAGACCATCGACCAACTCTACCTGACAGGTCTTCACCTCGAACAATATCGTCACGCCACTTGGTCGGCCCTCGATTATTATGAAGAGGCACTTCGTCGCGACTCGCTTGACTATCGTTGCAACAATCAGATGGGCTTGTGGTATTTGCGTCGCGGACGCTTCGACAAAGCGGAGTCTTATTTGCGCACTGCCGTTAAAGTGCTTCAGAAGCGCAACCCCAATCCTTACGATGGTGAGCCGCTCTTCAATCTTGCCCTTTGTCTGAAATATCAAGGCAAGACACAGGAGGCCTACCACTGGTTCTGGAAATCTACTTGGAATAAGGGTTGGGCCGATGCCGGCTACTTCGAAGCCGCTTGCATCAGCACGGGCGAATACCGCTACGAGGATGCACTCGACGAGGTGAACCGCGCCCTCATCAGCAACAGCCGCAACCACAAGGCACGCGCCCTGAAGGCCATTCTCTTGCGCAAATCGGGAAAGAAAGAAGAGGCTCTTGCATGGATAAAAGAATCACTTGCCGTTGACCCCTTCAACTATGTGTGCATGTTCGAAGAACATCTGCTCACCGAAGACGAAGCCCCCATCCGACAGATGGCCGAGCTGATGCGCCACGATGCCCACAACTACCACAATCTGCTCCTCGACTATGCCCAAGCAGGCTTGTGGTGGCAGGAACCTCTCGATGTGATGAAGCAATTCTGCTACTACATCAACCCCTCTCCCCTTACCTGTTATTACATGGGATGGTTTGCCTCCCTTTCTGGCGATAAGGATACGGCCAGAATATGGTTTGACAAAGCCGAGAAGACCGATTCATACCTCTGCTTTCCCAATCATCTGGAAGACATCCTTGCCCTGCAGAGCGCCATTACCCTCCATCCCCAAGCTGCCCGTGCCCCCTACTACCTCGGATGCCTCTACTACGACAAGCGCCAGTATGACCTTGCCCGTGAGAATTGGGAACTCTCGGCCGAGCGCGCCCCGCACTTCCCCACCGTGTGGAGGAATCTGGCTCTCTATTATTATAATAAGGAGAAGAACCGTCCGAAAGCCCTCGAGTACATGGAGCGTGCCTTCCACCTCGACCCGACGGACAGCCGTATCCTGATGGAGCTCGACCAACTCTACAAGGTGACAGGCAAACCGCACGCCGAGCGTCTGGCTTTCCTCGAGCAATACCCGGCCCTGATTGCTGAGCGCGACGACCTGTTGCTGGAGCGGATTACCTTGCTCAACCAACTGGGCCGCTACGACGAGGCCATCCCGCTGCTCGACGGCCACATCTTCCACCCGTGGGAGGGAGGCGAAGGAAAGGTGCCAGCCCAATACCAATATGCCCGTGTGGAGAAAGCGAAGCAGTTACTTGCCGCCTGCCTGCCAGGTAGTCTTTCTGTTGAATGTCCGGTCGGCCGAGATTCAATCTCGGCCAAGACAGAAGCAACCAAGATGGAAACTACCCTCCTCCTCCTGCAAGAATGTCTCGACTATCCCCACCACCTCGGCGAAGGCAAGCTGCATGGGGCACAGGAGAACGACTTCTACTACTTCCTCGGTTGTGCCCACGAGCAACTGGGCGATATGGAGAAGGCCCGCGAATGTTGGGAGCAAGCCACCCACGGCCCCACCGAACCGGCCGCAGCCATGTACTACAACGACGCCAAGCCCGAAAAGATTTTCTACCAGGGACTGGCCTTGCTGAAGTTGGGCCGCACCGACGAGGCACGTGGCCGCTTCTATAAGTTAGTGAACTATGGCAAGCAACATATCTTCGAGCCGCAGGTGATGGACTACTTCGCTGTCTCTCTGCCCGACCTCCAGATATGGGACGGCGACCTCAACGAGAAGAACCGCATCCACTGCCTCTTCATGCTCGCCCTCGGCTACACCGGCCTGGGAGACAAGGAGAAGGCTGAGCGCTACCTCCGCGAAGTGGAGCAAATGGATATCAATCACCAAGGAGTGCAAGCACTCCGTTCGCTCATTTAACCAGATGGACAAATCGAAAATACTGTTAATCACGTTTTTCTTCTGTGCGGCACAGCTTGCTGCACAGAAGAAAACTATTTTATCCAGCTCCTTTGAATTGCGCTATGTGACAGCCGATGAAAAGGCCAACGGTGAAACTGACTACAAGGGAGCAACTGAATTCCTCACTACCGACCAGCGTGTGGAATACCTGCATAACTGGGCGGATTATGCCACAACCTGCTTCAACGACAAGAATCTTGACCAGCAGGCTGTGACCGACGACGAAGTGGCCGAGGCAATGAAGTGCATCAAAGCACAACCACTCCCCCAAGTGCGGCAACAGATACGACTTGATGAATGGAAGTGGACGGGAATGAAGATGTCAAAGAGCAAGGCTGACACACTGGGCAACACCTACCAATTCACTCCCCAAGAATGGCGTTTCCGCCTTGAGATGGATGTCAATGGCACAGGTGCTGTAAAACTGATGGATGACGGAACCATCGTTTGTGAATACCAGAACGATGGCGTTTCTCACCACCTTGTTTTTGAAGTGGACCTTACTCCTGATGAGCGTCGTTACAACCTGTATGTTGACAACAAACTCTTGGTTGACTTCCAACCTCTGCTTACGGCACAAGGAGGAGTTGACAGACTGATTGCCGATAGTGAAAACGGCCTGGTCATGGATAACATTTGGGGCGTTGGCTATAAAAAGACAACCGACACCAAGCGTCTTAACCAACCAATGTTTGCATCCACATTCATTGATGTGAGCAGCAAGCCTTGCCCCGACACCGACAAGTGGATGTGCACCGACTACGATGATTCCCTATGGGAGAGTTGCACCATGCCCAAGAATCATGGCACGGAGCGACACAAGGGTGAGGCACTGTTGCTGCGCAAGTGGGTTAAGGTTGGAGAGTTTGAGAAAGCTTACTTCGAACTGGAGTTGCTCTTCCCCAGTGGAGAGTTGTGGATAAACGGCAAAGTGGCAAGCGTCATGAACGACTCACATCGCCAGTGGGTGGATGTCACCAAATACCTCAAACCTGACAGCGACAACCTGATAGCCTTGCGCATCGATCCCTTTCAAGCCAACTTCAAGCAGATGATGCACCACACTCCCACCGACCCTAACATCGGTTGGTTTGCCGGACGTTCAACCCTGCATCTCACCAAAAGCACGATGATAGAAGACCTCTATGTCTATGCTACCAGCGTAAAAGTGAATGATGAAGAGAGGAGAAATGAAAGAAAGGGAGGAAAACACCAACAGGGGGAAGAAAATAGCGACGAAGCTGAGGTGACAGCCGAAGTGACCGTACGAAACACCACCCACACCTTCTATCGGGGAAAACTGCAAGTGCTTCTCAGCGAGTGGTTCCCTACGGAGGGGGACGAATGGGTGGCCGATTCACTACAGATTGTCATGCAACCTCAAGAAAGCCGCACCTTCAAACTGCGCTTCAAGGTAAACAATGCCAAGCTATGGAGCTGGCGTACCCCGCAACTCTACCAAGTGCGGGCACTGCTCATCAACAGCATCAGCGGCAAACAGACCGAGAGCTTTGCAGCCATCGACGGCGATTTGGCACGTAGCCGCGAACGGTATGTTTCCAAACTCACCGACGACTTTGTCGTCACAACCGGTTTCCGCACCATCGAGCAAGAGGGGGGCACCTTCTGCATCAACGGGAAGCCGGAACTATTGCGTGCACCTTTATATTTCGGACAACGCTTCCCCTTAGAGACCAATGCACTGAACATCCTTTCGCCCAAAACGGAGGAAATTTTGCGCGAATTGCTTGCCGTGAAAAAGATGAACGGCAATGGCATGCGTATGCACACCCACTGGAGCGACGACCATCCGCAGGACGGCACCAACGACCCGCGTTTTGCCGAGATTGCCGACCAGTTGGGGCTGATGTATATATGGCAGACTGCTTCGTGGATTCGCCTGCGTTCCCCTCTTGTTGCCGATTTCGAGGGAATGGCAACAGATGTACGACAGGTGCGCAACGCACCCAGCATTGTCATCTGGCAACCATCGAATCACCCCGACATGACCGATTGGGAAGTGGCTATGGCCTATTGGCACAAAGTGTATGACGCCATCTACCCCAACGATACCACCCGCCTGATAACCCCTACGGCCGACTTCCGCCATACACGGGTATATAACGATGAAGGTACGCGCGACAATCGCCGCCGCCCGGTGGAATACTGCGACCCGGTGTGGACAGCCAACCGTATCTCACGAGGAAGTATGGACTATCCCACCGGATTCGGACAAGATTGGGAGTATCTGCGCCGTTGGCCTTTCCCGCACAAGTGGAAGGGGAACCCCGATATACACAGTTTCCTCACCAGCAAACACCGTGCCTACTTCAACTTTGAGCAAGAAGAGAGCATCGGGCAGATGAACTGGACACTCTTCAAAGGAAAGCCAAACTACAAGTTCCACTCCTACGAATGGGAGTATGACAAAGGCAGCATCGGCCGCTTACTCACCACCGATGAGTGGCGGGAGAGTCAGGCATGGCAGGCTTTTTCTGCCTATGAGTGTATCCGCAAGATGCGTTGGCTCGACTACGATGGCCTCTCATGGTGTTGCATGTGGGGCGGCGGCAACATGGGGACTTACCAAAAGCCTCTCGTCGATGCCCTCGGTCACAAGAAGTTGGCTTACTATGCCCACCGTATGGGATTCCAACAGATACTTGCCGGTTCGCGGGATGTGGATATGGTATATGGCACTGCCGACAAGCCCACCATCACCGTGCTCAATCTGGGTGAAGAGCAACGGGTTACTGTCAATGTCAGTGTGAAGAATCTGCAGGGCAAGCGCGTACACCGCCAAACGTTCAAGGGTGTCATCCTCCCTGCCGGCCGCACGGCTACCGACGTGGGGACCCTGCAACTGCCCACCCTGCCCGACGGCTATTATTTCATAGAATACGAAGTGAACAAGTTTAATTAACAACAACCATGACACACCGATTACCGACACTCATCCTTATCCTCTGCCTGGCTCTGTGCGGGCAGGCACAAAACAGCATCGATCTCTCCGGCCTATGGAGTTTCCAGATTGACCGTGAAGGCGTGGGCGAAGAAGAACAATGGTTCAATGGAAAAAAGAATTTCGACGACATCATCTTGTTGCCCGGCTCTATGCCTGAGCGCCTGAAAGGTGATGACCCAACCCTGAAAACGCAATGGACAGGGACACTCTACGACAGTTCTTTCTATTTCAATCCCACGATGGAGGTATATAGAAGAACGGGCAACATCAAGTTTCCATTTTTCCTCACGCCCGACAAGCATTATGTAGGTCGTGCATGGTACCAGCGCTCCATTATTTTGCCACGTGATTGGAAGGGACAACGTATTGTCCTGTCCCTTGAAAGACCTCACATCCAGACTACCCTTTGGGTGAATGGCAAACAGGTGGGTAGTCAGAATTCCCTCTCCGTGCCTCACGTTTATGATGTGACGGAGTTCATGAAGCGAGGCTCCAACACCTTGACTATCTGCGTGGACAACCATCCCGAGACGGTGAAAGTGGGCGACGATTCGCATAGCTTGAGTGACCAGACACAAGGCAATTGGAATGGCATTGTGGGCAAAATGGTTCTCATCGCCATGCCCAAGACATACATTGACGACCTTCAAGTATTTCCTAATGTAGCGGAGAAGAATGCGCTTGTAAAAATGAAGATACAAGCCGACAAGAAGGGTACAGTAAACATAGCACTAAACGCTACCAGTTTCAACACCCAACAGGCCGAACATTTTTTCCCTACCTCAAAAAAAGTTTTTCTCAACGAGGGAGAAAATCAGGTGGAAATTCTTCTTCCAATGGGCGACAATCCTTACCTGTGGGATGAGTTCTCTCCCACCCTCTATCGTCTGAATGCCGAACTGACCAATCATAAATCATCAATCATAATTCATAAATCAACTGCTACTTTCGGTATGCGTGATTTCCGCATCGAAGGCAAATGGTTCTTTGTTAACGGACGTCAGACAATGTTGCGTGGCACGGTAGAGTGCTGTGTATTCCCTCTGACCGGTTATGCACCTATGGCGGTGGAGGAATGGGTACGTGTTTTCCGCATCTGTCGCCAATATGGTTTGAACCACATGCGTTTCCACTCCTATTGTCCGCCACGTGCCGCATTCGAGGCGGCCGACCTCGTAGGTTTCTACCTGCAACCCGAAGGACCCAGTTGGCCAAACCACGGAGTGAAACTCGGTGTAGGACAACCCATAGACAAGTATCTGATGGACGAAACCATAGCCCTCAATCGCGAGTATGGCAACCATGCCTCATTCTGCATGTTGGCTTGTGGTAATGAACCGGCTGGGCGTTGGGTTGAATGGGTAACCGACTTCGTACACTATTGGCAAAAGGCCGACTCGCGCCACGTATATACCGGAGCTTCGGTAGGTGGCGGATGGGCATGGCAACCGGCAAATGAATTTCACGTGAAAGCCGGTGCACGCGGATTGGAGTGGAGCAAAAAACGTCCCGAATCATGGAGTACATTCAGTCACAAGATTGACACCGTGCGCCAGCCTTTCGTATCACACGAAACCGGTCAATGGAATTGCTATCCCAACTTCAACGAGATTGGCAAATACAAAGGGGTAAACAAGGCCAAGAACTTCGAGATTTTCCGCGATTTGTTGGATGCAAATGACATGGGACACCAAGGGCAAGAGTTTCTTATGGCCAGTGGCAAGTTGCAAGCCCTTTGCTACAAACACGAATTGGAGCGCACCCTGCGCACACCCAATTATGCCGGCTATCAGTTGCTTGCACTCAATGACTATAGCGGACAAGGCAGTGCTGTAGTGGGCATACTTGATGCTCTTTGGGGAGAGAAGGGGTACATCACTGCTCCCGAATGGCGACAATTTTGTGCGCCCACCACTCCTTTGGCAAAAATGGATCGTTTTGTCTATACCGATGGTGACACCTTGCAAGCCACTATTGAATTGAGCCATTTTGGAGAGACACCGCTCACCAATGCCACCTTTATATATAATATAAGGAATAAGGATGGGCAAGTGCTCCACACCCAGCGACAAACGATGAAAGAGGTGCCCATTGGCGGACAGATACCATTGGGAGTTGTCAGCTACAAGCTACAGGCCACAAACGGTGTTGCGCAACAACTAACATTGGAAGTCCGACTCACTGATTGCGACCAATATCGCTTGCGCCGCACCCAAGGAGAAGGCACTTTGGAGCGCAATTACCCCATCCACGAAGTCGTGAACAGTTGGGACTTGTGGGTTTATCCCCAACGCGAACTGGTTGGTTATGAAGACGCAGACTTGATGGTGACCGACACGCTCAACCAAGCGGCCATTGACCTTCTCAATCGTGGAGGTAAGGTGCTCCTCACCGCGGCAGGCCGGATAAAATATGGTGCAGGCATTGTGCAACACTTTGTCCCCACTTTTTGGAATACGTCATGGTTCAAGATGCGTCCGCCACATACCGTCGGTTCATGGATTGATAGCGCTCACCCACTCTTCCGCCATTTCCCGACGGACAATTACACCAATTTGCAATGGTGGGAGCTGGCCAATCGGGCACAGTGCATGATGACCAGCCACATACCTGGCCAGTTCAATAGCATCGTGCAACCCATTGACACATGGTTCCTCAGCCGTCGTCTCAGCACTTTGTTTGAGGCTCGTGTGGGCAAGGGATGCCTCATTATGACCAGCCTTGATGTACGCAACCGGCTGGACAATCGTCCTGTGGCACGCGAACTGATGCACGCTTTACTCTCTTACATGCAATCCGACGATTTCCGCCCCACACAGACGGTAACGATAGAGCAGATTGAGACCATCTACACCCATCCCACTCCGGCGGTAGATAGTTTCACTAAAGATTCACCCGATGAGTTAAAACCGAAAATTAAATAAAAACCCAGATATTTACTATATCTTTGCAACAACTATCAAACATTGATTATAAATATGAAAAAACTCTCATCTATTCTGACATTAACAATTGCCATTTGCCTTACTTCATGCGTAGGAAATGCAAAAGGCGAGTATTTGCCCATCAGGAACAACCAGTTCTGGAATACCGCTGACGGACAACCCATCTATAGCCAGGGAGGTGGTATCTTCAAGTTTCCCGACCCACAAACGGGCGAGGAGAAGTACTATTGGTACGGTGTGCAATATCGCGAAGCTGAGTTATATCGTCAAGATCCGAGTGTGACATATCAGCGTGACCATTTCCGAGGAGTGACTTGCTATAGCAGTACTGACTTTGTGAACTGGAATTATGAAGCAACCGTGCTTACTCCCGAAGAATTACAAATGGATACTCACCCTACTTGGGCGGGACGCATGGGTGTGGCTTACTTGCCGGAGATAGAGAAGTATGCTCTACTCATCCAACACGGAGTAAATGTACTCATCTGCTTGGGCGACTCGCCTACGGGTCAATTTACCCAACACCGTCACATTGATATGACCGACCGCATCGGTACACCCAACACGGGTGACCAGACGGTGTTCACCGATGAAGAGACTGGCAAATCATACCTCATTTATTCATACGGACGTGGACGCAACAAGATATACGTTTCTGAAATCGGTGTGAAAGACGGCATGGTGGATTTGCTCGATTGCGTACAAATCTTCAAGGGCGAAAGTCGCGAAGGCAATTGTCTTTTCAAATACAAAGGGCGCTACTACATGTGTGCCAGCAATATCTACGGTTGGGATTGTTCATTTGCCTACTACCTGGTGGCCGACAACATCTATGGTCCTTACACTCCGACGAACGACATGCAGGTGATGCCCGGTTGTGAAATGGATTTTGCCCATGTCACTCAGACGGGATTCTTTTACACCATCAAGGGCACCAAGCAAGACCTCGTGCTCTATTGTGGCGACCGATGGGCGGAGTTTGCCGGCAACGGCCTCGGCTACAACCAATGGTTGCCCCTCACCTTTGAAGGCGAAGAGAACACCCCACGCTTCAACTCTGTAAGCCATTGGGAATTGAATGCCACTACGGGCGAATGGCGCGTAGGAGCGGACAACAACTACATCCTCAATCCCAGCTTTGAGGCCGACCGAAATGCTATACCCAGCAACCGCAAGCCGGTGCAATTGCAACTGAAGGGGTGGACAAGCGAAGTCATCACGGGTAACAAGATTGCTAACTTCGACCCCCATTCTCCCCAACTGAATTACTTCAATACCCAGGAAGACCGTAAGGTGGTGGTGGGCGAAAAGGCTCTCTGTATTACAGATACCATACCCTTTATAAGACATGTCCGTCAGATGGTGAAGTCACGTCCTAACATTCCATTGGAGAAAGGCACTTATACCCTTTCGGCCATGGTGCGCACTACCGGTTCCACCATATCGGCAAATGTATATGTCGGTGACGCATCCTATGGCATCAATCCGACCAATGACAAGTGGGTACGCTTCGAAATTCCCTCATTCACCGTCCAGAGTGATAGCATCGAAGTTGGTTTCATTGTCAAAGGCGAAGCTGGTGACCGCCTGCTGGTGGATGATGTGGAGATGAAAAAGAAATAAATAATAAGGAATTAGAGGAGTTAAAAGGAGTTATCACTCGCTTTGCTCGTTAGGAGTTAAAGCCAAATGTCTTTCCACTATGCAAGCAGAACTATCGGCTTTTACTTCTAGCGGAGCGATAACTCCTTTAACTCTTTCAAAAAAAAAAGAAAATATGAAAAGAACATTTTCCCTCCTGCTGGCTTTGGCCGGCACATTGGGCCTGAGCGCCCAACAGACATACGAGTTGACCGAACCGGCCACTCCGAAGCAGATACATACCGGACATTTGAAACTGGGTGGCACTGCCCCCGACGGACGACGTATGGAAGTGAACAGTTTCTATGTGACCGAAAACGGACGCCCCATGATACCCGTTACCGGTGAGTTCCATTACAGCCGTTTCCCTCGTGCACAATGGGAAGAGTCGGTGTTAAAGATGAAAGCAGGTGGATTGACGGTTATCCCCGTTTATGTGTTTTGGAATATGCACGAAGAGGAAGAGGGACGCTTCCGTTGGGATGATAACCTCGACCTTCGCCATTTTGTAGAACTGTGCAAGAAGCATGGGATGAACGTCATTGTGCGTGTAGGTCCCTTCTGCCACGGCGAGATACGCAACGGAGGACTGCCCGACTGGCTCTTTGCCAAGCCCCTTGACGTGCGCTCTAACGATGCCGACTATCTGAAGTATGTAGAGCGCCTATATGGTGAGATAGGCCGTCAATTGAGCGGATTGTACTATAAAGACGGAGGCCCTATCATCGGCATACAGATTGAAAACGAGCACCAGCATAGTGCCGCTCCTTGGGCCATCAACTATCCGGGCGAGGCTCCCGACCACACCAGTGCCACCTACGACAAGGCGATCACTATGGTGGGTGTGAGCGAGCAGAATCAGGAAATCAAGACATCGGAATTGGGCGAACAACACATGCTCACCCTCAAGCGCATGGCTGAAAAGGCTGGCATGATTACTCCGCTCTACACCGCCACAGGTTGGGGCAATGCGGCCATCATTGGCAACGAGGCCATCCCCGTTACGGCCGCATATACCTACCCCTTCTGGGCAAAACCTTCGATGTCTCCCTTCTGCTTGTTCAAAGATATCCAGCACGAGCCTGACTATTCACCCGTGCGCTACAACACTGACTTATACCCATCGTTTTGTGCCGAGATGGGTGTAGGCATACAGATGATTTACGAAAGCCGACCCGTGATTGATGCCCGTGCAGCCGAAGCACTGATGGTGCGCACCCTTGGTTCGGGAGCCAATTGCATCGGTTACTACATGTATCACGGTGGCTCCAATCCTCGACGCATCGGTGGTGGTTTCTTTGCCGACGAACCGATGGGTATCCCCAAGATTAACTACGACTACCAAGCCCCTATCGGAGAGTTCGGACGCGTACGCGATTCCTATAACTACCTGCGCATCCTGCACACCTTCATCCACAACTTCGGTCACCAGCTGGCTCCGATGGAAACCGTTCTTCCCGAAGGCTATCGCGCCATCAAGCCTGCCAATCGTGAGACATTGCGTTTCTCTGCACGCATGAAGGAGGGCAGCGGATTCCTCTTCATGACCAATTTCCAGGATCATGACACGGCACGCATCGACCAGAAGGATTTGCAAATCAAACTGAACTTGAAGAGTGAGACGCTGACTATCCCAGCCAACGGCACCTTCACGCTGAAGAAAGACGCCAGTGCCATCCTGCCCTTCAACTTCGATATGGAGGGCGCACGGTTGAAATATGCCACAGCCCAGCTCTTGGCCAAGTTGGATGACGATGGCCGCACGCACTACATCTTCTTTGCCCCCGACGGATTTACGCCCGAATACATCTTTGAAAAGGGCTCTGTCAAAGGTGGCAAAGTGCGCTTCACTCCCACTCCCGGCACCAAGAGCACCTTCCGCCTGACAACAGCTACGGGCGAAAAACTGATGGTCACTACCCTCACCCGCCAACAGGCACTGAATACCCTTCAACTGGAGGACGGACGCCTGCTCATCACTGATGCCACCGTGTTGCCAGAGAAGGAGAAAGTGACCTTCCTCAGCGTGAACAACCCCTCAGTGAATTACATCCTCTACCCCTCGAAGCAGGGATGGAAGACTCAAACGGTAAGTGTGGAACCCGTCACTCCGAAGGTCGAGTGGAAACAGGTGAACAGCCAGCGCATCACTGTGCGTCCCGAGCAACCTGTTTTGCCTCAAGTGAACGACTATTTCCTCAATATCGACTACACGGGCGATGTGGCTATGGCCTTCATGGGAGGCGACATCGTGCTCGACCACTTCTGGTATGGTGCTCCGTGGAGCATTGGCCTAAAGCGTTTCACGGACGATTTGGAGAAGCACGGAGAGATGACCTTCTACTTCCGTCCGCTCAAGAAGGACGCACCCTTCATCAAAATGGGTGGCGTACCCGAATCAGCTTTCCCCGACTTCACCCATCAATCCAGTGTGCTCATCATCAACAAAGTTGAATTGTTGCCCGAGTACCGGATGAATATAGAGTTGTAGAAAGAGTAAACGTTAATGAGGTTGTGTCATAATTAACTTTTTAGACGCAGATGACGCGGATGACGCGGATTTTTCTTGATTATTATACCCTATAGGTTATAATTTATTTGCGAAGTTTCCTTGAGCAAAGCGAAAAATCCGCGTCATCCGCGTCTAAAGAATGAAAAGAAAGCATTTTGACACATTCCCTTTTTAATCTTGCAAGTATTTTTTTGAGTATTCAGAAACGGATACAAAGGCTCATTCCCACCTCCTCTCCTGAACAATAGGGACTTCCCGTCACTATGGTCTGTTTGTTACATTCTGCATTCTTGAAACACTTGGGGTATAGCCAATAAGCTAGTTTGGTACTCATTATTCCCACACAAGCTCCGGCCACTACATCGTTGATATAGTGTCTGTTATTGTATATCCTCAGGTATCCTGTTGTTGCTGCAGCAGCATAGCCGATGTAGCCAATCCAAGGAGCGGTTTCCTTGTACTCCTCGTACAGATATTGCGCTCCCATAAAAGCCGTAGCCGTATGGCCGGAGGGAAAAGAGTTGCGCGAGTTGCTGTCCGGCCTTTTCTCCTTGAATGTCGATTTCATGGAGTAAGTCACACCACCCTGTATAGCCCAAGCCATGGCAAGAATGATAGTCCGGTCCTTGAAAGAGTGCTTTCCTTCCACACCAAACAAGTTCAGTCCATATACTGCTAATACAGGAGAGTATTGTATGTAGTCGTCGGCTTTGAACTTCTTCCCTCCTTTGGCGGAAAGCATATCCTGTACTTTTCCACGTTGTTCCTTTAGCCAATCGTTATCAACAAACATGGCCGATGCTGCTACCAAAGCCGAAGGAAACAAAATTTCTGTCAGTTCCAACTCATGTAAATGACTTTCAAACGAAGTTTCATACAAACTGTCTCTTACCGTTTGTTGTGCTTGCATGGGGGTAACAAAACCACCATGCAGGAGACATATTGCCAATATGCCTCCTTTCCAAATAGAAGAATTCTTCATCTACGCTTTCTGTTGTGCGCGGACTATGCTTCGATAATACGTGTCAGGCCAAATACCCTGAAGAGTTGAAAAGATAAAAAAAGCGTAGGCTTCACTTATCATGCTCTTGGGTACTTGGCCTGACCCGTACAAACGATAAGTTCCGCCTACGCAAAGCGCAGGCGTTCACCGAACTTATTCGTGTTTGTACATCATCTAACGGCCAAGTTTTCAGAGCATACCGAATAATAGTAAACGCTATTTAATATTATATTTTATTGTTTGTCCTTTTTTTTTATATTTCTTGTCTGATTGTTTTTATGCTTTTTGGTTTCAGTTTGCAAAATTAGATAAAAAAAAGCATATAACAGCCGAATATGACATGTATAAAAGTCTATAAAACTGTTTTAAAATAGAAATGATGCTTTTTTTACTTGCGAGAGTTGATTGGAAAGTCCGAGATTATCCTGTTTTATTCGTTGAAAATAATTCGTATGAGTTTTTTTATTTGGGCGAAAAAAAACAGAAGAAACTATAATGTGTTAGTATCTTCTGTTCTTGTCGTTGTTCTTCTGTCCAGGGAAATCTAATCCTCCAAATAATAATCAATGGTAGTCACTACACGCACCTTCTTGATATAAGGTGTATTGCTATCGCGGTCGGTGATACTGAATTGCCCCTGATAAGCGCGCTTGATTTTGCCCAACTCACTATCCGAATCTGAAGCAAATTTCTCGGCAGCTGCGCGTGCATTTTTCGTGGCCTCCTCTATCATTTGTGGTTTTATGCGGTTCAGGTCGGTGTAGTCATATTGCACATTGTATCGATAGTCACCACCAGTGATGGCAATGCCTTGTTTCAAAAGTTCGCCTTGCTCACTGATAAGGCGGCGTACGAGATCGACCTGTGTGGATGTAACGGTAATGACGGCCGTCACATTGTACCGATATCCCGTCTGATTATTGCTATAGCGTTCAGCTTCAAGATCGATTATGTCAGGTGCATTTACGGTAATCTCTTCTTCTGTAATTCCTTTTTGCTTGAGGAAGTTGACTATAGCCGTATTCGTGTTGTTTATCTGATTGTACAGAGTTGGCAAATCATTACCCAGCACTTTGTACATTAAAGGCCAAGTCACTTTGTTCGCAGGAATCTCAATTTCCGCCAATCCTTTTACGTTAACTACCCGGTCACGGTTGGCAAAGCCGTCCAACCCGTTTCCTACAAATTTGCCCATCAGCAACAATCCGCATGCAATGATTAAGGCTTCCCATTTCCAGTTTCTCATAAGTTTATATTGTTTGTTTTGTAATATTGTTTGATGTCTATTTCAGACAGAAAAACAAATGACAGAAGAAAATGCTCATCTGATGCATCCTGTTCTTAAGTCTGAAAGATTCGTATTTTACACGTTACATACTCCTTAATGTGAGGTGTAAATAATAAATTGGTGCGAAGATACGAATTTATATGAAACAAACCGAAAATATTCTGTACTTTTGCACATCAAAACAGAAAATGGAACTCAATGAAGAATTCTTCCATCCATACATCATCGGCCATCACCTTGTTGCAACGACAAGAAATGTTGCTACGCATGGAGTACGAGTACGAAAAAGAGACTTTTCGCCAACAAACCGAAGCTATGGGCATTGGGCGCAAGGTGAAACGGGGTATGTGTTGGTATCCGCTATCAGTAGGTAGGAGCTATTACAATTCGCTGAACCAGTTGGTAGTTGAAGTTGAGCGCCGTGAAGACAAGGAAATCGAACATGTGTTTGAGTTTGGTCGGCCTGTTTGTTTTTTTACGCAGGATGCTTCAGAAAAGTTACATTACTTTAATTTTACGGCAACGGTCAGCTACGTAGATGAAGACCGCATGGTCGTGGTCCTTCCCAGTGTTGCTGCACTTACCGATGTGGAAAATGCAGAACACCTTGGTGTGCAACTTTATTTTGACGAAACCACTTATCGGCTGATGTTTGAAGCTATCAGTCAAGTAATCAAGGCTAAAGGAAACCGCTTGGCCGAGTTGCGCGACATCTTTCATGGTTCGCAAAAGAGTTCCTCATTCAGTTTTGCTCCTACCCGATTCCCCTGGTTGAATCCATCGCAAGAGGAGGCCGTAAATAAAGTCATGCACGCTAAGGACGTAGCAGTTGTACATGGCCCTCCGGGGACGGGAAAGACTACAACCTTGGTAGAAGCCATTTATGAGACATTGCACCGCGAAAATCAAGTTCTTGTGTGTGCTCAAAGCAATATGGCCGTAGATTGGATCAGTGAAAAGCTTGTGGATAGAGGGGTACCTGTATTGCGTATAGGTAATCCTACACGGGTAAATGATAAAATGTTGTCGTTTACCTACGAACGCAGGTTTGAAAGCCATCCTGACTATCCGCAATTGTGGAGCATACGCAAGGCAATTCGTGAATTGCACGGACAGAGTCGAAAAGGTAGTAATCGTGAAAGCATACGCCAGAAAATCAACTCTCTGAAAGACCGTGCTACCGAATTGGAGATACGAATCAACGAAGCCTTGTTCAGTGAAGCACGCGTCATAGCCTGTACTTTGACCGGGACAGCCAATAGAGTCCTTATGGGCGTAAAGTTTGGCACCCTGTTTATCGATGAAGCCGCACAAGCACTCGAGGCTGCCTGTTGGATAGCCATCCGAAAAGCTGATCGTGTAGTGTTGGCCGGCGACCATCAACAACTTCCGCCTACCATCAAATGTGTGGAAGCTATGCGTGGAGGATTGGACGAGACATTGATGCAACACATTGTGCACAATAAGCCCGAAACCGTCTCTTTGCTGAAAATGCAATACCGCATGAACGAAGAAATCATGCGTTTCTCCTCCGAATGGTTTTACAAGGGATTGCTAACTTCGGCCCCCGAGGTGAAATACCGTAGCATACTTGACTATGACACTCCTATCGTGTGGGTAAATACCGAAGGAATGGATTATACCGAAGAGTTTGTAGGCGAAAGTTTCGGGCGTATAAACAGGCAGGAAGGAGATCTTTGCATCGAACAATTGAAGGCATACATTGAGAAGATAGGCAAGGCGCGTCTGTTGGAAGAGCGTATAGACTTTGGACTTATATCACCCTACAAGGCTCAGGTGCAATATTTGCGTCGGAAGATTAAGCAAGATGCCTTCTTCAAACCTTTCCATTCACTCATAACCATCAATACCGTAGATGGTTTTCAGGGACAAGAAAGGGATGTTATCCTCATCAGCCTGGTGCGTGCTAACGAGGAGGGACAAATAGGATTTCTCAACGATTTGCGCCGTATGAATGTGGCCATTACCCGTGCCCGTATGAAACTAATCATTTTAGGTGATGCCGCCACACTTACCCGTCACCCTTTTTACAAGAAACTGTACGAGCATATAGCCAACTTGCAAGAGGAATATTGATTTAAATCAAGAAATATGTTATATAACATAAAAAAAGGAGGTAAACATTTGCAAGTTCAATAGAAAGCCGTAACTTTGCATCAAGTTTTTCATGGTATTAGATTTAAGGTTAATAAAGGTTGGGTCAAGGCGTTGACCCTTTTTTTGTATCCGTACGTCAAACAGGCTTTATGCTATTCCCTATTTTAGGATTCGGAGAGGTCTTGAATTCTTGAAAATATTTAGTACTTTTGCACCCGCAAAAAAGGACTCATCATGTGGACAACCGTTTTTCTTGTTTTTCTCCTCACCATTGTGGCCAGCTTCATCCAGCGGGTCACAGGCTTTGGTTTTGGTATTTTCGTCATGATGTTTTTCCCTTATATCCTTCCTACGTTTGGCGAGAGCATCACCCTCTCGGGTCTATTGGCTGGCACTACTTCCCTCTTGATTGCCATGCGTAATTGGCGCCATATCCGTTGGCGGCTGATAGGCAATGTGTTAATCTTCAATGTTATAGCTTCATACATAGCCATTGAATACTTGGCAAGCCTTAGCAATGCGTCCATGAAACGTGTGTTTGGTGTAGCCCTTATCCTTATTGCTCTTTATTTCCTTTTCTTCGACGGACGTGCGAAAATGTTGGGTCATTCGCGTCCTGCTCAGGCCGGTGTAGGCATTGTCAGCGGCATTATGGGTGGCATGTTTGCCATGCCCGGTCCTCCCATCGTGCTCTATTCCATTGGAGTCTTCAGCGACAAGCGCGAATATGTTGCCACCCTGCAAGCTTTGTTCTTCACGCTCAACGTCTTCTACACCCTTTTCCGTTTGAAGGTCGGATTCTTTGCCGACTCCACTCTTACCTTTTGGGCTTTCGGCCTTCTTGGATGCTTCATTGGTGCATGGGTGGGTGCCCGCCTTTTCCGTCTTATCAGCCTTCCTCTGCTGAAGAAAATCGTCTATCTGCTTATGATTGTCAGTGGTCTTATAGCGGTGGCCTGACTAAATAGTAAATACCTCATACCTCTCCAAGGCATCCTGCAACATCTCTTTAATCTTCTTCACCAGCCATTCAGGTTCGAGTACCTGCAACTGGTTGCTACGGCTCAACACGTGGCTACAGAAGTCGGACGTGGCGTGCATCCTCAGTTCAAAATCAGCATATCCCTCCCCTTCTCCTATCTCTTGTTGGCTGGCATGTATAGGCAGGTCGCGCACGTAGAAACGTTCGTTGCCGTGTGCTCTGACCACAATCCGTTCAGCCTCCGTATCGCGACTTAGCAATATGCCGTAATAATCCCTGAACAGTTCCTTGGCACTGAAGTCGGCAGGCAAGTCATACCGTATGTCCGTCAAGGCAATCTCCTTGATGCGGTCGAAGGAATAGATGCGGAAGTTGTCACCCTCCATGCCATCATCGTGCAACCGGCCGAACACATACCAACGCCTCTTGAACAGCTTGATGCAATATGGTTCCAATGTTACCGTCTTCGGTTCTGCATGTCCATATTTCTGATATTCCATACTCAAGCATACCCGTTTCTTCATGCCTTCTATAATCTGCTCCAACCGTGTGCTTTCCGAGGGGATAGATTCCAATAATATACGGTCTTGCAACGATAGGCTCTCGCTCACCTGATTGCTCACCGACAAGGTGGAGAGCATCCAGTTCTGTACCGATTCCTCTGCCAGCACCCCTTCGTTGCCTATGTAGTAGCGGTATCCGTCTTGGCGGTCACACTCAATATAGATGCCGAATATGTCCTCAATGGCATCCTTGTGGCGGTTGAAGGTAGCGCGTGCCAGCTCTACCCCTTCGCTCATTTCCGTGTCGAGCCACTTCTTTTGCAATTCTGCGAAAGAGATTCTGCCCGCCTTGCGTATAGTGTTCACCAACCAGATGTATTCCTTGAATTTTGCCGATGTTTTCATGGGATTTTGTCTTATTATATAATTGTCTGGTAAGTGCAAAGGTAGCCATTTTCAATGACAGATAGATATTTTATAGGGAAAATATTGAAAAAAGTCAAACCTGTCCCACAATTTGAGACAACACGCAGATAATTTTGCAGAGAAATTAATAAAAACATTAACGGTTAAACAATTATAGACATGAAAACTTTCATCGAAATCAGCCAGCCGTCAACCGGGAAAATCTTCACAAACCAAGTGGTCAATCTCGTGTCATTCATCCAAGCTGTATGGAGCAAGAAACCTGTATTGTCCAAGAAAAACACCATCGCACTCGCTTTCCTCTTCTTTGTTTGCATTGCACTCTATTTTGGCTGTACTATCTTTTCCATTATCATAGTAGCCCTATTTCTGATTTCATTAGGGATGGTCATCAACGAAATGATCCAATATATCCGCCTCATTCGCGAATTGGAGTGAATAAGGATTCTTCATTGATGGGACAGACAGGAATTTTATACAATCATCAGAATGCAGTAAATAAAGACTGTATCCTCAAAATACTATTGTTTTACTCGATAGACAATAGCTCTTATCACATTAGAAGTACCTTCTGAATAACCTCTTCACAGCTGTGAAGACATCTCTTGACATCTGTGAAGAGATCTCTTGACAACTGTGAAGACATCTCTTGACAACTGTGAAGAGATCTCTTCACAGCTGTGAAAAGGTTATAAGAAACATACTTTTATCGTATAAAGGTATATAGAAAGGTGGGTTAATGATATACTTACCCCTCCAACATTTAATTAAAGTAAAGCCTTCATCCTACGTCCAGACATTTCAACGCACCAACGAAACCATCTTCCGCAACTCACGTTCATATTGCCGTGCATCGGTGAAGACAATGCCCTTCATGCCCACGCGCCTGCCACCCTCGATGTTCTCTGCCCTGTCGTCCGCGAAGATGCACTCTTCGGGCTTCAGGTTGAACCTGTTGAATAGCCGGTGATAGATTTCCGCTTCGGGTTTGATGACCTTTTCCTCGGAAGAGATGATGTAACCGTCAAGAAGTTTGAAGATGTCAAACTGGGCCATGGTCAGATATACCTTACTGCACCAGTTGGTGAGGCCATAGAGCTTGTACCCCTCCCCCTTTAACCGGATGAGCAGTTCGCGCATCCCCTCCACTTCGTTAGTCACAATCTCGGGATAATGCTCATCGAAAAAGCGTATTTCCGCCTCAAACTCCCTGTTTTGGCAGATAATCTCTTCAATGATTTCATCCACCGGGCGCTCCTCCCGGTCGAATATCCGTTGTATCTCCACATTGTGAAGCACCGGCGTAAAAGCCCGACACCTCTCTTCATCAGTAATATATCGGCGGAAAAAAGCCTCGAAATCGTAATCCACGAGCACCTTCCCAAAGTCAAATATCAGGTTCTTTATCATGATTGGAAATCTGTTTTTTCTGAAATCAACATAATACCATATTCTTACATCTCATTATCCGATGATTGGCCTTTTGATTATGTGTTCCATAAAGGTTCTTTTCTCCAATTTTCAGGAAACCATATGATGTATCATTTGAGTACGCAATGCTATTTCTATGCTTTGTATCGCGGTGAATACCAATGCTCTCAATTTCTTATCAAAATAATAGAGGTTTAGCGCATTTTCGAAATAGCTATTCCATCGTATAGATAGTTATAAACGTAAAAGTTCCGCCCTGGTACGCTGTTCTACGGGAAGCGTGGCGGAATTTGTTGCTGCAAATTTACTACATTATTCTTTAAATACCATCTTTTAAATGTATTATTTGAGCAAGTAGTGTGAAATTCGGGTAATATGCTTCATATTTCAAGTGATAACGGAGATATACAGCATCTTTTCAAGAACTCTTACCCCTTTCCATGCGAGTCACTTTTGTTATGTTCAGATGCCCATCTTCTCATCGGTTTCTCCTTGTGTGAGTCCTTTGGCAAGTTTGGCTTGCTTCAATGCTTCTTTTGCATGGTATGCCTCTATTTCCGCTTTGACCTTTTTTCGTAATCATCACGTTCAGGTGTACCTATCTTTCCAATGTGCTTGTCCTCTATTTCTTCAAGGGTATAAATTTTTCTAATGCTTGCCATGCAAAGAGATATTCATTCTCCCCCCCCCCTTACTACTATGCGAATTGAATTCGAGGAACGTAAGATATGGACGGAACAGAAGGATAAATGAAAAAATATGCCTGTTTTGCACGAACTTTCGCTAAGAAGAGCTATCTTTGCAATCGGATATAGCATTATTAATGTATGATAAACCAACAAACCGATACGTATCGAAAGCTCCATTTTGCAGTGATGGCAATCGAAGCAAGTGCAAAGAAGCAAAGGATTAGCGGACGGAAGATGCACGAACGTCTGAAATCACAAGGCTTGATTCATGAACGCTTGTTCCGCCACTACGAAATGTTGCACACACAAAGTTTGGAATGGGTTGTTGATGACACCATTGAAACTCTGAATAATTGGGAAAAAGAAAGCGAGGAGGCAAAACAATGAAAAAACTATATCACGGTTCATATATGCCAATAGCAGAGCCTTTGGCTAAAGCTGGACGAAAGAATCTGGATTTCGGTCAGGGCTTTTATCTCACAAGTATCATGGAGCAAGCCCAAGCATGGGCAACAATCATAGCCGGAAGAAAAGGAAGAAACAGAAGGCCTGTGGTGAGTTCATACATATTCAACGAAAGCGCAGCAAAGGCTGATGGCATTCGCTTTAAAATATTTGAAACGTACAATCTTGAATGGCTGAATTACGTGGTAGATTGCCGAAATGGGAAAGATATTTCTGCTGATTATGATATAGTTGAAGGTGGTGTAGCCAATGACAATGTTATTGACACGGTGGAAGATTATGAAAAAGGAATTATCACTGCAGAACAAGCATTAGGGCAGTTGCGTTACAAAAAAGTAAATCATCAGATATGCATACTTAACCAATTTGTAATTGACAAATATCTGAATTTTATTGAAAGTGTGACACTAAATCTGGAGGAGACGAAACAATGAGAGATTCTGTTTTATGGAGAAAACAGAGCCATGTGATAATGATGTTAGCCGAAACACTTCAGATAGACGCTGAACGTGCCTTAGACTTATATTATTCAACAGAAACCTGTTTGCAATTAGCAGACCCAATGTCTGGGCTTCAATTGATGAGCGACCAATATATCGTGGAAAACATATTGGAGGAGTTGAGACAATCCGCATACTAAGACGACTTTATAGCTATCCAACATTTCTCTTTCTTCCTTATTTCTTGCCGATAACGGCAAAAATCGCTATATTTGCACCCGAAAATGGAATGAAAACTTGCCGATAAAGGAATTGTATGGATTATATTTCAGTTGGAGAATTTGCCGCAAAGTATGGCATATCGGAACGCACCGCACGCAACTATTGCGCTACGGGGAAGATTGAGGGAGCTTTCCTCATGGGGAAAACTTGGAATATCCCGAACGAGGCTACCCTGCCCTCACGAAAGAGCCATAAAACGCCTCCTTTGCTGACCCTCCTGCGCCAACAGAAGGAGAGCGGAATCAAAGGGAGCATCTATCACCGTACGCAGATTGACCTCACCTACAATTCCAACCACATGGAGGGAAGCCGCCTGACGCACGAACAGACGCGCTACATCTTTGAGACAAACACCATCGGTATGAACACGGGAGAGAGCATGAACGTGGACGACATCATCGAGACGACCAACCACTTCCGATGCATCGACCTCATCATCGACCATGCGACAGAGAAATTGACTGAAACTTTCATCAAGGACTTGCACTACACGCTAAAAAGCGGAACCTCAGACGCCCGTCGGGAGTGGTTTGCCGTGGGCGACTACAAGCGCCTTCCCAACGAGGTTGGAGGAATGGAAACAACTCCTCCTGACCGTGTGCACGCAGAAATGAAAGCTCTACTTACCGAATACAACGGAAAGAAGCAGAAAACACTGGAGGACATCATCGACCTGCACCAACGCTTCGAGGCCATCCATCCCTTTCAAGATGGCAACGGACGTGTAGGCCGTCTGCTGATATTCAAGGAGTGCCTGGCCACGGGAGAAATTCCCTTCATCATCACCGACGATCTGAAGATGTTTTATTACCGTGGCCTCCAGCAATGGCCTCACATCAAGGGTTATCTGATGGACACCTGCCTGACGGCCCAAGACCGCTACAAGGAGTTGCTGGACAGGATGGGGATAGCTTATTAGTTTCGAATTTGTAATCGACAAGTACCTCCTCTCAAGGTCAAATATCAGGTTCTTTGTCATGTGCAGATGCCCATCTTCTCATCGGTTTCTCCTTGTGTGAGTCCTTTGGCAAGTTTGGCTTGCTTCAATGCTTCTTTTGCATGGTATGCCTCTATTTCCGCTTTGACCCTTTTTTCGTAATCATCACGTTCAGGTGTACCTATCTTCCCAATGTGCTTGTCCTCTATTTCTTCAAGGGTATAAATTTTCATTTCCATAGCGCATCTGGTTACTTTCACATTTATAATAATGTTATGTGCAAAGATAGTGATTTTTGTATGCGAAAAAGCACTTTTTTCTTCATTTTCGCAAAAAAAGTCTGAGACTGTCCCACGATTTGGGACAAGCTACCGATAATTTTGCCCACAAATTCATTTCTAAACATTAGTAATTATGAAAGCAAAGAAGTTATTTTTTATGGAGTGCCATTTGGCAGGGCGGAAGTATCATGATGCCGACGAAGTGTGGGAAGAGCTGAAAGTGGGTACCAAACTTAAACTTGTACGCGATGCCGACAATCGCCACGACCCCGATGCCGTAGCCGTAGTGTATGAGAAACCCTGCAATGATTGTGAATCTGAAGGCGAGGAATATTTGCTCGGATACATCCCTTGTGATGAGAATGAACAGATAGCATTGTTATTCGATGCCGGATGGTCAGAGATTTTCGAGTGCCGAATCAACAAAATCAATCCTGAAGCTCATCCCGAAAACCAGATAAGGATTACTATTCGGGTAAAGAAGAGGGAATAAGGAGGATTCATTAACATTACTAACCTAAAATATATTACGAATTATGTACAGAGGAAGAAGAAATATAATGCGTTTGGAAGAGTACAATGCTAAACGTGCAGAACATATCAAATATAAAA
The DNA here is from genome assembly GCA_017416805.1 of Bacteroidaceae bacterium. Taxonomy (GTDB): domain Bacteria; phylum Bacteroidota; class Bacteroidia; order Bacteroidales; family Bacteroidaceae; genus Phocaeicola_A. The sequence goes on from JAFQBB010000036.1 coordinate 130,313, forward strand.
TAGATGCAACATTTGTTGCATTTACAGAACTTGAGGATATTATAAGCAAATCACAATTATCTTTTCAATATTTTGATGAGTCTGAAAAATGGGTGTCTGAACGTGTTGATGCCTGTATGTTATTGAAAAAAGATTTAGCATTTAATGAAAAAGAATTTCATCAGTTGGCCGAAGCATTCAGAGATATAGCGCAGAGGCTTCAAGCACATGCGGATGAAATAGATGCAGCTGAGTTTTAATTCAACTTTTACAAGTGATTTGTTTGCATGATGTCTCTGTCATTCTGAGCCTTAGCGAAGAATCTGATAACGTCAGCACTGTTACTTTTTGCTTGTGTTTACAGATTCTTCGCTTCGTTCAGACGAGTTGTTGAGGACTTCGTCCTTAAAATATTTTGAAAGAGAACGGATTTTAATTGATGTGCAGATAAAATGTGACTTTCTCAATGAAGATTTATACATTGAGCAAATAATTATATATATTTGCAGACAATTGATTTTAATAACTTAAACAACAAAAGAAATTACGATGATTACAATTGAAGACGCATTACGCATCGCCATTGAAGCACATGAGGGACAGAAAGACCTTGACGGAAATCCTGTGATTCTGCATCCTCTTACGGTGGGATTGGCTGGCCATAACCGTGAAGAGATTGTGGCAGGCCTGCTTCACGATGTGGTGGAAGATACGGATTTCACCTTTGAGGAATTGCTTAAACGAGGGGTGGATGAGAGCATTGTGGATGCCCTACAACTATTGACACACTCGAAAGATATACCTTACAATGAATACGTTGAGCATATTGCCCAATCAGGAAACGACGTGGCTATTCATGTAAAATATAATGACCTTTGTCATAACCTAAAACGTGGACGTGCAGGAGGACATTGGAAAATTGTAAGTAAGCACGAAAAAGCATTGGCTATAATTGAACCACTTGTGCAGAAGTGTGACATCTGATTTTATAAAAGAACAGCTCTCCGTAATTTATTTGCGATTTTTTCTTGTTGTATCATAATATTTTTAATATATTTGCAACGTGAAGTCTGTAGGCTGGACGGACAACCGTCGGTCTTCTTCGGGCATTAAGTTGTCGGCTTCACCGAAAGCGTAGGGGTTGCTCCCCTGATGCTTTTTATTTTTATGCATACATGTAATGACTATTGAACGTTTTCGCAATTCTACGATAATAATAGATGCTGCTGAGTAAAAATACAATTATGGTTATATCCTAATTGATTTATGAATCTTTGTTTTTGCAAATAAATGAAATGCCCTTCTCTCCTAATACTTTAATCTTAGAAATAAGAGGAAAAGGGCATTCGTTTTAATTACAACGAATAATAATATTCTTTCAATCTTTGAGCTATCAATTTCCTACGTTGTTCAAGGAATATAGGGTAATCTTCAAGTGTCATTGAAACTAAGTCAAGAGGTAGGCAACAATCATTTATCAAATTTGAACGCAAAGAATCATGATCAATTATTCCTCCGTATTTTGTTTCTCCACCGCAACATTGCACATCATGTACATAACCTAAATATTCTTTAGGAGCCTTTTTCCCTATCTGAATATTGATTTCTGTTTGGGTATAGATATAATTTGCAACTTGATTATAATCCGCACGTGTCAATCCTTTTGATTTCAAATATTCACGAGGGAAAATGTGATGAACATCTCCCTTTTGCTCAATCATATTTTGAACAGTAATAGCAGTAGATAAGAAACCCTTACGATTTTGGAAACATTGTGAAGCTAAAAACACATTGAAGACAGGGCTACTTGCTACAGAAGTATTTAATTGTTGAATTGCACCAAAATCCCAATAAGCATCTGAAAGCTCTGCCGCCTCCACTTCTTTCAAGTATTCTCCAAAATCGGAATGTTTGTCAATTTGTTTGACATCGTAATCAAAATTACTTTCGGGAGAACCACTATATCGACCACGTAATATTGAATATACAAACCATCTGCGTACATACTTTTCTATCAGTTCAGGTTTATACCCTTTCTCTCGTAATTTCAAGAAAAGAATATATGCAAAATTCAGTGTGTTTTGAGAGCGTATTAATTTTGTATGACAAAATCCTGCTGAACGAATTATCATAATGAAACGTTTGAAGTTCGTTTCATTTATAAACGAGCAAACACCTTCTGTCAATTTTTTATATGCATCTTGTTTGATTTCTTCTTCAAAGTTTCTTGTTTCAAAATTGCGTCCAGATAACAAACTTACCAAATCTCCCATCTTTCCTCTATTGAACTTCGCGGTAAATGCTACACGCAATATATCTACGTATGAAGGGTCGTATATATCATCATTTTCCTTTCGTAACCATTCAACCTGTTGACAATATTCTGATTCAGCAAATTCTTTATCGTTCTTTAATAGTATAGAATAGAATTCAGGACGTACGGCCAATTCACTGAAATGATCAATACATTTCCGTAACATATTTCCGCCATACACTTCATTTGCTGCAATTGTTGACATAACAAAATCTGCTTGATTCAGAGGAACTCCTTTACTATTGATTCGAATAAAGATTTCTGTTACTCGTTCAATGTCAAGATTTCCAGACAATTCTATAACACCTATTTGTTTGCTTAGAATTTCTTTTAATGCTTCCACGGCTTCATCCACAATGTCTTCATCGCAAGACGGATTTAAAGCACAATATTCTTTGCGGATTGCACTTTGCTTTTTGTTTCCATTCAGTATGGGAGCTATGTCTTTTATCCATGTAGGGTCTTTTGCTATAGCGGCATTTAAAGTGGCAAATTTACGTTCTACTGGATGATATGCTACTTGTATGCTTGTATCCGCATAATCTTTATTCTTTACCATTTCTCCTAATATAGCAGTACGCAATGCCGTAATACGTTGCTGACCATCTATCAAAATTTTCTTGCCTGCGGAACTGTTGCCATCCTTGAGTTTTACATTGGGACTTTGCCATGTAATAATGTAACCTATCGGAAATCCGTTATAAAGACTATCTATCAATTCTGTTACTTTATCATGTTCCCACACAAAGGGACGTTGGATTTCGGGTATTGCAATTTCACCCAATTGTACCATACTAAGCAAGTTTGACACCTGCAGTTGACTAACTGAATAATTTTGATTTTTCATGATTGTAGTTTTGTTACATTGGTATTGGCGGCAAAGTTAATAAGAAATTATGAGAAAACCGTTTTCTTTTTCATTTCTATATCCCCTTTGTCCCCTCCATCCTATTTTGTGTCATTTTTTGATTCGTTTCGGTTTGACATTGCAACAATGAAGGCAATGATGAAAAACGCGGCTATGAGACCGAGGATAACCCATACCAATACTGGGTCGACTACAAATTGATAGATCAACCATAAAATTAATACTATTGTCCAAAACAACTGTGGTCTGAAAAAGAACAGATAAGTAGCCCATAATGCCAAAAGTGCTGTCATACGAAAACCTCCTATTTCTTTAATTAATTAATTAATGATTTCTGATGCAAAATTAGAAGTAGCTTGTCTCAAATCGTGAGACAGTTGAAGATTCTTATCAAAGAAATAAGGAAAAAACGTCGTTTTTGCAGAAAAAGTAAAAGAGAAAATGTAATTATTCCCCAAAAGTAGGAAGAAAATCGTCACTTGAGAAATACCTCCCCAAAGCCACCTTATTTGTCTGTTTTTGCCGATAACGGCAAAAAAGTGGTATTTGTACCCAAAATGGAATGAAAACTTGCCGATAAAGAGTGTTGTATGATGGCAGATAAAAAAGAAAATGCAACAAATTGTATTCATTTGTCAGATATTAACAAGAAAAACTGTACTTTTGCGCGTTGTTTACAAGAAAACAAGTTTTTTTTTGAAACATGAAGATTGCTAAAGACTTGACAGAACTTGTAGGACAGACTCCTTTGGTGGAGTTGTCGGCTTACGGACGGAAGCATGGATTGAAGGCTCGCATCGTGGCCAAGGTGGAGCAATGGAACCCCAGCGGAAGTGTGAAGGCACGCGCGGCACTGGCCATGATTGAAGCGGCCGAGCGCGAAGGGATGCTGAAACCGAGAGGAACCATCATTGAACCTACGAGCGGAAACACAGGGATAGGATTAGCCATGGTGGCGGCCATCAAGGGTTACCGCCTGATACTGACCATGCCTGAAACAATGAGCGTGGAGCGCCGAAACCTGCTACGGGCATACGGTGCAGAGCTGATTCTGACCGAAGGGGCTCTGGGGATGGCTGGAAGCATTGCGCGTGCCAAAGAACTGAGACGCGAGATTGCGGGTAGTGTCATACTCCAACAATTCGAGAACGAAGCTAACCCTACCGTTCATGAACGGACAACGGGCGAAGAGATATGGAACGATACGGACGGAGAGGTTGCCGCCTTTGTGGCCTGTGTAGGCACAGGAGGTACGGTGACGGGCACTGCACGGGCACTGAAACGGCATAATCCCACGGTACACATAGTGGCCGTAGAACCGGAGCTCTCTCCCCTATTACAAGGCGGAAAGGCTGCGCCACACAAGATTCAGGGCATAGGGGCCAACTTCATCCCGGAAATCTACGACCCCTCGGTGGTGGACGAGGTGATGGGTGTAAACGACAATGAGGCGTTCAGCGCTACCCGCGAACTGGCCGTGACGGAGGGCTTGCTGGTAGGCATCAGTAGCGGAGCTGCCCTATGTGCCGCCCGCCGACTGGCCGAACGCCCGGAGTACGAAGGACGGATAATCGTGGTGCTTCTGCCCGATGGAGGAGAAAGGTATCTTTCGGCCGAAGGGCTGTTTTAAGAGTGTGTATTTGATAGAATAGTATTAATTAAAATAGAGAGAGAAGAAAATGAAGAAAATGATGATGGCCGCATTGGCGGCTCTGATGCTTCCCGTTGCCACATGGGCACAGGAGGAAGAGAGTGAAAACGGATTGTATGCCGAATTGGAAGCCAACGTGGTGACCAACTACATCTGGCACGGACAGAACTTGGGCGGACTGAGTTTGCAACCATCGCTCACCGTGGGATGGAACGACTTGTACTTGAACGTATGGGGATCGGCCGGTATTGCTACTGATGACCATCGCGAGATTGATTTCTCATTGGGCTACGAGCTGGGCAACCTGTCGATAAATGTTACTGACTACTGGTATCTTGGTGCGGGTGAATCGGACAAGTTTTTCAATTATGCCGCCCACTCGACCTATCACACATTGGAGGCTTCTGTAGGATATGACTTCGGATTCATGTCACTGGGATGGAGCACCTATTTCGGCGGATATGACTACAATGAAGAAGGCAAGCGCGAATATACTTCCTATATTCAGGCCGAGGTGCCCTTCACCATCGGTTCTTTCGAGGGTACTGCTTCGGTAGGCGCCACTCCTTGGGGAAGTGCGGTATATGAGGCAAACCGTTTCATGGTATGCGAAGCAGCCGTAGCACTGAGCAAGGAGATACAGATTACTCCGAACTTCGCAGTGACGGCTTCGGGTAAGGTGGCGGTGAATCCGGCTACGGAAGATGCTTTCTTCGTGTTCGGCCTTGGATTTTAATAACTCCTGCGTCGGAACTCAGCACAGATGATAGCTGTGGCGGTGGCCACATTGAGTGACTCGGAGGTCTCCACTCCGGCAGGATAGTTGGGGATAAAAAGCCGCTCGTTGACACAAGAGGCCACTTCGGGCGAAATACCATTTCCCTCGTTTCCCATGACGATGATACCGTGGGGAGCGAGGGATTTCTCATACAGATTCTCCCCATCGAGGAAGGTTCCGTAAAGAGGAATACCTTCTGTGCGGGCATTCGTCAACAAGGGGGCTATGGGGGCATAGTGCAGTTTTACCCGTGCCAAGGCTCCCATGGTGGCTTGTACAACCTTGGGGTTATAGGCATCGGCCGTAGCAGGCGAACAGAATATGTGGTGTATGCCGAACCAATCGGCCAGGCGGATAATGGTACCTAAGTTGCCGGGGTCCTGCACATCGTCGAGAGCCAGACACAACTCCTTGCCACCTACAGAGACGGGGCAATCCTCTTCGGAAGGCATGGCAAAAACGGCGAGCACCTCCTGAGGAGCCTTCAGGAAACTGGCGCGGGTGAGTTCATCAGGAGTGACGGTCAATTTCTCATCGGCCCGGGCCATGGGATTCGCCACATGCCACTCCCCGGTGGCTACCAGCAGGCGACAATGGTAATGGGGAAGCATATCGCCCACCACTTTAGGACCTTCGGCCACGAAGGCTTGCTCTTCTTTCCGGTTCTTTTTCAGCTCCAACGAGCGGATATATTTCTGTTTGGCTTTGCTCAACATAGAATTTGACTTTCTTTTTCCAATAAAAACAGGGCAAAGCTACGGATATTTTTTTTATTTGGAGTATATTTGCAGAGATTTTCACAAAAGCGATGAAAAAACACCAAGGATATAAGGCTATATTACTGTTTGCGATTGTTCTTGCTACAGGCCTGATGACGGCTTGCTCTTCAGCAAAACATATCCCTGAAGGCGGTCATTTGCTTCACAAGGTCCGTATTGAATGCGACAATGAAGATATTGACATTCCTTCGCTTGAGGGATATATCCGTCAGAATCCGAATGCTCGTTGGTTCAGCCTTGTGAAAGTTCCCTTGGGAATATATGCCATTTCCGGTCATGACTCAAATTGGATGAACCGTACACTTCAACGTATAGGAGAGGCGCCGGTAGTGTATGATTCGCAACAGACCAACCGCACGTGTCAGGAACTACGGACAGCCTTGCAAAACATGGGATATTTAAGTGCCAGGGTCAATTGCCACGAAAAGTATCACAGTAAATACAAAGTGTCGCTCACTTACCAATTGCATACAGGCGAACAATATCGGGTGGACAGTATCCGGATGGATATTCAGGATACGGCCATTGCCCGACACCTTAAGCGCATAGCTACACGCACATTGTTGCGTAAACAGATGAAACTCAACATCAACCAATTGGATGAAGAGCGCACACGCATTGCCGAGTATTTGAGAAATGTGGGCTACTATAAGTTTTCCAAGGACTATATTACCTACACCGCCGATACCATACTTGGCACGCACCGGGCTACACTGACCATGCATCTGCGCCCATATCGGGAGACTTCAGAATCAGCAGACACCCTCCACCCTATCTATACCATCGGAAATGTGAACTTTGTGACGGAGTTTGATATAGCTAACATCAACCAATACCGGTTGGTAAATTTTAAACATCTCAACTACAAAGGGGTCGATATCCATTATCGGGACCGTTTGAATCTGAGACCGAGTGTGTTTTTTGAAAACAGTTTTTTACGTAGAGGTGATCTGTACAGGACATTCAACGTAGATCAGACTTACAGTTTGTTTGGGAGATTAGGAGCACTAAAATACACCAATATTCATTTTACCGAGCGGGCCGATTCGAATCTGCTGGATGTGTTTGTGTTGACCGCACCGGCTAATGTGCAGAGTTTTACGGCCGAACTGGATGGTACAAATACGGCAGGTGACGTCGGAGCTGCGGTTTCGTTTATTTATCAACATAGAAACATCTTCCGAGGTAGTGAGACTTTCACCTTTAAAGTGCGCGGTGCCTACGAAGCTATCAGTGGACTACAAGGGTACGATACGGACAACTATATTGACTACGGAGCGGAAATGACTCTTAATTTTCCACGTTTCATGTTCCCCTTCCTTACCTCCGAGTTTAAAAGACGCATACGTGCATCATCCGAAATCGGAATCAAATACAACACTCAAGAGCGTCCGGAGTTCTCGCGTCGGGTCGCATCTGCTTCGTGGAGTTATCGATGGACACAACGCCAACGTATCCAGCATCGTGTGGATTTGTTGGACCTCAACTATGTCTATATGCCTACCATATCGGCCACTTTCCGTAATGAATACTTGAATAATGTGGCGGCCAACTCTATCCTGAAGTACAACTATGAAGACCTTTTCATCCTACGATTCGGATATTCATACTCATACAATTCGCTTGGAGGCCGGGGACAAACAACTTCAAGCAATCGGAGTAATTTCTCAATCCGCCTGAATGGAGAGTCGGCAGGTCTTTTGCTAAACCTGATTTCGCATACCATTTATACCCGCAAAGTGGGAGACGGCCAATATGCCTTGGGCAATATTGCATACGCACAATACCTGAAAGGTGATATAGACTTTACCCAAAACTTGGTCATTGATTATCGGAACACACTCAGTTTCCATGCCGCTTTCGGTATTGCCTATCCGTATGCTAACTCTACCGTACTTCCTTTCGAAAAACGGTATTTCTCGGGAGGAGCAAACAGTGTGCGCGGATGGTCTGTCCGCTCCTTAGGGCCAGGAAGTTTTTCAGGAGGTGATAGCAGAATTGACTTCATCAATCAGACTGGAGACGTCAAACTTGACTTGAGTCTGGAATACCGTACGCTCATGTTCTGGAAATTGAATGGAGCGGTCTTTATTGATGCCGGAAATATATGGACTTTACGAAGCTACAAGGAGCAACCGGGCGGACAATTCCGTTTTGACACCTTCCTGAAACAGATAGCTGTAGCTTATGGTATCGGCTTGCGTTTTGACTTTAATTTCTTTATCCTCCGTTTTGATGGAGGTATGAAAGCCATAAATCCGGCTTATCCTACCAGTAGCAAAGAGCACTACCCCATACTAAACCCTGATTTTGGACGGGATTTTACATTCCATTTTGCCGTGGGATACCCATTCTAAAACGGTTTCTTTATGCGCCATACTCCGTCAATCTGCTTAATCAAAGTCAATTCAAAAGTGTCGGAGGCTACCAAAGATACTTGATCTGTCAGATAGTTCCTCCGTAAAAAGTTGGAAACTTCTATTCGTACGGAAGCCTCACTCTTTTCTTCGTTCAATTCACAATCAATAATCCTTATTCTTGCAGAGCCAACTTGTTCTTTCATGCTTTTTTCTTTCTCTGTAGTGCTTGAATGCCTGAAATTCATGACAGATTCCAATTCTTTGGTACAATAATGACGAGCTTTCTGGATATCAAGATTGTAATAGGTTTCTGCAAAATCTTTGGCCGTTTGGCAAACCGCTTCTTCATCGTCAGGTTTGCATGAGGTAGCAACACCCAATATGCACATCAGAGCGACATGCATTTCCTTCTTGTAATTTTTCATAATAATTTAAGTTCCTGTTTCTTGTTTTGTTTATGGTTTTCTTTACTAATTGACAAGACAACAACTGTTCGTTCAATTTTGTTCTCAAGATTGATTACAATTCTTCGGTTTTAATACATTTTAACCCTTTATGCGCTTAAATTGAACTATCTTCGCAATCTGAAATAAAGATTTAGCCAGTAATGAAACTTAAATTCATAAGTCTTGGAAGTGGGAGTAGCGGCAATTGTTATTATATAGGAACCACAACGTATGGAATACTCATAGATGCCGGCATTGCTACCCGGACTATCCGTAAAGCATTGCGTGAGAGAGGGATAGCCATGGAAAATATCATAGGAGTATTCGTTACCCACGACCATGCTGACCACATACGGGCCGCAGGTAATATCAGCAATGAATTCAACATTCCCGTTTATACGACAGAGGCTGTCCATCAAGGCATGTATCGCAATTATTGCATGACAAAAAAGATTCCGATGCCAAACCGCCGGTATCTGAACAAAGGTGAAACTTTTCGTTTGAAAGATTTTGAGATTCTACCATTTGAAGTTCCTCATGATTCGACAGACAATATAGGTTATAGCATTTCCATAAAAGGAGTCAATTTTTGCTTTATCACCGACATTGGAAGTGTCACTCCTGAAGTGCTTCTACACACGGAAAAAGTTCATTATCTGATAATCGAAGCCAATTATGATGAAGATATGTTGGCCAACGGGCCTTATCCTGCAGTATTGAAAAAACGAATCAGCAATGGAACCGGGCATCTCAGCAATCGGGAAACTGGCGAATTCTTGAAGAATCATTATCCTTCTAATATACGGCATATTTGGCTTTGTCATCTCAGCAAAGAAAACAATCGGCCGGAATTGGCATACGGAACTGTATGTGCAGCCCTTCGATCCATAGGAAAAGAACCGGGACGTGATGTCGGACTTATGCCTTTACCACGAACCTCTCCTACCCAAATATTTGAGATTGATGAAATGGGATATATGCATAATGGATGTTTATTTGACTGTGTATAGGAAGGTTTACATGAAAAGGAGGAATACAAGCTGATTGAAAAGGGTGTTTTTAAAAGTACTATAAACCAACATGATAGAGAAAAAACTGTAAAGAAGGCAAAAAAAAGATATAGCAAAAGTTTGCCATATCAGATAAAATAGCTACCTTTGCACCGCATTTGAGAAATGAATCATGCGTTCTTAGCTCAGTTGGTAGAGCAACTGACTCTTAATCAGTGGGTCCAGGGTTCGAATCCCTGAGAGCGTACAAAAGTATAAGGCTCAAATGCAAATGCGTTCTTAGCTCAGTTGGTAGAGCAACTGACTCTTAATCAGTGGGTCCAGGGTTCGAATCCCTGAGAGCGTACAAAAGCAACATAAGGAGGATGTTTCAAGAAATTGATTCATCCTCCTTTTTTTTATTATGAAAAATGACAAGCAAATGTTTCTTGTTTATCAGATAAAGATGTATTTTTGCAACTGAATAATAGGAATAAGTCATATAATAATATTATAACCATGAAATCAGATATAGAGATAGCACGTAGCATTGAATTGAAAAGAATCAAACAAGTAGCTGACGAAACGGGTATTCCTCGTGAGGGCATCGAAAATTACGGGCGTTATATCGCTAAGGTTGATGAACGGATGATTGATGATGAACGGGTGAAGCAGAGCAATCTGATATTGGTGACGGCCATTACGCCTACAAAAGCCGGTATCGGAAAAACTACCGTATCCATTGGTTTGGCTCTGGGACTTAATAAATTGGGGAAGAAAGCTATCGTGGCACTTCGCGAACCTTCATTAGGACCATGTTTCGGAATGAAAGGTGGGGCTGCAGGTGGAGGATATGCTCAGGTTCTGCCTATAGAGAAGATTAATCTCCACTTCACTGGTGACTTTCATGCCATCACTTCGGCCCACAACATGATTTCAGCCTTGTTGGACAACTATTTATATCAGAATCAGGACAATGGCTTTGGATTGAAAGAAATACTTTGGCGTAGGGTGCTTGATGTAAACGACCGTTCGTTGCGCTATATAGTCACTGGGCTTGGTCCTAAAAGTAACGGACTTACTCAAGAGTCAGGGTTTGATATTACTCCCGCTTCTGAAATAATGGCCATCCTTTGTCTGGCCAAGGATGAAGAAGACTTGCGTCGTCGCATCGAGAATATATTATTGGGTATTACACTTGACGACAAGCCTTTTACCGTAAAAGATTTGGGCGTGGCAGGTGCAATCACAGTTCTTTTGAGAGATGCCTTGCATCCTAACTTGGTGCAGACAACTGAAGGCGGGGCAGCTTTTGTACATGGTGGACCATTTGCCAACATTGCACATGGATGTAATTCAGTACTCGCAACAAAATTGGCTTTGAATTTTGGTGAATATGTCATTACAGAGGCTGGTTTTGGAGCTGATCTTGGAGCGGAGAAGTTCTATGACATAAAATGCAGGAAGGCTGGACTCCAACCTCGGTTGACCGTAATTGTAGCTACGGCTCAAGGTTTGAAAATGCATGGTGGGGTCAGTCAGGATAAAATCAAAGAACCGAATATCTACGGATTGAAACAGGGGCTTTGCAACTTGGACAAACATGTGCGTAACCTCCGTTCTTTCGGTCAAACGGTTGTTGTGGCCTTCAACAGATATGCTTTTGATACGGACGAAGAGGTTGAACTCGTTCGGAATCATTGCGAAAGGTCACTTGGCATAGGTTTTGCTGTCAATGATGCTTTCTGCCATGGAGGCGAGGGGGCTACCGAGTTGGCAAAATTGGTGGTTCAGAAGATTAAGGAAGAACCTTCTGCCCCACTCCGTTATGCTTATGATACAAAAGACTCTGTAGAAGAAAAAATATTCAAAGTGGCATGCAGACTTTATGGGGCCGACTCCATAAGCTACAGTTCGGTTGCACGTAAGATGTTGCAAAAGATTGACCGATTGGGATTGAGCCATTTCCCCATTTGTATAGCCAAGACACAATATTCATTCTCAACCGATCCTAAACTTTATGGAGCTGTTGATGGATTCGAGTTTCATGTGCGTGACATAGTCATTAATCGTGGAGCAGAAATGCTTGTTGTCATTGCTGGAGATATATTGCGTATGCCCGGACTTCCCAAAGAACCACAAGCGTTGCATATTGACATTAAAGACGGGGAAATTGACGGGTTGTCTTAATATGGGGCCAAGATTATTGGTGCCCGATAAAACTGCCACCATAAATTCTTCATCCGCGCTATCTGCGGATGAAGAATGTTTTTCTTACACCCTCCTATTGCATGACAAGCCGACAAAAGATTGCAAGTAGGGGCTTGTATGCTCTTAAAACACACTAATTCAAAACATTAATCCCAATGCCGATTTGGACTTATTCTTTCTCTGTCAGAATCCATCCGTCACTATCGAACCGGATAGGACGCAAGAATAATTTGGCCCGCCCATTGCTCTTCTTTTCGTAGGCATGTGAGAGGAAATAAATCTGTCCATCAAATTCATACACCGAATTATGACCTATTCCAAAGAACTCCCCGTCGGGTCCATAAAGGTAAGTGCCCCCACCCTTTTCCATTTCCTTTCCTTCCTTATCTACATAGGGGCCTGTAATTTTTTCCGAACGTCCGTAAACGGTCTTGTAGGTTGAGTTCTCACCCCGGCAACAATAATCGAAACTTACAAACAGGTAATAATAGTTGCCATGACGGAAGATGAAAGGAGCTTCGACGGCATTTTCTCCGGCTTCAATCGTATTGTTTCCCTCAACGGTATGTTTGATTTCCTTCAAGTTTACTTGATGGTCAATCCGGCGGGAAATTGTGACTGGCGCACTGACGGGCGTCTGAAAGTCCTCTTTCGAGAGTTCAACCAGCTGGATGCCGTCCCAAAACGAGCCGAACGACAGGTAGGGTCTTCCCTCATCATCCACTATCAGGTTAGGGTCAATGGCATTGAAATTGTCCACATTCCTATGCGAGGCAATAACCATGCCCCGGTCTTCCCACCCAAAATCGGGCGACGCAGGATCAAGTGTCTTGTTGACAGCCAGTCCGATGGCACTTCCATTCTTGCCGAATGTGGAGCATGAATAATACAGATGCCACAATCCGTTGTGATAACTGATGTCCGGAGCCCACGTATGTCCGCGATATCCCGGCACTGTGTCCATGGCCCATGCGGGAGTTTCTTTCAAGGCCGCCCGCTCACGCCTCCATTCCACCATATCGGCACTGGACATTACTCCCACATTCATGCCTGTCGAGAATATGTAATAACGGCCATCCTCTCCACGTGCCATTACAGGGTCGTGTACGTCAGGATTCCGCATATCCATCATCGGACGTCTGTGTCTGCGGGCTTGGGTCTTGGTACTATCCGTTTGGGCAATGCCCATACATGCTACGGTCAGCAGGAATAAACATGAAATACTTTTCTTCATTGGTATAAGTTTATATTAATGATTGTGCAAAGATAAATATATAGTTGGAAAATAATGTTTTTTTGGGGGAGAAATCATTCAACAAAAACAAAACGCACCTATATGCATTTATAGGTGCGTTTTGTTTATTTAAAGATTGAAAAGGAGTTATGCCACCTTCTCCAAACGCTTCAGGATTGAGAAAATGAAGAGGGCTGAAACCAAACAGATGGCAACGAGTACGCCCCAAACAATAGTAAGGTCGGCACCCCACATCAATGTCGGGATAGCTACGAGGAAGTTACCTACGGCTGTAGCCACAAACCAACCGCCCATCATCATACCCTTGTACTTGGGAGGAGCCACCTTGGTCACAAATGAAATTCCAATGGGAGAAAGCAACAGTTCGGCAAAGGTCAATACCAAATAGGTGCTTACCAACCAATTGGGAGAAACACGTACGGCGGCATCGCCCAAAGCGGCTTGTTCAGCAGGTGCAGGAAGACCGATAGAACCGACAATCATAATGACAAAACCGATGGCGGCAACCAACATTCCCAAACCAATTTTCTTGGGAGATGAAGGCTCTTTGCCTTTTTGGGCCAAAGCACCGAACAGAGCTACTGATACAGGAGTCAAAGCTACTACGAAGCAGGGGTTGAACTGCTGGAAGATGGGAGCATCAACGGCGGTTGTTGCAGCCAATGAACCATACTTCCAAATCAAACCGGCAACTGCAGCCAAGATAATAGCGGCAGAAATCCCCTTACCCTTGGCACTCTTACTCTGGAAAAGTCCGAAGAGACCATAAACAATGAAAATGCAGAAGACAAGGTTCACCACGTCGAACATCATGCTCCCAATACCTGTTGAACTGGTAGCTGTGTAGTCTTTGGCAAACTGAGTCAGTGTGGCACCGTTCTGATGGAAAGCCATCCAGAAGAAGATAACCACAGCATATACCAGGCAGAGGCAAATGATTCGTTCCTTTGTCTGGGCAGGAGTCAGTTGCTCGGCGGCAGGCTCATTGCTGTTGGTTACAGCTGTCTTGGCGCGGTCGGCATCCTTGAATGTGTAACGGAAGCAATAGTAAATGGCAATGGAAACAATCAACGACGCACAAGCTACGGCAAAAGCAAAGTGATAAGAATCGGCTTCACTGATACCCAACGATGTCTGTGCCCAATTCATGATACCGATGGCGGCAGAGGGGGCAAACATGGCACCAATATTGATGGCCATGTAGAAAAGACTGAAACCAGAGTCACGCTTGGCTGAATATTTGGGATCGTCATACAGGTTGCCCACCATTACTTGGAGGTTACCCTTGAACAGGCCTGTACCAAAACCTATGAGCAACAGAGCGGCTCCCATGCCGGCTACAGCCACCCAATCAGTGCCCAACGGCAATGAAAGCAACAGATACCCCAAGAACATAATGGCAATACCGATGGTTACCATTTTGCCAAAGCCGAACTTGTCGGCCAACATACCTCCAAAGAGGGGGAAGAAATAAACTAATCCTAAGAAAGTAGAATAGATTGTACCAGATACTCCTACAGAGAATCCGAAATTGGCTTGCAAGAAAAGGAGGAACACGGCCAACATGGTGTAGTAACCGAAACGTTCTCCCGTGTTTGCAAGCGCCAGGGCCCAAAGCCCTTTAGGTTGTCCTTCAAACATAGATAATAATTTTTAAAGTGTTTATAGATTAAAATTGTTTTTCATTGTTTTGCGGCGCGAAGATACGCAAATATCTTTGATTTTCCAATGATTTACAAAAGATATAGCGGTTCGCGGCGCATTCGGAAATTTTCCGACAAGGGTTTGGCAAAGGGAGAATCAAAGGTGCGTGCTCCCGTAGGGCATCCCTTCACACAGGCACAGCAACGGATACAACGCGAAGCATCCGTCACCTCCTCATTGCCCAAAGCTATGGCTTGTGTGGGACATAGCCCAACGCACACACCGCAATGGCTGCATGCCTCGGACGAAGCGGCAGGAAAGACCTTCACGGGATTCGCCTGTTGTTGCAGGGTATATTCCTGAACAAAAAGGCGGAAAGCCTGTAGCGATGCTTCGGGTGTCTCCGGATGGGGCATGTCGTTTGCCACATCAATATCCCATGCCTGTTCATCCTTTTGTAGCAACTTGGCTGCTATCTGTCGTCCAAGTTCCTCGGCAGATGCCAAGTCTTCAGCATCAGGCCGCCCTACGGCTATGGGATATTTCGCATTGCTATAGGAATGTTCGCCCACCAAAGCCGCGGCGGCAATGGGGCGGAATCCTCTTTCGCGTACAAAATCTGCCAACTGGACAAGCACCTGCTCAAAGTTGCGGTTGCCATAAGTCACCAACAGGATGGCCGGGGTATCCTCTCCCCTCACCTGCCCCATACGTTCCAATGCCGTCGGAGCCACTTTTCCACCATAGACTGGGACTGAGAACAGTGCCAAATCATCCGAAGACAATTGTCTGTCCAAATCCTTTCCGCTCTCTATATTATAATAGGTATAGTCGCAATGTGTCACATCGCCCATGTCCAATCCTTTCACCACGGCCATCATATTCTTTCGTGAAGTGCCCGTAGGCGAAAAGCAGAATGTTGTCAGTTTCATAAATTCTATTGGGATTATTTTCTTGATGCAAATATACAACGAAAATGGTATAAAATCCCTTTCTCTGCAAATGTCGTGTCCAATTTTTGGACACTTTTAAGCGTAAAAATACGATTTAACATTTGTTTAACCATCTTTTCTTGAACAATTATAGAACTTTGTAAGGACAGAGTTCCCAAATAGGGAGAAATTATCCCACAATTGTAGGGATTCAATCTGCAAAACTAAAAAAATAAAGATATGATTTGGCACAATCTAACTCTCGCGTGGCGGCAACTGGTAAAGTACCGCCTGCAATCTGCGGTCAGCATCGTCAGTCTGGCCATCGGCTTCGCCTGCTTTGCATTGGCAAGCATGTGGATAAAGTATGAAACGACGTATGATGCGTTTCATAAGGATGCGGAAAATCTGTATGTTCTTATGTACGGAAAAAGCACGAGTACCCCTTCAAAATTAGAACCCCGTCTGTTGCATGAACTTCCCCAATTGGAAAAATTGTCCGTTATTTATACAATGTATCCAGACAGCATCAATGGACTTGATTGGCGTGAAAGCTACCGGCGTGGAGAATGGTGTCTGACCGACACCAATTTTGTGTCGTTGGTAGGATTCCAATTGAAAGAAGGAACCACTAGTTTTGTACATAATCCGGACGAAGTGGCCGTTAGCGACGTAATGGCGGCCCGTCTATGGGGTAACGAATCACCCATTGGGAAAGAGTTGGTTACGGTGGATAATGGGTATAAGCAAACCCGTATCGTAACAGCGGTTTTTGACGAATGGGGCAGACATTCCAATTTCAATTTCGACTTTGTGAGCCGTATGGCTCCAGACAGGTCTCATAGAATTAGTACCCATAACCTTATTGCCATGGCCCATATCTCACCCAAAGCAGATGTGGAAGAGTTGAACAGGCGGCTTGGGGAAATAGAACTTTATGAAAGTGGAATGTTTCATGAAGATAAACTATGTATGAGGCCCATTACCAAAGTGCGCCATTTCACACGGATGTACGAACTGTATGCAAGGACAAAACTCCATCACATCTACCTTTTTGCTCTTGCCAGCGGGCTGTTGATTCTGTGTGGTCTGCTGAATTACCTGACCATGTTCATCAACCGTCTCTTTATCCGCAAACGTGAAATTGCCCTGCGCACGGCATTCGGAGCTACAGGACGGGATCTGATGCTACAATTCCTTACAGAATACGGATTACTGTTGGCCATAGCGATGGGATTTGGTCTGATGACGGTAAGTCTTTCTGCTGAATGGTTCCTTACGATGACCTCTTTACCACGCGATATGGGATATATCCACCGCGAATCACTTCTCTATCTGTTATTGGTAACCATTGTTTCATTGCTCATTTCCCTGCCTGCCATCTGGTACTTCCGTCGCCAGTCGTTGCAAAGTAGCATCACGGGAGTGGGTGCGCTGACCCGTTATTACATCTTCCGTCGCTTCAGTGTGGCACTACAGATAGCCATCAGCATCTTCAGTATTTTCTGTACGGTGGTGTTTATGAAGCAACTCGACAGTATGCGTAGCAACGACATCGGTTTCGAATTGGAGAACCGCATGATATGGCGATATCCTTCTTGGAGTAATGGGAGAAATTGGGATGAAGAAAAAGAGGGGTTGTTCCATTTTGTAAAACAATGCCCGGAAGTTGATACGGTATTCACCACAGGATGGCCTCTTTTCCCTCTTGGCGGAGGATCTTATATAGATGTTAGTTTGGAGAATGATTCAGAGTCATCAGAATTACTTAGTATAGACAAAGAATTTATCTATGATGAGTTGATAAATTTCTATGGAATTCAGCTCATAGAAGGACGTTGGTTGGACGAGGGAGAACCTGATGAGTATATTCTTGTTAATGAATCCTTTGTACATAAAATGGGATGGTCACAAGGAGTCGGAAAAAAGATTTATGAAATCCATGAGTACTCCTTTTCTGAAGGACGAAAGGAATATAGGTTCCATGAACTCTACATTGTTGGAATCGTCAAGGATATGTTGACCGGTTCACCAACCACTCCGGCTACACCCACCATTTATTGTGCTCTGTCCAATTACGCTTATTCATATTCTTTATCCAATTGGAGACATTTTCTGCTAAAATACAAGCCGGGAATGAAAGAGGCTTTAAAGGCAAAAATAAAATCTTACTATAAAGAAAATGATTTATCATTTGATTCTGATACATGGGTTGATTTCAAAGAACGCTATGACTACTACCTCCGAAGCGAACTCAACCTGCAGAAGCTCCTCAACATCATTACCGGTGTCTGCATCCTCATCGCCCTCTTCGGCGTGTGGTCCATGATTATGCTCACCTGCGAGCAACGACGGAAAGAGATTGCCGTGCGCAAGGTGTTCGGTGCTACGACAAAAGACATCTTGGACATGTTCATCGCCGAATACATGGCGCTGCAAGTCGTGGCAGCCTCGGTGGCCTTCCCCATCGGCTACGCCTGCATGAAGCCATGGCTGGAGCAATATGTGGTGCAGACCTCTATCCCCTGGTGGATATACATCGGCATTTTCTTCCTCGTGGCCCTGCTCGTCGCCCTCTGCATCGGTTGGCGCGTGTGGAAGACGGCGACGGCCCATCCGGCAGAGGAGATAGCGAAGGGGTGAGATGCCCCACCCTACCCCTCCCCAAAGGAGAGGAAACTGGAATAGCCAAATCAATAAAACCGTAAATAAATAGTAAATAGTAATTAACCAAATAGTAAATCAAACTTATGATCAAGACAAGCAGTATTCAGAAAGTCTTCCGTACGGAAGATGTGGAAACTTGGGCATTGCACAATGTGAGCCTGGAAGTGAAGGAAGGTGAATTTGTGGCCATCATGGGACCTTCGGGTTGTGGCAAATCTACCTTGTTGAATATCTTGGGGCTGCTGGACAACCCCACGAACGGTACATATGAACTGCTGGGCACCAATGTGGAGGAGTTCGACGAGGGCCGCCGCACCGAGTTGCGCAAGGGTGTCATCGGCTTTGTGTTCCAAAGTTTCAACCTCATCGAAGAGCTGAGCGTGTATGAGAACATCGAGCTGCCTCTGCTCTACATGGGTGTGCCGAAGGCGGAGCGCAAGCAGCGCGTCGAAGAGGTGATGCGGCGCATGGACATTGCCCACCGCGAGAAGCATTTCCCCAAACAACTCTCCGGCGGTCAGCAACAGCGCGTAGCCATTGCCCGTGCCGTGGTGGGCGGACCAAAGCTTATCCTTGCCGACGAGCCTACGGGTAACCTCGATTCGAAGAACGGCAACGAAGTGATGACCCTCCTCAGTCAGCTTCACAAAGAGGGCTGCACCGTGGTGATGGTGACCCACTCGCGCCACGATGCCCAATATGCCGACCGCATCGTCAACCTCTTCGACGGTCAGATTGTAGAGGAGATGCATTTGTAAAGGAGAACATACAAGCGTAGATGCAGTTCCCTTCAGAGGAAATTTGTTTTCCCCAGTAGGAAACTCCCGTTCCCGCTAAGGGGAACTCTCGTTTCCAAGTAAGGAAATTGTAGTTTCCTAAAAACGGAATTTCAAGGAAACTGCAGAGTACTGAATATTAGCTGATTAGATAAATTGTTGAAAACTTAAAATTATATGCTCGAACATAACATCACCATAGCCTGGCGGAACATACGCAAGTATCTTTCGCAAAACATCATCAGCGTGGTCGGCCTCGCGGCCAGCTTGATTTGCTTCAGCATCTGTATGCACTTTATCCGTTTCTATGGCGAAGCATACGATACCGTGGAAAATCATGAACGCATTGTTTCCATTATAGGCAAGTCATCTTATAGCCTGCATTTGAATAAGGAGGAAGGAAAAAAGCTGAAATCGCTCCAGCTGAACTCCCTCTCCGATGTATGCTCCATCTCGTGGGGATATAGAAGCGGTTATCTGGAAGGACGCACCGGCAAGGAACTGCCCTATGAATTGACCGCAATCGAGACGGACAGTTCCTTCGCCGCACTCTATCATCCGCACATTGTGGCTGGAAGTTGGGAGCAAGTGGCCACACATCCCAATTCCATCGTGCTGACGGCTTCAGCAGCCCGCCGCATTTTTGGTTCAGAGGTGGAGGCCGTGGGACAGACGCTGAACAGGAATGAAGCGGTTTATAAAGACCAGACCTATACGGTGCGTGCGGTCATGGAGGACTGGGATTCACAGAAGTCTTGGGCTGTCTGTGGCAGAGAGGATGGCTTTGACCTGTTGCGGGTGAACGAGTTGGCCGGTGGCGGTACAACTCATTACTACACACGTGGCCTGTTGGCTGACGGATGCAGCGTGGATGACCTCAATCGGGAATTGCTCACCGTGTTGACCCACTTCCCCTTTATTGGAGGGTATGAGCGTGGCGACATGGTGTTGGTGGGAAACCATCAAGGGGAGGACGAAACCACCACAGGGATTGTGGTATCGTTGGTTTTTGTAAGCATCGCGCTGATTGTCCTGTTCGTCGGACTGTTCAACTTCCTGCATTTCCTGGTGGGGACTATTCTAAACCGCACCCACGAATACAGTATGCGCCGCCTGTTGGGATGCCGTTGGAGGGACCTTTTCCTGATGCTGATGACCCAAATGAGCATGATGATGATTGTCGCCGGCTGGTTGTGCAACTATGTGCTGAGGTGGCTGGATGTGAGAGCCATTGTGCCACAGAGTGTCTTTGAACCAGACATAGACAGAGGCAAGCTCATGTGGGAAGCAGCCGAATACACCGGTTGGATATTCCTTCTTTGCACGGTCATTTGTGCGGTGTTGAGTTGGCGCATCCACCGCATCACCATCCAGCGGGGCATCGTCGGCAACACAGCCGCACCTCGCCATCACAGGCAGGTGAGCCGCAACCTGCTCTTGGGCTTCCAGTTCTTCACCTGCTGGCTCTTCATCACGCTTACTGTGGCTCTCTACATGCAGGCAAACCTGATACGCAACAAGGTGTTCGAATCGCTGACGCATGAGGAGAAGGAGCAGATTCTCTCCGTGTCGCTCAGTTCGGGTCTGGTGTCCATTCCTTTCCAAGAAAAGCCTTTCGTATGCCAGCGGTTGGCCAACCATTCGGGAGTGAAGGAGATGATGCCGCATTCTCACCACGTATTAAACTTGTATAGTAATCATGAGTTTCTGTATAAGCAGCCGGAGGACGAAAGGTGTGCCGCCTGTCCGTCGATAGAGAATGTTCCGCTGAACTACTTTGAATTCATGAACATCGAATTGGTGCGTGGCAGTTTCCCCAAGAAGGAGGGTGAAGTGGCCGTTGATGTGAATTTTGCTTCCCTTTTTGATGAGGACATCATTGGCAAGACTTTCTATCGCAAAGAGCCCTCTATGGCTTACAGGGTGACTGCCATCGTGGGCAATAACATTTCTTATAATGGAGGAAGTCACACCAATCCCGAAACGGTTTATACTGTGGACGAACATCAGATAATGGTCAGCCGGGTCTATCTGAAGTGCCATCCCGGTCAGGTGGAGGCGGTGCGCGAACATGTGTTGGCTGAGCTTCGCGAGATTTTCCCCGAGAGTGTGGAGCCGGAAATCTCTACATTGAAAGATGATATTGAAAGTTTTCACAAAAGTGAGATAGAAATACAGAAGACGCTCCAGTTCATCTCCATTGTCTGTCTGGCCATCACACTGTTGGGTGTCTATTCAGCCATCACCATCGACACCGAGCGCCGCCGTCGCGAGGTGGCCATCCGCAAGGTGTTCGGTGCCCGCTTCGGCAATATCCTGTGGATGTTCGGCCGGCGTTACTTCTGGTTGCTTGTCATTCCGGCCCTGATTGCTTTCCCGACAGACTTCTTGGTGCTGGATATGATAAGAAGCCGTTCAAAGGTGTTCATCAACATCGGCCCGCTCTTCTGGTTGGGCATCTTCTTCTGCGTAGCCCTTCTGGTGGTACTCACCATCCTGTGGCGCATCCTGATGGTGGCCCGCACTCATCCGGCGGACGAGATTGCGAAGAGTTAAAACAACTCGCACGGTGTGGCTTGTGCGGCGCGGATGAGGTCGGCAGGGGCGAGTTTCATCTGCAGGCCGCGCACACCGGCAGAGACATATATATAAGGAAAGTCGAGCGCCGTGCGATGGATGTAGGTGGGGAAATGTTTCTTCATGCCTATGGGCGAGCATCCGCCACGGATGTATCCGGTGAGGGGAAGCAACTCCTTCATGGGGATGAGGTCGCACTTCTTGTTACCGCTCACCTTGGCGGCCATCTTGAGGTCAACCTCATCGCCACCAGGGATGACGCAGACGAAGTGTCCCGTCTTGTCGCCATGAAGCACCAAGGTCTTGAACACCTGTTCGATATTCTCGCCTAACTGGGCCACAATATGGTGGGCACTGAGGTCGCTCTCGTCCACCTCGTAGGGAATAAGTTCATAGGCAATCTTCGCCTTGTCCATCAGGCGGGCCACATTGGTTTTTTGGATTTTATCTTTTTCTTTGGGCATAGGTTGTTATTTTTTAATAAAGACACTAAGGACTCTAAAGTCCCTAAGGACATTAAGGACCTTAATCTAAAGAATTTAGGGATTTTAATTTAAAGGCCCAATTCTTCTCGGAGGAACTTGGGTGTATAGCCTTTCTCGGAGCGGGCAACCTCTTCGGGAGTGCCGCTGGAGAGGAGTACTCCGCCACCACGTCCGCCTTCGGGCCCCATGTCGATGATATGGTCGGCCATCTTGATGACATCGAGGTTATGCTCGATGACAATGACCGTGTTTCCCTTATCCACCAGCCGGTTGAGCACGTTCAAGAGTACGCGGATGTCCTCGAAGTGAAGCCCCGTAGTGGGTTCGTCGAGGATGTAGAGGGTCTTTCCAGTGTCGCGCTTGGAAAGTTCGGTGGCCAACTTGACACGCTGGCTCTCTCCACCCGAAAGGGTTGTCGAGGGTTGCCCCAACTTGACGTACCCAAGACCTACGTCCTGAAGCACCTTTATCTTGGAGAGGATATTGGGTACATTCTCGAAAAACTCCACGGCCTGGTTGATGGTCATGTCCAACACATCGGCAATGGACTTGCCTTTGTAGCGCACCTCCAATGTCTCGCGATTGTAGCGCTTGCCATGGCACACTTCGCAAGGTACCATCACATCGGGAAGGAAGTTCATCTCGATGGTCTTGTATCCGTTTCCACTACAAGCCTCGCACCGTCCGCCACTGATGTTGAACGAGAAACGTCCGGGCTTGTATCCACGAATCTTTGCTTCGGGAAGTCCGACGAAGAGGTTGCGGATATCGGCAAACACATTGGTGTAGGTGGCCGGGTTTGAGCGCGGT
Source organism: Bacteroidaceae bacterium (assembly GCA_017416805.1). Lineage (GTDB taxonomy): Bacteria > Bacteroidota > Bacteroidia > Bacteroidales > Bacteroidaceae > Phocaeicola_A. Next base: position 153,834 of record JAFQBB010000036.1, read on the forward strand.
GTGCGTCCGATGGGCGATTGGTCCACATCCACCACCTTATCTATATACTCCAATCCCTCGATGGAGTCATAGGGCAAGGGGTCTTTGAGTGAACGGTAAAACTTTTGGGAGAGTATGGGGTGAAGAGTCTCGTTGATAAGGGTAGATTTTCCGCTACCCGACACACCCGTCACACAGATGAGTTTGCCTAAAGGAAATTCCGCGTCCACCTGCTTTAAATTATTTCCCCGTGCTCCGCGAATAATGAGGCTCTTTCCGTTGCCTTTCCTCCGCTCGGCAGGTACTTCGATTTTCAGTTTTCCATTGAGGTAGTTGGAGGTCAGAGTGTCCTGTTTCAGCATCTCTTGGGGAGTACCCTGGAAGACCACTTCGCCACCCAAACGTCCGGCACGGGGTCCCATATCGACCACCCAATCGGCAGCCAGCATCATGTCCTTGTCATGCTCCACCACTATGACTGAGTTTCCCAAATCGCGCAAAGCGGAGAGGGAGTTTATCAACCGAAGGTTGTCCCGTTGATGAAGACCTATGCTCGGTTCATCAAGGATATAGAGTACATTGACCAGTTGCGAACCAATCTGAGTGGCCAGACGGATACGCTGGCTTTCGCCTCCCGAAAGGGTCATCGAAGCACGGTTGAGCGAAAGGTAGTCAAGCCCTACATCGAGCAGGAATTTGAGACGGGTGCGTATTTCCTTCAATATCTCCGTAGCAATGGTGCGCTGCTTGTCCGAGAGGTACTCCTCCACCCCATTGAGCCATTCGTAGAGTTCGCAGATATCCATTTCGGCCAGCTCCATGATGTTCTTATCGTGGAAGCGATAGCTGAGTGCTTCGCGATTGAGACGCTGGCCATGACATTCGGGGCAGACGGCCGTACGGGCAAACTGCTCTGCCCACTTCTGTTCGGTAGCACTGGCATCCTGCTCTTGAAGCATCTGTATATACTTCACCAATCCGTCGAAAGTGACAAAATAATCCGAGCTGGTATGTATAAGGCTTGCCTTGATGCGCAAGCGGTCATCCGAGCCATTGAGGATTTCATCAATGGCTTCGTCGGGCAACTGGCTGACGGGAGTTTTCAGGTTTGCCTCATACTTCTCAAGCAAAGCCTCTATCTGGAAGAATATCATGGTAGCCTTGTACTTGCCCAAAGGGGCAATGGCACCTTCGTGGATAGAGAGTGAACGGTCGGGGATGACCTTATCGACATCAATCAGACTCACAACTCCAAGACCCTTGCATCGGGGACAGGCTCCTTGTGGCGAATTGAAAGAGAAATTATGAGGTGCAGGTTCACGATAGGCCAATCCGGTGACAGGGCACATCAAGCGCTTGCTATAGTGGCGCACTTCGCCCGTATCGGCATCCAGTATCAGCATCAGGCCATCGCCTTGTTGCATAGCCGTGGCCACACTCTGGCGCAGGCGATTGTCGTCCTGATTGCTCACCTTCATCTTATCAATGACAATCTCTATATCATGATTCCTATAACGATCTACCCGCAAACCCGGCAACACCTCCTTAACCTCGCCATCCACACGGGCATAGAGATAACCTTTGCGACGAATCTGTTCGAACAACTCCTTGTAATGTCCCTTACGGCTACGTACGACGGGAGCCAATATCATGATGCGGCGTCCTTCGTACTGGTTATGGATGAGTTCAAAAATCTGTTCTTCGGTATATTTCACCATCCGTTCGCCCGAAAGATAAGAATAAGCATCAGATGCACGGGCATATAGCAAACGCAGATAGTCAAACACTTCAGTAGTAGTGCCTACCGTAGAGCGCGGATTCTTGTTGGTAGTCTTCTGCTCAATGGAGATAACGGGGCTGAGTCCTGTTATCTTATCGACATCAGGTCGCTCCATCCCCCCCAAGAAGTTACGAGCATAGGCAGAGAATGTTTCGATATAGCGTCGTTGGCCTTCAGCAAAGATGGTATCAAAGGCCAGCGATGACTTGCCGCTTCCACTCAATCCCGTGATAACGGCCAGTTTGTTACGGGGTATCTCCACATCCACATTCTTCAGGTTGTGTACGCGAGCTCCCCAGACATTTATTTTTTCTTCTTCGTTCATTTTTTCAGTTACAAGTTACGAGCTGCAAGCTACGAGTGATAGATTTGTATAATCTCACATGCCTACTGATGCAACTTCATCTCAAGGTTAGTGTAAGCCTACTCTTGGGTTAAGGCTGCCTTAAGTGTCTGTTAAGGTTTATTCTAGTTTCGGATGAATATGACGGGCGTTCTCAAAATTCTCCTCCCCCTCCTCCGTTCAAACCGCCTTGTCCACGAAGGATATTGATATCTTGTTTGATGTCATATTTTATTCCGTCCGAGCCACGAGCTTGAATTACAATAAAATATACTCCATCTTTCACAGGAGTTCCTCCTTTAGTTCCATCCCACCCTTCGTCAATGTTGGAAAAATCCCAACTATGAATGCGTTGCCCCCAACGATTGAAAATATTTGCTTTGAATTCGATGAGTGATTTATAAGTGACTTTGAACACATCATTAATACCATCCCCATTAGGCGAAAAGGCATTAGGCACTTTAAGCGATGATTCACTAATGACAATAGTGATAGGGTCATATTCCTCTTCCAAAGGTTCAGCCAAACCATCAGTCGTATAACTGACACGTAATTGTACTCCAAATGTGCCCGAATCGTAAAAAACGTATTCTGTATCGGGTTCGAAACGTCGAAGTATGGGTGATGACGGATTATCGGCAGGGAAAATGACCCATTCATAATTGTACGTATATCCATCTTGTTCTGTAGCATTCGCTTCAAACAACATTTTTAATGGTGCCGATGCCGTATAACTATCGCCTGCCGCCAAGATAGTTTCTTCGTCTGGCGCTTTTCCATTTTCCTCAAGGATTCTTCCTGTCGGACTTGTCACCTGAGCCTGTATGGCCCAATTGGAAACAAAACAAAGTATCAGAGTAAATAAAATTTGCTTCTTTATCATACAAATAAGTCTTATTTTGTGCAAAAATAATGTTTCCGTCTGAAATAACCGTTGAAAAAGGCTAATAATATTTGCTAAACAGTCTTATTTAATGTATTGAGTGGAGTTTTTTTTGTACTTTTGTGGCCGTAAAAAACCGGTTTATATTAAAAAGTGATGAATATCTTCAGAAACATATTTCTTTCAGTTTTCATGCTTTCTTCTTTTATAGGAGTACAGGCACAGGGAAATCTGCATGACAATTTTTCTCATACAGTAGTGCGTGGTCAGACGTTGATGTCCATTTCGCGGATGTATGGTGTGACCATAAATGACATCATAGCGTTAAATCCTGGAAGTGACAAACAAATACGTGTTGGTGAAGTATTGAGAATTCCTCAACAAAGTACATCGCCTGACGGTAGTGTCCGCCGACTCCATTTCCATACTATCCAACCGGGTGAGACTCTTTATCGCCTTACTCAGAAATATCAGGTGGATGCATCCTCTATATGCAATGCTAATCCAGGCTTGAGCGCACAAAATTTCCGCTCAGGTCAGGTAATAATTATTCCCCTGTCTGAGCAAAAAAAAGTAGAAGAGATTCCTGCTGATACCCCAAAACAGGAAACAACTTCATCACCTTGTCGAGAAATGCATAAAGTGAAGCGCAAGGAGACCATTTTCAGCATCAGTCGCGAATATGGAATCAGTGAAAAAGCTCTCATTGATGCCAATCCTGAATTGAAAACAGAGAAATTGAAAAAAGGAAAATTCCTCTGCATACCTTACCCGACCAAAGGAGTTAAAAAAGAAGAAACAAAACGTCCTGCACAAATTCCGTCAAACGAAGAACTGATAAACCAAAACCGTAAGGAGGCTGAACATTTGAATAAAATTAAAGCGGCCTTGCTTCTTCCTTTCCTGTTGGATGCCACAAGCGGACAACAGAAACTCATGATTGAATACTATGAAGGATTTCTTTTGGCCGTTGATAGTTTGAAAAGCCAAGGTATAAACATCGACCTGCATGTCTATGATACAGGTGGAAAAAACAACTCCATTGCCCCACTATTGTCCCAACCAGAGTTGAAAGGCATGGATATAATCTTCGGGCCTGGACATGCGGAACATGTCAAACCTTTGTCCGAATTTGCCAAGGCCAATAAAATCCGTCTGGTAGTTCCGTTTACTTCGAAAGACGATGAAGTGTTCAACAACCCTGGAATGTATCAGATAAACACACCCCAATCCTATCTTTACGCACAAGTATTCAAATTGTTTGCTGACCATTTCAGAAATTATAATATTGTCTTTGTTGAAGTTGGCGAAGATGAAAAGACTGATTATATCAAAGGATTGAAGCAAGAACTTGATGCCCAAAACATCGCATATAAAAGCATACCAATGCCTGAGGTGGTAGAAAATGAAGAGGGAGAACCCACAGTGCCGGGAGTAACTGCCGCACTTGATTCGCTACGTAATAATATCATTGTCCCCACTTCTGGAAGTAACGTTGCACTCGTAAAACTGATGCCTCTCCTGCAATTTGTACATCGTTCGGAAAATAACCCCTATACGTTGCACATGTTCGGTTATCCCGAATGGCAAAAGTACTACAACGACCATTTACAGGCATTTTATGAACTGGATACCTATTTTTATTCTTCATTCTATACCAACAACTTGTTGAAGGCATCCAAAGATTTTCATAACAACTACCGCCGTTGGTATAATAAGGAAATGGCAAACACCTATCCCAAATATGGAATGTTAGGATTTGATACCGGATTCTGGTTCTTGAAAGCGCTTGATCAATATGGCTCAAAATTGGAAGAAAACATTAATGCTTTCGACATTATACCTGTACAAACTGGTTTCCACTTTGAACGTGTGAACAATTGGGGCGGTTTCATCAATAAAAAGGTATTCTTCATCCACATGACCCGTAACCACGAACTTATCAAACTTGATTTTGAACAATGATATCCGAACCTTTTACAACTATGAGCCATAAGAAATTCCGATCAATAATATCAGTCATTTTACTCGTCTGTCTTACATCTTCTGTCAAGGCTCAAATAAGCCAGTATCGGGACAATCTTGCAATTGGAGTCAATGGTGGTGCAACTTTCAACACTATGTTTTTCAGCCCAAGCATCAAACAACACACTTTGCAAGGATTTTGTGGAGGTATTACAGCCCGATATATCAGCGAAAAATATTTTGCTATGATATGCGGATTGCAAGTAGAACTGAATTATAGCCAACGCGGATGGAAAGAAAAGATTGAAGATGGTACAGGCAATACTTACCAACGTACACTTAACTATTTTGAGATTCCATTTCTTGCTCATCTTGCCTTTGGGGCAGACAATCGTGGAGTACGTTTTTTCCTTAATGCCGGTCCTCAGATGTCTTTCTTCATCAATGACAAGGAAGAAAAAGGTGGTGGAGAATGGATTACAAATTATCGTCCGAATGGGGTGATTTATCAATATGGAAAAGCTGTCGAAAACAAATTTGAATACGGAATCACCGGTGGTTTAGGTTTGGAAGTGCGTACAGGTATTGGTAGTTTCTTGATAGAAGGACGATATTATTATGGACTCTCCGATATTTATGGAAACAGTAAGAAAGATGATTTCTCCCGTTCTGGTCTTTCTGTCATAACTGGTAAAATTACTTATCTGTTTGATTTGAGGAAATAATAATTCTATAATAAAAAAGAAGGAGGTTGTTTTGATGCAACCTCCTTCTTTTATAATTACCAATCCTGAGTTTAGTGGTTCTTCTGCAATTTGGTTGAAAAGGTATGAAAACAGACCCGAAAAATGAACATATGTTCAAGCGTCTCTGAACATATGTTCAAGTGCCAACGAACATATGTTCGTGGCCATTTGAACATATGTTCCTATTTTTTCCTAATTTCAATCAAAATATAGACCAATTTAGTATGCCCTTGCAAATAGTACACGGCGTGCACTGGGCTTACCAGTCACCATACACTTGCCCGGAGTAAGACTCTCCTCATCGGCTTCGAAAGGAATACAACGGATAGTTGCCTTAGTCTCTTCTTTGATACGCTCCTCGGTCTCAGGAGTACCGTCCCAGTGAGCAAGGATGAATCCACCCTTCTCAATCTGCTCCTTGAACTCCTCATAAGTATCCACCTTGGTGGTATTTTCCTTCCGATACTTCAATGCCTTCTGGAAGATGTTCTCCTGAATCTCATCCAACAGATTCTTCACATACTCCTCAATACCATCACAAGTCACGGTCTGTTTCTCCAAAGTATCACGACGCATCACCTCCATGGTGTTGTTCTCCAAGTCGCGTCCACCCATCACCAAGCGTACGGGAACTCCCTTCAATTCATATTCGGCAAACTTGAATCCCGGACGTTTGTTGTCAGCATTGTCATATTTCACACTGATGCCCATCTTCTTCAAATTGGCCACTATACCGCCAATCTTTTCGTTCAAGGCATTCAGTTGTTCTTCATTCTTATAAATAGGTACGATGACAACCTGGATAGGTGCCAACTTCGGAGGAAGTACCAATCCGTTATCATCAGAGTGTGTCATGATGAGGGCACCCATCAAACGGGTAGAAACTCCCCAAGAAGTGGCCCATACATATTGCAACTGGTTTTCCTTATCTACGAATTGTACATCGAAAGCCTTGGCAAAGTTCTGTCCGAGGAAGTGCGAAGTACCACTTTGCAAAGCTTTACCGTCCTGCATCAAAGCCTCGATGGTGTAAGTGTCCAATGCACCGGCAAAACGTTCGTTGGCACTCTTCACGCCCTTCACCACGGGTACGGCCATGTACTTCTCAGCAAAGTCTCCATAGACATGAAGCATTTTCTGTGCCTCTTCCTCAGCCTCTTCGCGGGTAGCATGGGCTGTATGTCCTTCTTGCCAAAGGAACTCTGCCGTACGAAGGAAGAGGCGGGTACGCATCTCCCAACGCATCACATTTGCCCATTGGTTACACAAGATAGGAAGGTCGCGGTAAGATTGGATCCAATTCTTATACGTACTCCAAATAATAGTCTCTGATGTCGGGCGGATAATGAGTTCCTCTTCCAAACGGGCCGCAGGATCTACCACCACCCCACTTCCATCGGGAGCATTCTTCAATCGGTAATGTGTCACCACGGCACATTCTTTGGCAAAGCCCTCCACATGGTCAGCTTCGCGGCTCAGGTATGATTTGGGAATCAGCAAGGGGAAATAGGCATTTACATGTCCTGTTTCTTTAAACATGTCATCCAACTGGCGTTGCATCTTCTCCCAGATGGCATATCCGTAAGGTTTGATTACCATACAACCACGCACAGCACTCTGCTCTGCAAGGTCCGCCTTTACAACAAGGTCATTGTACCATTGGCTATAATTCTCACTTCGTTTAGTGAGTTCTTTCAATTCTTTTGCCATATATTTTTATTAATATGTATTATTCTTGTTATTATTTCGAGCCGCAAAATTACTAAAATAAATAGATATATAACAGTAATTGGGTTAACAAAATATTTTTTTTGGTTATTTCTGAGGTAATAATTACAATGTTTGTTATATTTGCACCCAAATTTATTTTATTAATAAAATTTGAAAAACAAACAAAATGAAGAAGACTAAATTTATGGCCCTGTTGATGAGCGGTCTGCTCGTATTGGGTAGCTGTGGTATGAACAACACAGCAAAGGGAGGTTTGATTGGTGCAGGTGGTGGCGCTGCCCTCGGTGCTTTGGTTGGCAAAATGGCTGGTAATACAGCTGTTGGTGCTGCTATCGGTACTGCTGTAGGTGCTGGAGCCGGTGTACTTATCGGACGTAAAATGGATAAGGCCAAGGCCGAAGCCGAGAAGATTGCTGCTGCTCAGGTAGAGAGCGTACAGGATGCTAACGGTTTGCAGGCTGTGAAGGTCACTTTCGATAGTGGTATCTTGTTCGACCTCAATTCCAGTACTTTGAAGAGTGCAGCCCGTAACTCACTCACTGAGTTCTCTAACGTGTTGAAGGGTAATACCAATATGGATGTGGCTATCTTCGGCCATACTGACAAGACTGGTACCTTGGAAGTTAACCAACGCATCTCTCTGCAACGCGCACAAGCAGTTCAGAGCTATTTGAAAGGTCAAGGAGTTTCTGCCGGCCAGATGGTAACTGTAGAAGGACGTGATTACCAAGAGTACGACGAAAGCAAAAGTGCTGCCGAAAACCGTCGCGTAGAGATTTATCTCTATGCCTCAAAAGAAATGATTGAAGCTGCCAACAACGGTACACTTCAATAAAAAAAGAATCAGTTTTTTATAAAGTGAATTCGCGGATTGCGCGGGCTTTGAATTTAAGAATTCAACATTCACAAGCCCAGGTAATCCGCGAATTTCATTTCCTGTTCACTCAAAGAAAACGATAGAAAATAATGAAAAGATACATTAAAATTATACGTGTTCTGTTTCTCTTTTTTATTATCTCAACTGTTGGTTCTGTGATAATCTATCGTTTTGTACCTGTATATTACACTCCATTGATGATTATTCGTTGTTGGCAACAAAAGATGGAAGGAAAACCTGTCAAGCTAAAACATCAATGGGTTTCACGTGAACATATTTCTCCACATTTGCCAATGGCTGTCATTGCATCAGAGGACAATCTTTTTGCAGAACATCATGGTTTTGATTTCAATCAAATAAAAAAAGCCATTCAAGAAAACAAGCAAAGGAAACGCCGCAGGGGAGCAAGTACCATCAGCCAACAAACTGCCAAAAATGTATTCTTATGGCCATCGTCTGATTGGTTACGCAAAGGGTTGGAAGCCTACTTCACAATACTTATCGAGTTGTTTTGGGATAAAGAACGTATTATGGAAGTTTATCTCAACTCCATTGAAATGGGAAATGGAATTTATGGGGCAGAGGCTGTGGCAAAAGAACATTTCAACACAAAGGCTGAATCTCTTAACCGCTCGCAATGTGCGTTGATTGCCGCATCACTTCCTAACCCATTAAGACTTAATTCTGCCGCACCTTCATCCTATATGCAGAAACGCAAACAGAAAATTCTTAAACTCATGAATCAGATAAAGCCTTTTTCCATGAATCAGGAGTAACCCTTATCTATCTCCTCCCCCTCCCCTCTTAATGACATTAAACAAATAAAAAAAGAGACCCCGCATCACTGTGGAATCTCTCGTAAAGTATTTCTACTTGGTACTAACTTTTTTAAGGTAAAAAGATTGTTTTAGGATAACGATGGCAAAAGTACTCCTTTTGTGCGTAGTAGCCAAAATAAAAAACATGTTATATAACATACGTGTAAAAATATACGGACAAATCGTTGTTTCTTATCACCTGTTGGAAATGGTATCGGAATACGCGTGCGCGAACCTTTTATTAAATAAAAGTATGCTAATATGGGGAGAATCTGCAAATAAATGATTAATTTTGCACTCTCAAAAAAGTGAATAAAAAATATACTTACTGATATGGTTGAAAATATTGCAACAGAAAACATGGAGAAGAAAAGCCTGAACTTTATAGAACAGGCTATCGAAAAAGATTTGAAAGAAGGTAAGAATGGAGGACGTGTACAGACACGTTTTCCGCCCGAACCTAACGGATATCTGCACATTGGACATGCAAAAGCCATTTGTATGGATTTTGGTGCTGCAGCCCGTTATGGCGGTGTTTGTAACCTGCGTTTCGATGATACCAATCCTACTAAAGAAGATACGGAGTATGTAGAGGCAATCAAGGAAGACATCCAATGGTTAGGTTTCCAATGGGGAAATGAATATTATGCCAGCGATTATTTCCAGCAGTTGTGGGACTTTGCCATACAACTTATCAAAGAAGGAAAAGCTTATATTGATGAACAGACGGCCGAGGAAATAGCCCAACAAAAAGGTACTCCTACCCTACCCGGTACTGATAGTCCTTATCGTAACCGTCCTGTTGAAGAGAGTCTGGCCTTGTTCGAAAAGATGAATACAGGTGAAATAGAGGAAGGCCGTATGGTGCTTCGTGCCAAAATTGACATGGCAAGTCCCAATATGCACTTCCGTGACCCTATCATCTACCGTGTGGTAAATCATCCTCATCATCGCACAGGTACAACCTGGAAGGCCTATCCCATGTATGATTTTGCTCATGGACAAAGTGATTTCTTTGAAGGAGTCACCCATTCACTCTGTACGTTGGAGTTTGTTCCCCATCGTCCGCTTTATGACCTTTTTGTTGATTGGGTAAAGAATGGTGAAGACCTTGACGACAACCGTCCTCGTCAGTATGAGTTCAACAAACTGAATCTCAACTATACCCTCATGAGCAAGCGCAACCTGCTGATTCTTGTAAAAGAAGGATTGGTCAATGGTTGGGATGATCCTCGTATGCCTACAATCTGTGGATTCCGTCGTCGCGGATATTCCCCAGAAAGTATTCGTAACTTTGTTGACAAAATTGGTTATACGACATACGATGCGCTGAATGATTTTGCATTGCTCGAAAGTGCTGTGCGCGATGACCTGAACCAACGTGCTACCCGAGTGAGCGCCGTACTTGACCCCGTAAAACTTGTCATAACCAATTATCCCGAAGACAAGGTTGAAATGCTTACTGCCGTAAATAACCCTGAAAACGAGGCTGACGGCACACATGAGGTTGAATTCAGTCGTGAACTCTGGATTGAGCGCGATGATTTCATGGAAGTTGCAGAAAAGAAATTCATGCGCTTGGCTCCAGGCAAGGAGGTTCGTCTGAAGAATGCCTATATCATCAAGTGTGACGAGAATCATCCTTGCGACAAGGACGAAGAAGGCCGTGTGACAACCATTTATTGCACTTACGATCCCGACACACGTAGCGGACAACCAGGTGCCGATCGCAAGATTAAAGGAAAAACTCTTCATTGGGTCAGCTGTTCTCATTGCTTGAAAGCCGAAGTGCGCCTTTATGACCGTTTGTGGACTGCCGAAAATCCACGCGATGAATTGGCTGCTATTCGTGAAGCGAAGAATTGCGATGCTTTGGAAGCCATGAAAGAGATGATAAATCCTGACTCTCTGAAAGTGCTCACCAATTGCTATGTAGAGAAATTCCTGGCTACAGCCAAGCCTCTTGATTATTTGCAATTCCAACGCATCGGCTATTTTAATGTAGATAAAGATTCAACCCCTGACCGCCTTGTCTTCAATCGCACTGTAGGGTTGAAGGATACATGGAATAAGAAGTGATGAGTGACGAGCTACGAGTTACGAGTTACAAGCTACGAGTTACGAGTTACAAGTTACAAGTGACAAGCTACAAGTTACAAGTACCATGCGGCACAAAACTCGTAGCTTGTCGCTGACAACTAAAAGACAATGACTGAAAAAGACTATAGTTCCTACTTCGAACAGCCGGACTTCAAGGCCGTACTTGCACGCTACGAAGCAATGGCGGACACTGGGGAGAAATCTTATTTCGACCCCGAACAACTGACCGACATTGCAGAGTATTATGCCACCCGTAACCGTGAGCAAGATGCCGAACAAGTCATTGAATATGCCTTGGCCATGCACCCCGGAAGCACCGACCCGCTTATCTTCCGGGCACGTACATACATGCTTAGGGGTGATTTGAAGACTGCCCGTCTGGTTGCAGAATCCATTCCAGATCAGACAGACCGTGAAGTGACATTCCTTTATGCAGAACTGATGCTCAACGAAGGACGTCATGCCGACGCCCATCATCTGTTGGTCAAGGAATTGTTGGCCAACGAAACATCGCATCGGGAATATGCACTCACCGTACAGGATATCACAGAGCTCTATCTTGACTACAACTACACACATGAAGCAGCCATGCTGGCCGAAGCGACCCTCAACAGGGCACAACGCGAAAAATGGGAACTGCCCACCAGACTGATGGTACAAAATCTGGCAGCAGAATGCCTGCGCGATGACGGCCAATACGCAGCAGCCTCGGTCGAACTCAACATGATGCTTGACGAAGACCCATACAATCTGGACTATTGGTTGAATCTGGGAAATGTCTATAATCAGATGGAGCAATTTGACGATGCCATCGAAGCGCTCGACTTTGCTCTTGCCATTAATCCCGATTGCCTCGATGCACTCTTTGCCAAAGGACATTCCTATGCCCTGTTGGGCAATGAGGAAAAGGCCCTCAAGCTCTACACCACTTGTCTGGAGCGGGGCTATGACAAGTCATTGGTCTGTTATACCTGCGGTGTGATGGAGACGGCTTTAGGGCTCCATGCCGAAGCTATCAGCCATCTGACATACGCTCACTCTGTGTATGGCGACCTCTCTGCCTACTCTTTTTCCATCTGCTTCAATCTGGCCCTCTCCTATATTGAAACCGGAGATATGAAGCGTGCGGCCGAGTACTATCATCGCGCATTCAAGATAGACCCGAACGATGATGGTCTGACCGACCTGCTCCAACGGCTAAGTTAGCGATTGCCTTAATTCATAAATCATAATTATTATCATTCCGTGGAATCTGTAGCATTCATACAATGGTGTCTCGATCACCTCAACTATTGGACCATCACCCTGCTGATGGCCATCGAAAGTTCATTCATCCCCTTCCCATCGGAAGTCGTAGTCCCACCTGCCGCGTGGAAAGCAGCCGCAGGAAGCGGAGGTCTCAACGTCTGGCTGGTAGTGCTCTTTGCTACCGTAGGTGCCAATATCGGTGCCCTGATCAATTACTATCTGGCCAAATGGCTCGGACGCCCCATCGTTTACAAATTCGCAAACAGCCGTTTCGGCCACATGTGTCTTATTGACGAGGCCAAAGTGAAACATGCCGAAGAGTTCTTCGAAAAGCACGGAGCCGTAGCCACCTTCATCGGCCGCCTGATACCCGCCGTGCGCCAGCTCATCTCCATCCCGGCCGGACTGGCCCGCATGAAGCTCACCACCTTCCTCCTTTTCACCACCTTGGGTGCAGGCATCTGGAATGCCGTTCTGGCCGCCATCGGATATTACCTCTCCAAAGTGCCAGGCATAGAGACAGAGGAGCAACTCCTCGAGAAGGTCAACGAGTATAGCCATGAGATAGGACTCGTCTGCATTGTGCTTGCCATCTTCGTCGTGGGCTTCCTCATTTATAAAGGTACGGCAGGCCACAAAAAGGGCAGATAGTGACTAGCTACGAGCTACGAGTGACTAGCTACTAGCTACTAGTGACTAGCTACTAGTGAGCCATGCGGCACTAACCCTTTGAGAAGGTTTAAAGTTTAAAGTCCAAAAGGGAGGTGATTTGAACCTTAAACTTTAAGCCTTGAACTTTAAACCTTGAACCTTAAACCTTGAACCTTAAACTTTAAGCCTTGAACTTTAAGCCTTGAACCTTGAACTTTAAACCTTAAACCTTGAACCTTGAACAATACCCCAACCACCAAACCTGTCTGCGACAGTCAAATCGTAAACCCAAAGCGAATAGTCACTATGCGAATGAACAAAAACGGCCCTTCTCGTGTTATCTATCTGTGTTTTTCATAGTAATAGATTTTAGATTCCCGAGGAGAGCTGTTTGCGATGAATCGTTCCCCTTACCTTAAAAAGCCGGATCATAGCGATGATTCGGCTTTTTGGTCTTATACCATACATACTATTCTCACCATGGATACACTTTTCAAGTTTGAACCATTCTATCCACTCGCGTTTGCAATGCGGAAGTCAAATGAGTATAGACATCCCTAATGACATTAAAATGGAATCCCCGCCCCTACCCTTATGGAGACTTCTCCATGGGCAGAGGGCGGGGATTGCCTCGTTCACGTTATCGGTTTATCGGACAATCATCTTTTTGCCGTTTATGATGTAGATACCGGCTGGAAGTTCCTCCTTAATGTTCTCTACAGGAATCTGTGTCTTTATGCGTACACCTTGCAGGGTATAGACGTCAACGGGTTTGGTTGGAGCACTGGAAGTTCCGCTCAATACCTCTTTGATGCCGCTTACTTCCTCAAGGAAGAAGAAGTCCCTCCATTGGTCTGCAGCCTGATAAGCCGCTTTGCTTCCTTCAACGACTTTCAGCGTACAGTTCCACTTGTTGATGTCGTCCAGTGCCTGTGTGCCGCATGTGGGAGGCACGGTGGCCAGACTCGTCAGTTGCGTCATGTTCGTGCAATCCGAGAATGCCTCCTGTCCGATGCTCGCCACATTCTTTCCGAAAGCAAAGCTCTCAAGGCTGCTACATCCGCTGAAGGCCCAGTCGCCAATGGTTGTCACTCCATTGCCTATGCTTACGTTCTTCAGTGCCGTACATCCATAGAACTCGTTGTCATAGACTGCTTCCTCCTTGTCACCTATCACCACGCTGCGCAACGAGGTGTTGCGGTAGAAGGGCGAATACCCCTTGGCGCTCGAAGTGTTGTACGAAATCTTTCCACCGATATAGACGGAGTCAAGCGGACAGTCGGCAAACAAAGGCGAAGAGCCGTTTGAACCAAGCGTCAATGCCCCGGTGCGGTTTTCAATGATGACATCTGCTAAGGAGGAACAGTTCTGGAAGGTATAGTTTCCGATTGTTGCTACAGAATTGGAGATGCTAATGCACGCAAGGTCTGAACATCCCATAAACGTATTGTCTCCTATACTTGTTACCGATTGCGGAATGACGATCTTTGGTAGCGAAGAACAACCACTGAAAGCATAGTTTCCTATGGTCGATACTTTGTTACCGAATGTCACTTCCTTCAGCGATGAACATCCGCTGAATGTTTGTGGCTCAATCTTGGAGATTCCATTCCCAATCTTTAGTGCTTGGGCTGACGAACAACCATAGAAGGCTTTGGTTGCCAAATCTTTTACAGAATTGGGGATGGTGATATTCTCCAACGAAGAGCACCCACTGAAGGCCGACTCTCCAATGCCGGTCACTTCCTCGCCAATTGTGGCAGTTTTCATCTTGGCACATCCCTCAAACGCGTTGTTCTCTATCTTTCCTTTGTTGAAAATCGTACCTTCTTTTATGCCACACTTGGCAAAAGCATTTGATGCAACGTTTCCTACATTGGTCAATGTTACGGAATTCAGATTATCGCAACCATAAAAAGCCTCTGTTCCTATATAACCATTATTGCTGGCTGTTACAGTTTGAAGGTTGTCACAACCATAAAAAGCCTTTGTTCCTATATAACCTTTATTGCTGGCTGTTACAGTTTGGAGGTTGTCACAATCATAGAACGCTTGTAGACCGATATATCCTTGATTGGAAATTATTGCTTCTTTCAAACCGGAATTAGCGAACGCATTTGCTTCTATATTTCCCATGTTGGATAATGTTACAGTGTTCAGACTTTTGCAACCATAAAAAGCCTCTGTAGCTATATGACCTTTATTGCAGGCTGTTACAGTTTGGAGGTTGTCACAATTATAGAAAGCTTGATATGGGATATCTCCATTGTAACTGGCAGTTACATTTTTTACAAAATTATTCCCATAAAAAACATAAGGCTTGATATTCTGCACCTTCATCTCTATTCCTTTGAAAGATACGGTTGGAGCAATAGTTACATCTGATGCAGTACTGTCATAGTTGCAACTGATGGCATCGCATGTACGTGCTGCCATATCTACAGGTACATATTTTACCCCATCAACATCGAACATGGAGCTAAGGTAAGGATAGACTTCCACATTACTTAGTTCTGTATATTGCTCATTGGCTACATAGTTTATCTTTCCCGAAGCTTCCTTATATCCATCCGGTGGGGTATTGGTCAGCCAAATTGTCTTTGCTGGTGAGTTGTTGATATAACCTGTGATAGTTGTCACTTCCGCACCTATGGTAAGGGCTTTCAATGGTGAATCATCAAAATTACCAAAATCCAATTCCTTTCCTTCATAGGTCAGATTAGATAAATTAGAGCAACCATTGAATGCGTTATCTCCAATACTTGTCACAGAATTGGGGATAGTAATACTTGTAAGACCAGAGCAACCATTGAATGCGTTATCTCCAATACTTGTCACCGAATTGGAGATAGTGATGTGCGTAAGGTCAGAGCAACCATAGAACGCATAATCTCCAATGCTTGTCACAGAATTAGGAATAGTGATACTTGTAAGATCAAAGTTAAAACTGAATGCGCTATTTCCAATACTCGTAACAGAATATGTCTTACTGGCAGACGTTACTGTATTTGGAATTATAACTGTTCCTGCATATCCATAAATATATCCATATGTCACTTCCACCGTCGAATTCGATGTAATATTGTAATAAATTCCATCCACCTTAAAATCGGCTGCTTTCGCTGAAATACTGCACAATAGCGTGGCTATTGTAAACAGCGTGGTTTTAAATATTTTTTTCATATTCTACAATTTTATCAGTTACATCCTTTATAAATGAAGACCATACATCACATGAGACAAGACCTTTCATGCATATTACTTTTTTACCTGTTTTATTGTCATTGCGACAACACTGCAATTGATAACATTTTTGATTATTGCTTATGTTAATATTTTCAGGATGACAGGGAAGGCATCTAAAATACCACATCAAATTATTAACATTCCTTTTTTTCTTTGAAGACGAAAATTTTATAGTATTTATGGGAATAGTATCAAGTTTATTTAATACTTCTCTATTAGCCACCTCTAGTTTAACCCCAAACTCCTGAATCTCAGACAGACTTACAGGAACAGTTCTGTTTTTTACATGATATTCGAAGAAACCTGTGAAAGGTTGGAAATCTTTATTGTACATTTCTTCTGGAATAAGACACTTTTTCTTTTTCATTTCATTTGATGTTTTTTAGAGGATTTCTCTCTATTACTTCTGACATTTGTTCTATTTCACAACTAAAGGTTTTTATCTCTTCTTCGGGCATTCCAACTTCTTTGTATAAGTTTACTAACCAATCAATCCGAGTGTACCTATCTTCACCCTCAAGATAAGAAGCCCACAAATAATCAATGATTTTTATCCATGAATACTTATAAGCTAACGGTTGCTGATTGTTTGTAGAAGGTTCTTGTGTTTCATGTTCAAGAATTGTTTTAGCTGTTTTTACATCCATAATTATAAGTTTTTTGCCTACCACCTTCCCCCTCGCTTCAGCGGTTAATAATAATGTATAGTATGGATACAAAAAAGACGTGGGAGAAACTTTCGCCGCTTATCCCACCATATCAGGCCTTCGCATTTGCCTTTCCAACCGAGATAAGCAACTTAGCCAGCCCACGCCATTGCGTATTATAATGGGATATGCCACAAAAGGAAACTGCATCGATACAAATACAGTCCTCCCTCTGGCATAAGGATATAATACACCCTGCGTGGACGCTTCGTTGCGGTATCTTCCGTTGGATCAAGTTTGCGAAGTTTGATATGGTAGAAGATAACGTTCAGAAAACGTCCTTTATGTCCCGGATGTGGCTCTGTGAAGGTACAAGACCTACGGTGAGCGACATGCACGGGGCATGTTCCATCGATGTCTTTGTGACCCACCCTGCCCTTAGACGGCTGGCTAAGTCAGGGGCAAAGATACACATTTTAATGAAAAGTGAAGAATGAAGAGTGAAGAATTTTACGGAACATGTTGTTCCTGATGAAATAATGAACAATGGAAAAGGGTGAAACAGATGAGCTGTGCGGACTAATGAACAATTAATCTCTGAAAGAAGAAATTACCCATATGATATAATCATTTTCTTTTACACCTCACAGTAATAAATCCTGTACGGCTATACTGTTTCTATTTTACCAGAGGGAAAGGCTGTGCAATGGAAGCATTTCTGCATAAACATACATAAGGATGGAGGGAGGACAGGTTGAGGAGAGAGGTTGCAAATGGGTGTTTCCGCTCCTCCTATCCTAAACATCCGCTGAAGCGTAGGAGAAGTTCCGCTTGTGCGCAGTTGCGCACCGGCGGAAGTTTAGGAGAGCATCGGCGGACGTTTAGGAGCGATTCCCCGGACGTTTAGGATAGGTGACCATAAAAAGCCTCGTCAAAACGATGATTGCTACCGCTCTTGCAACAAGTCCAAATGTATAATTATGACACATTCTGCATAAACATGCAGAACTGACCGCGCGAGAATCACGTATATGGGCAACGGTTTTCTTTCGGAGAGAAAAAGACGAAAATCAGAATCAATCCACAAGAATCTGATAATCAGCAATAAAAGCATGCTCTTCAAAATATTCCCATAAGGTTGGTTTAACCTCAGGAGAATGTCTGGATAAGGAGACTTTTTTCTATTTCTTTACATCAGAAATGATAAAATGTTTACAAATTGACAGAAGGGTGTTTTTAGACAGAAGAACAGAAGGAGAAAAGAGTAATATAGCCTTGTGTTTTCATGTCGAAAAAGAAAACTTTATGTACTTATGTTCTTATGTCAGAAAAAAACTTGTGTTCTCATTATTCAGACTTTCGCAAGTAGAAACATGGAGATAGAGGCCGATAGTCACGTCACGTAGGGGGGGACTGTGTCATAATTCACTTTTCATCCGCAGATTGCGCAGATGACGCAGATTATTCCTTCCTATTATACCCGATAGGTTATAATTTATCTGCGTCATCTGCGGATGAAGAATTAAATGGTGGCATTTTTTGACACAGCCCCAGAAAGATGATATTTTTACACATCACTTAGTCAGATTTGCACGTTGCATTGTGCATTTTTTTACAGAAAAAGCACGTTGCATTGTGCATTTTTGTATCTTTGCAGGCAAATAAGATGGAATTATGGAATCACTTTATCGTACGTTCAGAATCCAGTTAGCAAATACCTCCACAGCATTTGTACGCTATTTGCATGACAAAATAGCTTGGGAAAGTCGTCTGGTAGCCATACTTGGTGCACGTGGTGTAGGAAAGACCACCATGCTTTTGCAACACATAAAGCTTTATGACAAGTTGGAAGAGAGTCTTTTTGTTTTTGCAGACGACCTCTATTTCAGTACCCACCGTCTGGTTGATTTAGCTCACACTTTTTACAAGAATGGTGGAAAACGGCTGTATGTTGACGAAATACACAAATACAAGGGATGGTCTGTCGAAATCAAGAATATTTATGACCAGTTACCTGGTTTGCAAGTTGTATATACAGGGTCGTCAGTGCTTGACCTTGAGCGCGGAGGGGGTGACCTCAGCCGTCGGAAGGTTGAATACCGCATGGCGGGTTTGTCATTCCGCGAATTCCTGAACATTGAAAAAGGATGGAATCTGCCTACCTATACATTGGACGAAGTGTTGGCAGGGAAAGTGGAATTTCCCTATGAAGAGGCACGCCCACTGCAATTGTTCAAGGCTTATCTTTCTTCTGGATATTATCCGTTCTACAACGAGCCGGAATATGCCTTGCGCTTGCGTAGCCTTATCAATCAGATGGTGGAAACGGACATCCCCATGTTTGCAGAAATGCCCGTAGCATCATCCTCCAAATTAAAAAAATTGCTTTATGTATTGGCACAAAGTGTCCCGTTCAAACCCAATTATGCAAAACTTGAGCGTGACTTGGACATCAGCCGCAATACTTTACCCGATTATATGACCTATCTGGAAAAAGCAGGTCTTATCAATTTGCTCCGTGAAAAGGCTAAAGGCATCAAACTATTGGAGAAAGTAGAAAAGGTGTACTTGAACAATCCCAATCTTTCGTTTGCCCTGTCTGAAGCTACACCAGATATAGGCAACCTGCGCGAAACTATTTTCTTTGCCTGGTTACGCGTAGGACACTTTATCACCTCTTCATCCATATCAGATTTCGAAGTAGATGGCAAAACATTTGAGATTGGCGGAAAGAACAAATCCAAAAGGCAATTGGCCGAAGCGTCAGACGGTTATGTGGTGAAAGATGATATTGAATATCCTTACCTTCGTACACTTCCGTTGTGGACATTCGGCTTCCTGTATTAAAATGTTAACTCCGTTCGCGAACCGTGTTCGTCAGGTTTGCGAACGGAGTTAATTCTCTCTTACGACAAGTACCACTCATACATCCGGCGGACACCTTCCTCAATCTCTACCTGATGGTGCCACCCGAGGGCATGGAGCTTGCTGACATCGGTGAGTTTGCGCATAGTGCCGTCGGGCTTGGTGGAGTCGAAAGTGAGGCGGCCTTTGAATCCCACTTCTTCTACTATAAGTCGGGCCAAAGCGGCAATGGTAATTTCTTTGCCGGTGCCGATGTTGATGTGGCAATTCCGCACTTCGCGGCTGCCTTCCCGATAGGTGTCCTTGAAATCGACATGCTCAAGGATATAGACACTGGCATCGGCCATCTCTTCGCTCCAGAGGAACTCGCGCAGAGGGGTGCCTGTGCCCCACAGGCGCACTTCGTCTGGATGGATGCCGTACTTGGCAAGGATATGGAGGATTTCCTGCTCGGAATTCTCTCCATTGACTCCCTCCACAGGGCGGAGGTCCATATCGCGGCGGACGGCCTCCCAATCTCCTTCGTTCAGGCATTTGGCAAGATGGATTTTGCGCAACATAGCGGGCAGGACATGACTGTTCTCGAGGTGGAAATTGTCGTTAGGGCCATAGAGGTTGGTAGGCATGACGGCAATGTAGTTGGTGCCGTACTGCAGGTTGAAACTCTCGCACATCTTGAGGCCGGCAATCTTGGCTATGGCGTATGGCTCGTTGGTGTATTCAAGGGTGGATGTGAGCAGAGCCTCCTCCTTCATGGGCTGCTCGATGTCGCGCGGATAGATGCAGGTGCTGCCCAGAAAGAGCAACTTCTTCACTCCGTGGCGGAAACTCTCACCGATGACATTCTGCTGAATCTGGAGGTTCTCGTAGATGAAGTCGGCCCGATAGGTGTTGTTGGCCATGATGCCACCCACATGGGCGGCGGCAAGGATGACGTACTCGGGGCGCTCTTCGTCAAAGAAGTGCTTTACGGCCACTCCGTCAAGCAGGTCAAGATCCTTATGGGTGCGGCCGACAAGGTTGGTATATCCTTTGCCTTGCAGGTTCTTCCAAATGGCAGAACCGACAAGCCCCCGGTGTCCGGCCACGTATATTTTTGCATTCTTTTTTATCATAGTTTCATTAACAATTCAAATTGCAAACTGATAATTATTTTTTTTAGCACAAAGAGACACAAAGACACAGAGTTAATATATAGTCTGTAAACAAAAACTCTATGGCTCTGTGTCTCTGTGTGCTCTATAAAAGAATCAAGGTCCTTTGTTCCTGTATTTATTTCACCACTCCCTTTTCCAAATATTCGGCGAGGTTCATCTTGATGCGTTCGCTGGCACGTTCGACGGCAACCTTCTCCATGTCATGCTCCACCATGATGCGGACAAGTTCTTCGAGCGATGTCTTGGCGGGATTCCATCCGAGTTTCTCCTTTGCCTTGGTGGGGTCTCCCCAAAGGTTGACCACGTCAGTAGGGCGATAGAAGTCTTTGCTGACCTCGACAAGTACGCGGCCGGTAGCCTTGTCGATACCGACTTCGTTTTCGCCTTCACCTTGGAATTCAAGCTCTATGCCTGCATGTTTGAAGGCAAGGTAACAGAATTCGCGCACCGAGTGCTGCTCGCCGGTGGCAATGACGAAATCTTCAGGTTTGTCCTGTTGGAGGATGAGCCACATGCACTCTACGTAATCCTTGGCATATCCCCAGTCGCGGAGCGAAGAGAGGTTGCCCAGATAGAGCTTGTCCTGCTTGCCTTGTGCAATACGTGCGGCGGCAAGGGTGATTTTGCGGGTGACGAATGTTTCGCCACGGCGTTCGCTTTCGTGATTGAAAAGGATACCCGAACAACAATACATATTGTATGCCTCGCGATACTCCTTTATTATCCAATAGCCATAGAGCTTGGCAACGGCATAGGGGCTATAAGGATGGAATGGGGTGTTCTCGTTTTGGGGAACCTCTTCCACTTTTCCGTAAAGCTCGGAGGTGGAAGCCTGATAGATGCGGCATGTGTCGGCCAATCCGCATTGACGAACAGCTTCAAGCACCCGGAGAACACCTGTGGCATCGACATCGGCGGTAAATTCCGGCGAGTCGAACGACACCTGTACGTGGCTTTGTGCGGCCAGGTTATAGATTTCCGTAGGGCGCACTTTGGCAACTACCTGCACCAGGCTCATCGAGTCGCTGAGGTCTGCATAATGAAGGTGAAAATTGGGAGTACCTTCAAGATGGGCGATACGTTCACGAAAATCGACAGACGAACGACGGATTGTGCCATGCACATCGTATCCTTTCTCAAGGAGGAACTCGGCCAAGAACGAACCGTCCTGACCTGTAACTCCAGTAATTAAAGCAACTTTTCTCATTTTATATTCTTCGATAGTTATTCTGAAAATTGTTTGATGCGCTGTTCTTCGCTCATTTGGCAAATGAGCAGGGTATTGTCCTTTTCGGCAATGATATAGCCATCAAGTCCTTGCACCACTACCCTTCTTTCTTGTGTGGTATGTATCAGGCAATTCTTAGTCTCGAAAAGACGGATATCCTGACCTATACAAACATTTTTGTTGTTATCTTGTTTGCTCTGGCCGTGAAGACTTCCCCAAGTACCCAAGTCGCTCCAACCGAACGAGGCCGGGAAAACGAATATCTCTTCTGCCTTTTCAAGGATGGCATAATCGACAGAGATGTTCTCACATTTGGGAAACTCTTGATTTATCATCTCCTGTTGGCGGGCAGTGCCATAATAGGGCAAAAGGTCTTCAAAGACTTGTGAAATGCCTGGCTGGTAGATGCGCAAGGCATTGATGATGGTATTGACATTCCATACGAAAATACCTGCATTCCACAGATAATTGCTCTTCTTCACATATTTCTCAGCCGTAGCCAAATCAGGCTTTTCCTTGAAAGAATCAACACGGTAAATCTCTTTATTACGGGCTGAAGAGGTTGAAAGATCGGCTTCGATATAGCCATATCCCGTTTCAGGTCTGGTAGGTTTCATCCCTAACGTCAGGATGGCATCGGAATGGGCCGTAAAATTGAGTGCAGAGGTGATGACCCGCTGAAACTCTTTCACATCCATAACGACATGGTCGCTCGGAGTAACTACCATATTGGCCTTTGCGTCGCGCGACTTGATGCACCAGCTGACATAAGCAATACACGGAGCCGTATTGCGACGACAAGGCTCCTTCAGGATATTCTCTTCCGGTATCTCGGGAAGTTGTTCGTGTACGATACTGGCATAACTTTCACTCGTCACTACCCAGATATTCTCTGGGGGACAAATACCTTTGAAACGGTC
This sequence comes from Bacteroidaceae bacterium, assembly GCA_017416805.1. GTDB lineage: Bacteria > Bacteroidota > Bacteroidia > Bacteroidales > Bacteroidaceae > Phocaeicola_A. Next base: position 177,018 of record JAFQBB010000036.1, read on the forward strand.
AGCGGTGAGTTGTATCAATGTGCGCCCACATCCAAGTACATCGATAAACTGTTTGGGCTTTTCGGGAGTACTCATTGGCCAAAAACGGCTACCTATTCCGCCGGCCATTATGACAACGTGATTGTGATTATCTGCCATAGTTTTATATGTATAATTCTGTTTTATATAAAAGATTTAAAGCGCAAAGGTACAGAATTATTTTATTTGCACGGCATAAAAGCCCTACAAAATGCAAAATAAAGCAGGTATTCACCTTAAGCATAGTCTCAAAAAAAGGAGGGACAGTATCGAAACCGTCCCTCCCTTCTATTTACTAATACCAAACAAACTATAATTAAGCATACATGTTAACGATAGCTTCGTAAAGCTCTTGCTTGCCGCTTACCTGTTTGGGTTCGCCATTAGCCTTGGCATAAGCTACGAGGTCTTCAAGTTTCAGCTTGCCATCTTCAAATTCTTTACCCTTTCCGGCATCGAATGAAGCATAACGGTCGGCCAACATCTTCTTGTAAGGACTTTCTTCCAAAAGGGCTGCAGCGCTTTCAAGGGCACGGGCCATAGCATCCATACCGGCAATATGAGCAATGAAGATATCCTCCAAATCGGTAGAGTTACGACGGGTCTTGGCGTCAAAGTTGGTACCACCGTTTCCGAAACCACCGTTGCGGATAACATGAATCATAGCCTGGATGAGTTCATAGTTGTCGATGGGGAATTGGTCTGTATCCCAACCGTTCTGATAGTCACCACGGTTAGCATCGATAGAACCCAACATACCGTTATCAACGGCTACGGCCAACTCATGTTCAAAAGTATGTCCGGCCAAGGTGGCGTGGTTTACTTCAATATTTACCTTGAAGTCGTTTTCCAAACCATGAGCCTTCAAGAAACCGATAACAGTTTCAGTGTCAACATCGTACTGGTGTTTAGAGGGTTCCATAGGCTTCGGCTCGATGAGGAATGTACCGGTGAAGCCTTTGGCGCGAGCATAATCGCGAGCAAGGGTCAACATTTGTGCGAGATGCTCTTTTTCACGCTTCTGATCGGTATTGAGCAAGCTCATATAACCTTCACGTCCACCCCAGAATACGTAGTTTGTACCACCCAACTCGATAGTAGCATCGATAGCGTTCTTGATTTGAACGGCGGCACGTGCCACAACATCAAATTCGGGGTTTGTAGCAGCTCCATTCATATAACGCTTGTGACCAAACACATTGGCAGTACCCCAAAGGAGCTTGATGCCTGTTTCGGCTTGTTTCTGCTTCAAGTATGCAACCACTTCTTTCAAGTTTGCCTCATATTCTTCAATGCTGGCACCTTCGCTTACGAGGTCAACATCGTGGAAGCAATAGTACTCGATACCCATTTTCTGCATGAACTCGAAACCTGCATCTACTTTGTCCTTAGCGGCTTGAACGGCATCAGAAGCTGCATTCCAAGGGAAAGTCTTGGTACCGCCACCGAACTGGTCGCCCCCTTCTGCACAAAGGGTGTGCCACCATGCCATGGCAAACTTCAACCAATCTTTCATCTTCTTACCCATGACAACTTTTTCTGCATCATAGTAACGGAATGCCATAGGGTTTCTGCTCTCTTTTCCTTCGAATTTGATTTTCTCAATTCCAGGGAAATAAATTTTCTTTTCCATAATCTGATATAATTTTAAAAGGTTAGTTATTATAACTTAAATTCTCTCTTTCCAACGTTCATAAGCATCAGCGTATGCGGCACGGTCGGCTTCAACAGGTTCGATAATCTGAAGTTTCTCCAAAGTGGCAAATGCCTCATTGTTATCCTTATAGATTTCAGCTCCGATACCAGCACCCTTAGCCGCACCGACAGAACCATCCGTGTCATACAGTTCGATGGTTGCACCTGTCACTCCAGCCAATGTGTTACGGAAAATAGGACTAAGGAACATGTTGGCATTTCCTGCATGAATCTTACTGATGTTCATACCCATGCCTTGCATAATCTCAATACCATATTTGAAGGAGAAGACAATGCCTTCCTGAGCTGCACGAAGCAGATGATGCTTACCATGCGTATTGAAATTGACACCATGGATGGAGCAAGCCACTTCACGATTCTGCAACATGCGTTCGGCACCATTACCAAAAGGCATGATGCTGACACCTGCACTGCCAATAGGAGCTTGTGCAGCCAAATTATTCATTTCGGCATACGAAATACCTTCGGGTGCAACATTACGCTTCATCCAAGAATTCAAAATACCCGTACCGTTTATGCAGAGCAAAACTCCTGTACGTGGATTATTCGCAGTATGGTTTACATGAGCAAATGTATTGACACGTGAAAGAGGATCATAATCGGTCACCCCATTTACACCATATACGACTCCCGAAGTTCCGGCCGTAGATGCAATTTCGCCAGGATTGAACACATTGAGCGAAAGAGCATTGTTCGGTTGGTCACCAGCACGATATGTGACAGGAATACCTTCCACCAAACCTAATTCGGCTGCGGCTTGAGCCGTAATACGTCCCTGTTCACTGAATGTCGGCCGGATAGCAGGAATAACCGAACGGTCAAATCCGTAATAATCCAAAAGGAAATCTGCCACATCATTCTTCTGGAAATCCCAAAACATCCCTTCTGAAAGACCAGACACAGTAGTACAAACCTCTCCAGTCAGACGCATGGCAATATAATCACCGGGAAGCATGATCTTGTCAATACAACTGAACAATTCAGGCTCGTTCTCTTTTACCCATGCCAATTTGGATGCTGTAAAATTTCCGGGTGAATTGAGCAGATGCTTCAGGCACTTCTCCTCTCCTATTTCCTTAAATGCTTTTTCTCCGTATGGTACGGCACGTGAATCACACCAAATAATAGAAGGACGAAGCACTTGATGGTCTTTATCCACACACACCAATCCGTGCATCTGATATGAGATACCGATAGCGCTTACATCACACGCCTTAATGCCCGATGCATTCATTACATCAGCAGTTGCCAATTTAAGGTTTGTCCACCACATGGCTGGATCTTGTTCAGCCCATCCTGCCTGAACAGCAGTGATAGGAGCTTCACTTTTGGGATAAAATGCAGAAGCAACACACTTTCCGCTCTCTGCATTCACCAAACTTGCTTTTACAGATGAACTACCTATGTCAAATCCTAATAAAAACATGAGAATTTTAATTAATTGAATGGTTAGTATTTTTATCGTATCTTACTCTTGTCGAACTTGTAATAACGTGCTGCCCGATGAGCGACTCCACGTTCCTTCTCATCCAATGCAACCACATACGGCATTTGTGCTATGCGCTTATGGAAATTACGAACATCAAAGACCTTGTCATACACCAATTCAAACAGACGCCTCATTTGTGCCGCCGTAAACTTCTTGGGCAACAAAGAAAACAGGAATGAAGGATTCAATTCTGCCCTATTTCTAATATACAACAATGCCTCTTTTATAATTTGTACATGATCAAAAGCCAACTCTCCCAATTCTTTTACAGGTCTCCAACAAGGTTCATATTTATAAGAAGGAAACAAAGCCCTGCTGTTTACCTTTTGTAAGGAAATATAAGCAACTGAGACAATTCTATCAACAGGAGCTTTCAAACTATGCAGACGCTCCAACCACAAAGTATCTTTAGGGTTAGAAGTACGGTCTTTGTCGCCGAACGTCTTGAACTGCTCCAATTTGATGTTTTTCAGGCCTGTCAGTTCAGACAAAACCCTCTCCGCTGCTTCATCCAGGTTTTCATCCATATAAATAAGGCTTCCGGGTAATTTGGTGTCACAAAAATCCTTGTCCACAACTCCTTGACGCTTCACAAGGAGAACGCTTAAATTCTCCCCATCAAAACCAATAAGGACACAATCTACAGATATGTGCGGATTTACAGTCCGATAACAATTCAAAACATCTTGTATCATGGCCGGTTCAAACAATTTATCATTGATTTATCATCGGTGCAAATATATATGTTTTTTTATATCACCACCATATAATATCTTATTTTTTCACATAATATAACATTCTGATAATCAAACCTTATAAATATCGTACAATTAACAATATCAAAACAACTCTTTTTGTACTAAATAAGGTAAGTAATATTTCTTTTTTACTCAGACAAGTTTTTTTCCTACATAAAATATTATAAAACAACAATATGCAACATCTGATATATCTTTTTACACAAAATATTCCAAAAATAATTAACCATCTATATACATTATTTAAAATAAAACCCGTACCTTTGCTGACATCAACAATAAAAATCTGATTATGAAAAAGAAAATTCTAATATTAGACGACAAAGAAACCATTGCCAAGATTTTGCATATTTATCTGATGAGTGACTATGACTGTATCTGGTTGCCAGATGCCATGAAGGGAATGAAATGGTTGCAAGAGGGAAATACTCCAGATTTGATCATTTCGGACATCCGGATGCCAGAAATGCGTGGAGACGATTTCTTGGAATGGTTGAAACAAAACGAATTGTTCAAACATATCCCAGTCATAATGCTCAGTAGCGAAGATTCCACAAGCGAACGTATCAGACTTTTGGAAGTCGGAGCCGCAGATTATATAGTAAAGCCATTCAATCCTCTGGAATTGAAAATCAGAGTAAAGAAGATTATATGACAACATCGGGAAAATACGAGCACACCCAATCGGCAATAACCATAGATGCTGAAAAAGATTTGACTGTAGTGTTTTTAGGTACAACTCCTATCGTGAAGGAACGATGGGCTATTGCCATGGCGGATAGAGTGAAAATGGCAGAAAGCCATAAAGATGTTGTACGTATTGTACACAGGTTGACAAATAATCGAATATCCAAAAACAGAGGATATTCAGTTGTTTTATATGAAGCAGGAATCTCATTGAATGAAGATTTGACAGCCTTATCATATATACGGACACAACTGCCCGAAGCATATTTGATATTGCTTGCCGATAGCATATCCCCTGAAGAACGGAAAGTTTTTCTTAAAGTTGGAATCAATGACACTTTACCCAAAGGTGCATCTCCTCTTGAAATAATATCCAAAATGGAATTTGTGGAAAGAAAAAAAGATGTACTCATGGGCAAGAAGGAACATTACGGAAATATTCCGGATTTCAAGATTCCTATGTGGAAACGCATATTTGACCTCTGTTTTGCTGGATGTGCCTTATTGCTCCTTTCTCCCGTGATGTTACTGACGGCAATAGCCATCAAAATAGAGAGTAAAGGTCCTGTGTTTTATACAAGCAAACGTGTAGGAAGCAATTACAAGATTTTTGACTTCTATAAATTCAGAAGCATGTATGTGGATTCCGACCAAAGACTGAAAGAATTAGGAGGTTTGAATCGATACGACAATGAAGAAAAAAAAGAAACTGGATCAACAAGTCCACTTATGTCCACTGTTAACGAAGATGACGTGATGTTAGTGTCCGATGATTTTGTCATATCAGAAAAAGAACATGCAAATAAAAAAGATTTTAACAAGAAAAGCGTTTTCGTAAAATTGCAAGACGATCCAAGAGTGACCCGTGTTGGACGAATCATAAGAAAACTCAGTATTGACGAATTACCACAATTGGTAAATATCATACAAGGAAACATGTCGGTCGTCGGAAATCGCCCACTCCCTCTTTACGAGGCGGAATTGCTGACCGATGATGAAAGTATAGACCGTTTCATGGCACCTGCTGGGCTAACAGGACTTTGGCAAGTGGAAAAGCGCGGTGACAATGGAAGATTATCAGCAGAGGAAAGAAAACGTCTTGATGTAGAATACGCAAAGCATTATTCCCTTATGATGGATATAAAGATTATTTTGCGTACATTGACAGCATTCATCCAAAAAGGGAATACTTGACCGTTTGTGCTTAATTCAACTCAAAAAATAAGATTAAATTCTAACCAACAGGAACAATGAAGAAAAATATCTGTTTCATTTATTTCATGCTTTTCATAATGTTTCCCATACAGGCAAGGGTCTTGACTGATTCTTTGACCGTCAACACAAATGAGGAAACAGAAGAATCCATCACTGCAGGTTTTTTAGATGGAAAAATCGGTCCTATGGGTATTGACTATTCATCTTTCAAACTTCCACCATTAGGCACATTGTTTGAAAATGCAGCCCAAACTCCCTCTATTCAGTTGTTAGAGAAAGAACGTCAATTGGCAAAAAAACTCTTGAATAAAGAAAAACGGAAGTTCTTGGAGTTCTTCCGTGTACATGGCAACTATTCTTACGGAAATACCACTTCGACAAGCACATCGACAGACATCAGTACCCCACTATACTCCTTTGCCAGCGGATACGAAAGCAGTTATTGGAATGTTGGAGCAAGTGTCAATATTGGTTTGGAAAGTTTGATGGATCTGAAAGGTAAAATAAACCGAGGACGGCTCGAAGTTGAAAAGGCAGAAATCAAAAAGGAAGTGGAATTGGACAAATTGAAACAACAGATTGCCTCCATTTATGTCAGAATAACAAACAACCTTATAGCTCTGAAAACAGCGGCTGAATATGCCGCTTCATATCGAGGAGCAGGATTGATGACAGAACAACGTTTCCGTAACAATCAAATAGACATCAAAGAATTGGCAGATGTCCGCCGCTTGGAGAATGATGCCATTGGAACCTATCAAGAGATACAAGCACAAATCAGTACAGATATCATCATGTTAGAGATTTTGACACATACCCCCATTATTACGCAATTGACAATAGACAATCAATAAACTATAATCATATTTGTATGGAATATTTCAGATACTTAGTTCGATTTATATATCGAATCCGTTGGTATTTAGCCATTCTACCACTCTTGGCGATGGTGATTAGTTGGATTATGACACAAGGTATAGATAAAGAATACAATGTAAAAACAACTATCTATACAGGTATCATTTCTGGATACAACATAGAGACAGGGCAGGCCACTAATATGGCTCATTCAAATGTAAATATGTCAAACTTAATGCATATAATTACGACGGAAAGGACATTGAAAAATGTATCTTTGCGACTTTTGGCAAGGGTTATGACGTATGGGAATGAAGAACAAAGCAACAATTACATCACAGCAGAACATTACAGAGAACTGGTTCGTATAGTTCCACCTGAAGTGAAGGCTTTAATCGACAAAAGAAGTGAACGAAAAACAGTAGCAAATTTATTGGCCTATGAAAGGCCATCTGCCGACAACTTTGTGTATGGATTATTGCATTACGGACATCCTTATTTCAGTTTGTCAGAATTGGAAACACGTATCAAAGTTGCTCGTCTGGAAGGAAGTGACTTGATTGAAATTGGATATTCTGCCAATGATCCGGGAATAGCTTATAACACATTGGAAATCTTGAACGAGGAGTTTATCAGCCAATATCAGCACATCCGGTTTGGGGAAACTGACAATGTAATCAAATTTTTTGACCAGGAAGTTGCCAAATTATACAAAATGCTAACAAATGCTGAAGATTCGCTTATAGCCTATAATGTAGCTAAAAGAATTATAAATTATAGTGAGCAGACAAAAATGGTTACGGTTATGGATGCAGACCATCAAAGCCGTGGACAAGAGCTATTGGCAACACAAATGACTGCTCAAAAATTGGCAGACTTCTATGAAGCCCAATTGGGTAATCAAGCAGAAGTAATTCGTGGTAACAATAGCTTTATAACAGAATTGAACAATATATCACGGCTGAAATCACGAATTTCAAATTTGGAACTCATGAATGAAGGAGGCAATTCTGAAACAAATGAAGCATTGGAACAAGCAAGAAAAGAATTGGAAAATGCAGAAAAAAGAATCGAAGAAATAACCCAAGGAATTGTAGTGAGAGAAGGGGGAATCGATGCGACTCCAACTACAGAATTAGCTTTAGGATGGTTAGAACAGGTCGTAAATCTTGAAAAGGCTGAAGCTGAAGCTGAAGCCATGGAAATCCAACGAAAGAGTTTGGATGAAGATTTCCTGTATTTTTCACCTATTGGGGCAACAATAAACAGAAAAGAACGACATATCACTTTCATAGAAGGAAACTATATGGAGATGTTAGGTGCGCTCAATTCTGCCCGCTTAAGACGGCGTAATTTGCAGATGACAACAGCCACCCTTCAGGTCTTGAATCCACCCTTGTTCCCATTGACAGCAATGCCAACGAACAGGCTAATGATTTTGCTGGCCACGTATGTATTATCAATGGGAATAGTTGCCGGATTCTTCTTTATTATAGAACTCCTTGACCATACTCTGAGAGACAGTCGTCGGACTACCTCTATAACGGGAATGCCTGTAATTGGTGCTTATCCCAAAGAAAGTACATTACGTTACAGACGATTCAACAAGATGATGGGTGAAATGGCTCTCAAGTGGCTCAGCAAAATGTTATTACCTTACATGAAACCAACAGCTCAAGGAAGAAGTAATGTAGTGAACATCATGAGTACAGAAGAAAAAGACGGAAAGAGTTTCATTGCAGTTGAGCTTGAAGAATATTGGACATCTTTAGGATTATCAGTCAGACGTCTGACTTATGATGAGGATTTCTTGGCAGAAGACAGTCGCTATATAATGGCTCAAACGCCTAAAGATTTAGCTCCAGATTTGGCTGACGATGAAATCCTGATTATAGAATATCCATGTCTGAAAGAACACCCGGTACCACCTACCCTACTTGAAGCAGGAAATGTCAATTTAGTGGTAACACGAGCAAACAGAACATGGAAAGACACTGACCAAAAAGCACTTGATGCTCTTTGCAAGTCATTGCCCGAAGAGAAGCGCAAGACTCTTTCCATTTATCTGACGAATGCTGACAGAAATGCGGTAGAAGAATTTACGGGACAACTTCCTCCTTACACAATATTCAAGAATTTCATATATAAAATGTCTCAACTTGGATTGACATCTGTTGAATATAAAGCAGGAAGAAACTGATTTTATATGTATTAAAACTCGATTAAAAGAAAAGCAAAGACATTCCGTAAAAAGTATATGCGAAACGCGGATATAAGGGAGTATATGCGAGGGAAATGGGGCATAATTGCAATCATAACTTCCGTTTGTCTGTTGTGTGCCTTATGGGCTGCAACAGGCAAGTTGGTAATGGCCGTTGCATTGTTTATGTGTCCCAGTCTTCTTATTATGGCAAAATTCATTTTTCGCAAACCAGTAATCTTGTTTGTCATATTATTTGTCGCCAATTATTGCATCCTTGGGCTCACTCGTTACATGTCCATACCTCTACCGATATCAGTTCTAATGGATTTTCTGATGTTAGGATTGGTGTTCGTATTATGTTTGTCACTAATACGTGGGAACAAGTCCTTCAAGCAAGAATCCGTCCCCTTTATCCTTATTTATGGATGCTGGATAATGTATTGTTTGGTACAATTATTTAATAATACCACAGGTACCGGTTTCCAATTCTCTGCATGGTTTAAGGATGTACGCCCTATGGCTCTACATGCTTTTTATATCATTATTATATTTACCCTGCTTTTTGATAAAGAAAAGCATATCAAATATTTTCTCTATTTGTGGGGTGCATTCATTTTATTGGCAACAATCAAAGGATACATGCAACGGAATTGGGGATTTGACACGAATGAATGGCATTGGCTAATGACTGTAGGTGGAAGAACACACCTCATTCATTCAGGAGTCCGATACTTTTCATTCTTTTCTGATGCAGGAAACTACGGAACAAACATGGCATTCAGCATGGTAACCTATGCCATATGCGCCTTGTACGAGCAAAATAAGTATAATCGCATCTGTTGGATTGTTATAGCCATCGCATCAGGCTATGGGATGTTAATATCAGGAACACGAACAGCAATAGCCGTAGCTATAACTGGATTCGTCTTTTTCACACTTTTATCCAAAAACATTCGATTATTTCTTATTTCTACCATTATTTTAGTATCTTTAGTTGGAGTATTAAAGTTCACTACCATTGGTGAAGGTAACCAATTGGTTCGACGCATGAGAACCGCTTTTGATCCTGAAGATGCATCTTTGCAAGTGAGGTTGACAAATCAAAAGGCCATCCGCTCATACATGAAAGAAGCGCCATGGGGCATTGGATTCGGATTGGGTATGGGAGAAGACCAACTTCCTCACAGCAATAAGTATTGGATTGTGTCAGTGACAGCTCCTGACTCAACTCTTGTCTATCTATGGATGCGTACAGGGATTGTCGGTATATCTGTTTTTCTCATAGTGTTAGGCATATCTCTGCTTATCCAATCTTACATTGTACTTTTTAAGGTCAAAGACAAGGAACTAAGAGGTATATTGGCAGCATTCACCTGCGGAAGTGCTTGTATGATTGTTGCAGCATACGGCAATTTTGTTTATCATCAATATCCAAACACTTTGTTAGTTTTCGGATTGCAGACTTTAGTTTTCATGGGTCCTTATTTTGAGAGGAAAAAGAAGATGAGAACTCTTGATAAAGAACAAATTTTTGATAGTGATTTTGACAAACAAAGAGAAAAAATAGTGTATGAAAGCCAAAACCAGTAAAACTTCAGATAAGCCATTTTTGTCTCTCATAACGGTCAACTATAACGGATTTGAAGATACTTGCCAGATGATAGATTCTTTTTATCGTACGGTAAAATCTGTGGAATACGAAATTATAGTCGTTGACAACTGTTCGCTTCGCAACGAAAGCAATATGCTAAAAAAGAAGTATCCTTTTATAAGAGTAATAAGTAGCACATATAATCGGGGTTTTGCTGGAGGAAATAATTTGGGAATAAAATATGCACGAGGAAATTATCTGCTGTTTTTAAACAATGACACCTTTATATTAGAAGATAATTTTGCCATATTGATAAAGACACTCGAAACAGATACTTCTTTAGCAGGACTAAGTCCACTTATACGATATGCAGAAGAAGGATACCCTATACAATTTGCAGGATATACCCCATTGAGCAGGTTTACATTACGCAACCGTAGTTATAACCAAGAAAAAGATATAAGAGAATGGGACACTCCCAAAGAAACTCCTTATATGCACGGAGCAGCCATGTTGGTTAAAACTGAGATATGTAAGTTGGTAGGCGGACTTCCAGAGATGTATTTCCTCTATTATGAAGAATTTGATTGGAGTGTCTCTATTAATCGTGCAGGATATATGATATCATTTGATCCACGCCAGACTGTATATCATAAGGAAAGTCGTTCAACAGGTAAAAACTCTCCTATGAAGGCTTATTATATGATGCGTAACAGACTTCTTTATGCATATCGTAATCGTCAAGTTTGGGATCGTTTTTGGTGTTTCCTGTATTTACTGTTTATTGCAGCACCTGCTAATTGCTTTCGTTATTTCATGCATGGTAATATTCATTTGATAAACGCGACATTGCGTGGAATGTGGGATTATTTTAAACTGAAAAAAGACGATAAATTGGAAAATTATGACTTTAAGTACTTTTATATTGGTATTTGATGCTATACTGTTTGCTCTTATTTTATTATCGGTACTGTATCTGGCAGTATATGCTGTCGCTGCATCATTCTCTTCTGGATCAGAAACCCTCCCACCCTCTTCTCTACTTGGACGAATTCTGATACTTATTCCCGCTTATAAAGAAGATATGGTTATAGAATCTACTGTACGTTCTTTCTTAAAACAAAACTATCCTAATGAACATTATGATTTGGTTGTCATTGCAGACCATTGCTCTGCAGAAACTGTCAATAATTTGCAGCAGTATCCAATATCGGTAATTGTTCCTGACTTTGAAGAAAGTCTGAAAGCCAAATCTTTGGCCTATGCTATGGAGTACGTTTCTCCAAGAAAATATGATATCGTTGTGATTCTTGATGCAGACAATACCGTTGAACCACATTTCCTAAATGTCATCAATACCTGTTGGCAATCAGGAAGTCAAGCTATACAAGCACATCGGGTGGCAAAAAATCTGAATACAGATACAGCGCTTTTAGATGCCATTTCTGAAGAAATAAACAATGCTATATTCCGCACAGGACATATTCGTTTAGGTTTTTCATCTGCTTTATCGGGTTCTGGTATGGCTTTCAATTTTGATTGGTTCAATCGGCACGTCAGCCAATTAGTTTCCGCTGGAGAGGACAAGGAATTAGAAGCCTTACTTTTGAAACAGAGGATTTTTGTGGATTTTCTTCCCAATTTATATGTATATGATGAAAAGACACAAAAGGAAAAAGGATTTAACCGTCAACGACGCAGATGGATGGCCTCACAGTTACATGCTCTTTATAACAATGTTCCCAACCTTATTCCTGCACTTTTTGTCCGTAACTTCGATTATGCAGATAAAATTATACAGTGGATGCTTCCTCCACGTATTGTAATGATGGGGATTATACTTGTAATGAGTGTTTTCATGTTATTAATAGATTGGACAACAGCTATCAAATGGTGGTGTTTGTTCATTATCGCATTAGGGATATTTGCCATGTGTATTCCTGACAGGTTAGTAAACAAGAATTTTGACCGTGCTATAAAAAGAGCTCCATTAATTGCGTTGAAGAGCATTTTGAACACATTTCGGTTAGGAGGATTGAAAAGGCAATTCCTCCATACAGAACATAGTTACAAATAACAATAGACGGGGTATGGCTACATCAGGAATTTTAAATAGTTTAAAAAAGAATACGACACTGAAAACAAAATTGCTTTGGTTAATGATGCATCCGATAAAGTGTCGTCCAAGGCTTTGGCTTCGTATTTTTCAACGTTTTTACATCAAACGTGGCAAACGGTCTGTTATTTATCGCAGCGTACGCCGAGATATTGTTCCTTTCAGGAAATTCAGTTTAGGAGCGAAATCTGTAATAGAAGATTTTTGTTGTATAAATAATGCTGTTGGCGATATAAACATTGGAAGTCATACGCGCATCGGGCTTCATAGCACGTTGATTGGACCTGTCACAATCGGGAATCATGTACATTTAGCCCAAGGCGTAGTGATTTCTGGCTTGAATCATAATTTTATTGATACGACAAGAACCATCGATACCCAAGGAGTCACAACAAATCCAATTCATATTGACAATGATGTATGGATAGGGGCTAATTCGGTAATTGTAGCAGGAGTAAAAATAGGAACTCATAGTGTGATAGGTGCCGGCAGTGTAGTAACACACGATGTTCCACCCTACTCGGTCGTTTGCGGGTCACCGGCGAAAATTGTGAAGAAACTGACTTCTTCTTAATACAAACTGCCAATGGGCAGGCAATAGCAATGTCATCAAAACACCTCCCCATGACTTTCCACAATACTTTCGACACTCCAAAGTCACTTGCCAATGATAACGCAAGTATTTGATTATTTTTCCATATTGCGTTTGATGGTAATCTGAGTTTCCACTCTCACTGATACGACCAATAAGGATATATAGATAAAAAACGGTTTGTTTACGTGCAAGAGAAATTAAATTTGGAAAACTGCGCATAATCATATTTTCCGTTTTTTCTAACCGGTATAAGGTGTCTGCTATGTATTTATACAACTTTGTTGTCGGTAATGTGCGGCAAGCGGAATCAGACCTTACACGATACCTGCATACCACAACACTGTTTCGCCATGTAATCTTTTGCGCACAAATCATAACTTGTGTGTTAAACAGAAAATCCTCGTCGCTCCTCCCTTCTTCAAATACTATACCATTGTCATTCAGGAATTCACGTCGATATATTTTGGTCCATATATAAATGTCCATCTCACGAGTCAGGAGCTTTTCTGTTGCTAATGCAGAATTACAAAAAACAAGTTTTTCATCCGGCTTTGCTTCAACAGGCATATCATCCAGAACTCTATAGCTACCAGCTGCTACGTCAGCCTTATTTTGACGAATATCGTTCAAAAGTACAGTGAGCGCTTTAGGTTCCAACAAATCATCATTATCCATAAAAAACAGATACTCACCTCGTGCTCTCTCCATTCCTCTGTTTCGTGCAGCACTCTGTCCCAAATTGCTCTGATGAATGACCGTTATTCTATCATCATTTTGTGCTAATGCATCACATATATCCCCAGAGCAATCTGTCGAACCATCATTCACTAAAATCAGTTCCCAATCCTGCAATTCCTGTTTACACACAGAAGCTACTGTATCCTCAATATACTTTTCTGCCTGATATACAGGAATAATTATTGATAATTGACAATTCATGATTATTACATATTATTGCTTGCAAGAACCCCTCTTGCGTTTTAATATTTTTATGCCTTGTGTCATTAATCCTTTCATGCCTGGTGCCCAATAGTATGCCAGCGGTATATATACACTAATAAAGACAACCAGCAGAACAATTGTATGCGTAACCAGATCATTCCAACTCCAAACTCTCTCTATCCCCAAACACATAGCTACCGCATACCCTATAGTCATGCTTATAGCAGTAATTAGAATATGCTTGCCGGTACCTTTCCAATACAAGATTAATGGCTCACCCAATCCTTTGCTAAACAAATAGCAGGGCTTCCACAACGTGATGATGAGTAGTGTACTCACAACTTTTGCAACAAGTATCCCTTCAATCCCCCATAAACTTCCACAAACGACAGTCAATATCACATTAATACCCAATTCTGCATACATAGCCCACATATCAGCATACAATCCATAAGCATGCAAATACATATAAACCGCCCCATTTATAGTCTGCAACCAGGTAAATGCGGCCAGAAGTCCGAGAACACTTCCTGAAAGCAGATATTCAGGGCCTACCCATAGACGTATGAATGAAGGAGTAACCATTAGCAGACATAGAGCCATAGTTGCAGCTATAAAGTATCTGAGAGCCGTCAGTTGCCAGAAAATCTCCACTGTATGCTTCTTGTTACCCTCTGCCACAAGGTTTCCGACAGCTGCTGTCATCCCATCAAGTGCCATATTCATCAACAATGTCATTTTCCCCACAATAATGGTATAATTACCATAACGCGCAACCATTTTTAATGAGACGAACATATATACCCAAACCTCGTCTCCTTGCCGCAACATGAAGTCTTTCACCTTGTGCAGAAACACTTGTCTGACCTTTCTCTTCAAGTCAACAACCAACTCGTTATTGGCTGAATCATCTCCTTGTTGTTGCCCGATTAACACTCCTAATTGAGGATATTCATTCTTGATTTTAATATTTAGCAAAACAGATGCAGCTACAGTCAATAACATTTCAGCCATAATCCATGCATATACAGCTGTTTCTGGAGCAAGCATTTTTACCATACAGATCTGTAAGGCTACTTTTATCAGGTTCATGCCCTGTAAATAGGCACTTACTATATAATTCTTCTGATCGGCAGCAAGCAATATCTGTCTATAGTTCAAGAAATAACCAGTCAATGCAGATATCATCAAAGCTGCATAAGCCATAAAGACGACACTCCATCCCATTGAACTGATAGCTGAGGGGAATATCCAAATGAATGAGATGCCCACAAGCGCTCCTGCCACAAGGACAAACAGTCCGATACGTTGGTACATCTTCCCAAGTAAACTGACTATATCGCGAATACGTTTCCAGTCCCCTTGGGCTAATGGTTGGTATAGGAAATAGCTGACTGCTGCTCCTGTCCCCATTTCTGCCAGATTCAAATAGCCCAATATGCTGGCCATGGTCCCATACAACCCTACAAAGTCATCACCTAACCTTTCAAGAAAAATTCTTCGTGAAAAGAAGGCTAAAATTAAAGCCATGCCATAAAACAACAAGTTTACTCGGGCATTCTTCAGACTCTTACTTAATCTTTGTGCCATTGCGAATCTAACAGAAAAGATAATCTGACTATATCATAAACCGTACCAACGAGCGTACCGTCAAATACTTTATGTAACCTCTTTTACAAATCATTTTGAGGATTTCTATTTTCTCTTTAAAGGATAACACACTGGCAGTCCTTATGACAGGATTCAATGTGTATCGGATATATAACTCCAAAACCTGATTAGATGCAGCCGGGATATGGTCTTCATATTTTTTCAATTCATCCACAACAGTCAGATAACATGCCATATTTCTTATTGAAAAATGTCTTCCCATGGTTGAAGAGGTGTGTACCCTGTGTCCTACCAGACTTCTTTTCAGGCATCCTGCACGTTGGACTACCGGCATCAGTTTTGCCATGAAAAGCTCATCTTCGTGAATAATACTGGGATAAAATTTCATGTTATTGTTATGCAACAACTCCCTTCGCACAATCATCAACCATGGAGCAGCCCGCCATGTGCCATATACAAGCATATCTTTCATCAGTTCTAATCCTTTCCAAACAGTTTGTTCATCATATCGGGCTGTGCGTTGATAATTCCAAGTAAGAGGAGACGCATTTCTATCCATATAAAAAATATCTGCATCAAAAAAGAGGAACTCAAGATTAGTCTGTTCACACCTTTCTACAGCTATTTCCAACGCATCAGGATGCATTAACCAATCATCACTATCCATAAAGTAAACATATTTTCCTCGTGCATACCTGAGTGCCATATTTCGTGCCATACTTTGTCCTTGGTTTTCAGGCATGACATATAACTTTATGCGACAATCATTATCCTTTAGCTGTTTTACAATACTGACCGTACTGTCAGAACTGCCATCATCTGCCACTATAATCTCTATACTTTTTAGACTTTGATTCAAAAGACTCTCCAGTGCCTCTTGGATATAGAGTTCCGTATTGTATGCCGGCATGATGACAGATAATAGTGGGGTATTCATCTTTCTACTCAATGATTTGCCGCAAAGGTAATGAAAAGAACTGAATATTTACAGATTCTTTTTATGAATTCTAATATATTGGTTATCTTTGTGCCTTCAACAAAGTCTGCTTATGAAAATTATATATATAGTAAGTGCCATGCACTATCCGAACGGGATGGCACGTGTATTGACAGACAAATTGAACTGGCTTGCAAGCCATACCAATCACGAGTTGTGGATGGTAGAAACCGAACGGGCGGATTTGCCGCACTATTATCAGTTGGATTCGCGAATACAGTGTGTCAATTTTGATTTGAATTTTGATTCCATGTATTCTCTTCCTTTTTTCAAACGACTTATAGCATGGTACAAACGGGAACATGCATATATGAGACTCCTGTCAGACTTCCTTATGCAACAACAAGCTGATGTGGTGGTATCAACACTCAGACGCGAAATAAACTTCCTGCACCGTATTCCTGATGGCAGCATGAAGGTTGGCGAAATGCATTTTGGGCGCAGTCATTACCGCATTTTTCAGAAGAAATATTTACCAACCTTCGTTAATCAATGGATTACGGCTTTGTGGCAGAAGCAATTCTTGAACAGAATCAAACAGCTTGACCGTTTTATTGTGCTCACTCATGAAGACCGGGAATCGTGGCCCGAACTGCCTCATGTCGAAGTTATTCCAAACTTTATCTGTCACATGCCCAATGAAGTGTCTACTTGTCAGGAGAAAAGGGTCATAGCATTGGGACGATACACAGACCAGAAAGGTTTTGATTTGCTTTTTGATGCTTGGGCTTATGTAGAACACAGTCATCCGGACTGGAGACTTGACATCTATGGCAGTGGAAATAGAGAATATTATCAGACATTGGCTGACAAGCGTGGTTTGAAGAATGTTGTTTGTCACGATGCAGTGCGCGATGTTTCAACAATCTACACATCGGCTTCCATTTACGTACTCAGTAGCCGTTACGAAGGATTTGGTCTTGTACTCATTGAGGCTATGGCCCACGGACTGCCTGTTGTCAGTTTTGATTGTCCATGTGGCCCACGCGACATAATCAGTCATGGCAGAACCGGATTATTGGTCAAGAATGGAGATACTACACAATTAGCTCAAGCATTATTGCGAATAATGAGGACTTCACCCGAAGTGAGATGCAGGATGGGACGTTGGGGACGCGAACGTGTGGCCCGACATTTCATGATTGATGCCGTATTAGGGAAAAGTTTCTTCCTTAACTCGTAGGCTAGAATTTACATGTTTCCATTTTCTCCACCTGTTCTTCCAATTCGTCAGGCAGTGTATGGAAAAAGTCCATACCGGTGACTGTTTCCACCTTATCTACAGATACGGCATAATCAAAAAGTTCCTTATCGCAATCATCATTGGGAAAAATGAAACCGATAGCTTGTGGTTCACTACCGCCCCAAAGAATGACCTTGAAGAAATGGTCGGGTACCGTAACCTTATTTTTCCCTATCCGTTTCGATTGTTTCCCATTCTCCACTATGGGGCCACATACAATGTAAAGAGTGTGACCTTTTGCAGCCCATTCCCGACAATTCTCCTCCAAAATCCTCCAATCTCCCCTATTCAGGTTGGGTGCTTGCGGACAAATGTTACTGAGGTAGAAAGATTCCTGCATTGCCTGTTCGTCCCACTTCATGTCTCCTGCCGGAGCCATATGGCCGCGGTCGTAACGGGCACGATAGTAGTCCGCATCCGTAGCGCGATGCGACTCGTCCAAATCGGGGTCAGGCAGAAAATCATCTGCCCGTTTCACCTTTCCCTTAGCCCGTTCAGGAGTGAGTGTCCATGCTACCCAATTCGGTACTTTCCAAACCTTGTTATATGAAACAGTGAACCCCGTACGTTTTAATACCAACTCATCTTCTTCTCTGATAACAGGAAGTTTCACTCCCTCTATAAACTTTGTATCATTATTGCAGAACAAATCATTTCTTCCATCATGAATGTTTTGTATATTATTTGCAAACAACTCATTTTTATTTAATGTCTGCTTTTCACTACGGTCGGTTATACGCTGTATGGCTGTTGCTGCTACAAATACGACACAAAGTACGGCCAATGTGGACAATCTCATTTTCTTGCCCCTCTTTTTTCTTCTTGCCATCATGGATTATTGTTTATCTGTATATAGTTTTTTGAGTTGGCGAAGGTACAATATTTGGCGTTATTGACAAAATTAATCGTGTATTTTGCCTTTTTTATGGCAGAATAATAAGGATTAATGCTTGAAATGAATTATTTTTGCAACTTAAAAATTAGAGAAACAAGGTAAAGGCAGAAAAAGCCTCATAGAAGTTCTTAAATACGACAATATGAAATTTGGTATTAAAAAAGCATGTGTGGGATTGTTTTCCATGTTAGCAATATTCTGTTCTTGTGGAGAAGACCGTACCGATGAATTTATAGAAAAGACAAAAGATACCCATTGGCTGTACGATATAATGAACGAATGGTATTTGTGGTATAGCGAGATGGCACCCGTGTCAAGCTACAAGGACTATTTTGCCACACCGGAAAAGTTTTTCAACAAATTGCTGTATAAGGGTGACAAATACAGCTATATTGAGGTCCTGGACAAGGAAACGGGAACACGAAGCATTGATGCCGTTTCTTCGTATGGCATTGATTTTGCACTTTATGTGAATCCTGTGACAAACTCACAGAGTTCCACCGAGCGTTTTGCCCGCGTACTTTACGTGTTGCCCGAGTCTCCGGCAGCCGAAGCCGGCATCAGGCGCGGACAGTGGATTTCGGGAATTGGCGGAGAGAAGTTGACCAGCAAGAACTATACCGCACTCATAAACGGCCCTGAAACCACCATCAATACCTCTGTACTGAATTACCAGAATCCTGATTCTCTTTATTGGGAAACACCTGACACATTGCAGCTTGCAGCTTCATACCATTTGGATGACAATCCATTCTTTGTTGATACTGTGTATCACATCGAGGGAAAACGTATTGCCTATCTGATGTACAACCACTTTACTACCGGCCCTGGCGACACCCCTACCGAAACGGAATACAATGCTGAGATGAAACAGATATTCGCCCGTTTCAAACAAGCGGCCCCTACAGACTTTATCCTTGACCTGAGATACAACCCTGGCGGATACCTGTCATGTGCCCAAGTGCTTGCCAGCCTGCTGGCTCCACAACGTGCTTTCGGACAAATATTCTGCTCGCTGAAGTTCAACGACAAGAAGAGCAGCGAAAACATGTCCATGCTCTACGAAGAGGGACTGACAGGAGGAGCCAATCTGAACCTGTCACGCATCTACGTCATTACCAGCGAATCGACTGCTTCAGCTTCTGAAAGCATTATCAACGGATTGAGGCCTGCCATGGGCAATGAAAACATCATCCTTGTAGGAACACAAACCGAGGGGAAGAACGTAGCCTCCATTTCATTCGACAAGTCTGCCGAATACGGCCTTATCCTTCATCCTATCGTGGCAAGAGTTTACAACGGCGACGGTGAATCGGACTATGCTAACGGATTTCCTCCGACTTATGAGATAGATGAATTACAGTTTATTGACGATTATCGTCCGCTTGGCGATACCGATGAGATTATGCTGAACAGCACTCTGGCTATCATCTTCGGCCAAGTGCCGTCAGAAACTCGTTCCGCCTCCCCTCTCCGACCTACTCCTTTGCGTCCTGTATATACCTCCATCAGTGAAAAATCACTCAAAGGGATGCGGATAGAGTGACAGAGATTTGTTGACAATCTACTACTCATTTACTGGTTATATCCATTAAATCTCTGTAGAAAACTATAGTAACAGAACATTATCAGGGAGCAACAATTGTAAGGATTTTACTATTTACAATGTAAAGAAACAAGAAAAATATTCTCCTTCAAAGTTCTCATTAAGAAACCAAGATTACTTAATCTTATGACTACAGCGACAACCTCTAATGTTTGATTACCAATACTTTACAGTAGACTTTAAATTTTGTCTATTTTTCTCCGAGAGAAAATCCATGTTTCATATACGCGATTCTCGCGCGATCAATTCTGTATAATTATACATTTAAGGATACCGTGAAGGCAATTCTCATCCCTATCCACCGAACCTTTCAGAATGATCTGTCCTAAACGTCCGGAGAAGCGTTCCTAAACATCCGCTGAAGTTCTCCTGCGCACACCCCGATTCTTAGGTACGCATGAGCGGAACTTCTCCTACGCATCGGTGGATGTTTAGGAGCGGTAGGGTGAAATGGTTCATCTGCAGCCACCTTTTCAACCTACCTCCTCTTCACCTCTATGTATATTTATTCAGAAATAGACCCGTTACGTACCGTTTCATTTTATAGAAACAGGAATAAAACAATTATGCAGGATTTGTTACTACGGAGTGTAAAGAAAAAAGAATAGAGCATATCTTTCTTAATCATCCCCCAAATAAAGAACTATTGATTGGTCTCAGGTGAATAGCAATAATCTATAAACACGAAAACTTATAAAAGCTCTGTTCTCTAAAACAACATTCATTAAGCTGTAAACCAATAGATTGATTAGTCAATAAAAATCGTTTATATACATACTTCTGCCCACTGAAATCACAGAAAATGAGCTACAATAAATTGGACACCCTACCTTTAAACTTTGACCTTTGAACATTCTCCCACTCTTTTCTGTTTATCCGAGTGATAGCAAAAAACAAAAAGTAATTGTTTCACAACTAAACAGAAAAGAAAAATGAAAAGAACAATTCCTATCCTGCTTGCGGCCCTTGCATTCACGGCCTGCGAGAAAGAGCCAGACACTGACAAACTGGACAACCAGTACATGGTCTATACCGACTATGACAAGAACTGCGATTTCGGGCAGTTGAAAACATATTACGTGCCCGACAGTGTCCTCTACATCAACAGTGGCGAAAAGAAAGAGTTCTGGAAAGGCAGTGCTGCCAACACTGTGCGCGACGAGTTCATTGAAAACATGAACGAACGCTTCATCCGTGTAAATAACATTGAAGATGCCGACATTGGCCTCCAGTTGAGCTATGTGGCCAGCACATACACTTTTGCAGGCTATGGCAACGACCCTTGGTGGTACAGTTATCCCTACTACTGGAATCCCGGCTACTGGGGCGGCTACTGGGGAAGCTGGTATTACCCCTATCCTATTGTGTACAGCTACACCACAGGCTCCATTATTGCAGAAATTGTAAACCTCTCGGTTACTGACACCAAGAAGTTGCCTGTAGTATGGAGTGCCTACATCAGTGGCATTCTCAACTCCAACGGACAACTTAATCCGGAAAAGACAGAAGAGGGAATTGAGCAGGCATTTGACCAATCACCGTATCTGCAATAATCTATTTAACTCAACTTCTGCAAGTAGAATGGCTTATATTACAGAACTTTGTAATAGTATCACCGACGGTCTCTTGTCACCCTGAGCGTAGTCGAAGGGTCTCTCAGAGTATAGCATGGAGACCGTTAGTCCCCCCCTTGAGATCCTTCGACAAGCTCAGGAATGCCAGAGACTACGTAGTAAATCTACTTGCGAAACTCAAATATTTAATACAACAAAAAGAATACAGTTATGAAAACAATAGGATTTTACCTAAAAAGAATAGCGGTAGCAGTGGCCTTGATTGCTTTATGCAACGTTCCTGCCAAATCGCAGATGTCGCCAGACACCTACTATAATATTGACTGGCAGTTCAACATTCCTCTTGGCAATGATTTCTCGAACCATGCCAGCGGATGGGGTATGAACTTCGAGGCCGGATATTACGTTACGCCTGAATTGGCGCTTGGAGCATTCCTCAATTTCCATACAAACAACGAGTATTTTGACCGCACAACCATCAATATGGGTACAACGGCCTTGAATACAGACCAGCAACACTCCCTGTTCCAACTGCCTTTCGGATTGGTAGCCCACTATCGTTTTGATTACGGAGGACTGCAACCCTACGTAGCCATGAAGATGGGTGCTGCATATGCCAAGATGACTTCTGACTTCTATATTTTCGAGAGCGACAAGGACACTTGGGGGTTCTATGCCTCGCCCGAAGTGGGAATACAGATGTATCCCTGGCCCGGAAATGTGGGATTCCATGCCGCATTCTATTACAGCATATCGACCAATCAGGGCAACTTGATGACCTACGACATGAACTCCATCAACTCGTTAGGATTCAGATTGGGACTCTCGTTCTGATAAAGAACTCATTTCCCTGCGCTGCGCTGGCGCGCTATATAAATCAAGAACCGCCCACGGCTTTGTATCACCGGGGCGGTTCTCTCATTTTTTAAGGAGTGTAGTTCCTAAGGAGTTAAAGCTTGCGAAACTTAAAAATTTTATATATTCATCAAAGCAGTACATACCCTGCATCTGACAGCCCTTTCTGTATCTGCCGGATATGTTCATCGTTTCTTGTCTCCATCACAATGCGGAGCGTACAGCCGTTCACTTGAGTACTTCCACTTGTACGTTCATGATTCACACTGATGATGTTTGCTCCCAAATGGCCAATAATACCACATAGAGTGGAGAGTTGGCCGGGCTGGTCGGTCAAATCAACTGTCACACCAAACATACGTCCTGACTTACTGAGTCCGCGAGTTATCACACGACTCAAAATGGTCACATCAATGTTTCCTCCAGAAACCAGACAAACAGTCTTTTTATTCTTGATAGGAACTTTATTGAACATGGCCGCAGCAACAGCTACTGCTCCGGCCCCTTCTGCCACCAATTTTTGTTGCTCGATGAGTGCAAGGATGGCTGCTGCAATTTCATCGTCAGTAACCGTAACAATCTCATCGACATAACGTTGGCAAAACTCAAATGTATTTACTCCTGGTTCTTTTACAGCAATGCCGTCGGCTATAGTTGAAATGGCATTTAACCGCTCTATTTTGTTGCGAGCCAAAGATTCTGCCATACTTGGTGCTCCCGAGGCCTGTACACCATACACCTTGACAGACGGTTTCAATTGCTTGATGGTATATGCTACTCCCGAAATCAGGCCGCCACCACCAATAGGGACAATGACAACCTCCACATCCGCCATTTCGTCCAAAAGTTCCAATCCTATAGTTCCCTGGCCTGCAATAACGTTGAGGTCATCAAACGGATGTACAAAAGTGTACCCCTTTTCTTTCCGTAACTGCAAAGCATGTTGGTAAGCATCATCATATACCCCAGGGACCAAACATACATCTGCACCATAACGCTTGGTGGCTTCAACTTTGGATATTGGAGCGCCGGCAGGAAGACAAATAAGCGATGATATGCCACTCTTCGTTGCAGCCAAGGCAACCCCTTGTGCATGGTTACCTGCCGAGCAGGCCACTACACCATGCGCTTTTTCTTCGTCTGACAGTTGGGATATCTTGTAGTAAGCGCCCCTCAACTTGAAAGAACCGGTATATTGGAGGTTTTCAGGCTTCAAGTAAATTTCACTTTCGGGATTTATTTGAGGGGCAGCAATCAGATGGGTCGGACGGATAACAGGCTTCAATGTATGCGCAGCCTTGTAGATTTCACTTAATTCTAACATGGCGATATTATGAGTTTATTCTGCAAAGCTACGAATATTTTCTATAATAACGGATATCTATAATGACACTTTTTTCCTTTAATCCCATCAAATTGGCCAATAAACCACAAACGAACACTAGCCTGTCTTTTATATCTCATCATTTTATGCTAACTTTGCACCTCGTTTTTAAGGTGTATATGGAAAAGATTGTATATAGATTCACACTTCTGCTGTTCTGCATGCTTTTATCAATACAGCATCTGCATGCAGCAGGAGAAAAGTCGGACAGCGACTCCACTTTCATGCAATTTCTTCAGCAAAAAGGAGTCCGCATCACTCATGGAAACAGTGTGCGGCTGCTGAAAAGCGGAGAAGAGAAGTTTGAGGACATGTTTGCAGCCATACAACAAGCACACCATTATATACATTTGGAATACTTCAACTTCCGTAACGACTCCATTGCATCCAAACTGTTTGCCCTGCTCAAACAAAAAGCTGATGAGGGAGTGAAGGTACGGGCCATGTTTGATGCTTTTGGTAATTGGAGCAACAATCGTCCGTTGAAGAACAAACATTTGAAGGAACTTCGCCGACAAGGAATAGAAATCATAAAATACGACCCCATAAACTTTCCATACATCGGGGACGTACTCTGCCGCGACCACCGCAAGATTGTGGTCATAGACGGGCAGATAGCTTACACGGGCGGCATGAACGTGGCTGACTACTACATTGAAGGGCTGCCCGAAGTAGGGCCATGGAGAGACATGCACATACGCATTGAAGGGCCTGCCGTCGATGACCTACAACGGATATTTCTCACCATGTGGGAAAAAGCCACCGATGAGGATTTCACGACAGACACCCTGTTTTATCCCATCAAGAATGCTGCAGGATACAATCTTCCCCCGACTATTGACAGTGTCACGATAGGTATTGTGGACAGAGTTCCATACAAACAACCCAAACTGATGCGCGAAGCCTACGCACAGGCCATATTGGATGCCAAAGAAAAAATAGAACTGATAAATCCCTATTTCATCCCTACACGCAAAGTGCGCCGTGCACTGAAAAAGGCAGCCCAAAAAGGTGTGGACGTGCAAATCATGATTTCATCAAAAGGTGACATACCATTCACCCCCGATGCCTCTTTCCACGTAGCCCGACAACTGATGAAGAAAGGAGCCACAATCTACCAATTTGATGGAGGATTCCACCATTCAAAGATAATGATGATTGATGAAAAGTTCTGCACCGTAGGTTCTACTAACCTGAACTCGCGCAGCCTGAGATATGACTTCGAAGTCAATGCCTTCATCTTCGACCATCGGGTAACAGCAGAACTGACCGACATGTTCAACGAAGACAAAAAACAATCTACCATCATGACAGACGAAACATGGAAACAGCGTTCACCCTGGCGACGCTTTGTCGGATGGTTTGCCAATCTGCTGACTCCCTTCCTCTGACATCTTTATTCTATGACAATATAGTCTGAACAAAAAAAATGCCGTTTGAACATTGTTCAAACGGCATTTTTATAATAGTTAAGTTCTATTCTGTGTTAGAAAATACGTCCTACAAGACGAAGAGACATAACGGGATAAATTGTAATTTCTTCCAAAATATCAGTCAAGCCGCTGCTTTCCAACTCGTCATTAAGTGCATCACTGATATTTCCGTTGCTACTATCAATCTTTGGAGTGCCATGGAACATTACACCAAGGTCAAAATCCAATCCAAGACGATGTTTGGGAACAGCACGGCCGAAACCGATACCTACGTAAGGTTTAACCTTGTTGATTTTTACAAAAGCATCAACATTACCTAATTCATTGGCTCCAATAAAATTCTCACCAAGATGAATACCTGGAGTATATTCTCCTCCATATTGACTAATAATACCTGCAGCTTCTACAATTTCATTTGGAAGATGCCCCTCTACGTTAATCAACTTATCTTTTCCAAAGTAAGCACCTGCAGTAATACGGAATGTAGCCTTCTTGAATGGATAAATATCCAACAACACTTTTCCATTCATCAACCCCAATTCTGCATCTAACTCTGCTTCATCAGGCATATTGTCCAAATCAATTCCTTTATTCCTCAATTCATCTTTGATAAGTCCAGGATTCGGTGCTTCGTTGATTGCATCAAACAGAAGGTCATTATCCAACTCAAATTCACCGGTATAAGTAAACGGCAAAGCGGATACTCCGGCACGAAGCTGGAAGTGGTTTCCTAACGTAGTGGCCAACTCAATATCAATACCCGCAGTTCCCGCACCAATACCCAAAGACAAGTGCTTGAACGGACCTGCATTCCATTCCTCTCTCTGTGCATTCACAGACAATACCCCAGCAAAAAGCAGGGCAAAGCAAAACAATAAGTTCTTTTTCATTTCTTTTTCTTTATTATGTTAGAATTACTTTATTCCAAAAATAATGGTAAATGTCTTTTCTGCCTTTACCTTTCCATCAAGTGTAAGCACAGTGATTGTTATTCTATGCTCACGTCCATCCATAAATTCATCCACATTAGTGAAACGGATGATATAAGAATTCTGCATGGCACCTGTAACAGGAAGGTCATCTAATGAAACACCACTGAAACTCTGATTAACATATAATTCTGTACCACCTGTATATCGTGACATCAACCACGACTTTTCTCCTATATCAAGTCTGTTATTAATATATGAACTATCGTTACTAAGGACTGTATGAATTGTACCCTTTGACACACTCCAATGATTTTTGACATAATCAACAGAAATCTCTTTGTCACCTCCTGGATAATTCGCGTCATCTGTAAAATTTACATATATTCGATTTGCACCTTTTCTAAAATTAAAATGCTCATCGGCAAACCGCAAAGCTTGCACACCACATTCTCCTCCTGCTACTGAATACGAATTTAAGACTTTGACCTCTAAAGAATCTGCATCATCACCTGCATATCCAAATGTTCTATCAGTTCCATATGAATATGCTCTATTCAGATATGCATCCAAATTCTCATCAGTCGTCAGATTCAAAGCACCAGTTATTCCATATTTTGAAGTAGGATTTGCATATTGAGCACCCACATGTCCTCCATATCCTACACAACCAAAACGAATATCCAATCCTGAATGTGCCAATTTCTTTGCCCAAGAAGATATTCCTGCAGCGACAGAGTCTGCTTCAGCCGACATACTTCCCGAGTTGTCAACAAGGAACACCAAGTCTGCCTTGATGCTTTGACCCATCTCATCTGCACTGTTATAGACTGTAAAACCTTTAGGGTTGTCATCCACAGATACCCAAATATTCTGTTCGCTGCTACCTGTACCTATAAGTCGCAGCCATTCAAGCGTTTCAGGATCCTGTATTCCTGTCAAGTCCAGACGTATAATAGTATATCCGTCCTTATTCTCCACGGAGTAATTGAAGTTGGGAATATTCGTATTGGATTCACCAACTTCCGGATTTTCACCAGCTGTATCGTCACTTGGAATACCTGTGATTTCCTCCATTGTAGGCACTTCTGGTACAACTTCTTCTGAATCATCCTCGGAACATCCTACAAAACCTGCTCCCAAGATGCATCCCAACATCAATGTGTTAAATAAATGTTTCATCTCTGTAATCAAAGTTTAGAATTAATATTTAAAATTAGATTTAATTACGAATTATTTTGTGCAAAAATACTAAGAAAAGTCAAAACTGTTCTAGTCTGTCTGCTAAAATAGATTAAATGTGCAAAATATTTATCATACAAAGAGGTATCGAAAGAAAAAAGACAATATATAATGAAAGTCTCTTGCTACTGCCAAACATTAATAAAATGAATGGCAACCTTCCGCACGGGAAAGCCGCCATTCATTTTGTTATAGGATTAAGGTTGAGGTGTGAAGGATAGAGTTAAGAGATATAGACTGTGAGCCTTAATCCCTACACTCTAAACCTCAAATCTTCAGCCTTACCTGGAATCATTCGCTCCAATCCATCTTGCTCATACGAACATAAGAGGCGTAGCGCTTCTTGGCCATCTCTTCACAAGCAGAGAAGAGGTCGGCAGCTTCGGTCGGATACTGCTTCATTACAGATGCGAAACGAACCTCACCCTTCAAGAAGTCTTGGAAACCATCCCACTGAGGCTCCTTAGAGTCGAGTGAGAACGGATTCTTACCCTCAGCCTCGAGAGCGGGATTGTAACGCCACAAGTGCCAGTAACCGCATGCTACAGCAGCAGCTTCCTCAGCCTGTGCCTT
Organism: Bacteroidaceae bacterium; assembly: GCA_017416805.1. GTDB lineage: Bacteria > Bacteroidota > Bacteroidia > Bacteroidales > Bacteroidaceae > Phocaeicola_A. The sequence goes on from JAFQBB010000036.1 coordinate 205,548, forward strand.
ACCCATACCCTTCTTCAAACCGTGGTTGATACAGGGTGCGTAAGCGATGATGATAGAAGGACCGGGATATGCCTCTGCCTCACGGATAGCCTTCAAGCACTGAGCCTGGTCAGCACCCATAGCAATCTGAGCTACATAAACGTAACCATAGGTAGTGGCAATCATACCGAGGTCTTTCTTGCGAACGCGCTTACCTGAGGCAGCAAACTTGGCGATGGCTCCGAGCGGAGTAGCCTTAGATGACTGACCACCAGTGTTAGAGTAAACCTCGGTGTCGAGTACGAGGATGTTCACATCTTCACCTGAAGCAATCACGTGATCAAGACCACCGTAACCGATATCGTAAGAAGCACCGTCACCACCGATAATCCACTGAGAACGCTTAACGAGGTAGTGAGACAACTCTGCCAACTTAGTGCAAGTCTCGCAACCCTTGGCGGCACCTTCTGCAATCATCGGATTCAACTTGGCAGCAGCAGCCTTAGAAGCTTCTGCATCTTCCTTACCGTCAATCCACTCCTGAGCAGCAGCCTTGAACTCGGCAGGTGTGCAATCGCAAGCAATAGCCTCTGTCAAGATAGCCTCTACGCGGGCCTTCATCTTCTTGTTGGCAAGAACCATACCAAGACCGAACTCGCAGAAGTCCTCGAACAAAGAGTTTGCCCAAGCAGGACCTTGACCCTTTTCGTTAGTAGTATAAGGAGTTGAAGGTATTGAACCTGAGTAGATAGAAGAACATCCGGTAGCGTTGGCTACGATTTCACGATCACCGAAGAGCTGAGAAATCAACTTCACGTACGGAGTTTCACCACAACCTGAGCAGGCACCTGAGAACTCAAACAAAGGAGTAGCGAACTGAGAGTTCTTCGGACTTTGCTTGATGTCAACAAGGTCTTGCTTGCTCTTCACGTTCTTCACGCAGTAATCCCAGTTAGCTGCTTCGCCGAGCTCGCCTTCCAAAGGAACCATCTTGAGGGCAGGACCAGTCTTGGGGAATCCGGGACATACGTCAACACAGTTACCGCAACCCAAGCAATCCATAACGCCTACCTGCATGCGGAACTTCATACCCTTCATTGTAGCAGGAGCCTTCACCTCGATAGTAGCGGCGTTCAAACCGGCTGCTTCAGCTTCGTCCATAACGAACGGACGGATACAAGCGTGAGGACAAACGAAGGCACACTTGTTACACTGGATACAGTTTTCGGGTTCCCATGTAGGAACGAAAGCTGCTACACCGCGCTTCTCGTAAGCGGCAGTACCCTGAGGCCATGTACCATCTTCGATACCCTTGAAGGCAGAAACGGGGAGCAAGTCACCATTCTGAGCATTGATAGGACGAACAACTTCGTTGATGAATGCGGGATCGTTGTTAGCCTCTTTCTCGTCAGCGGGGAGGTTAGCCCAAGCGGCATCAACGGGGAGCTGCTTGTACTCGCCACCACGGTCAACGGCTGCGTAGTTCTTGTTAACGATATCTTCACCCTTCTTGCCATAAGACTTCACGATGAACTTCTTCATCTGCTCGATAGCGAGGTCAACGGGGATAACCTCAGTGATGCGGAAGAATGCACTCTGGAGGATGGTGTTGGTACGGTTGCCAAGACCGATTTCCTGAGCAATCTTAGTAGCATTGATATAGTAAACGGTGATGTTGTTTTCAGCGAAGTACTTCTTCACATTGTTAGGCAAGTTAGCAGCCAACTCGTCGCCTTCCCAGATAGTGTTCAAAAGGAAGGTACCGTTCTTCTGAAGACCACGTGTTACGTCATACATCTTCAGGTAAGCCTGTACGTGGCAAGCTACGAAGTTAGGTGTAGTCACCAAGTAAGTTGAACGGATAGGAGTGTCACCGAAACGGAGGTGAGAGCAAGTGAAACCTCCTGACTTCTTAGAGTCGTAAGAGAAGTATGCCTGGCAATGTTTGTTGGTGTTGTCACCGATAATCTTCACAGAGTTCTTGTTGGCACCTACAGTACCGTCAGCACCAAGACCGAAGAACTTGGCCTGGAACATACCTTCGCCACCCATGGCGATCTCTTCCTTCTGAGGAAGTGAAGTGAAAGTAACGTCATCAACAATACCGATAGTGAAACCGTTCTTAGGTTGGGGCAAAGCGAGGTTCTCATATACAGAAAGAATCTGTGCAGGAGTAGTATCGTTTGAACCCAAACCGTAACGACCACCCACGATAACGGGAGCATCAGGCTGTCCGTAGAAGCACTCCTTAACATCGAGGTAAAGAGGTTCGCCATTAGCACCGGGCTCTTTAGTACGGTCGAGAACTGCAATGCGCTTAGCAGTCTTAGGCACAGCAGCCAAGAAGTGCTTAGCAGAGAAGGGACGATAGAGGTGTACGCTTACCATACCTACCTTTTCGCCCTGAGCAGTCAGATAGTCGATAGTCTCGCGAGCTGCTTCAGTAGCTGAACCCATGAGGATGATAACGCGCTCAGCATCTTCAGCACCGTAGTAGTTGAAGAGGCCATACTTACGACCGGTGATTTCAGAAATCTTGTCCATGTACTCTTCTACGATAGCGGGCACGTTTTCGTAGTAGTTGTTGCAAGATTCGCGATGAGCGAAGAATGTATCGGGGTTTTCGGCCATACCGCGGGCAACGGGCTTCTCGGGAGTGAGGGCACGGCTACGGAATTCAGCCAAAGCCTGCTGGTCAATCAGCGGAGCGAGGTCTTCGTTCTCGAGCATTTCAATCTTCTGGATTTCATGAGAAGTACGGAAACCGTCGAAGAAGTTCAAGAAAGGAACACGGCTCTTGATAGTAGCCAAATGAGCTACACCGGCCAAGTCCATAACCTCCTGAACTGAACCTTCGGCCAACATGGCGAATCCTGTCTGACGACAAGACATTACGTCCTGGTGGTCACCGAATATACAGAGGGCATGAGAAGCCAATGTACGAGCTGACACGTGGAATACGCAGGGAAGGAACTCACCGGCAATCTTGTACATGTTAGGGATCATCAAAAGAAGACCCTGAGATGCGGTGTAAGTTGAGGTCAACGCACCAGCCTGAAGTGAACCGTGAACAGCACCAGCGGCACCACCTTCAGATTGCATTTCCTGTACCAACACAGTTTCACCGAAGATATTCTTGCGGCCCTGTGCAGCCCACTCATCTACGTATTCTGCCATAGTAGATGACGGAGTGATGGGATAGATAGCTGCTACTTCGCTGAACATATACGAGATATGAGCGGCAGCCTGGTTACCATCACACGTGATAAACTTTTTTTCTTTAGCCATAATCTAATATAAATTAATTAGTAATTAAGTTGTTTTTTATAATTCTCAATTATTGTTTTTCTTCTCTTTTTCAATATAGGAAACCAAACAACCAAAGAGGTATCAAGTTCCCATGTCCGACTTCTGCTTTATGCACTGCATAATACACATTCGAGTTATGTTTTGCCCGATAGGTTTCGGTACAAATTCTAAAAGGCAAATGACCATCGACTAAGAACGATGTTCCTTTTTCTCCTTTGTTCAACTTGTGGTCTTTCCATAAGTTATTTAAGAAAAAGGTTTCGAGCACATCTTGTTCTTCTACTTTTACAGGATAAATACTATACATCAAACTTGTATTATGCATCATGACACGAGCAGGTTTCTTAGGAAATTCATCCCCTTTACTATATACCATATTTATCAGCCTCGCATCGGCCAAATACTTGATATAATTCATAACCGTAGCCCGAGAGGTCTGAATATCATTGGCCAATTGGCTTACATTTGGAGCAACCGGACCATCAACAGCCAACAGATACAGCAATTTCTTTATCTTCGAGAGATATTTCAGTTCTATCTGTTTCAGTAATAAAATGTCAACCTCTATCATCATGTTCATGGTCTTTAGCAGGTTTTCCGAGAAATTCCGTTTTTCCAAGAAAAAAGGATAAAAGCCATGGTGCATATAATCCTGAAAGTAGTCCATCGGACGAACCTTCGGAAGTATGGTTTTCACGATGTGTTCGTGATTGTTCAGTATTTCATCCAACGTATAAGCAGGGAAATTATTTCCTGTCTGCTGATTGACAAATTCACGAAAAGAAAATCCTCGCAAATTGTAAGATTTGACAATGCCATTCAACTCAGGGTTTTCCTCTTTAAGACGCATGACCGATGAACCTGTAAATACAATTTTTAACCTTGGATACCGATCATAACATAATCTGAGTTCGTGACTCCAATCCGGATGTTTGAATACCTGATCGATAAGCAGCACTCGCCCACCTCTTTTTTGAAATTCACCGGCAAATTCGGCAATTCCCATTCCTTGGAAATAGAAATTATTGAGGTTGATGTAGAGACATGAACGATCTATTCCAAACTTTTCTTTGGCGTATTGCAGAAGGAAAGTAGTTTTCCCAACGCCCCGAGTTCCTTTAATGCCTATCAAACGGTCACTCCAATCTATTTCATCCATCAAATCCCGACGGACAAGAGAGTCGCTGATATGCTCTATCAGATAGTTATGTGTACGATAAAAAACCTCCATTCTCTACAAGATTTTATCTTTTCGGTGCAAAGGTAACAAAGATTCTACAAAATGCAAAGTAGAGTTAGCAAATTCTTGAACTTTTTTTTATCTTTGCCCCATCTTTGCGAGAAATATTTCCCAAAAATTCAATTATTCATGGCGCGAACCTATATTTTCAATCCTGACAACGATTTGGCATTAGCCAATGGAAATGCCAATTATTTATCTCCACGCTCAGCACGACGCATGGCATTAGATTTGGCTCTTCTCCCTGTTTGGTATGCAAACGAAGGCGATTCGGTACTTATCCCTAATAGTGAGACTTTATATTATTGGAGCAGAACTTCATCAAATTATTCTTTTCCATCTGAAATAAAGCTTATTACAAATATAGAGTCAATACCATCGCAACCACTTTCCCCTTGGGGATGGAATCCGGCACTTGTCAAACAAATGAAAGTGCGAGGCCTCTCCGATAAATACCTGCCCAATATAACCAAAATGGAGTATTTGCGTCGCTTGTCGAGCAGAGAAACGGCAGTAGAGGTATTGAGAGAGGTAATGTTGAACCTTGCAGACAAGCATCCGTTAGTGGGAGAATCTTCCCTTTGCCTTACAGAAGAAGAGATTGCTCATCAGGTCGAGTCACATCCAGCTACTATATTGAAAGCCCCATGGTCGGGTAGCGGTAAAGGCTTACGTCGGGGGCAAGGGCTATATGCACCACCGTTAAGTGGATGGTGTGCAAACACACTTATCCAACAAAAAGCCGTAATTGTAGAGCCTTTGTATAACAAGGTGAAGGACTTTGCCATGGAGTTTTATATTCCAAAAGATGGCTCTCCAATTGTTTTTATCGGATATTCAAGCTTTATCACCGATGCCAACGGTGCGTACAATGGCAATTTATTGACAACAGATGAGGCCATTGAAAACGATTTGTCAACATACATCCCCCGAGAAACATTGCACCTTGTCCGCACTTTCTTGCAAAGCTGTATAAATGAACGAGTCGGTACACATTATCACGGCTATGTGGGAGTTGACATGATGATTGTACGAACTCCATCCAATGAGTTTACACAAGCGAGTTCTTCATCTCTTTTTCGCAGAAAAGAAAAATACCATCTCCATCCATGTGTAGAAATAAACTTGCGGATGAACATGGGCGTCGTAGCACATATTCTATATGAGCGTTATGTGGCTCATGGACATCAGGGACATTTTATGGTTGACTTCTACCCTACTCCCGAATTGTTAAAAATGGCACACCTTCAGAAGATGGAAGAGTTTCCTCTCCAAGTTACTTCTGACGGACGTATCTATAAAGGGTATTTGGCACTTACGCCCATCGGAAAAGAAACACAATATCTTGTATGGATATTAGTGGAATGACATAAAGAGTGAAGAACGAAGAATCATTATGTACATACAATTGGATTCTTCGTCCTTCACTCTTCATTTTTCAGTCTTCATTTACCAACGGTACGGTAAAACTGAAAGTAGAACCTTCGCCTAAAACAGATTCCAAATAGACTTCTCCTCCATTCTTTTGTGCAAAATCTTGGCAAAGAAGAAGTCCTAAGCCAGAACCTTCTTCATTGTTTGTCCCATATTTACTGAAATGAGTCGAAGCATGAAACAATTTTTCCTGATCCTCAGGACTGATACCGCATCCGAAGTCTTTCACACTAACCCGGGCATAATTTTCTTGCCGTTTGATTGATACTATAATTTTACTTCCTTGATTACTGAATTTGATAGCATTGCTCAAGAAATTCCGCAATACGGTTTTGAACATATCAATGTCGGCATATACGTTCAGTTTTTCAAATTCCCCCTGTTCAAGAACAATGCTTTTTGATTCGGCCATAATCCGAAACACGTCAATAACCGAAACTACAATCTCATCAATTTGGAAATTTTGTGCTACGACATTCAGACGCCCCACCTGACTCTTTGTCCATTTCAACAAATTGTCCAACAGGGCAAAGACTTCTTCTGATTGGGTGTTTACCATTGAAAGCATATTGTATGTCTCTTCTCCCATCGCTTCGGGCGAAGTTGATTCTATGAGCATATTCAACACCATCTTCACCGTGCTCATGGGCGACCGTAAATCGTGTGCTATTACTGAATACAATTTATCACGTCCGGCTATTGTACGTTGAAGTTCCTCATTCTTTTGGACAATGATACGCTTGGCGGCAACCAATGATAGCTGATATTTGACCCGAACAAGCAAAACTTCTTTATTGAAAGGTTTGGAAATAAAATCATTTCCTCCCATACGAAAACCTTGAACTATGTCTTCGGAAGAATTAAGGGCTGTCAAAAATATTATGGGGATTTCGGCCGTCTTCTCGTCTGCACGTAATGTTTGTGCCACATCATAACCACTCATCCCCGGCATCATGACGTCAAGCAACAACAAATCCGGCCTTTCCGAACGTGTCAATTCAATGGCTTGCTCTCCGTTTGATGCTGTAATGATGTTGAACTTTTCATTCGAAAGCATGACTTTCAACAGTAACACATTAGGCATTACATCATCTACAACCAAGATTTTGTAATCAGACGGAACAATATCTACCGTCACCGAATTTTTGAACAAAGACATATCAGATTTTATCTATAATTCCTTTAAAATATTCTATCATATACCCCAATCCTTCATCAAGTTGCACACGTGGTTCCCAATCCAAGACCTTTTTTGCCAATGAAATATTGGGCTGGCGCTGACGGGGATCATCATGCGGCAAAGGCTCAAATACAATTTTGGACGATGAACCTGTAAGTTCAATTACCTTTTCGGCCAATTCCAACATGGTAAATTCATGAGGATTTCCAAGATTTATCGGACCTATGAAGCTATCAGGTGTGTTTTCCATCACCCGAATCATTCCGTCCACAAGGTCGTCCACATATTGGAAACTACGTGTCTGGTGACCGTCACCATAGATTGTCAGGTCTTTTCCTTTTAATGCTTGTATCACGAAATTGGACACTACCCGTCCGTCATGTGCCAACATCCGAGGGCCGTAAGTATTGAAGATACGAATAATCTTTATCCTTACCTCATGACGTCGGTGGTAATCCATAAAAAGGGTTTCGGCACAACGCTTGCCTTCATCATAACACGAGCGGATACCAACAGGATTCACATTGCCCCAATATTCTTCAGGTTGTGGATGGATGGTAGGGTCACCATACACTTCACTGGTTGATGCTTGCAGAATCTTGGCATTCACACGTTTGGCCAATCCCAACATATTAAGCGCCCCAACAACGGCAGTTTTTGTTGTTTGTATTGGGTCATGCTGGTAATGGATAGGCGAAGCAGGACAAGCCAAATTATATATCTCATCAACTTCTGCCCAATAGGGATTTACGATATCATGGCGCACCAATTCAAAATTGGGCCGACCTATCAGGTGCCATACATTTTCTTTGCTTCCTGTATAATAATTGTCCAAGCAAATGACGTCATTTCCTTCATTTACCAGGCGTGTACATAAATGAGAGCCAATAAAGCCAGCTCCACCACTCACTAATATTCTTTTCATCAAATTATTCTTAGATTTAATGAGTCCTACTTTTAAAGGCGAAAGACTATCTTTCGGCCATTCTTTGAGCAAAAGTAGATATTGTTTTTCTTATTTGCAACTTTTTCAGAAAGAAAAGCGTATTTTTGTCGCGTAAACAAGATGATTAAAGATATAAATAAATCATGGATAAAGCATTTTTCTGCCCTACTGTCCTCAGCATAGCGGGATCAGATTGTAGCGGAGGAGCCGGCATCCAAGCCGACATCAAAACTGTTTCTGCCCTGGGCGCTTATGCCGCCACGGCCATCACATCCATCACCATCCAGAATACCTACGGTGTACAGGCTTCATGCCCCATATCGCCCGACGTTGTCACCGGACAAATAAAGGCCGTGATGGACGACCTTATGCCCAATGCCGTAAAGATTGGCATGATAGAAGACGCCGAAACCGTACGGGCCATCAGCCGGACACTGGCCGAATATCCCGATATACCTATTATATATGACCCGGTGATGGTCTCCTCAAGCGGGCACCCACTGATGGACGAAGAAGCGATAGAGGTGGTCAAGAAGAAGCTTTTTCCTCTTTGCACACTCATTACGCCCAACCTTTCTGAGGCCAAGGTGTTGACGGGAAAGTCCTTTACTACCATGGACGATATGGCGGACAACATCCGTCACCTCCGACAATGGGGAGCTTATGCCATACTCCTGAAAGGCGGACATCTTGAAGGCGGAGAGATGACCGACTTGTTACTGATGCCGGATACTGACGAGCCTATATCCTTTCAATCAGAGAAGGTGGATTCCCCCAACACTCACGGCACGGGGTGTACCCTTTCATCGGCCATTGCCGCCATTGTGGCACAAGGCTATTCTTTGCCTGATGCTATCCGTCAGGCCAAGCATTATGTCACTGAAGCCATCCGCCAAGGGGCAGACGTACAGACAGGCCACGGTCATGGCCCTTTGAATCACTTTTTTTCTCCCCTACCTTTAAAAAAGTTTTTCCCAACGGAGGAGAAAAAAGTTTGAGGTAAAGCACACTTTTTACCTCCCTCTTTCATTCCCTAAAGGGATGAAAATGGCGAATTTCCCATCCCGAACTTTCATATCTCAATAATTATGAGTACCTTTGCGCCCGATTTTCAATTTTATAAGTAAAACAAAGAAATATGAAAGCGTTTGTATTCCCCGGTCAAGGGGCCCAGTTTGTAGGCATGGGTAAAGACCTCTACGAAAACTCAGCTTTGGCTAAGGAACTGTTTGAAAAAGCAAATGATATCCTCGGATATCGCATTAC
>JAFQBB010000037.1 GCA_017416805.1 Bacteroidaceae bacterium
AAAGCGGGCGTACCTCTTGTTTCCGAAGATTTCTGTATTTTTGCAGCATTGTAAACGCTAAAAAAGAAAGGTTAGTATGGCATTGGTGAACGAAAATTTTCTGGAACTTCCGCAAGACAATGTGTTTGCGGACATCCGTCGGGAGGTAGAAAAGTTCAAGGTGATTCATCCGTCTTACCGCCTTATCGACCTGAGTGTAAACGATGTGACCCACTCGCTTGGTGCGCATGTGGCCGAAAGCATGCGGCAGGCAGTCGATGAAATGGCGCAGGTGGAAACCTTCCATGGCTATGGCCCGGAACAAGGCTACGGATTCTTGCGCGAAGCCATCATCAAGCACGATTTCAATCCCCGTGGCATTCATCTTACGCCCGAAGAGATATTCGTCAACGACGGCATCAAGAGTGAGATAGGCAACATCGGTGAGATTTTAGGTAACGACAATGCCATCGGCGTAGCAGACCCTGTCTATCCCATTTATGTGGAGAGCAATGTGGTTTCGGGCAGGGCGGGTGTCTTCCGTGGAGGGCATTGGAGCAATGTCAACTATCTGTCTTGTGTGGAAGCCAACGGTTTCGTACCTCAACCTCCTGCCCATCCGGTCGATGTGGTCTATCTCTGCTCGCCCAACAATCCCACAGGCATGGCTTTCAGCAAGACGGGCTTGAAGCGGTGGGTCGATTATGCGTTGAAGAACCATACGCTCATCCTTTTCGATGCCACTTACGAGGCATACATCCAGTCGCCCGGCATCCCTCATTCCATCTACGAGATACGCGGCGCCAAGAAGGTAGCCATCGAGTTGCGCAGCTTCTCGCGCACGGCAGGTTTCACCGGCCTTCGTTGTGGCTATACGGTCATCCCCCACGAGTTGCAGGTGCAGACGTTGGATGGGCGTAGCATCTCGATGAACCGTTTGTGGAATTACCGCCAGCGCATCCGTTTCAATGGCGTCAGCTACGTCACCCAGTGTGCAGCGGCCGCCATCTATACGCCCGAGGGGATGGCAGAGGTGCGTCGTGCCATCGGCTATTACATGCAGAATGTGATGATGATGCGCCGCGAGCTTTCTGCCACAGGCGTCCGTCTCCATGGTGGCGAGCACGTGCCATACCTATGGCTCCGTATCCCTCATCAGCATAGCGCTTGGGAGTATTTCCGTATGATGCTTTATGGTGCCCATGTGGTATGCACACCTGGTATTGCTTTCGGTCCCAGCGGCGAAGGCTATGTGCGTCTTAGTGCTTTTGCCAGTCGTCCTGATTGCGAGGAGGCTGTGATACGACTTGAAAGATGGTTATAAAACTTCACCTTATCCTTTCATTCTGCAAGTTATTCCGCTTTAAAACTTTCAATCTGCAATAGCTCTTATTTTTTTCTTTCTTTATGTCGCACCATTCGAGCAAGTGGTGATAGATTGTCCTACCTTTGTAGCACTTTTGTTTTACAAAGAAAAGGCATTATGGAAAGGAAAAGAAACGGATTATATAACCCAGCCAATGAGCATGATGCGTGCGGTGTGGGTATGGTTGTGAACATTCACGGCAACAAGTCGCACCAATTAGTGGACTCAGCTTTAAAGGTGTTGGAAAACATGCGTCATCGTGGTGCTGAAGGCGCAGACAACAAAACAGGTGACGGAGCCGGAATCATGTTACAAATTCCCCACGAATTTATCCTACTACAAGGCATTCCCGTACCTGAAAAAGGGAAATATGGTACTGGGTTGGTCTTTCTTCCCAAAGGTAGACAGGAACAAGAAGATATATTAAGCATCATGATAGAAGAGATTGAACGCGAAGGACTCAGTCTGATGCATTTGCGTAATGTGCCTGTCAATTCGGGTTGTTTGGGGAAAGATGCCCTAAACACAGAACCCGACATCAAACAAGTGTTCATTACCGGCGATACGGACAGCCTGCAATTGGAATGTACGCTTTACGTCATCCGTAAAAAGATTGAGAAACGAATACATCACAAAGATTTCTATATCGTGTCGCTTTCCAGTCGCAACATTATATATAAAGGTATGCTTACTTCCATACAGGTACGCGAATATTTCACTGATTTGACACATCCATATTTTACAAGTGGATTGGCTTTGGTACATTCACGTTTCAGTACCAATACATTCCCTACTTGGAGTTTGGCACAACCTTTCCGTCTATTGGCACACAATGGCGAAATTAATACCATTCGTGGCAATCGAGGATGGATGGAGGCTCGAGAAAGTGTACTTGCCACTCCTATTTTTCCGGACATCAAGCAGCTTGGTCACATTATACAACCGGATATGAGCGACAGTGCTTCTCTCGACAATGTATTGGAATTTCTGGTCATGTCAGGTTTAAGTCTACCTCATGCTATGAGTATGTTAGTACCCGAATCGTTTAACGACAAGAACCCAATCAGCGACGAGCTGAAAGCTTTCTACGAATATCATTCTATTTTAATGGAACCATGGGATGGACCGGCAGCACTTCTTTTCAGTGATGGTCGCTATGCTGGTGGTATGCTCGATCGGAATGGCCTTCGCCCGGCCCGTTATCTTATCACACAAGGAGATATGATGGTTGTTGCCAGCGAAGTGGGTGTGATGGATTTCGAACCTTCTGAAATAAAAGAAAAGGGACGGTTACAACCGGGAAAGATTCTATTGGTCGATACACAAGAAGGGCGAATCTATTACAACGGTGAATTAAAGGAACAATTAGCTACCGCCAAACCTTACCGACAATGGTTGGCTGCCAACCGAATTGAGCTAGATGCCTTGAAAAGTGGCCGAAAGGTGGAGAACAGCATCTCGGCATATGACACAATGTTGAAAGTTTTCGGCTACACTCGTGAAGATGTGGAACGTACCCTTATACCCATGGCCGTAAATGGTGCCGAACCGATTGCATCCATGGGTAATGATACACCATTGGCAGTACTGAGCGAACGTCCACAACTGCTGTTCAACTATTTCCGCCAACAATTTGCACAAGTAACGAATCCAGCAATCGACCCCATCCGCGAAGAACTTGTTATGTCGCTTACCGAATACATCGGAGCCGTGGGTATGAATATTCTTACACCTGACGAAAGTCACTGCAAGATGGTGCGTCTGCCACATCCCGTACTTACAAATACACAGCTTGACATCCTTTGCAACATCCGATACAAAGGATTCAAGAGTGTCAAACTCCCTATATTATTTGAAGCCTCACAAGAAAAAGCCGGTATGCAAGAAGCACTGGCTCACCTCTGCAAAAAAGCTGAACAGGCTGTACAAGAAGGTGTAAACTATATCATCTTGACCGATCGGAATGTAGATGCCACTCATGCCGCCATACCATCATTATTGGCAGTCAGTGCCGTACATCATCATCTCATTTCTGTTCAAAAGCGAGTGCAGACGGCGCTGATTGTTGAAAGTGGTGAAATCAGAGAGGTAATGCACGCAGCCTTGTTGTTGGGGTATGGTGCCAGTGCCATCTGTCCCTATATGGCATTTGCTGTTTTAGACGATTTGGTGAAAAGGGGAGAGTTGCAATTGAACTACGACACCGCTGAAAGGAACTACATCAAGGCTGTCTGCAAGGGACTTTTCAAAATTATGAGCAAGATGGGTATCAGCACCATCCGTTCTTATCGTGGAGCCAAGATATTCGAAGCCGTAGGAGTGAGCGACGAACTGCTTCGTTCTTATTTTGGTACCACCTCATCGTCCATAGGAGGCATTCGGCTGGACGAGGTGGTGACGGATTCATTGCGAATGCATCGGACTGCTTTTGCCGACAAGTCCGATTCGGACGGGCTGCTGCCTCACATCGGTCAATTCTCTTTTCGGAAGGACGGTGAGAAACATGCATGGACTCCGGAGACTATCAGCACACTGCAATTGGCTACCCGATTAGGAAGTTATAAGAAGTTCAAGGAGTTTACGGCATTGGTAGACCATAAGGAGTCGCCCATATTCTTGCGTGATTTTTTCGAATGGAAACGTAATCCCATTTCTATCGACAGGGTAGAATCCGTTGCAGATATTGTGAAACATTTTGTAACTGGAGCTATGTCTTTCGGAGCTATCAGCAAGGAGGCCCATGAAGCATTGGCATTGGCTATGAACAAACTGGGTACACGAAGTAATACGGGCGAAGGAGGAGAAGATGTTGCACGCATTACCACTATGCAAGATGGAATTTCTCTTTGCAGTAAAACCAAGCAGATTGCCTCAGGACGTTTTGGGGTGACAGCTGAATACTTAGTGAACGCCGAAGAAATACAGATAAAGGTGGCTCAAGGAGCCAAACCGGGTGAAGGTGGACAATTACCGGGTTATAAAGTGGATGAGGTCATAGCCCGTACCCGCCATAGTATTCCTGGTATTTCTCTGATATCGCCACCCCCACATCATGACATCTACTCCATCGAAGACTTGGCACAACTCATTTACGATTTGCGTAATGTAAATCCTCGTGCCCGCATCAGCGTGAAGTTGGTAGCAGAAAGCGGTGTGGGTACCATAGCAGCCGGTGTAGCGAAGGCTAAAGCCGACATCATTGTCATTAGCGGTGCTGAAGGAGGTACGGGAGCATCACCCGCCAGCAGTATGCGCTATGCAGGCATTTCACCTGAAATAGGACTTAGCGAAACACAACAAACACTAACATTGAACGGACTGCGCTCACAAGTACGTCTGCAAGTTGATGGGCAACTGAAAACCGGACGTGACGTCATCAATATGGCATTGCTCGGTGCGGAAGAATTTGGATTCGGAACAACTGCGCTGATTGTCTTAGGATGCGTGATGATGCGCAAATGCCACACGAATGCTTGCCCTGTTGGGGTTGCTACACAGGACGAACGGTTGCGTGAAAATTTCCGTGGGCATTATAAATATGTTGTGAACTACTTCACTTTCTTGGCTCAA
>JAFQBB010000038.1 GCA_017416805.1 Bacteroidaceae bacterium
CCGACGAGCAGGACTTCCGCCGCACTCTCTATTGGAATCCGAACGTAGTGACCAACAATGAAGGGGAAGCTACCGTCAGGTTCTACAACACACCCCATTGCAAACGCATTGAGATAAGTGCGGAAACCAGACCGTGAAGCAACAATCTACAACAATACGCCTCTTATCCTAAAGAACAAGAATGCGAGAATATGTGAGCTTACACCCTATTCGTCAAACATTACACGCTATTTAAGATAGTTAAAAAACAAAAGAAACATTTAATCTTAAAGAACGAAAGAAACAAATTCATACATTTGTAAAAAGAAAGGCTACAAGCAAAAGTTACACTTATTTTTATTCATTACGTTATGACCAGAAAAACTATTTTCAGAACAAATTGGGTTTGCTTAATGGCATGCCTTGTATGCTTGCTTCTCCCTGTCGAATCTTTTTCGCAGGATATTTGCGGAGAGTGGAAATGTCCGGATGGAATGTATCAATATTGGGGATACAAAGTGGGCAAAGCAAACATCACGTTCAAAAAGAACAACACGTTTACCCTCAAAGTGAAAGGACGGAATATGCGAGTAGGTGGCAAGCGGAGGCGTATGAGTGTCAAGGTGAAAGGGTTCTATACCGCAAAGAAAGACAGTATGTACTTTTATGTAAACCTAAAGAACATAAAATGCTATGTCACCTCCGGAGAAGAAGACCCTGTCATGTCTCCTCAGTTGTCAGACAATCACTATCCCGCTTATGTGACTAATAGCGAGAAGAGGAAATATGAAGATTATGAACATTATGAAAAGAATATAAAACCACGGACAACGTGGGACGGTAGAGAAGTCCGTTACAACTCCGGACTCCGGGTATGCGAATTCCAACGAGTCGCGATAATAAACCAAATGCTCGATTTCTTTGAATGTAAAAGATACTCGTTCAAGGAAATAAATCAGGACAGCTTGCGCATAGGAAAGGAGTTTATTGTCACCCGATCGGAGAGTAAGTGAATATAAAGAATGGTATGCACAGGGATGGTCAAGAAGGATTCCACCCCTTGGCAAAATCTGTAGAGATATAATTGTCAAAACTTGTACAGACATGGGATGAAAGTTCCATGCCACAACGGATAACGTGATCCCAATCGCGCTCACCGAGTGCCGGGATATCATCGCGACGAATGCGATAATGGAGCAGCCCGAACAGGATGCCGGCATTGAAATTATCGCCTGCGCCAATCGTGCTGACTGTTTCAACGGCTGGGACAGGATATTCCTTCGAGACATTTCCCGTCCGCAGGCTAAGACTGCTGCCACCACGGGTATAGATGAATTGGGGACAATAGAAACGTACTTTTTGAGCATATACGGCATCAACATCGGACAGGGCATACATATTCCTGAAATCCTCGTCCGAGCCACGCACGATATCAGCATATTCCATATTCTCCATAATAACAGGGGCCAGTTTCAGGGCTTCATCCACATGGGTGCCGCGGAAATTGACATCGTAATAGATAATGGCCCCACGCTGACGGGCATAGTCAAGGAAAGCGCTTACCCGCGGACGCAACACGGGATTCAACGCGAAATAGGAGCCAAAGAGTACAATGTCATCGGCCTCTATCTCGGGAAACTCCACATCCAGCCGACAAGCCGGATAGTCCTTGTAGAACTGGTACTGTGCATCATTCCTCTCATCAAGGAAGGCAAGAGAGAGAGGTGTCTTCCCATCAGGATAGACCTGCACATGGTCTGTTGCCACCCCATTCTGCCGCATGAAGTCCAGAATAAGCTCGCCGACATGGTCATTGCCGGTCTCGCTGATGAAAGTGACAGGAACCCCCAAACGGCCCAACGAGATAATGCTGTTAAAAGAAGAACCTCCGGGAACAGCTGCTGTAGGCTGATTGTTTCTGAATATAATGTCGAAGATTGTCTCTCCGATACCAATGACTTTACGCATAATTCTTATTTACTCATTTCGCGCGAACGCTTACCCAAATATCCGCCATGATGGCGCAGGCTGTATTCTTCGATGGTAAGCCCGATGCGTTTGGTCGTCTCTACTACCAATATATCCCCCATGACTGTCATCACCGTAGTGCTGGTAGTGGGGGCCATACCTAATGCACACACCTCCTCCGGATGGCCTGTACAGAGACAAATGTCTGCCTCTTGCGCCAAAGGGCTGTCAGCATTCCCTGTAATCACAATAAACTTCAAATCAGGATTCAGACGCCGGCTCAGAATAGTCAATTCCACTATTTCACGCGTCTTCCCAGAGTTGCTGATAAGCAACAGTAAGTCATTTTTCTGAATGATGCCCAAATCGCCATGTTGTGCTTCACTGGGATGAAGAAACACCGAGGGGGTTCCTGTAGAGCAGAATGTGGTTGCCATATTCATGGCTATTTGGCCGGCTTTTCCCATACCGCTGGTAATCAGTTTCCCGTTACGACGATGCACCTGTTCCACAATCAGCTCTACGGCTTGCTCGTAAGCATCATCCACAGGGATGTTCAATACAGCTTCGGCTTCTTTGCGAAGCAGTTCCTTAATATTTTCTTTCATGTTCATTTATTATCAATCACTGAAATCACAGATTCAAACGAATCTGCAACGACATAAGCATTGGACGTAGCTGGCCGGACAAGCCCTTGCTGTTCCATCAAAGCAACTGTTTCGACCAACTTGTCCCAAAATCCATCCACATTGTAAAGAATCACCCGTTTTGAATGATAACCTATCGTAAATGATGCTATGACATGGAATATCTCATCCAATGTGCCGACTCCTCCCGGCAAGGCTACCAATATGTCACTTTCGTCCAGTATCACATCTTTTCGGTCACTCAAATTCTGTGTATGACAAACCCGGTCCAGCAAATCACTGACTCCGCCACGCTCCTCCAATTTTGAGGGAACCACTCCTATCACTGTTCCCCCGTTTTCCTTTACCGCCCGAGCCACACACTCCATCAGTCCCAAGTTGGCACCACCATACACCAAGGTCCTTTTTGTCCTCCCTATCCACTCACCCAACCGGCAAGCGGCCTCCACATGAAGAGGATGCATGGGTTCACAACCCGAACAAAAAACTCCTATTTTATCCATTCAAAATTGCGGTTTCTTTATGTTCAACGTGCAAATATCAGAAAAAAAAGCTGAAAAGCAATAAAAAAACCACTATTTTTGCACCCTATTCCTTCCATAACTGCAGAAAAAGACAATGTTGAGCACGTACACCTTGACTAACGGACTACGCATCGTACATATCCCATCACCTACCCAAGTAGGGTATTGCGGATATGCCATCAAAGCAGGAACCCGCAACGAATTCGCTCATCAGCAGGGCATTGCGCACCTGGTAGAGCACATGTTGTTCAAAGGGACGACACACCGCCGGGCCTGGCACATCCTGAACCGCATGGAAAATGTAGGAGGAGACCTCAACGCGTACACAAACAAGGAGGAAATGGTCGTATATGCGGCTTTCATGATTGACCATACGGAACGTGCCATTGAATTACTGTCAGACATTGTATTCAACAGTACATTTCCACAACACGAAATGGACAAAGAGGTAGAAGTCATCATTGACGAAATACAAAGCTACGAGGACACGCCACAAGAACTTATATACGACGATTTTGAGGAACTGATCTTTCCTAACCATCCGTTAGGCAAGAACATTTTGGGGAAGCCTGAGCAGTTACGGACTTACAAGACCATCCATACACAGCAATTTACCAAACAGTATTATCGGCCTGACAATATGATATTCTTTATCAAAGGGAACATCTCTTTCAGCCGCATAATCCGATGGTTAGAGAAATATACAGCTCCAATAGCGACAAGCGATGAAGAAACCGTTTTACCCCGCGCCATCGACATCCCATTACCCACATACTTGCCACAAACCAAAACCGTAAAGAGGAACACGCACCAAGCGCACGTCGTCATTGGCGGGCGGGCCTATAACGCGAACAATGAGAAACGGACAGCACTCTATCTGCTGAACAATTTGTTAGGAGGTCCGGGCATGAACAGCCGGCTCAATGTTTCTCTTCGTGAAAAGAGGGGATTGGTCTATAACGTGGAGAGCAATATTATCAACTATACAGACACTGGAGTATGGTGCATTTATTTCGGATGTGACCATGACGATGCTGATAAATGCCAGGAGCTGGTAAGGAAAGAACTGGAACGGCTTTGCAAGCAACGTCTGACAGACTCACAACTGAATATGGCTAAAAAGCAAATCATCGGACAAATAGGCGTTTCATCGGACAACTTTGAGAACCAAGCACTCGATATAGCCAAAGTTTTCTTACACTATAACCGCTACGACTCACAAGAGAAGGTATTTGAACGAATCCAAGCACTTACATCCGACATGCTATTGGAAACTGCCAATGAAATGTTTATTGAAGAAAACGTGTCAACCTTGATTTATAAATAGAAACTTGCGAAGGAGTTATAGGAGTTAAAGGGAGATAGATGGAGATAAAGGGAGCGGAGCGATATCTCCCTTTAACTCCTTTATCTACACGAAAGCCCAAGCTTGCGACTGTGAAACTGATGAGGGCTTTGCCCGAACTAAACTTAAATGAATGGATGTCAAAATGCTTCCTTTTCATTCTTTAGACGCGGATGACGCGGATGACGCAGATAAATTATAACCTGTCGGGTATAATAATCAAGAAAAATCCGCGTCATCCGCGTCATCTGCGTCTAAAAAGTTAATTATGACACACCCTCGAATGAAACAGACAAAGATAAAGATAATGACCGGGCACCCACAAGGGATGCCCCTACAGTTCCTCTACTCCTGAGAAGAAGCGAAGCGTCACTCCTACACTCCTACATTCCTAAAATTTACACTTACAAAGTTGAATTCTTACCATATTTACAACATTCTTTTTCAGAAAACATTGGAGTTCTAAAAGAAGTTTCCTACATTTGCAGTGAAAAGAATGTCCAACCCATTTTATTATCCTTTTCTATGAACGACTTTGCCGATTATATCCAACGAATAGAAATCAAAGCCCTTTGGGGCAAGAAAAATATAATATGGAACTTGCGTCCTGACGTAAACATTCTAAGCGGAATCAACGGTATCGGGAAAAGTACCATTTTGAACGAATCCGTTCTTTCCTTAGGCATATTGGACAACAAGCCAAGAAACGATGGAAGAGCCGTCGTAAAAACAGTTTTTCATCCCGAGAATGCGACGAAAATAAGGTTTGACGTCATACGCAGTTTCGACCGTCCGTTATTGCACGGCGATTTGCTGGAAAAAATGGCGGACAAGAATGTAAAGACCGAATTGGACTGGCAACTCTACCAATTGCAACGCCGCTATCTGGACTACCAGGTAAATATAGGCAACAGAATCATTGAACAACTGACTTTAGGGACACCCGAAGGACAAACACAAGCTGCATTGCTGGCCGTACCCAAAAAGATGTTTCAGGATATGGTTGATGAAATGTTTCGCGAAACCGGCAAACAGATTATCAGACAAAGCAATGAAATCATGTTCCGGCAAGATGAGGAGACATTATACCCATACCAACTTTCTTCCGGCGAAAAACAGTTACTCGTCATCCTACTGACAGTACTTGTACAAGACGGACAACCCAGTGTCCTGTTCATGGACGAACCGGAAGTGAGTCTGCACATCGAATGGCAACAACAGCTCATCAGTCTGATACGCCGCCTGAACAACAACGTGCAAATCATCCTCACCACCCACTCCCCTGCAGTCATCATGAACGGATGGCAGGATGCTGTAACAGAAGTGAGCGATATCACAGAATAACACGACCCTCTACACCTCCAACCGTCACCATGGGAAAAAGACTCGCCGACAATATCAGTTCACAATACATTGCAGCCGCAAACCTGCTACGTTCGAAGAAAGCACGAAAGAAAATTGTTGCTTACGTAGAGAGTTATGATGATGTATTCTTTTGGAGGACGTTATTGAGTGAGTTCGAAAACGATGAATACTATTTCGAGGTTATGCTCCCCTCGTCCGAGTCATTGGTAAAAGGGAAAAAAGCAGCTTTAATGAACAGTTTGGGGAGTGGATTAGGCCAAAACATGATTGCTTGTGTAGATGCTGATTACGACTATTTGCTTCAAGACTCGACAAACACTTCGCGACAAATCAACCATAGCCAATATGTTTTCCATACGTATGCATACGCCATTGAGAACTTCCAGTGCTATGCCGAAAGTCTGCATGATATATGTGTGCAGGCAACACTGAACGACCGGGTCATAATAGATCTCCCCATCTTTATGAAGCTATATTCGCAAACCATCTTCCCACTATTTGCCTGGTCAATATGGTTCTACCGCAAACGCATACTCAACAAATTCTCCATTACCGATTTCAACAACACCGTCAGGATTGACACTGTAAATCTACGACATCCGGAAGAAGCATTGAATAGTGTAGCCAATCGTGTGCGAAGGAAACTCAACTGGTTAGAGAACAGATTTTCACGTTATCGCAATGGAGTGGATACCTTGCAAAACGAACTGAAACAGTTAGGAGTAGCTCCCGAAACGACTTATCTTTTCATCCAAGGTCATAATCTTTTCGAGAACGTTGTCCTGAAACTGCTCTACCCTATCTGTGCCCAACTCAGAAGGGAGCGTGAGCTTGAAATAAAGATGCTGGCCGAGCACAACCAACAAATGCAAAACGAGCTGACCTGCTACCAGCACAGTCAGACGGGTATCAACTTTATCCTCAAAAAGAATACAGCCTACAAAGACGCACCACTTTATCAACGTTTGCGCGATGATATCCGCCACTTTTTAGATCATTTGTCTTCTAAAAAGTAAAGAAAGCACTATCAGAACATAAAAATCCGCCTCTCATTCTTGGCCATGTGCCAAATAATTAGTTACTTTGCACCCGCTTTCGCGCAATCGCTGTCAAAAGTAGAGAGATTTGATATGTTGCGTAGTAACGATAAACAATTTAATAACAAACAAAATGGATTTAATTAAAATTGCTGAAGAAGCATTTGCTACTGGTAAAGAGCATCCCGCATTCAAGGCTGGTGACACTGTAACTGTAGCATACCGTATCGTTGAGGGTAACAAAGAGCGTGTACAGTTGTATCGCGGTGTTGTTATCAAAATTGCAGGCCACGGCAACAAGAAACGTTTTACCGTGCGCAAGATGTCTGGAACTGTAGGTGTTGAGCGTATCTTCCCTATCGAGTCTCCGGCTATCGACAGCATCACTGTCAACAAAGTTGGTAAAGTTCGTCGCGCCAAATTGTACTACCTGCGCAAACTTACCGGTAAGAAGGCCAGAATTGCAGAAAAGCGCGTTAACGCTTAATCATACGAACTGGTTAGACAAAAAGGCACATTCCATTTGCAGGAATGTGCCTTTTGTTTTTTGTTATCGGACACCAATAAAAGTTTTACCGGAAACCAATATAAACTTATGTATAATAACCTGTGAAATAGTGTTATAAATCAGTTGAAACTATATTCCTTCTATATTTCAAACCTTGAAATATATATTTCCAACCACGAAATAATTATTTCAGGCCACGATATATATATTTCAAGGTTTGAAATGTAGAAGATATTGAGCTGGAAATGGTTTGTAACTGAATAGCCCTTAATTTTAATATTGGTGTCTGATAAACATTATAACGGTTTACCAGACACCAATAAAATTAATTATGGTTGCCCGATAGAGGTTTGCTATGAGTTTGTGGGGATGTGTCAAAATGCTTTCTTTTCATTCTTTAGACGCGGATGACGCGGATGACGCAGATAAATTATAACCTTTATTCGCCTTTCGGCTCATCGAGAACCTCTTTTATTTATTTATCTAAGGTATGGTCGGGTATAACAATCAAGAAAAATCCGCGTCATCCGCGTCATCTGCGTCTAAAAAGTTAATTTTGACTTTACCTCTTCAACGTAAAGTGAAAGACAAGGCCGCCCTGTCGGCCACACGAAGCAGAGATAGAGCCTCCGTGAAGGACGACGGCATTCTTTACAATGGCAAGGCCGAGACCTGTGCCGCCCAACTTGCGGCTACGCCCCTTGTCGATGCGGTAGAAACGCTCGAAGATGCGCGGCAGGTGTTCGGGAGCGAGGCCCACACCGTTGTCGGCAAAGGTGAAGTGGTAGAAGGCTTCGTCTTTTGTTGCACGAACGGTGATGGTGGTGCCTTCTCCGGCGTAGGCAATGGCGTTGTCCGTCAGGTTGCGGAAGATGGAGTAGAGCAGCGAGGCATCGCCCTTGACGATGATGTCCTCCGAGAGCTGGTTGCCCATGCTCATGCCGTGTTCTTCCAGTTGCAACGATACCTCTTGGATGATGCCGTTGACCAGATTGGATATGCTGACGTGCTCCTGAGTGATGGAGCGCAGGCCCACTTCGTCGTCCATGCGGTTGAGGATGGATATTTCGTTCAGCAGGCTGACCAACCGCTCCGTCTGTGCATGACATCGTTGGAGGAATTGCTGACGCTTCTCATTGTCAATCTGCGGATTGCTGATAAGTGTCTCTATGTAACCCTGTATGCTGCTCACCGGTGTCTTCAGTTCGTGCGAGATGTTTTGGGTCAGCTGGCGTTTCAGACGGCTCTGATCCTCCTGACTCTGCTTCAGGTGTTGGTAGAGGCGCACAATGTGGCGCGATATTTCGCCCAGTTCACCTTCGGGAAAGGCCGATGTCTCCTCCTCCAGGTTGAAGTCCTCGTTGCGGTCAGCTTTCTTGGCAAAGCGGCGCAGTTGGGTGATAGACTTCTGTTGGCGAATGATATGGAGATAGAAGATGAGGGCCATGATGAGACTGGCCACGAGGATGACCCATACACTGCGTTCGTGGCTCCATGCGGCATAGACGGCCACCGCGAAGATGATGGCAATGAAGAAACGGAGGCTGATGAGGAGGGATTTCATGTAGTTTTCTGAATGATTATGGATTAAAGCAATACCCATACCCTTGTCGGGTGATGATGCGTTTGCCATATTCTCCAATCTTTTTGCGCAGGCGGGTGATGTTGACATCTACTGTGCGGTCGAGCACGAGGACGTCATCCTCCCAAATCTTTTCAAGAATCTCGTCGCGGGAGAACACGTGACCGGGATGACTGAGGAGCAAGGCCAATATTTCCAGCTCCTTCTTGGTGAGTGCCACGGGAGTGCCGTCGATGGTCACCTGCTTCAGTTCCATGTCCAGCACTAATGTTTCGTAAGTCAGTTTTTCCTCCTTTTTCTCCTTGTTTTCGATTGTTTCTGTCGGAGTGGCTACGGTTGTCGTGCGACGCAGTACGGCTTTCACCCGCGCCAGCACTTCGCGGATGGCAAAGGGCTTGGCTATGTAGTCGTCGGCTCCAAGGTTGAAGCCTGTCACGGTGTCGTTCTCCGTGTCGCGCGCTGTTATAAATATAATAGGTATAGCGGCCGTCTCTGGTTGTTTCTTCAACATGTTGGCCAAGCGGAATCCTGAAATCTCGCCCATCATCACGTCCAACAGAAGGAGGTCGTAACTGCCTAAGTTCATAGCCAAGGCCTCTTCGGCCGAGTTGGCCGTATCTGCGGCATATCCTTCCATTTCGAGGTTGAACTTGAGGATTTCGCAAAGGTCCTCTTCGTCATCTACTATCAGAATGCGTTTGATGTCCATATAATATACTGATTGATAATGCGAATTGTGATTCGGGTGCAAAAATACAGAGAAAAAATCAAGTTTGAAACTATCGGAATAGAGATTTAATGAAATTGTAACATTTTGTTCCCTGATAGAATTTCCCCAATCCGTATCTATTCTTTACTTTTCCAGGTTTTATCGAAACGTAATTTTCCTGCAACACATCTGTAACATCAGTCCCGTACCTTTGCAGCGTCAAATTTAAAACATAAAAGACAATGAAGATTAAAACATTTATGACATGTGCACTGGCCGCGATGTTGGCATCTTGCGGTGGAGGTGCAAGTAAGGAGAACGGTCGTGAGCCGCAGGAACTTTCAGGTGCGGGAGCTACGTTCCCTCTGCCATTCTACAATGTAGTGTTCGAGAAGTTTGGCCAAGTGAACAGCGATTTCGTAGCCTACGGCGGCATCGGTTCGGGAGGTGGTGTGCGCAACTTGCGCGATAAGATTGTCGATTTTGCGGCAAGTGACGCTTTCCTCTCAGACAAGGAGATGGCAGAGATAAAGAACCCCGTCATCCACGTACCCACCTGTATGGGAGCCGTGGTGCTGGCCTATAACCTCGAAGGAGTGGAAAAACTGAATCTGTCAGGCGATGTGATTGCCGACATTTTTGCGGGCGAGATAAAAATGTGGAACGATGCCCGACTGGCAGCGCTCAATCCTGATGTGACATTACCTGCCGAAGCTATCATTCCCGTGTTCCGTTCCGACGGTTCGGGAACTACCTTCGTGTTCACCGACTATCTGACAAAGGTCAGCCCCATGTGGAAAGAGAAATTCGGTGCAGGCAAGTCCGTGAATTTCCCCTCGGGACAAGCTGCCAAGGGAAATCCCGGTGTGGCTGGCATCATTGCTCAAACGAAGAACTCCATCGGATATGTAGGTTCGGAGTACGCCTTTGCCCAAAAGATACCTTATGCCCGGATTGCCAACCAGCGTGGCGAATTGGTAGAACCTACAGCTGCCAGCATATCGGCTGCAGCTTCGGGCGAAATTCCTACAGACACACGTTGCTCCATTACCAACTCGGATGCAGAAGGGGCTTACCCGATTTCTACCTTCACATGGATAGTCATTTACAAAGAGCAGTGCTATTCGGATAGAAGCAAAGAACAGGCACAGGCTACACTCGACCTTTTGCACTACATTCTCAGTGACGAGGCACAGGGCATCACTTCTGAAGTACACTATGCTCCGCTTCCTGCCAAGGCGAAGGAACTGAGCAAGCAGAATCTGAAGCAAGTGACCTATGAAGGAGTGGCAGTATTGCAATAAACGTTAGCATCTGATGAACGACAAGTTATATAAGGCTTTACTATTTATTGCTGCAATGGTTATGCCTGTTGTGTGCGGGGGTGTGGTGTACGCCCTCGCCACCGATGCATACGCCGCCTTCGAGCACTTCGGTTTTCTGAAGTTTCTCACCTCCTCGGAATGGAGCTACACTGAAGGGGCTGAGCAGTATGGTGCATTGCCCTTCATCACAGGTACGCTGATGACCACTGCACTGGCACTTCTGTTTTGCATTCCCTTCTCACTGCCCGTAGCACTCTTCGTTGGCGAATATTTCAAGGGGACACGCATCGCTGCCATATTGAGTACCGTCACCGACCTCTTGGCCGGTATCCCCAGTATCATCTATGGTCTGTGGGGCTTCTACACGCTACGTCCGCTGATTATGGCACTCAACATCTCGCCCCAAGGCTCGGGGGTACTGACCGCCTCACTCGTACTGGCCATCATGATTGTTCCTTATGCAGCCTCATTGAGTGCAGAGTTCATCAAGATGGTGCCCAACGAATTGAAGGAGGGTGCTTATAGCTTAGGAGCCACGCATGCCGAGGTCATCCGCAAGGTAGTTTTCCCTGTGGCCGGGTCTGGTATCTTCTCGTCCTACATTTTGGCCATCGGTCGTGCCTTGGGCGAGACGATGACCGTGACGATGCTCATTGGCAATACGAACAATATCCCCGAAAGCATCACATCCACAGGAAATTCGATGGCTTCCATCATTGCCAATCAGTTCGGTGAGGCTGATGATTTGCGTCTCTCCTCACTCATTGCCATCGGTTTGGTACTGTTCCTCATCACGGCACTGATCAATATGATAGGAAAGATTATGATTAAACGAGCAAGAATAGCATAATTATGAATAAAACAAATACCCAACACCGTCTGGCCAAAGACCGCCTGATGCTATGGGGTGTATGCCTCTTTGCCACTCTCACAGCAGTCCCATTGTTTGCCATTCTGGGCGAGGTTTTGCTCCGCGGTTACGACCAACTGTCGTGGTCGTTCTTCACCGAACCTACCCCTACGGCCTACAAGGTCATGAAGGCCATTGAAGCTGGCCAGTCCATTCCCGGAGGCATTGCCAATGGCATCGTTGGTACCGTGCTGATGCTCAGTATGGCATCTCTTGTAGCTATTCCCGCAGGCATCCTCTGCGGAGCATTCCTTGCCGAGAATTCCAAGAACCGTTTTGCCCAGATAGTCAGCTATCTCACTGACTTGCTGCAAGGCACACCCTCGGTCATCATCGGCATCGTCACCTACATTTGGGTGGTTGTCCCCATGCGCGGTTACTCGGCCATTGCAGGTAGCGTGGCACTCTTTGTGATGATGCTTCCACTCATCATCCGTTCTACGGAAGAGACGCTGAAGATACTGCCCGCCTCGCTCAAGGAGGCAGGACTGGCTCTCGGAGGAAATCGTGCCAGAGTCATGCTGAAGGTGCAACTACCGGCAGCCTTCGGAGGCATCTTCACAGGTGTACTGCTGGCCATCTCACGCGTCATCGGCGAGACTGCTCCACTGATGTTTACCGCCCTCGGCTGCTCGTTCATCCGATGGTCGATAGACAAACCCATCTCTGCCGTCCCACTACTTATCTGGGAGTTCTTCAACGACCCCAATCTGCAGGAACTCATTTGGGGAGCTTCGCTCTTCCTCCTGCTATTTGTACTTACATTGAATTTACTATCAAAATACCTTGCAAAGAAATGGAATCAATGACCCCTATACTCGAGTTCAAGAAGACCTGCGTCTCTTACACCAAGCAGACGATGGCTGTCAAGTATGTCTCTGCCGCCATTGAGCGCAACACCATCACCGCCATCATGGGACCTTCGGGCTGTGGCAAAAGCACCTTGCTGCGTGCCGCCAACCTGATGCACGACCTCTACCCCAACATTCGTGTCGATGGTGAGATACTGCTCAACGGCGAGAATATTCTCTCAATGGAGCCCATCGATGTGCGCCGCCGCATAGGCATGGTCTTCCAGCGCCCTGTTCCCTTCCCGACCATGAGTATCTACGACAACGTCCTCTCGGGCTATACGCTGAACGGCATCCGTCTCGACAAGACCGAACGCGATGCCACCGTAGAGCGCTGCCTGCGCAACGTAGCCTTGTGGGACGAAGTGAAGGATGTACTCAACAAGAAGGGGACTTTCCTCTCCGGTGGCCAGCAACAACGATTATGTATCGCTCGGGCATTGGCCATGAAGCCTGACGTCCTGCTGATGGACGAACCTACCTCAGCCCTCGACCCCATCGCCACTGCCCACATTGAGGAACTGATGCAGGAACTTCAAAAAGAGGTGACAATCCTTATTGTGACTCACAATATGGGACAAGCTATGCGAATTTCTTCGAAATCGATGTTCATGTACTTGGGCGAACTGGTCGAGTATGGCGACACCGACACTATGTTCTCCAATCCTGCCGATGAGCGCACCCGTGCCTATCTGACGGGTAAGATGGGTTAATGAGTTTTATTTATGAATAGTAAAAGAAGGGGCGGTAAAAATGCCACCATTTAATTCTTCATCCGCAGATGACGCAGATTTTTCGCTTTGCTCAAGGAAACTTCGCAGATAAATTATAACCTATCGGGTATAATAATCAAGAAAAATCCGCGTCATCCGCGTCATCTGCGTCTAAAAAGTTAATTATGACACACCCTCCTACAGGAAACGCCTCCGTGGCTGAAATGTCCCTAAAGAAAATATGGTGGAAGTCTTACCGGATACCAATAGTTTAAAATAAAAGAATAGCAGAACAGTTACACTTGCGAAAATTGAGCCAAATAATAACAAAACAAGATATAGATGTAGGATACGAAAGATTCAAATCTTCAACGTCCTACATCTATATCTTGTTAAGGCTTTCCCACAAATGGATTTAATCCATGTGGAACACCTCGGGCAGAGGAATGGAGATGGGAGAATTGTCGGGGTTCACCTCCATGATGTCAGCCATATAGTCCCACCATTTCTGTACAATGGGATTGGTGCCCATATCCTGTGATGATTCTTCGCCTTTGGTCTTCTGGAAAGCGAACAGAATATTGGTGTCCTTGTCCCAATAAATAGAGTAATCATATACTCCGTTCTTGGAAAGCAACTCTTTCAACTCGGGCCAAATGGCGGCATGACGTCTTTCATACTCTTCCTCGAAGCCGGGCTTCAGGAACATTTTGAATGCTTCTCTTTTCATTTTTCTTGGTTTTAAGTTGGTTTATCTTTTTACAATATCGGTTTATCGACATTGCCTTCATGGAAGATGGCTCTGTCTGTCTTTTGCTCGGTACGGTAGAACTGTACGGCACTGTCGTTCATCTTAGGATGCTGGCTCTTCAAAAGGTTAATGATTTCGGCACCTGCCCAAATGACAGGACCATAACCATGGGCGGCCATCTTGTGTACGGGACGATAGTAGTAGAATGCTGGATCAAAGGCCATACCGGTACCCACACAAGTACCACCTACCTGACCTTGCTCGTCGATCTGCGTTGTCACACCATGCCATGCCAGCAAGGCTACCGGACCATAGGTCATAGCATCCAACCATCCTTTATTGATACCGTGAGCTATGCAATAGGCATAGATAGCCGTGGCCGAGGTCTCCAGATAAGAGTCGTTACGGTCGAGCAACTGATGCCAAAGTCCTTCGCCACTCTGGAGGGCTGCCAATCCGCGTACATGTTCACGATAAAGTGCCATGATTTCGTTGCGTTTAGGATAGTTCTCGGGCAACACATCGAGCACCTCACACATGGTAAGGATGGCCCAGCCATTGGCACGCCCCCAATGGAATGCGGGATGGTCCTCCATGCTCTCTACCCATCCGTGACGGAAGAGTTTCTTCTCAGGCACCCACATACGGTCAGCAAACTGAAGTACCTGGCGCACAGCCTCTGCCTGATAACGTGCCTGCTCATCGCCGGCAATTACCGAATACCAAGCCACTGGAGGGATACCCATGAACATATCGTCGAGCCACAATGTGTTATAGAAAGGACGTGTACGGGCAAAGGTCCCGTCTGCCAAGCGGTATTCGCCATTCATAATGTAGTTGATATAATTTTCAATCAACGGAGTGAGTTCCAATGAAGGATCCTTCAACTGTGCTTTCACCATAGCGGCACATACAGCACCAGCATCATCCAGAGCATGAGGATCAAGAATCTGGCGCATCTGACCATCAATACGTCCCTCCTTTTCATGGATAGCCTTAAAATAAGGGGCTACCTCGGCCAAGAAGCTGAAGCGCTTGGTCACATAATCCATATAGGCTTGGTCACCGGTAGCTTCTGCGGCCGCCAACATAGCCGAATAGGTAACTCCCCACTCATAGCTGGCCAATCGGAAAGTGCCACGTTCGAGTTGGGCATCAGCACCCATGTTGGCATAATCGGTGATGGTCTCACCTGTCTTCTTGTCCACCACACGGGCTGGAGTGCATGACTCCAGATAGTTGAGTACCCGATCCATGTGTGCCTTCACTTCTTCTACAGAGCCTACTCCATAAGGTGTGTTGTAGTCCGGTTTCATCAGATGCAAAGGTGTATTCGAATCGTTGATGACAACCTCTTCGCCACCATTGTTTTGCGGAGCGCTACATGCTCCCAACATAGTCATCAGGGCAGCAACGCCCCATATTCTGCTTTTCATGTCTCAATTAGTTTTTAGTGATGTGTAAAAAATAATATGCTTCATTTTAGTGACGTGTATAATGCTATCATAATAAATTCTTTTTGCATCTTTTCTCCTTTTTCATCAGTCACATAGCCCGCTATGCTCCCTCTTCAAAAGAAGAAAATATGCTAAAAATAACTTTTAAACTGATGCACCTTATTTTTTTACACATCACTTATATGTTATTTCTTAATTTCAAATCCACGGAAAAGTCCCGGTTTCAAATCCGAACCGAAGTAGAAGCCCTGCTGGGTCGGTTGGTTGTAAGCCACGTTCTGAGTGGCAATACTGATTCGGTAAACAGGATCTTCCAAGAAAGTATGGAAGCGGTATTCTGTAGGAATAGTAGAAACGTAGAGGTGCAGAGCCGAATTGTCTGCGGTGCGCAACAGCACCTCTTCGCGCCAGTCACCCAAGATGTCTGCTTGAATGCAGGGATTACTCTTACTGCCGTTGTTACGCACACCTTCAAGTGTCACCAATTCCTCGCACTGACGAGTTTTCCAATTGTATTTGGATATACGGTTTCCATCAAGCAACTCACGTGAAAGGTCTCCATCCCACCAAACGGCCATATTGCAAGGTATGCGTCCGGGAGCATCATTGATAAGTTCACCCTTCACATTACGGATACCTCCTGTGGCAAGCGACCACATCTCTACGCCCCATGAAGTGGGGTCAATGTCAGCAGCCATACAACGGCCCACATCTTCGCCAGACTTGACTTGGAAGATAACTTCACCCGTAGCTGCATCACGGAAGGTAGAGCCATCCCGACGATTTTCGTGACAATCCCACACTTGCAACTTCTCTGAGTCGGGGAAGAATCCCATCAGGTGCATGGCATCACCATGTCCCATACGGGTTGTATAAAGTCCCTTACCATTATTATCAACAGCCATGGAACCGTAGATGATTTCATCGCATCCGTCACCGTCCACATCACCTACACGCAGGTTGTGGTTTCCTTGTCCGGCATAGTTCTTGTTACCCTTGTCATTAGAGTCGAACACCCAACGCTGCTTCAGTTGCTTGCCATCCCAATCGAAAGCGGCAAGAACGGTACGGGTATAATATCCACGACACATCACCACACTGGGGTGCACACCATCAAGGTAAGCTACACAAGCCAGATAGCGGTCAGAGCGGTTGGCTTTCGTATCACCCCAATTTCTCAGTTCGCCACGTTCGGGCACATAGTCGATAGTACAGAGTGCTTCGCCGGTCAATCCGCTGAATACGGTCAGGTATTCATTGCCGGTCAATATACGTCCCTGATTCTGAGGAGTAGGCATACGGAAACCACGGCGGCGTTGTTGCTGACCATTACGGTTTCTATTTCCCTGAGACGGACGTTGTCCCTGCATCTCCGGGCGGTTGCCCTCAGCTTTCATCTGCTCTTCGCGCTCCTTCCTCATCTTTTCAAACTCAATCATGCGCTGGTATTGGCCTACGGTGTCGCCATGTTCGCGCCAGTCGGCATTGGCATCGCCAATCACTCTGCCTAAGCCATCGATAGTACCATCACTCGTCTTCATCACCACCTCAGCACGATTGTCGCCATCCAAGTCGTACACCATAAATTGGGTGTAGTGAGCACCGGCACGGATATTACGCCCCAAGTCGATACGCCACAAACGTTCACCTGTCAGACGGTAGCAGTCGAAAAGTACATTACCCGTGTAACCGTCGTGTGCATTGTCATGCGCATTGCTGGGATCCCACTTGAGGATGATTTCATATTCGCCATCGCCATCCACATCACCGATGCTGGCATCGTTGGCATTGTATGTATAGGTCTGTCCTGATGGAGTCTTTCCATCCTCAGGCTTTTGCAGAGGAATATTCAGATATCCAAACGGGGCATCAGCCTGTATGGTGTATGCCCCATCAGCATTGTGAGTTTCCACCCCATTCACCACAGGGCGCACCTCATACCGTGCTTCCCCTTCGGGTGCTCCAAAGTCATACCAATGCGTAGGACTTTCAGCAGAAATATTTTCTTTAAGCATACCATTGCAATAAATATTGAAACTTGTTTCCACCGGGTCAGATGACAAATACCTCCACGTAAGACAAACCTCGCATGGATTCATCCTAAAAGCTACCACACCACGTCCTAATTCTTCGCGTTGTAATTTTGTAAAGTCGTACTTGGGTTGGGCATTGAGACCTAACAAAGCGCCCAATATAAGCAGGAAGCTGACAAGATTTCTTCTAATTTTCATGGTTTTTTTTCTTATGGAATTAGTAAATAGTGCGGCAAATATACACTTTTTTTATTTATTTGAGATAAAGTAATACCAATATTTTTACAAGAGCCACCAACTTCTTCAAATATCTTGCTTCAGGTTTGGCCTTTCTATGAAAAACACATACCTTTGTGCTTCATTACAAGAAAGAGATTCAAACCATGAAGAAAAGTTTATTAGCCCTACCATTAATCTTCCTCTGTTTAATCTACCTCTGTGCATGCGATGGAAAGAGAGGAAATGTAAACGTAGAACAGAATCCAACAGCAACCAAAGTGACTATTGCCAATATCGTTCCTCCCATATTTGAGTATTGGGATTACGAAGAATTTGCTGTAGAATCCGAATGTACCGAAGAGGAACTGTTGGCAGATACGGTAAACTTGTATCCAATTGAGAAATCTTTGAAAAATGTGTCCTCACAGACGGGCAATGTATTTTTGGAATTTTCAGACGACCTCTATAGCCATTCACTTGCGGATAGTTCCAAAACATACTACATGCAAACTCACAAGGCACGTCTGAACGATGACACAGATTTGTCTGTCAGGCTGTATGCGGGTTATAGTACCTACGGCTTCAACGAAACAGGGAAAGTCAAGTTTTATGTGAAAGGAGATACCATCTATACCCTCAACTTTGCTATGGAGAGTGGTGGATTTACTCCGGAAGGGCTGGCATTCAAGATTACTGGTGACGGTGTGGCGAGCGTGACTGCTTCATACCGTATGCTTTATAATGCGTCTGTGTTCAATCCTCGCAAGTATAGACACATTGCCGTAAACCGGGTTCGCGTATGCAATTTGACAACAGAAGAACTTCCGTTAGCCGTAGAGGATGGCTACTATACCCTTCCTGTTGTGAAAACCCTGGAACTTACTGCTTCCGATTGGCAGAAGATGGAAGGACTTCGTCCTGAAGCCGTCAAGAGATGGGAAGACTGGACGGGCGAAAAAATGGACACGACGTACATGGAGCACATCTTTGATTTGGACCATTTCTTGATAGACCTCAGTGTGACCTATAAAGATGGATCTGTGCGTAACTACCGGCACGTGGCACAGGGGATTGATGTTGAACCGTAGTGACAAAATATTGTTCAATAGTAAGTCCGATAAAGGAAACAAGAGTTTATATCGGACTTACGTTAAATAGTGACTTTCCAATACCCCGTCTTATTGCTTCCTACACGAACGATGAGTCCTAATGATTTCAGTAAGGAGATATGTTTATAGACTTGACGTTCCTTCAAATCCAATTGGCCACAGATTTCATTTACTGTCGATTGAGGATTGCGTTGGATAATAGCTAAAACATTCCATGCCGTTTGACTTACTTCGGGGAATTTACACCGAACTTTATCCTGCACTTTATCCTGCACTTTATCCTGCACTTCCGTTTCACTTACATCTTCGTAATTCTCCATAGCATCGAGCAAACAGCCCAACATAAATTCAATGAACAACGTGCTTTCGCCCATTGCATCACATCGGGCAATGACATTGTAATATTCTTGTTGGTGTTCCTTTACAATAGTCTCTACCGGAAGCCAAGCAAAGATGCCCTTCCAACGGGAAAGCAATACCGTTTGCCAATAGCGTCCCATGCGTCCATTGCCATCAACGAAAGGGTGTATGAATTCAAACTCGTAGTGAAACACACAGGAATAAATCAACGGATGCACTTTGCACGTCTTTACCCAGTGAAACAAATCAGCCATCAGATCTGGCACACGGGCTGCAGGAGGAGCCATGTGCAAACAATTGCCATTGCCATCAAATACCCCCACACCATCCTGACGATAATTTCCAGATTGGCGAACCAAGTCTTTCATCATCAGCTGATGTGCCTTCAAAAGATCTTTTTCACAGAATGCATCCAGTTGTGACATCAGGTGATAGGCCTCGATGGCATTCTTTACCTCCTGTATCTCATCAGGTGCACCAAGCACATGTTTGCCATCAACAATATCCGTCACCTGTTTCAGCGACAAACTGTTGTTCTCTATCGCCAAAGATGAGTGAATGGTCTTTATCTGATTCTTCTTGCGCAACATGGGCGAAGGTACACTTTCTCCCACATTGGCATTAAGGACACCGATTCGCTCTGATACTTCAGCAACCAGATTCAGAATCTTTTCTGTTATTTTAAACGGCGGCACATACATGACTTCCTATAACTCTGTTTTTTCGGTAATTCATCTTCATGTGCAAAATTAATAAATAGAATGAAAACAAAAGAAAGAATCTTCCAAATTTTACAAAACTGTTCACTTTATAGGGAGGTTCTACAGTTTTATGCATAATCATGCAAAAACAAGCCTTCAAATAGGAAGTGACGAAATGACAAAATGCAACAAAAACGACCAAATAAGGTCAAAAAGAATACATTATAGCTGTTTATCGAATACCAATAATTTGCAAAGCAGATGGACGGGAAAAGGAAAGATATTTGCAGATAAAAACGAAAAAGAGTTGTTGCCGAGGGAAACATTCCTTCATGCAACAACTCTTTGTCACAACGTGTCCTACACTATTATTGCATCACAACTTGTACGGCATAAAGCGGATAGTTTGTCATCCAATCTTGCTCGCGGTAGAGGGACATGGAGAAACGGATGCCGTGCAAACCGGGATTATTCTTGACAAAGGTAGAAAGGCTTTTGGATTGAAGGTTCTCCTCAGCCTTCACCTCTATGGGATGTATCAGATTCTCTTGCTGCACCAAGAAATCCAATTCGCCACGTGAATTCTCTGCCGACCAATAATGTATGCCGACATTAGGAATGCCACGCAATTGTTGCATGACGTATTGCTCGGTAAGCACTCCCTTGAAATCACAAAAGAGGGCATCCCCCTCCAACAGTGCCTGCATGGGGATTTTGGCCATGGTACGCATCAACCCCACATCAAGCATGAATAGTTTGAAAGCACCAATGTCTTCATAGGTACTCAAGGGGAGCAATCCTTTCTTCGTCCGTGTAACCTTATAAACAAGGCCAGCATCGCTGAGCCACTCGATAGCCAATTCAAACTCTTTGGCCCTTGCCCCCTCTTTTATCAATCCATAAATGAATTTACGATTCTCCTTGGACAGTTGTGCCACAATGGAGCGCCACACCATACGCAAACGGGGAACCTCGGCCAATGGTGCATGTTTGGAGAAATCCTGGTCATAAGAGTCCAATATGGCTTGATGTACCTCGGTAACAGCCGCATAATCCTTGTGTTCAACAAAAGATTTGACAGCCTCGGGCATCCCACCTATATAGTAATATTGCCTCAAACGATTCTTTAACTTATCGTGAAACAAGGAAAGAATGCCCCAGTCCTTCTTCTGCAATACCTGATGGAGTTGCGACTCACCGACCGCATCAAGAAATTCGGGGAAAGACAAGGGATACAAATCCATGAACTCTACTTTCCCGACAGGAAAAGAATTGTTCTTATGCAATGAGATTCCTAACAAAGAGCCCGCTGCAATGATGGGATACTGAGGTGCTTTCTCGTAGAAATATTTCAAGGATGTGACTCCACGTGGTGCTTCCTGCAATTCATCAAACAGTATCAAGGTCTGTTCATCAATAACCTGACCAGTAATAATTTGGAGTGATAAAATGATGCGTTCGATATCGAAATCTTTTTCAAACAAATGCTTGGCAACCTCATCATCTTCAAAGTTTATGTACACATAACGGCTGAAGGCTTCTTCAGCAAAGGCTTTCATAAGCCATGTTTTGCCCACTTGGCGTGCCCCCCGGATTATCAAGGGCTTACGTCCGCTCTTTTCTTTCCAGTCATAAAGTTTGGCTATTGCTGTTCTCTTCATAATGCTTTATGATGTTTATTTCCGGAGCAAAGATAATGTTTTTCTTTCATTTTCCCACCAAACTCGTGCTTAAAAGTGTAAGGGATAACAAAAAGTCGTCCTTAAAAGTGTAAAAACACTACAGAAAATCGTCCTTATTTTTGTATTACAAAGATAGTATAACGCGATTAATCTACTTATATTCATTTCTCTTCGACTCAATGCTGCACATTCCAAATCTCTTTTTCATGCTGGAAAGTTTGGGCATTTGATATTTTTTGCCGTACTTTACACACGTTTTTAAGCTATTGACCATGAAAAGAAAAATTTACAGACTTTTAGCCCTTTATATTTGCTTGTGTGCACCGGTTCTTAAAGCGATGGCACAGGAGATGGTTTCGGGTCTTGACCAACGGAACTTCAAGAAGTTTTGGATGATTGAATCGGAGTCGCCCGACTATCGGGTGGCGCACTTGGATGACACGCTGGAGATTGTCTCTCCCAAGGGACTTACCCTATGGCGCAAGGAGAAGATGACGGGCAACGTAGTGATAGAATACGACGCCTGTGTGATGGACGAAGGGCGACCGGAGGACCGGGTAAGCGACCTAAACTGTTTTTGGATGGCCAGCGACCCGAAATACCCTGACAACCTGAAGAAACGGATGGCATGGCGAAACGGCATTTTTGCAAACAGCTACTCCCTGCAACTCTACTACGTGGGCTTCGGGGGAAACCATAACACAACGACCCGCTTTCGCCGCTACGATGGTGACGAGGTGGCCATATCCGATAAGGAAAAGCGTCCGGCCATCCTGAAGGAATATACCGACGAGGCGCACCTGCTGAAGCCCAACAAATGGTATCACATCCGCCTGGAGAGCATGAACGGACGGGTGACTTACACTATCAATGGCGAGCGATTGGTCGATTTCCGTGATGCACGCCCCCTGAACGAAGGATGGTTCGGCTTCCGCACGACCCTATCGCGCACACGCATTGCCAATTTCCACTACTCGTGCACTCCCATAGAGAAGCAACCCCGCCACATCTCTCTCCGATGGATAGGCGATACCCCTCAGACGGAGACCCCCAACACGTGGGGAGTACCGTTCGAACAGGGATATGTGCAACCTGATTCTCGCTTTTCATTAACGGCTAAGGAGAGTACTCTCGCCCATGACTTCTGGCCACTTGCCTACTGGCCGGACGGTTCGGTCAAGTGGGGAGCCTTTGCCACCGTAGTGCCTGGTGGCACGGACAGTTTGCGTCTCAGCATTGATTTCAAAAAGAAGAATAACAGGAAGAAAGGAGACCAATCCCCCTCCTCCCACATAATTTATAATTCACAATTCATAATTAATACAGGTCCTCTGACTGCCCATATCAGTCGTGAAGGCGGATG
Organism: Bacteroidaceae bacterium; assembly: GCA_017416805.1. Taxonomy (GTDB): domain Bacteria; phylum Bacteroidota; class Bacteroidia; order Bacteroidales; family Bacteroidaceae; genus Phocaeicola_A. Next base: position 23,139 of record JAFQBB010000038.1, read on the forward strand.
CCTCTTCGACAGCCTCATCTATAAGGGTACGAAAGTGGCCGGCAAGGCACGTCTTATTTGCCAGACGAGAGAAAAATTTTTCTCCAATGGGGGAGAAGAAACTTTCAGGCAGAGAAATTTTGAGAGCCAGATAAAGGCATGCGACATCGAACGCTCTGACCGTGTGCGCACCGTAGTGAAAGTGGAGGGCATGCACACCGATGGAAAGCGCGAATGGCTCCCCTTCGTAGTGCGTCTATACTTCTATCAAGGAAGCGAACAGGTGAAGATGGTACACACCCTGCTCTACGATGGCGATGCCGAGAAGGATTTCATCAGTGGCCTTGGTGTGCAATTCGATGTCCCCTTGCGCGACGAAGCCTACAATCGCCACGTGGCCTTCACCAATACGGAAGGCGGAGTATGGAGCGAATCGGTGCAACCTTTGGTTGGACGCCGCGTCCTCTCGATCGACCGGCAGGACATGTTGCCCCTGCAAATGGAGGGACAACGCATCCCTTCGCCCGAAGCCTTTGACCGCCGTGGACAAACACTCATCAGCGAATGGGCTGCATGGGATGGCTACCGCCTCTCGCAACTGACGGCCGATGCTTTCAGCATACGCAAGCGAGCCACAAATGATTCACCTTGGATAGGCACCCTCTCCGACCATCGGGGAAGTGGCCTTGCCTTCATCGGCGACACACAAGGTGGATTGGCCGCCTGCCTACAAGAGTTCTGGCAATCCTATCCCTCGACATTGGAAATCAACGGGGCCCGTTCGTCCATGGCACAGATGACCCTGTGGCTCTGGAGCCCCGAAGCTGACGCGATGGACCTCCGCCACTACGATAAGGTGGCGCATGGCCTCAACTCCAGCTACGAAGATGTGCAAGAGGGACTCAGCACTCCCTATGGCATTGGACGTACCACCACCCTCTCCCTTATACCTTATATATATAAAGGGAAAGAGGAGATGAGCCGCTTGTCTGAAACCATAACCACCGAGCATCAGCTGGCCTGTACACCCCAATACCTGCACGACCGCCGTGCATTCGGTGTATGGAGCCTGCCCAAATACGACACACCATTGGCCCAACAAATAGAAAAGCGGCTCAACGACTACATCCACTATTACCAACAGGCTATCGAAGGCCACAAGTGGTACGGCTTCTGGGATTATGGCGATGTGATGCATGCCTACGACCCCGCCCGCCACTCATGGCGCTATGATGTGGGCGGTTTCGCGTGGGACAACACCGAACTGGCCAGCAACATGTGGCTATGGTATATGTATCTGCGCACTGGACGTGCCGACATCTGGCAGATGGCCAAAGCCATGAGCCGCCATACCGGCGAAGTGGATGTCTATCACTTCGGCCCCCATGCCGGATTGGGAAGTCGCCACAACGTGAGCCACTGGGGATGCGGAGCCAAAGAGGCCCGCATCAGTCAGGCGGCATGGAATCGCTTCTACTATTACCTGACGGGCGATGAGCGTACGGGCGACCTGATGACCGAAGTGAAGGATGCCGAACAGAAACTGTACACCCTCGACCCCATGCGCCTGGCCCAACCGCGCGAGAAATATCCCTGCACCGCCCCTGCCCGTTTGCGCATAGGCCCCGACTGGCTTGCCTATGCAGGCAACTGGATGACCCAATGGGAGCGCACGGGTGACACCAAATACCGCGACATGATAGTGGCCGGCATGAAGAGTATCGCCGCTCTGCCTCATGGCATATTTACAGGCCCCAAGGCATTAGGCTTCGACCCGGCTACGGGTATAATTACCCACGAAGGAGACACGACCCTACAAAACACCAATCACCTGCTTTCATTAATGGGAGGATTCGAAATAGTCAACGAGATGAATGAAATGATTCCTCTTCCTGAGTGGAAAAAGGTTTGGTTACACCATACACGTCTCTATCACCAAAAGTCGGAAGAACTGAACGGAAGCGCCTTCCGCATCCCCCGCCTGCCCGCCTATGCCGCATACCATGGCTACAATCCCCAAGCCGCAGAAGAGGCTTGGAGACTCCTGCTCCGTCGCGACTATCCCGACACGGTTCCTGCATTGGAAATGAACACTGTGCCACGCCCAGAAGCCCTCAGCCCCCTATTGGAAAATCCGGGAATCAGCACCAATGCAGTGGCCACTTGGAGCCTTGATGCCATCTACCTGCAGGAAGTCTGGCCGAAGTAAAGAGCTTTTTTCTTTGTCTAATCAACAAATTATCCCTATCTTTGCGCCTACCAAAGAAAAAGTATATACGATAAAACTAATTAACCATAAACCTATTTTAGAAAAGAACTAATGAAGAAGATGTTTTTTGCCGCCCTGCTTTTTGTATTTGCAGGCATCTGTGCCGTACAAGCACAAGAACTCCCCGACAAGAAAGCTACGTTGCAGACATTGCTCAATGTCAACAAGTACTTCATGCGCAAGAATCCTGACCCAGGATGCCCTACCTTCGTACGTAACAAAATGCGTCCCAGCCACTTGTGGACACGCGGTGTCTATTACGAAGGAGTGATGGCACTCTACAGCATTTATCCTCAAGAGGAACTTTTTGACTACACCTACCAATGGGGTGAAGCCCACAAGTGGATTATCCGCAACGGCAGCCAAAGCCGCGATGCCGACGACCAGTGCTGCGGACAGACCTTCATCGACATGTACCGCCTCACCGGCGACCGCCGCATGATACGTAGCATCGATGCCTGTCTGAATATGCTCATCAACACTCCGCAAGTGAACGACTGGTGGTGGATTGATGCCGTACAGATGGCTATGCCTATCTTTGCCAAGATGGGTGTGGAGAAAGGCAACGACCAACGCTATTTCGACAAGATGTGGGACATGTATGAATATACCCGCAACCAGCATGGCGAGAATGGCATGTACAACCCTAAAGACGGACTCTGGTGGCGCGACCATGACTTCGATCCTCCCTACAAGGAGCCTAATGGAGAAGATTGCTACTGGTCACGCGGAAATGGTTGGGTATATGCCGCTCTTGTACGCGTACTCGATGAAATCCCTGCTGATGAAAAGCACCGTGCAGACTATATTGCCGATTTCAAAGCTATGAGCAAGGCTCTGAAAGCTTGCCAACGTCCCGACGGATATTGGAATGTAAGCCTCCACGACGAAAGCAACTTCGGTGGTAAAGAAGCCACAGGAACTTCACTCTTCGTTTACGGTATGGCATGGGGTGTACGCAACGGTATTCTTGACCGCGACGAATACCTCCCCATCCTCCTCAAGGCATGGAACGCCATGGTGAAGGAGTGCGTACACAAGAACGGTTTCCTCGGCTATGTACAAGGTACAGGTAAAGAGCCTAAGGACAGCCAGCCCGTGACACACACCAGCGTACCCGACTTCGAGGACTACGGCATCGGTTGCTTCCTCCTCGCCGGTACTGAGGTATATAAATTGAAGTAAGATTCTTGCCTTTATTCAAAGCAAGAAAAACAGACACAACAAGTCCCCTTAGAAATGAACTATAAGCGGCTTGATAAGTGAACTATTATTCACTTATCAAGCCGCTTATAGTTCATTTACCAAGCCGTAAATAGTTCACTTAGGGTAGCCGTAAGTAGTTCACTTGGGTAAGCCGCAAGTAATTCATTTGACATTCTATAAACTGCTCATTCTGAGAGGTATCAATAGCCGCTTTCTCATAAGACTTCTTACCCTTCTCTTGAGTAGGCTATACTTCTATTGAGATATTGCAAGAACGGGTATGTCAATCTGAAAAGTCCAGCTACACGTTGGGGCAGATTCTCTGAGAGGAAAAACAGGTCATCAGGAATATGACAAAGGCAGAACTTCTTCAAACGGATATATTCCTCGTAAGGAGTTCCTTCGGGAAATCCCTTAGGATTCCGTTTCAAACTTCCATCACAATCAAGGCAGAAATAAGGAGCTGCCTGCTGTAGCGTCTGTTCAAAATCACCCTGCCCATAGGCTATATCCTCGCGCAGGATACGGAGCGCTTCAGGAGTGCAGCAATAGTCTCCCACAGCCAACATGTGATTGTCCGGATAACCTTCTCCACCGGTAGCGACATGAAAATAATAGCCCGAGAATCCCGATTTCTTTCCTCCTGGAGCGATGAAAGCTCCAAAGTGAGTCTTATAAGGACTTTTATCTTCCGAGAAACGCACATCACGATAAATACGATACGTGCAATCCTTGGCTGTAAGTCCAGCAACTGAAGGGTCAAAAGTAGAAATCTCACTTATCAACTCATCCACAAGCCGTTGGAACTTTCCCTGCACATAAAGATACTGCCCCTTATGGGCATTGAACCACGTACGGTCATTATTCTGCTTCAGCTCGCGAAGAAATGCAATAACATCTTTCATAACTCTACATCTATTGGATTATTGGTGGCAAAGGTAGCACTTTTTAATTGTTGAACCTTCCTAAAACAGAAAAAAAAGGCCGTCCCAACTCTTTGAGACGACCCTTTCACGAGAAAAAAATAATTACTAACTATTTACTTAACCAAAATCTTTTTACCTTTCAATATGTAGATGCCACCCTTCTTGAGAGCCGTTACACGACGTCCCATAAGGTCGTAGTAGATAGCCTCAGCCTCTTCAGCCTGATACTGATTCAACTGAATACCTTCACCCGGTTTCTCACCCACTTCACCATCTTCAGGATAATAGATAGGCTCCTGTCCGGGCAGGAATGAGAAGGTATATTTCTCGGGTGCAACCCATGATGAATCCTTGGCAAGGTGATCTTCCTTGGTTGTGCGGAAGTATCCGCTGAATGCATCTACTACAGGAATACTGTCGCGTACCATGCAGATGTTTCCTTCAGTGTCAAGTCCCAAGGTATAGTACTCGTAGCGAGCCTTGCTGTCGGTCACCTTTGTTCTGCCAGACACTCCATAGAGTTGTGTGCTGTGAACATCGAAGTTAGAAGTAGCCGATGCAGTTGCAGGTACGGGGTTGAAAGCTACACCGCTCTTAGCCTTGATAAGTACCGGAGTAGCAACGGGCACTACACCGTCCTGAATGAGGGTCAAGTTGATAACACCATTATTTACTGTATCTTCCTCAACAGTATAAGCCTGCACCTCGATTGGCAACTCTACGCTGTCGGTAGGATTGTAGTAAACGCTCCATCCCTTCAAGTCGGCCGATGTAGTCATCTTAGTATCGTAAATGGTGATGTAGTTCAAACGAGGACCTGTATTGGCTGTCTTTCCAGTCTCGAAAAGGAAGTCACCGTCCTTCTCCACACGGAATTCGAAGTATCCGTTAGCTGCATGGAAGTTGTCAGCAACAGCCACATCGTTCATGGCTACAGGTGCCATGTTGGTTCCATAAATCTCAATCATTTGTCCCTTCTTCAGGCCGCAAACACCTACATAACCGTTTTCATAGAGGCAACGCAAAGCACTGCTGTTGAAGGTCCATCCGTGTTGAGTGTTTCCGTGAGTATATGCAATGTCCACCAATCCAATACGTGTTTCGGGCAATACAATATTCTCGCCAGTAATGGTATCCAGACCTACAACAATTTCCTGTACGTCGTAAGTCAAAGTGTCATTAATCTGCTGTGAGAAAAGAACCTCACCAAATCCAGTATAACCAGAGTAGCCATCGATGGTCATGTAGGTAGCCACCTCAATGCGGTCGGCAGCCATGCGGCTGTAAGGAGCAAGAGCTGTTCCTGTAAGCGTGTCAGAATTTACATAACCAATAGCCTCGGCATAAGCTGTGAATTTTTGACCAACGGGGACAGTGATAGTAGTATTGTTCACCACTTCCTTTGTTTCTCCACCCATAGTCCAAATGATAAGAGCATCGGGGTTGCAAAGAATACTTGAAGTAGTTGTACTCAATGTAGCTGTATATGATTGGGTTGCGGGGTCAAACACTGGACTCTTGATAGTTACGGGATTCAAGGCTATTTCTGTACCGGCATCAAACTTCAACGTATCGCTCTCGGCAGAAACAGAACCCTTTGTAGCACGAACAAGCAGTTTCACATTGTTGGCAATGGTGATAGGTCTGCTTCCGTATGCAATCCAGTCAGAGAAGGGTTCGTAATAAGCCGTATCGTTCACTTCGTCATATACACGGTTACTGATAATGTAGTCAAGAGTCACACCCGGTGTTACACAAGCAAGGGTAATATCACGCTCAGTACCATAAACGAACGAAATCTCTGCCGTTGGAACTTCTACATGTTCGAGAGAAACCACCTTATAGACATTCAAATTATCAAGTTGAATCTTACCTCCATTCGTACCCGGATGAACCTGTATCTGGCGGAACAATCCAACAGAGTCCATTTGGATATCATAAGTTTTGTTGAAAGCCTCGACTGAGCTGTTTTTATCAGTAATGGTAAAGGTCGCTTTTTCACCTTCTACTGCCAACTCATAATGATAGTACAAAGCAGGATCGATGACTACAGTTCCCAAAGTATCATACTTTGCATTAGCATAACTATACAACACATTGTACACCGAATCATTGGCAGCAATCTGACGGAGTACAACATAACTGGTTGTATTTTTCGGAAGGTTATTGTTTTTGGTTCCTCCTTTTGTTCCCATCAAAAAGAAACCACCATAATTCTTTTTCTTGTCATACTCCAATAGCATGTCAAATTCCACTCCCCAATTCTCAATTCCACCTAATTCTTCATCCAAACTTTTCCAAGCTTTAAAAGATGGACGGGGATTCGAAGCATGCTTATTTACCACCTGAAGGAATTTGTTGCCGGTAGCTTCCTCCGTTTCCACGGTTACAGTTGTGGTATAAGTATTCCATCCATGATTGTCCGAGGCCATCGTCTCGTAATCCTCAGTAAGCACACTTTGCTTAATGGTTGTTTGCGCCATCGCCCCCATTCCCATCAAAAGGGCAAGAGCTGAAGTCAATGTAATTTTTCTCATACGCTTTAAGTTTTTAGATTATAATTATTGTTCTTAATTTATCTGGTTTCGGGGTAGGGTGTGGGGCAAGCCTCTTGCCCCTCACCCACTCCATTTTCATTATTCTGTCGGCAAAGGTAGGCGGTTTTCCCTATACTCTCCTTGTACTTTTTATCGTAATATATGGACATTTTTTATCTATCACCCCTCTTTTAGTGCACGGATGACTTCTTTTTCAAATCCCAAGGTACAAAATAGCCTCCATCCAAGATGCGCTGACGCACGGTATTCTGCTGAGCCATCGGATATTTGGGACAAACAAAATCAGCGATAATGGAATAGTCTCCATATCGGCGTGCTACACGCAACATGGCCTCGTACGTCTTACCCTCGCCCGGTTGTTCAAGGGTACGCTCACGCAGCATCAGTGTGTCGTTGCGGAGCAATGTATCCATGATTTGCACCTCTGAGTATATCTCGGTATTTTTAAAGAATGAAAATCTGAGGCTGTCCAGTCCCGCATTGCCTCGGATACCCGTATCGGGATATACGCGGCTTCCACGTAACGGCTTGGTTGTCCACTCATTGAACAACGGATGGTAAAGTACTCCATCATTCAAGAACTTGGCATTGATACCATTATTGATAAGCGATGAAGATACCTCCGGCTGCTGTAGCTGGTTGAATGCCTCGGCCAACATGAAGTAAAGATCTACGCTGCGATAGAGGTAGATGTGTACATCATCCTGCAACGGATTGCTGCGGGCCGAACCACTCAAACGGCGGTATTTGTGGAAATAGAGTTGTCCGTCGCGTTCACCTATAAAGTTGGTGTACCGGCGATCCACTTTATCATCTGCACGAGGATTGAATTTATAATCGCTATAACGGGATGCCCCCACTACGGAGGGACGCAACATATAGTCGTTGTAGAAATGCTGAATCAGGTAGTTGCGCTGTCCGTTGGCATAATCATAGGTTATGACATCCACTGCAGTCAGAGAGTTTGGTGTTGTAGCGTCAAAGAACTTGGAATAGTTACTCCCATAACTTCCTGCACAGAGCCAAGTCACCGAGCCGCTACGCAATTCTGTTGTTATCAACACCTCGTTCATGGCCGGCAGAATCAGGTCTATCACCTTCTGGTACTCGCCACGCCACAAAGCAATATCGGCAGCCAATACAAAGTAGTCGGGTACCATCTTGTTCCAGTAATAATAGTCTCCGGCCGTGGCATCAGCAGCGTTCACACTAAGTATCCATTCCGCCCAATCCATTGTGTGGGTTCCATCCACTCCGTCATATCCATTTTCAAGCAATAGGGCACAGCACGCAAGCGTTTCATCCAAGTCGAGTGTTTCGTATGATGCAATGTCCTGCAATGTCAGCATGGGGTCGTCAAACCAAACCACCTGCCCATAAATTTTGGCCATGGTGAAGTAGGTCCAAGCCTTCAGGCGGACAATACACGAAATAAGACCCTGATAGTGGTCCTCATCAATAGCCTCTTCGTGTGCATCCTTGTACGCCTTTGCCTTTGCCAAATAATCGTTGCAAGCTATTATCAAGTCGTAGTATTTGGCCGGATCGGCATAAGAGTTCCCCGCCAAGTCCGGTTCGTAGTTGTAAATAGCCACCAGTTCGTCGTTGTTTCCCGTAGGCTCCAACAGTTCGGCACGTGTGTCGGTCAGGTAAATGGCCTTATCGCCAACATCCTGCAATTTGTTGATAACTCCCAAGTAGCCCGAATACAACTCGCTTTGCTCCTTGATGTAGTTGTCTCCATCAAGCACCGTTGCGTTGTCAGGTTCGAAATAGTCGTCGCACGAGGTTACGGCCAGAGCTGTCATGCAGCAAAGACCCCAACGAATGATATTCTTTACTTTTTTCATATATCTCTGAGATTAGAATTTCAAGTTAACACCAAATTTTACACTGCTCGGTTGTTGTACCTTGGAGAGGTCCAATCCTTGATAGGCTTCTCCGTATCCGTATGCAGCCATGGGTGAAAGGCCGGAGTATTCGGTCCAAGTGAAAAGGTTTTCACCCGTTACATACAGTGTTCCCGAACGGAAGAATCTCAAGAATGTCTTGTCGAAGGAGTAGGAGAAGGTCAACTCTTGCAAGCGCAGGTACGAAGCATCTTCCAACCAACGGCTTGAAAAAGCTGAATTACCCAAAGGATCGCCATAAGTGGCTTGGGGCACATTGGTTACATCGCCCTGATCCCTCCAACGGCGGTTCACGGCTTCCGACTGGTTATCAAAACTTTTCATCGACTCCATCTGACGGCGAACAGCATTGTAAATCTTGCCACCATAAGCAAAGTTGAAGTCGGCAGTCAGGGCAAACCCTTTGTAGCGCAATTCTGTATAGAAACCTCCAAAGAAATCGGGTTGAGCTGTTCCTAACATCACACGGTCGCTGTCGGTAATCTTTCCGTCATTATTCCGGTCCAGATAGTGTACATCACCTGCCTTGAAGGGTTCTCCTGTCGAGTTTGTCAGGTAGGTTGTCCTTTGCTTTTCACCCGGCGCAGAGGGTATCGAGTAGGCTTTCTCTGCCTCCTCATTCGTAGAGAAGACCCCCAACATCTCCCAGCCGTAGAACTGGTAAGGAGCCTCGCTTTCCACAGTTATCAGCTGCATTCCGTCGTCTCCCTTGGTTATGATGGGTTCATTGCTTCCTGTCGAGGTGATTTCGTTCACGGGCAGGGCTATATTACCTCCTACTTTCCACTCAAATCCTCCAATGCGTACCGGCACGACCTCTGCCGAGAACTCCCAACCTTGGTTGTTCATTTCGCCGATGTTGGCATAGTAGGGAGAAGAGCCGAACACAGACTCGGTGGGTTGCAACATTATCATGTCGGTCACCCGATTGCGGAAATAGTCAACGGTGAACGACAGGCGATTCTGCAACAAAGCCGCGTTCAGTCCTACGTTGAACAGGTTTACCCGCTCAGGTTTCAGACTGGTATTGGGCACTCCCTGACGCTCAATGGTAGAAATGGAACTGTATGCCCCTGCATAGTAGTTATATCGGGAAAGTTCGCTGGCAAAACGAGAGTTTCCGCTCCAACCATATTCTGCACGCACATCCAAACGGTTTAACCAAGTCAAGTCCTGCAAAGCCACATTCCCTTTACCCAACCAGGCGGCCGTGAATGAGGGATAGAATTGCATGCATGTGGCATCGTTGCCGGTCGAAGAGGCTCCGTCCAACGACAGATTGATGCCTCCCTGCCATTGGCGGGCATAGGTATAACCGGCATGAGCATAGAGGTTCAGCCAGTTCCAGGTATCCAGGTATCCGAAGAAGTGACGGCCCACTTCATTGGTATAGTTGAGTGTACGGTAGAAATCGTTGGGCGTATTGCGTCCTTCACCGGCATCATACTCCTTGCGGGTGATAAGTCCCTGCACACCGGCCAGAGCATCCAGACTGTGCACATCGTCAAAGACGCGGTTGTAACGGGCATTTACCCCGTAAAACATGTTCAGGGTCTCAGCCACACCGCTACGCGACAAGTTACGGGCTGTGCCATAGGCATCGGTCACGGGAATGATAGTCATCTCTGTCGAACCTGGGACAAACAGCTTCTCGGAGTTGTAGTTGTAGAACAAGCCTCCAATTCCTGAAAAACTCCAATAAGGTGTAGGTTTGTAATTGACAGCCGCCTTCATATTCACCTCCAGCTGCTGGTTGGCAGTTTCGAGCGTATTTACAATAGCCAAGGGATTGGACACCGCAAACGTTGTTGAGGTATTATGCCCGTAATAATAGGGAGAGTAAGAGGAAATCAAGTTTCCGTCGCGATCTTTATTGAATGGCGACAATACCGGTGCCTTGGCCAGAGCCGCCAACATCGGATTGTATGAGATGTTCATACCCTGAATCTGATAATCGCCCGCAAGGTAAGCCATATCTATCGAGGCTGAGATATTGACAGTCTTGCTTACAAGGATGTTACCGTTCAATCCCAAGTTGAAACGCTGCTGTCCGGTATTCCGCAAGATACCTTCCTCATCGCTGTATCCCAACGACAAGTCGTATTTGGCAATGTTGTCACCTCCCTCCACACGCAACAGGTGGCTGTGAGAGAGTGTACGGTCATAAATCTCGTCCTGCCAGTCGGTCTGGTTGTTATAGTAGTCACCATACACCTTGTCGGCCGGATCGTTCAGGAAGGGAAAGTGTCCGAACATCGTCCCTTGGTCAGGAAAAGCAGTTCTTCCCAAATCTGTCAGGTAATCATTGTAAGCCGCTCCCGACAATATGGGATAATTCTTGGCAGCCCATCCCATACCTACTTGACCGTAGTAGCTTACTTGAGTCTCCATATCGTTCGAGGTAGCACCATCCGTTTCAATCAGGATGACACCGTTAGAGCCTAACGAACCGTACAAGGAGGCTTCAACACCCTTCAGCACCGTAATGTTCTGGATATTCTGAATGTGGAAAGCCTGAAACAGGTCGCGTGCATACCCTTCCGTCACTTGCGACATGGCCTTGTCGGGCATATAGGGAATGCCATTTACCACAATCAACGGCGCATTGTCGGCAGTCATGGATCGGATACCACGCAGATTCAGGTAACTACCTTCACCGGGCATACCACTCATGCGGCGTTGGAACAGACCTGCAAAACGTCCGTTCAAGGTTCCATCTATCCGGTTGGAAGTCAGGCTGAAATCCTTTTTTGCCACATTCTGTGCAGCCACTGCTTCAAGGTGCGACTGCCGATTGTCTTCCCGTTGGGGAAGTATCAGTTCTTCGTTGTATCTCGACCGTTTCTCACTGACAAGGAGCACCGTAACCTCTTTACGTCCATTAACCAACTGGTCAACCGAATAGTATCCGGTGGCCCAGACATTGAAAGTGGAAACCCCATCCTTAATCTCCAATGTGAAGTATCCATTCTCATCGGTCACCACCGAAGGGCTCATGGGAGCACTTACTATAGCTTCCGCTACCGGTTGGTTTCCCAAGGTCAGGACACGTCCCCGGATTTCCTCAGCATATATCGAAGTTGCCGCAACAAGTACAGACAACGTACCAACTAATATTCTTTTCATAGTTCCTATACCTTATTATATGTGTATTAATAGCAATTGGCTGTCGGACGGAATGTGAAATGTTGGGGATTGATGCGGTTGCCCATATCGCCCCACCCGTACGCTTGGAATCGTATTTCCAACCGTTGCATCTCTTCTATGGTAAAAATGCACAATTCCTTTCCGTCACGGTCGTACTTATCGTTCAGGCTCTTATTATATCCTTCCGGATACCCGCCCGAGCCTCTGTCACGGCTGAAGTTGCTCATGTTTGCAGCCGAAATGGTTCCGGCCTTCTTTCCATTCACAAAGACATCCAACGGTCCGTGCATATTCTTGATGTTACCAAACCCTATGTGAAGTGTGTATTCACCGGGCGGTATCATGTAGGGCTGTGCAGCATACGAGTTGTCAGCATTCAAATGGAAATGATAAGGATAAAACGTAATGGCGCAATTCTGCGTTGTCTGGTCGGCACAGTCAAACCATACGGAGATGTCTTCGTGTATTGGCCAACCTTCACCCGGAGTCCAAGCTGCAGCATCGGTCGATACGCGGTTGTACGTCATATTATCCAACACATAAAAAGCAGCCTTGTCGGCTTCCGTAAGGTATTGATAATACCTTGCATAGTCCTTGATGCGGTAAATCAGTACATTCTGTGGCACCTTCAGCGAAGTCATGTAATAGGCAGTTCCGTTGCTCATCGGCACGGGATTATCGGTATCTACCTTGTTTACGGTCGTTCGCCACTGCTTGCCAAATGTGGATGTAAGGTCTATCTCCTCGCTGTTGTGGAATGCTTCGGGCTTCAGTTCCTCGTTGAAGAATGCACATTGGAAACACCATTGTTCTATGATGGAATCGGCTCGAGAATAGCCTGTAATCTGCCCGTTAGGGTCGCATCCAAGTTCTGCGGCCACATTCTCCTCAAACTCGTTCCACGAAGCTATCTCGGCTTTGGCACCTTCAATGGCCTGAGTCAGCACATCGTTGTTGGGAATGAGCATGGTCATCCGCGCCGAGGCAGAGGTCAGGTCGATGCCATTCTTTTCGAAATAGGGATAACGGACCACCACAACTGAGTCGTAAATGGAGTTTCCGGCATCGTCAATACCGAGAACCTTGCTGGCTTCACGGTCAAATATCTTTTGGGCATATTTCCCAACCATTCCCTTGAAGAGCGAATATTCCTCGTCGGGCAAGCGTTCAAGTATCTCTAACAGGGAACGGGGTATCTCAATCAGTCTGTCCAACTCATAGATATAGGCATCCTGCACCTTGAACATGCGCTTCACCATAACACCGGATATGGCAATCGAATCCTGACCGATATTTTCACCATTATCCTCATTCTTGGCATAAACCGACTTTTCCACATCCACGTATCGACCGGTCCATGTAAGCAGGCGGCTGCCGTCTGTAAGCGATGATGGAGTGAACAATCCTGTGGTTATGTGGGTCTGAGCCGTATATAGCGAATCCTCTGTCAATGTATTCAAGTTCTCGTTTCCCACCACAAAAAGGGTGTATTTCATTCCGCGTTGCTGCATTTCGTCCAAGATTCCTTGACTCTGGAACAGCTGCAACATCTGTGAGTAGCCCGCTTCAGACTTCAAGAAGTCGGCAGCCGACATCCCCACCTCCTCCACCTGTTTGTTGTTTCCTGTCAGGGATTCTTCGGTGTACCATTCGTCGTCACACGCCGTACCTCCACACATCAGGAAGAGGGAGGCACAAATTATATTCCAATACTTCTTTTTCATAAAGTTCTCTCTTTATTTAGTTCAAGCTCTCTTCACCCCCAATGAGCGGAATGAACCTGAAATGATCCAACAAAATGTAATACTTGTTCGAGTTGCTGGCTGCTGGGTCGGCAAACTGCACCTTCAAGGTATGGCGGCCAGCTTCCAGAAACTCCACCTCCGAAGCCACTTCCAGTTCAAAGAAGAAGGTATTCAACTCAGTTTCGGAAATGGAAGAGTAAATCAATTTGCTTGCTTTCTCGGGTTGGTTGTCCAGTTGCACCGTGGTGAGCCCACCGTTGCTTCCGTTCTTGTAGGTACGGAAGTTGGCTTGGTCAGGGCTGTAGATGTAGGACATGACAATGCGGTAGCGGCCGGGCAACAGGACAGGCGTTTCAAACGTTGCCTCACCCATGTAGCCCAAGTTGAACTGCAAGTAGTCATGATTCAATGCACGGTAGGCACTGGCAGAGGTTCCTGCCGTACAATAGACAGCCGGACTATTTGCTGCTGTTCCTTGAGGACCGTATGTATATTTATACCCTAACCCTACGGGAACGGATGTTGAAACATTCTTGACCGATGACTGGAACACCTGTCCGTTGGCACTGTAACGTTCCACATACGAACGTACCAGTCCGCAATCGGTCACGTCGTAACAAAGACGATCCGGCTGCAACGAGGTTGGAACGGGCAGCATGGCTGTCAACTGATGGACAAGTCCGTTACGCACTTTATAATCGGCAGAGCTTTCTTCTATCCAAGCACAGCCCTCAGGACCAGTCTCTCCGTTCATGATAAAGATACTGTCCACTGACATTGTCACCTTTATCGGCATATTGGCCTTGGTATCCCACAAACGGGCATGTACCAATTGGGTAGAATCGCCCATAGGCACATCAAACTGGCGGAGCGACTCTACAGAACGAACTCCGTCCATAATGTGGTAGGCCATATATTGATAAAGGGGATTGGTGGGATTGGTATAATCCTCGTTTGCTCCTAACTTGGCAGCCAGTTCCTGCCATGTTCCAATTCCATTGTCATTAAACACCTCGTCCGGCACAGCCAACAGTGTGTAGTAGTTGGTCAGTGTCCGTCCGTCGGCAAGTAGCGTTTCATGGTTGGCCAGCACATCGGCCCATCCTGTCACGTTCAATGCCTCGCACATGATGTCGTTGCGTCCCAATTCATGCAACTGGCTGACCATGGGGTCTATCATGGGACGCAGCACATCGTCAAGTGTATATATAACTCCATTGACTACAGAAATAGCCCACTCTCCCACATGAGCCTCACCGTTGACATAGAAAGCATCGAATCCCGAATGTCCCTCACTACCATAACGGACTTCCAAGTAGTCGCCCGTGTAAGTGGGTTTGCTCAACTGTCCGCCTTGCACGAACTCATCCACCGAGATACTGTCTGTCAGTATGTGATAGAGCACCAACTGACGCAGGTACTCGTGCCCCAGAACCGAGTCGAGCTCGGCCGCCGAACTAACTCGTTTGTTCTCGTAGAATTGTCGCACTGCTGCGTTGGTCGGTGCAAACAGTGTATAGGATGAAGTGGCAATGTTCAACGCATTGTACAAGTCAGCCTGCTTGAGCACCTGCACCCACTCCGAATAGAGTTCCGGCTCACTGTCCAGATAGGCCGATATGGGCATGACGTCATACACCAAGAAGGTTTCGTCTTGATAAGGGTCTTCGCACGAAGTGGCACACACCATGCACCATCCTCCTACGAACAGACCCAGAATCTTCAATAGAATGTGTTTCATATCTTATTATTCCTTTAACTGTTACTTATATTAATTCGAAGCGGAAGTAGAAGCATAGTAGGGGTTCTGCTCCAACAGCGGATTGCTCTCAATATCGCTCTGCATGATGGGCAGGTACCAACCGTAGGGGTCGCCCAATGCTGTTTCCAACCAAGCATCGTCGGCCGATTCGTTGCACTCCTTAAGCAAAGCAATGAAGTTTTCCTTGTACCTGTAGTTCTGGCTACGGCCGAAACGCATCAGGTCGTACCAACGTTTTCCTTCAGCGGCAAACTCCATGTCGCGCTCATTGAGGATAGCAGTCAACATCTCCAACTGGTCATCCACATTCACTTCGATTACACCTGGCAAAGGTTCCTCTTCAGAACCTACAGCCGCATAGCCGGGAAGCCCTGCACGGGTGCGCACCTGGTGCATCAAATCGATGGCTACAAGGCCGTTTTCATGACTTCCCTTCCACACCAATGCCTCAGCCTTCATCAGCATCACATCGGCCATGCGGTAAACAATCCAATTGGCATCCTTGTACAGACGGGTCTGGCTGACCGTTGTTTCACCAGGCAGTCCGTTGTATTTCCACACGCAGTGTTGGGATTCGCCCTCAGTAATGATCGCATAAGTACCCCACGAAGCACGAACCGGGTTCAACCCAGTCTCTATAGCCAAAGCATTTTCCTCTTCCAGACGGGCACTCATAGTCGGAGAAAATTGGTAAGCAGCCGAAGAACCTACGGTGAAAATATTGGAAGGGCTACCGGCCGTTTGGTCGTACAGGTTTGATTGCCAATTCAATTCAAAGATTCCTTCATTCGTATTTCCTAAGTAGAAAATATTGAACCACTGTGCAGACTCGGCCATGAACACGGGAAAATATCCCGACTGCGACTCTTGGCGTGCATTCAGCAGGTGGTTGCAGGCATCGATGCAGGCATCGTAATCGCCGCTCCACAAGGCCACATCGGCCAATAGGGCATAAAGGCTCCACTTGGTGGCACGTCCCTTGGATGCTCCGGTCCATTCGGTATCTTCGTAAAACTCCTTGGCTGCCCCGGACTGCAAAGCCCAATCGATATCTGCACGAATCTGTGCCAGAACCTCCTCTTCCGAACTTTTCGGTTTCTCGAAAGATTGTGCATCATCCACATAGGGTTGAACAATCAGAGGTACCTCCTTGAAATTGCGCACCAGGTAGAAATAGGTCAATGCCCGCAAGAAACGTGCCTCCACAAGGTGGGCATTCATGTAGGCGGTATAGTAGGTTTCGTCCTTTCCCTGCACTTCGGGCGCATAATGTATCACCGAATTCACGTAATTGAGAATCTTGTACATGCTTGCCCAACTGCACAACTTGTTGTCCGAAGTCAACTTGAATTGCTGCATTTTCTGCCTGTTGGTATTTGAACGCGACATGATGGAACCACCGCGCAACTCGCTCCAGTCAACCAGACTGCCGGACACTTGGGCACGCAGTTCCTCGTAACCGGCAGCCAACACTGCCTCGACATCCTCTTTGGACTGCCAGAAGCGGGGAGTCACCTGTTCGTTCACCGGATAAACTTCCAACCAATCGTTGCAGGAAGTGAAGAACAACGCGCAAAAGCCCCAAAGTAATGTGCGGACTTTTGACTTCTGAATGAGATATTTCAATTCTTTCATTTTATTATTCTTTTATATAACTGGTTAGAAATTCAGGTTTATACCGGTTGATATACGGATGGCCGAAGGGGTCTGTGCAGTATCCTCGGCGTAGTCGAACGCACTGCTCGGGGTCTTCACTTCGGGATCCTGTCCGCTGTAATCGGTCCATGTAAAGAGGTTGTAGCCCGTGACGAACACGCCTAATGACTGTACCCCGATGCTCTTGCACATCCGTTTGGGCAGGTTGTAGTTGACGGTCAGAGTCTTAAGGCGGATGTAGTTGGCCTCTTCCACAAAGCGGTCAGAGCCAAGGTAGTTCAAACCCTCGTTGTAAAGTGCCCGAGGTATATCGGTCACATCGCCCTCGCTACGCCAACGGCGGAGAACCGCAGTTGACTGGTTGCTCTTTCCGTACATACTCTCATTGTTCATACGGGTAGAGTTCACGATAGACTGTCCGAAACGTCCGTGGAACGATGCGCGGAGCGACCATGCCTTGTAACGTACGGTAAAGTTGGCACCTCCCGTAAGGATAGGTTGCGAGTTGCCCAAATAGACAATGTCATAATGGTTGATGACGCCATCGTGGTTGATGTCTTCGTAGATAGCATCGCCCGGATAACAGATTTCCGCACCGTTGCGCATAATGACAGGATTTCCCCCGACATCACGCATGATGGTTCCATCTGCTGTACGTGCATAAGTATCTTCCTGAGTAGAATAGACCCCCTTGTAGCGGTATCCATAGAAGCCACCGATGGGTTGCCCCACTATCACACGGGCGGCATAGGTTCCGTTCTTCATGTCAGTAGAGCCCTCTACATAAGAGGCTTCGGACATATTGACCGGCATTTCCAGAATTTTGGAACGGTTACGGGCAGCATTGAACGAACCCGTCACATTCCAGTCCTTGTTCTTGAAGAAGGTTATGTCTGTGCGGAACTCGATACCTTGGTTCTGGATTTCACCGGAGTTGAAGTACTTGATGGTGCTGTATCCCGTGGTACTGGGTATTGTCACATTCTTCTGCAACAGATCCGAGGTACGCTTGTCGTAATAATCGACAACAACAGACCAGCGCGAATCGAATGCCGAGAAGTTGAACCCGACGTTATACTCCTTGGAGGTCTCCCACTTCAACTTGTCCAGCTGCATGCGGGTAGGGGTGATGGAAGACATATTCATATAAGGGTCGCCTGCCGCAAAAGCTCCCAGATAGACCGAATTACCCTTCGGGGCATTGCCACTCTCACCGTAGCTGAAGCGGAGTTTCAATTCGTCCAACCAACTCTCGTGGGCTTTCCTCAACCACGGTTCATTCTGAATATTCCAAGAAACACCGGCACCAGGGAAATATCCGGTGCGCATAGAGCGACCGAATGCAGTGTTACCCTCGATGGCCAAAGAGGCCTGGAGCACAAAACGACGCATCAGGCTATAGTTGACCAAAGCCACGCCTGAGTAGCTCCTTCCTTCCGATTCGCCCGATGACATTTCCTGCACGGCCGGACTGACAATGGGGTCGGACAAATCGCTGGAGGCCATACCCGACGTAGAAGAGGCATAGCTCGAACTGTTGGACTGCGACGTACGGAACACTGCCGAGGCAATCACTTGATGGGTATTCTCGCGCCAGTTCTTGATGTAGTTCAAACGGTTTTCCGTCTGGATAGAGAGACTCTTGCTATTGGAGTCGTAGCCCAAATTGGCATATTCACTATTCCAAGCCACACCCGTCACACTCTGCGGAAGGAACTTCTGCACTTTGGTTGACGACATGGACAACGAAGCGTAAGCCGAATAGGTCAATTCGGGCAATATCTTATACTTTGTGTCCAAAATAATTTTGGTTGATCGCGAATCGGTATGGTTTATTGCTTCGTTGGCCATCGCTACGGGGTTGAAATTGTTTTTCCCGTTGAAGGTACCTTCCCAATCGCTGGTCTGATAGACGAAGTAATCTCCCGTAGGTTCCCCGTTGGAACCGATTACGTAAGGCGACTTGTTGGGCATCTTCTTGAATGCCTCACTGCGGACGTTGTTGTTCCAGTTGGCATCTTTCGACACATCGGAGAACGAGAAGTTGGCACCAAACTTCAGTTTCTTGGAAAAGTTGTAATCCACACGGAGCGAAGTGTTGAAACGGTCCAACGAGGTACCAACCGTTGTTCCACCCTCGCTGATATATCCCAACGACAGGCGGTAAGTGGCCTTTTCGCCACCACCACTCATTGAGAAGGTGTTTTCCCACGTAGAGGTGTTTTGGCGTACAGCATCCAGCCAATCGGTCGATACATTGAACTCGTCGAAATATTGCCACTTGGGGTCGTAACCAATCTCGGGCGTATCAAACAGCAGGCGCAGGTAATCGTTGGCATTGCTGTAGCCCACGTAGTCGGCCGCATTCCAGATGGCATCCTGCATCAAGGCCGTATATTGGTCACCGTCCAACATCGGAATGGTGTTAGGCTCGAACTTGAGTGTATATTTGGACGAGAAAGAGAAGCGGGTTTTTCCCACCACACCCTTCTTGGTATTTATCATCAACACACCGTTTGCACCCTTGGCACCCCAAATGGCAGTGGCCGAAGCATCTTTCAATACCTCGACCGACTCGATGTCGGAAGGCGAGATGCCCAACAGGGCGCCCAAGTCCTCCTCGTTGGCATTCTGCAGGTCGAAGTCATCGCTCATGTCGGTCTGTACGGGTACACCGTCAATAACGAACAACGGTTCGGCAGAGCTACTCAGTGTATTCATACCACGGATACGGATGGCACTGCGTGCTCCCGGGTCGCCTCCCATGGTGATGTCCACACCGGCCAGTTGGCCTTGCAAAGCCTCCTCGACGGTGGATACGGGAACAGTTTCGACCAGTTCCTTCATCTCTATCTTCTGGGTGGAGGATACCATTTCGCGGGCAGAGATACCAAACTCGTTTCGGTCGAGCTTCTTGGCCGAGATTTCCACCTCCTGTATCTGGGTGGCCTCTGACGACATTTCAATGTTCTGCACCTTCTGTCCCTTGTAGGGGATGCGTTGGGTCTTCATTCCGATGAACGAATAAACCACAGTCAGGTTCTTCTCTCCTTCGGGTATTTCGAGAATGTATTTTCCAAACATGTCTGTGATGACTCCATTCAGGGTACGTCCCTGATTGTTTTCCACATAGACATTGACACCCGGTATTTCACCCATGTTGTCCTTGACCACACCGGTCAGGACCTGCTGGGCCAGCATCTGCTGAACCATGAGCACCATCAGCAGGGCACAGGTTCCAAGCACCTTCTTGGTGCGGCTGGTAGTCGTTGATATTGCCATATCTCTTTATTCCTTATTTTAATAATCCATCAATAATGTGCATCGAACCGTCGGCAAAACAGAAGGGCAGACAGCCATAGTCCTCAACCACCCGGCAGGGAGTGGTATTCTCGCCATCTTTCAGAACAATGGAGAGTCCGCTGCCATCGTCGGTGTAAAGCAAGGTAGAACGGACAGGCACCTTGTTGTTCGTATTGGTCCCGTCGTCTTCAAGCTGAGCCAGACTGTAATATTCGCCCGACTTCATTTCCGAACCCACGTACGGACAAGTGGGAATAGCGGCAGCATCGACAAAGAACGACTTCAAGAAACTCTGCAACTCCTCGGGGTAACGCACCGTCAAAGTAAGTCCATTAGAGCCCTTTCTGTAGGCCAACACTCCTGGCACATTTCTTCTTGATAAGGCTTCATACAACACCTCGTTGGAGGGGATAAAGGCAATGTATCGCCCGGCCCCCTCAAACAGGGACACGTTATTTCCATCCACCATATTGGCGGCTGCCAGCAGTTTCGAGAAGACGTAGTAGGGATAGCGTTCGTCGTTGCATACAGCCAGACGCTTTTGCAAATTGTCCTCGACTATGGAAGTGCCCAACAGACCCTTCAAGTTGGTAGCATCGTAGGTATAAACCTTTCCGTTGCTCCATGCCGTACCGTCGTTTGTCAGCACCTCGGAAAGTGGAGCAAAGGGATTGACAACCTCATGGCCTGATTCCATCGGTTCCAACAACTGATTGAAGCGGCTGGAGTAGGTAATCTCTCCGTCGCGCACAAACCAATAGCGGTATGGCTTAGCCAAAGGCACCACTTGAGTCCCCTCGGCCATCAAGTCGTACTCGCCAATGGCATAATGAGTAGAGACAATTTCGGAAAGAGCAGAATTGCTGAGCGAAGCGGCCGTACCGTCTGCTTCCACAGTTTGCAGGCTGTTGCCGTTTGCATACTCCATCAAGTGGATATCTTCAAGGGCAAAAGTGGCTTCGGAAGGCATCAGCACGGTATAGGCCAACTTGTCTGAGGCCAAAGCTACCAGAGTCTCCTCGTCGGCATGAAGGGCATAGAGGAATGGCAGGTAGTTACGGTCGGAGAAGGCCGGACCCGTTACGGCATCGAACAGGCGGGGAGCCTGGAACTGCCCGACCCCGTAGAATGCACCGTTTGTACAGATTGTGCGGTCCTCTATCTCCGCGGGATTGAAGTTGTACTTCATTCCCCAACGGTTCAGGGCCTTGCCCGATGTAATCTCCTCAGGGAAGATGATTGAACCGCTATTGACACACTCGGCCAGCAGATACTGTACCACCAGTCTGTCCAGCGACTCCAAGTCGGCATACCCGTTTCCTGCCCAATAGGAGTCAAAGAAGTCGGCCAATGCCTCGTTGGTAGGGGCGAACAGGCTGTATGCCTTGTAGGCCAATGTGTCGAGGCGCACATAGTCGGTTGTAGGCCAATCCATTGCTATAGGAGCAAGCGGTTCGGCATGACTGTGTACAAACAGGGAGTCGGCACCCAAGGCCTCGCCATAGTCGGCGGTCAGAGTGGCATCGTAGATATATTCCGAGAAACGGTCGTACAACGAAAGGAAACGACTGTACTCCGGATGTTCCAACAGATGTCCGTGAAGGGTCTCTTCCGGCTCCAGCACCTTGTCAATCTTGTATATATACCCGTTGGAAGTAGGCACGGCATACTTTTCGACCGTGGCTCCGGCAATATTGAAGCCATCATCTCCCGTCCACAACGAACTGGGGTAGAAGTATTCATAGTTCGACTTGGCATCGATACCCTTGGTCTTGAAGAAGAGATGAGAAAAAACCGGAACAAAACGTTCCTGGTGATAGATGGTAATCTCTTTGCCCGTGGTGGGGTGTATGGCCTTGGTTGTGGGTGCCGACGAGTGTGAACGGAACTTGTAGTAGAGTCCCTTGTCGGTCATGGTGGCCGTATCTGTATTGGTGGCTATCTGCCCTTCGGGACGGAAATTCTCCATCTTGCTCTTGTTGTACGAGTAGTAGAGCAGGTGATACCCTACCAACTCCTGCAACTCTTCCTTGGACATATCCCCTATCGAGGCATAGCCATGTTCCTGCAGGTAAGTGTTCATGGCCTCATCGTCGGGAGCCAACGTAGTGGTGATACCTTTCCCGTAGAGGTAGGGCTTGAAACCTGCCCGTTCGACCGCTTGAAGGAACGAGTTGTAGTTGCCCGCCTCAGCAAGCATGTCCCACGTGTTCCCCTTCTGGTCGGGCAATGGCTCGTAGTGTTCTTCCAGTTTGTCGTCGCAACCGGGCGCAAACAGAAGCAGTGCAGCCGAGAACAGCAGCAACCTGCCCGATGTTTTCATTCTTTTCATTGTAATCTGCGCTATCATGTTTTTATTAATTTTTCATGAATTTGCGCAAAATTACATTTATAGCTATATACTTATATGGATTATTTGTTTCATCGTATGGATTATTTCGCGAAACACTGATTTTATCAGCATTCTGGCCAAATAGAGCGTCCTATCTGCCATTATGTTTTTATGATACCTCTGCCCCGAAAAACAACAAAAAATCGGACTTTTCCATAAAGTTTAAGCCTTATACTTATAATGTTTAAGCCTTATACTTTATAAGTTTAAGCCTTAAACTTTATAGGTTTAAGCCTTATACTTTTATTCAAGTAGGCACTTTAATCCCATAAAATGCCGTTCGAATGGTGTTCAAACGGCATTCTAAAGCAGGTTTTCTTGTCGCGAACTGTAGGGGGGGTGTCAAAATGCAGCCATTTGTTTTTTTAGGCACGGATTTTTCGCTTTGCTCAAGGGAACTCCGCGGATTACACGGATAAATTATAACCGTTCGGGTATAAAAATGAAATATAAATCCGTGCAATCCGTGCCTAAATTTATTTTTGACACACCCCCGCCTCCGAATCCGCAATGCCCGATATTGAATCGGACGCTGCACGCAGCGTCCCTACAAGAGGTACGGATGAGAAATCCTCGATTTCTTACCGGACACCAATAGACGGAAATAAGAATCCCCGGGGCATACCCCAGAGATTCTTTATTGCGATGCAGAAGGCAAACATCTGCCTCGGCATCATTACAGTGTGTATGTAAATACTGAGTTCTTTTATTCTGTTCCACCAGCAGCCTCTTCTTCGGCTATGATTTCGGACCACTTTGTACCCTCTGCGTTTACCAATTTGATACGTTTTGCATAATCACCACTTTCAACTCCTGAAATATTTGTTGTCAGATAATCATAGCCTTCTTTTGTAACATAGACAGGTATAGGTTTACTTGATGTACTGTAAGCTACTTGATATAAGAAATTAGACACAGTCGGCATAGATTCAAATGAGAAATTAGTCAAATCAAGTTCTTGCATCAAATTGCATTTACCAAACATATATTCCAAACTCTCAACATTAGAAATATTAAAACTCCTTACATTTACATTTGTAAGTGCACCTGCTTCACGAAACATCTCTTTCATAGTAGTCACTTTTTCTGTATTGAAATTGCTTAAATCAAGAGTTGTCAATTTAGAACACTTATAAAATAAACTGCTCATATTCGTTACATTAGTAGTATTGAATCCACTTAAATTAAGAACTGTCAGCCCCGAGCAACCACGGAAGAACCGATACATACTCGTAACACTTCCTGTATTAAAGTTACAACCAAAATCTATACCGATTAAAGAAGAAAGGGTATAAAACATTTCCGAACAGTTGCTATTTGCCATGAACTCTTTAGCCGAAGTGTGAATCTCAAGCCAATCACCATTAGAAACAATATAGGCTGTCGTCCCAGTTGTATTCCCAAAGGTTGTTTCAGAAGTCTTGGCACTTCCTGCCACAAAACGTACTTTCGTACAATCCCCTAATGCTGCATTCAGATTGGTTTTAAAAGTACTTCCTTTAGGCAACGTACAAGCAGTCTCGTTCAATTCAGGGATTGTCAGCGTGAATCCATAGAACTCGCCGGCCTGCCAGTCGTAGGTTTCAACTTCGGTCCTGGCCTTCAATTGTTCACCAGAGAGGGTGTAGAGGGTGTAAGTTCCATCAGTAGTAGTGACACGGACACGCAGATAGGCGTTTTGCAAAGCAGCGTCGGTGCCTAAGGGGAGCACCAAGGCATAGGCAAGGTAGCTGCTTGAGGCATCGATAGTTACACCTTCGGAGCCTCCCAACACGGTGGTCACGGCAGTATGGGGAGTCTCAGTACTGTAAGCCAGACCGCTGGCAGCTGAATAGGTGGCCATAGCCGATGAGAGGGGAGCGGCAATGACACCGTTCGTAGCCTCGACGGCATCGATTGTCACACTCTTCACGGTAACGGCTGATGCCCCGCTGTTCACAATATTGAAGCCGAGCGTGGCAGGAATGTGATTGAACGCCAAGTTGTTGTCGCCTGCATTCAGTGTGGCTGTGGCATACATCTGCATGTAGGGTTGCAGGTGCATAAGGTCGCCGCTTGCCGTCTGCGTAAAGCTTGCGGGCATCGGCATCTCTACTGAGAAACCATTGGCGGTAGTGGTCACTTTATCGCTCGATACGGGGGTTACGGCATGAATGGTCTGTCCGGTAAGAGCTGCGTCCTTGTGGAAACTGTTCACCGTGGTGAAGGTGGCAGTTCCGGCATTGTCAGTACCCGGCGCGATAGTGAGGTATGAGGCATATTGGGCCTCGCCCACTTCGTCGCCATCAACTTTGTAACTGGGCGTGAAGGTTCCTTCCGAAACGATGGCACATACCAATTCCGTACCAACCTGGTCCTCGTCCCAAGCAAAGGTCAAGCTGGTTTCTCCATCCACCCAGTGAGCACGTGTTGCAGTCGTACCGAACACCAATTGTTGCAACTCGGATGCAGCAGGCTTACCAGCCGGTGGCGTCATCTGTGTGGTGTCATCACTGCTACAGCCTGCCACTATCGCGGCAGCTGCCAAAAGAAATAGGTTCTTTTTCATAGCATGTTCCTCCTAATCCGATTAATCAAACCACCAGGTTTTGTCTGCATCATTGGCCGAACCGCTCAGGGTCTGCACTTCGTAATCGCCCGAAGAGGCAAAGCCCTTCTCTACGGCCACTTCAATAATTTCTACGTGCGGAGCTACGTATGCCCCCACCATCAATTTGTTTTCTCTAATGTTTTTCATTCTTTTTGTTTTTTATTTAATCAGTAATTGTTTAAGTCTTGTAAGCTCAACTTTTTTGTAGATTACAGGAGTTCAGGAGTTACAGGAGTTACAGGAGTTCAGACGATAGTACAGCAAAACTATTGGCTTTAACTCCTAACGGAGCGAAGCGAAGTGATAACTCCTTTAACTCCCTTTATCTCCCTTTATATCTCTTTAACTCCTTTATCTCCTTATTTCCTACTTGCAAAAGCTGAGTAATATTTCATTTCACATGCACAAGAAAATCCACTTCGCGGATACGGAGGTCGCCCCTTCGCGCCTTGGCCACTTTCTCCTCTTGCGCAGCATCCAGTTCTACAATTTGTCCGAAGGCTTCCTGGTCCTTGGCCTGACCAATCTGACGAATGGTGTAGCGGAGTGCCTTGACGGGGTTCTTAATGTCCAACGACACGTATCCTAACGATTTGGGAGTGGTCCCCTTCCAAACGACCACATTGTCACCCTTCTTTCCTATGCCCTCCACGTCTTCAACCAGTTCGGCAGCCACCTCCAACGGATAACTGCGCTGACGCCACCCGGTAAGTTTGATACTGATTTCATCAATAGCCGCTGCGTCGGCCAGTTCGAAGGTTATCCAAGCCGTCTGCCGCTTGCCATCGTTACTCCATCCGGAAAGTTCATTGTCATCGAAAGCTTTCACCTCGGTACCATCGTTGGCAGCACTTTCGGCTTTGACAATATCGACAGTCAGTTTCTTGTCGGTATAGGAAGGTGTAAGCGGTGTTTCGCCACGGTCAAGAATACATGGCAATTCACGACCAGCCATGTAAGCAGATAAGCCATTGACCGTTTCAATCGGCTTCGTTTCCCATTGGATAGTCTGTGCAGGTAACCCCTTAGCCTCAGCCTTGAGAGTAATGACACCGGCCTTGCAGGTAGAGCGCACCAGTACGCGATTCACACCTGCCTCGACAGGAAACATGGTATCCAGAATGTGATTGTCAAGGTCTCCACTACGAGCAATTCCGCCACGCCATGTAGCTTCGCCCGTAAGAGTCCAGTCAATCATACGGTTGTCGAGCGGGCACCGACGACCGTCCTTATCGACCACCTCTACCTCAACCAAAGCCAAGTCGCTTCCATCGGCCTTCATGCCCGTAGGGCTTTGGATGAGTTTGAGACGGAGGGCAGCAGGTGTGCCAGCCGTACTCAAAGTATATTCTGAAAGGATGTTGCCCTCGGAATCCTTACCTACCGCACGCAACGTGCCGGGTTGGAAAGAAACATTATCGAACGAGAATAGGAACGTATGCTTACGTGTGCCCTGTCCAAGTGACTTATTGTTGAGGAAAAGTTCCACCTGCTCGCAGTTTGAAACCACATGGACGGGCTTCACAATGCCCACCTGATAGTTCCAATGCCCAATAATATAGGTACGCGGGTTTTCGATATCCACCCATCCGTCCCACATTACCTGATGGGCAAAGAATCCGTCCTTGGGAATACGCATGGCATCGACCACCCCACTGACACGGTAGTTGAACTCGGAGCGGTCGTGGGTATTCGTTTCGCTGAAGATAATCTTCACCCCACCCGAAGAGACGCGCTTGCCCATACCGGGACGCAACACGTAATAATCGTTCCAACGCTCAATCTGCTCAATAGTGAGCGAATCCTGATTCTGATTGTAAGAAGAAGCACTGGCATTGCGATGAAGCGGACCTGCTCCATGCTGATGCCACGGATAGGACCAGTTGTCCCAATACATGCGGTAGCCTTCATCACGGCAATACTCCATAGCCCACATAGGGTGTTTGGCACTCTTGTTGAGATAGAGCATCTCTCCTCCATACTCGGCTTCGTCAATATCGAGCATTTCACGACTTCCGATGGCACGTCCGCCATAAGGGTCGTACTTGTCACGGATAGCTTTCATCTCAATCATGTGTTCGCGACTGATGCTTTCATTGCCACACTCATAGAAGATGACACTGGGATTGTTGCGGTTATAGATGATAGCATCACGCATCAGTTCGGTGCGCTGCTCCCACTGGCGACCTTGGCAATCCTTTTCGGCATCGCCTGCAGGCATGGCTTGAATCAGGCCCACGCGGTCGCACGACTCGATATCCTGCTTGCTGGGAGTGACATGCATCCAACGCACCAGGTTGGCATTGGTCTTCACCATCAGGTCGTTGGAATAGTCGCTCAACCAGGCCGGTACATCCTGCCCCACGGAAGGCCATTCGTTGGACGAACGTTGGGCAAAGCCCTTGAGTTGGATAACACGGTCGTTCAACCACACTTTGCCCTCCCCGAAACGGGTTTTTCGGAAACCTGTACGGATAATGACCTCATCGGCCACATCGCCACCTGCTACCAACATGCTCTTCACGGTGTAAAGATAACCATATCCCCACGACCAGAAGTGCAGGTCGGAAAGACGTTTCTGTGCCTTCACCACAGCTGTATCGCCAGCAGCAACCGTCAGACTCTTTCCACTGAAACGCGCCACACTCTTTCCTTCGGCATCGAGTACCTCAATTTGAAGTTTCACACGCTGAGGGGTAGCACTGCCGTTAATCACCTGCGACTCGACATTCACCGTAGCACGGTGCTTTTTAATGTCGTAATCGGTACCATACACATAAGTGCCTACTGTTCCCAAATTGGAATAAAGCGGAAGGGTCTGATAGACATCGCCCTTGAAATGCAACCACACGTTTTTGGTTATACCTCCGTAATTGACATTGAAATTACGGTTGTTCCACTGATGCTTGGTGTTCGTAGCTTTTTCGCGGTAATCCCAATCGTTATCAATACGCACGGAGAGTTCGTTGCTTCCCTCCTTCAAGTAGGGAGTCAGATTAAATCCAAACGCCATTACACCATTCTCGCTAAGACCTACGTATTTACCATTCAAATAGACTTCGGCCGCCTGACGCACTCCCTCGAACTCGACAAACACCTGCTTGTCCTTAGCCTCAGCTGGGAGTTCGAAGTGCTTGTACCACCATGACACCGTATCGCGATGACGAGCTATCTCCACACGAAAAGCATCGTCCTCATTGAACGCACGGGGCAAGGAGACTGCAACACCCCCCTTACGGGCTTCGGCAGGTACTGCATGGAATTCTTCAGCACTCTTGTCACCAACTATGTAGTGCCAATCCATATTGAAATTGTAACGAAACTCTTCGGCAATGGCCAAAGAGGAGACAGCCAGCATAAAAGCCAGTAGAGAAATTCTTGAAATGAACTGTTTTATCATGTTTTTATGTTATATGTTTTATTGTTATGATAGTTTTTAGAATACAGAGGTTTCCCTTACCTCCTTGTCAATAGAGTCTCTTCTTACCATTAATTATATACATCTTTCCTTTTTCAGGATTCACCACCCGACGACCAGAAAAATCATAGACGACTCCTACGCCGGTGGTTTCTGCCTCAACAGAGTCTATGCCTTCCGTTCCGGCCACTACAATCACACCTTCAGAGGCCAAGCGTGAGGTATCCCAATAAAGGCCATCGGGCAGATTGCTTTGGATAGTCACACCCTCATTGGTAATCTTGCCGCTTCCTGACATGGTGAAGAGATAAAGTACATCGCCCGATTTGAGCGGTGCAGCCGTTTCGTAGTCTTCAACAACTATCACAGTTCCACTTTTCAAGGTTACATTGCCCGATGTCATATAAATCCGGTCGCACCCCACAAGGTTGCGGTGGAAAACGATGCGCGAATTACCTTGTGCCAACAGATTACCTTGTCCATAAACTTGGGTAGTACGGCCATTACCCGTAGCTCCCAGTAACAGGGTGGCGCCATTGGAGAGGTTCAACTGATTGACCTTGCAGCCCACCAGTTGGATGGTGGCATTCTCGCCATTCACACCTACAGCTTTGGTCGAAGGAGTGGTGTTGCAATAAAGCGAACCTT
Source organism: Bacteroidaceae bacterium (assembly GCA_017416805.1). Lineage (GTDB taxonomy): Bacteria > Bacteroidota > Bacteroidia > Bacteroidales > Bacteroidaceae > Phocaeicola_A. The sequence goes on from JAFQBB010000038.1 coordinate 52,648, forward strand.
CGCGAATGTAGATGAGACTGTTCTGAGTCTTGGACAAGGTCATCTGTCCCGTTCCCCACTTGTGGCAGACAATGCTTTCGTCAAACGTTCCGCCAAAGGTGAAGTCGGTATTGTCATAGCCTACGTACCAAGTACCATTCTGAATGGAATTTGTACCCGTCAGCGAACCCACGTAATGACTGTAACTCTTTGCACTACCACCACCAACGGCATATCCGCCAATGGCATTCTTATCGACATGCAAGCGGCCTTTGCGCATTTCCAGTCCCTTGCCAAGGCGAAGTGTACGCTCTTCAACACTACCTACAGCCAGCGTGCCTTCAAACTCGGAAAAATCGCCCAACAGATTATGACGCACATAACGGGGGGAGAACGTCACCGTTCCCTTTCCTAACCACTTACCGTTGATTCTGTCTTGTCCGTTTGTTATATAGGTGAAGGAGTTGCTGGTTTCCGGAACATACACCGTATGGTTGAAATTTGTCAAAGCGCCAGTAGTTGTTCCATAATAATCTTGAAAAGAACCATTATATACAGTCCACACGGTCTTGTCATCTGCACCTATAACAGTAGAATTGTCTCCACGACAGACTGTACCGCCCTTGATGACCAGACCACCGGTCCAGTCGTTGGACGATGAGACAAGCGTCCATTGTCCGGCACCTTCCTTCACGATGGTTCCTGTACCCGTTACCTTACCATGGAAGGTCAGCAGGTGATCGGTATCGACAACCAAACATACGGTATCCGAAACGGTCATGCCGCGATTGGTCGCCGCACTCAGATGGTCGCTCACCAGTTTCACGTTCTTCATCTGGAAGTTGCTGACACTGGCTGTAGCCGCTCCAATGGAACTGGCCACACCTGCCGGAGCAAACTCGGCCACATGAACAGTTCCTCCTTCGAGGATGGTAGGACCGGTATAGGTTGATTTGTAACCATTCAGCCGCAACACGCCTGTACCGCGCTTGGTCAGTCCGCCTTCGCCTGAGAAGCCTCCGCTCTTGCCGGCTATGATATATTCTTTCTGGTTATTCTCGAATACGACTCCACTGATAGGGAACATTTCGTTAAGCGTTATGGAGGTAACGACTGCCTCGTCGCCCAGCAACACCTGGTCGCCCGACACGAATGTGGTATCTGCCCCGGCAAGGGAGAAATTCAAGGTATTGTAATCCCACATACCATTTTTGGAACCTGTCCACTTCACTCCCTGCATGGCAACACGCGCTTCGGGCACAACAAGACACAAAGCACCTTGCTGTACCTCCATGTGGCAAGCCTGACCATCCATGCCCATTATGGTGCATTGGGTTACCTCACCTGTCAGCGCTCCTGTATATTCCAGCAAACGATAGGTCCCGGCAGGCAGTACACTGTTTGCACGTTTGATATTGAAAACCAACGTTCCACCTAAGGTCAAATCACCATTCACCTTGACAAGGTCGTGCTGTAAGCCATCGGCAGAAAAGTCTATTTCCGCATATACCTTCTTTCCTGTGGTCAGTGCAGTATTGAAAGTTATCGTTCCGAAAGGAGCACTCTCCGTACCCGGCTTCAGACGACAACCTTCGTAGTTCAGCGCCTCCTCGAAGGAGATAGCACCATTCAACACCGCATTTCCGGCTATGGTCCCTTTGGCACGAAGGTCAACAGGACCACTGACCGTGGTATTGAGTTCCAGAACACCTTCCGAAACATACGTAGTCCGAGGAGTGGTCAAAGGAATATTCACAACGGCATGCCCCTCGCCCGACTTCCATATCTCGCCACCGGCAATGGAGCCTGTACCAGCAAAGATATAAGGCTGAAGTTCTTTCCCTCTCGGGTTGAGCGGTGCCATGATGAAAGTGGTATCGGGAGCTACGTCTCCCTCCACTGTCACCGCACGGGCACCATCCAGTCCGAAGATTACGGTTTCGCCATCCTGGTAGGTCACAGCCTGTGTACGGCTCATATCAGTAAACCCGGCCGAACCGTTCTTCCATGTTTGTCCGTCCTTACCCCAGACATTCTTGGCCACCATAAAAGGCGGTAGCGGAGGAGTAGGCATATCGTATCCCAAATAGAAGGAGGTCATAGGCGACTGGTAATAACCACGGTTTGTACACTGTCCGCGATAGTTGGGGTCCTGCTGAAGGCAGTATATATTAGAAACATTTGTGGTGTAGTTGGTTGTGTAACCTACTATAGCCGTATTATAGCTGTAGCCTGACTCTGTTTCACGCTCACGCAAGATAATTTCTTCGCGCCAATCACCATATATATCGCCCCAAAACACACCGCGGATGGCAGCGTTGGCAAAGACTTTCCAACCGGATTCACGGCTGAACTCTATCAGTCGGCTGCCACCACTCGTCCCGTTATGTTTACGGATATCCACATTCACTGTAGGGTGCGAACCTCCGGGCGACATCACAGCCTCGCGGTCCAAATCGCCATCCCACCAAAGTCCTTCGGTAGGATAGGTATAGTTGGTCTTATAGTTTCCGGCAATGGCCACATCGCCCTGTGCGGTGTACATGTTGGGCATGGTTGACCACATTTCGTAGCCTTTGTATTCTTTCAGCACATCCATGCACTCGCCACGGCCCACATCGACAACCGAACCCAGATACCACTTCTTGATAGATTCGCCTGTGCGTGCACTGTAGATTATCTGTCCCAACATGTCATGGGCACTCTGCTGGATAGCAAATATCTCTTGTCCGGGACGCTCAGGGTCGATATCCGACATACGGAAACGGTCACCATGGCTTATTCCTGATGACCAAAGCATGGTACCATCATCATCGACACAGATGACCCCATTCATGATTTCGTCCTTGCCATCGCCATCCACATCGCCAATACGGATATGATGAAAACGGCTATGGCCATCAATGCCCGGTTCGTTATTGAAACTGAATTGCCACATCTCATGCCAATCGGTACGATTTCCGTTGTGGTCGAAATAGCTGTAGGCTGATGTATAGAAATTGTGGTTTCCCGCATTGGCTCCTGCCGCTTCACTGTTACGGTTGCAATACTCCATAACAATGCTGGGATGAATACCATCCAAATAGGCCACACCCATCTTTCCCGTCAAGAAAGAATACTCATCGCCCATATAATTCTTTTTATTGTCGCGCGTATAAGTATCAATCTTGTCCGAAGGATAATTCATCTCTATAATATCCTTCTGTGCACCGGTCATACCATCGACCACAACAATGTATTGGGGAGCGTTACGTGTTTTTGAAGTCTTGTAGTCTAATATTCCATCACCATCAGAGTCAGGAGTGTCACCACCTCCACCTGCTGGTGTCACCAGATATTTGCCCCAATTATTGGCAGCCTGATTCCAGAAACGGGTACCATCAGAACCTTTCAGGATGACTTCGGCACGACCGTCCAAATCAATATCGGCCACACAGACTTTGTCATTCTGACCAGAAGATATATAGACATTGGGACCCATCTCGATGGTCCACAGATAAGTTCCATCGGCAAGATAACCCTCTAACTTGTCAATATTAGAAGGATTTGGAGCAGTCTCTTCACCACCGACAGTCTCATCTTCAGCCACATCATCACGATCGGCATCGGCATTGTCGGTAAATCCGCCCGTCATACGTTTGCGGTCCACAATATAGTCGTACTCACCATCGCCATCCAAATCTACCGGCCAGACAAAAGCAGTACGCACCGTACGGTAATCTATCGGAGAGCCACCATTCACAAAGTCTATGCGCATATACTCATTGGCATAAGTGGGAGTGACGTACTTGAAGGGTTTTGAATAGTCACCTACCTCTACACCATCAACGACCAACTTTACTGCAATCTCCGTTCCACCGGCCAGTACCGTTGACAGCTGGTAATTGCTCACACCAAGCGGAGTGGCATTCAGCAATTTCCACGCTTCACCCTCACCCGAACGGGTATAAACATTGTATTTGGCATTCTCAGGCTCTTGTGCCAACTTGCGCCACGTAATGGTCGTTTTATTGTTTCGGGCTGTGGCCACGACTCCTCGTCCCAACTGCGGATATATGCGTTGGGCAGACAACGGACAGTACAGACTGCTTACAAAAAACAGCAAGACTGCCATCATGCAATTAATTCTTTTCATTGGTTATCTTTTTATTATAATTATAGTAAGCACACTTTAAACCGTGGCAAAAGTATGGAAAAGCAACAAGTGAAATATGGAAAATCTAACGGATGACATGGATAAATTATACCCATTTGCTTTTTTCTTACATCTATTCATTTTTTCTCTCCAAAACAATTATGAACAAAAAAAAACAATTATCTTTGCCGTGAAATGGCAACAATCAGCCTTGCCATCAATACAACATGAATGAGTTTACAATCAAATCCGGACTGAAAAATGGAAATAAGACATGCGTCCCTATGTTACAATATGTTAAAATCGGGAGGGGTGATTTTTCTCCTCGTCCTTCTGATTTCATCCTCTGCAACGCTTCGGGCCAGCCCTCAATCTGACAGTATCGTCCTAACAGACATCATCAAACTGAATGCCCGGCACTACACCATGGCTGACGGACTGCCAAGCAACACCATCAGGTGTATTCATCAGGACAAACAAGGGTTCATTTGGATTGGCACTTCAAACGGACTATGCCGGTATGACGGATATAACTTCAACATATTTCTGCCACTTCCACCCGACAGTGACGAACCGGGATTGGCCTCAAACTCCGTAATAGCCATTTCTGAAGACAGTAACGAGCATTTGTGGATACAATGTTCGCCACGAAGACTCTGCTGTTTTGACTTGAGGCAAGGACGATTTGTGGATTTCACAGGCATAGGGGCATACAGCGATTTTTTTGAAGTCCCTACCTTGTTGGACAATGGAGATGTATGGGTCTGGAACGAAGATTATGTTTATGGCATCAGCTACACTCCATCAGGAGAACTCCAAACTGTGCCATACAAACGTTCTGAAAAAAGATTATCCAAAGGAACAATCCGTTTTATCAACAAAGAACAGGACGGATGGACATGGATAGGAGCCACATCGGGACTAGCCTGCATCAGTCCGGAGGGTGAAGTCCATCTGGTTGATTCCACACGAAATTGGATACAATCCCATTTGTGGCAAGACGAGATACATTTCGTCACCATAGACGGTACTGTTTGGTACAACCCTGACAACTCGCCCCATATCGAACAAACCACAACGTTAGAAGGGATGTCAACCAAAGATAAAGTGGTAAATGACAACAAGACACACAACGAATGGCTCATCATTACAAACCGAAGGGCTTACAGCTACGATATGAAGAGCCGTACAGCCACCCGCAAGAAGGAGTTCAAGTTCCCTACCCCACGCCTTGTACACATTTCTAGCAGAAAAGACATCTTGATATATAACCAACCGGAAAGTGCCTACCACATAGACAGTACCTACACGGATGTCACTCCGCTTCCTTTAAGGAAAATACAAGGAGGAAGTTTAGGCTACGAAAGTTACAGAACCAGTACCGACCGGAATGGGAACCTTTGGATTACAACTGGCGAAAGCGGACTATTCATTTTCAATCCGAAAAACAAACAGCTACAACATCTGAGCCATAAGGATAATCCGGACTTGCTTCAGACAGACGTGCTGCACAATATCTGTATAGACCGAGAGGGGGTCATCTGGATAGCTACAAACAATGCCGGACTCACCAAACTGTCACATACCAAACAGCCTGTCCATAAACGCATATTGTCCATCGACACAGAAGAAAAAGGATACGAGAACTACATTCGTCTGCTGAATTGGCAGAATGACACTCTCTGGGTTGGAACCCGCCGCAACCTCCTGCAAAGTTACGACAAAGACCTCAACCTCTTGTCCGCTGAAAATGTAGCCACCAATATCTATGCCATGGAGACTGACACACTGGGTACTTTGTGGAAAGGAACACGCGGAAAAGGGCTTATCATCAACGGGAAAGAAATCAAACACAGAAGAGAGGTTGACAAAGCGCTGCAAAATGGCGACATCTTCAAGATTCTTAAAGACAGTAAAGGCCGAATGTGGTTGGCCACATTTGGCGGAGGATTATGCCTTGTAACCAAAGACAGCACAACTACAGACGGCTATGCATTCCAACATTTCCTGACAAAAAGTTTTGGAATGCTTAGGGTTCGCGATCTCATAGAAGACAGAAAAGGACGTATGTGGGCAGCCACCAACGACGGATTATGCATTTTCCATCCCGACTCACTAATTGCTAATCCCACGGCATACCGGCACTATAGCTATACTAACGGAAATTTCCCCGCAACAGAAATTCATGCTTTGCTGCCTGACATTTCAGGGGGAAGCGTATGGAGCGGCACCATAGGGCAAGGACTGATACGGTGTATGCTTGAAGAAAACGGGGATTTCAGTTATACAACTTTTACCGAAGAGGACGGATTGGCATCCAATACCGTCACCTCACTCATTCACGATGACTTAGGTTTCATCTGGGTAGGTACCAGTCAAGGACTTTCAAGGTTGGATCCCGGAATAAACTCTTTGCACAGTTTTTCTCTCAGTAAAGATCCACAAGGAAATTGTTTCTCGGAAGGAACTTCTTGCAAACTGCCTGACGGCCGTTTGGTATTCGGCACCATACACGGCATGGTCATTCTGGATCCACGGACTATCAACGTCACCAAATCGTCCGCCAATATCATTATAACCGAACTATGGATTAATGGCAGACCTACACCTTATATAAAAAAAGAGGAGAGAAGTTCGTCAGTACCTCATGCACGCCATATCAAGCTGCAACATACACAGAATTCCTTCGAACTGCATTTTTCTGATATGATTTTCAACGAAGGTCATAAAAAGCGTTTCCGTTGGTACATGGAAGGATATGATAAGGAATGGAAACAATCATCCACCCGCAACTATGCTTCCTATCAATATTTGCAACCGGGCACATACACATTCCATGTCGAAACAACCGATAATGACGGATTGTGGAGCGAACAGCAGGCAATATTGAAAATCACTATTCTCCCTCCCTGGTGGCAAACCTGGTGGTTCAACATTCTATGTATATTAATTTTAAGTAGTATCATATATATAATATTCAAACAGGTTGACCGCATAGCCAAACTAAGAAGACGTATCAAGGTGGAGAAGGAGCTTTCCAACTTCAAGACCTCGCTATTTACTAACCTGTCGCATGAATTCCGCACACCGTTGACCCTTATCCAAGTAGCTTTGGGAAGGTTGAAGGAAGTAGTTCCACAGACAAAAGTTGCCCGACAAGCCATTGACACCATGCAGCAGGGCACCGACCGTATGGCACGGCTTTCTTATGAAATCATGCAGTTCCACAAAATGGAAGCCGGACAACTGTCGTTGGCTCTACAACCCACCGATATCGTAGCCTTCGCACATAACATAGCAAAGAGTTTCAACGAATTGGCACAACAAAAAGGCATAAGTCTGGATTTCAAGAGCTGGGAAGAAACATTCACACTCCCCATTGACAGGAATCACATAGACAAGATTGTATATAACCTGCTTTCAAATGCCTTCAAATATACGCCATCAAATAGTGGATGCCGCATCACTGTTGAGTTATGCCTGAAAAATGAAAAAACCTTGATGCTGACAGTAACCGATACCGGAATCGGAGTACCTGCCGAGAAAAGGAAGGAACTGTTCTCACGATACATGCAAACACGTATGAGCGGAAACAGCATCGGTATAGGGCTGAACCTTTCTGCCGAATTGGCACGTGTACATCACGGAGCATTGGAGTATCGGCCAAACATAATCATAAACAGTGACAAACAGGCAGAAGAGAAAGGAAGCATTTTCACGCTCTGTTTGCCAACTTCGACAGAGACATACACAGACGAGGATTTTCTCAAAGCAGATGAAGGTATGCCCTTAGACTCCATCATTCCTGCTAAAGAAAAAGAAGAAAAGAGAGAAGAGCTGATGAAAACGGAGGAGATGCCAATAGAAGCAGATTCTCCAATCAATTCACAACGGTTACTCGTGGTAGAGGACGACATGGATATACGGAATATGCTCGTAGAGGAATTGGGAGATCTTTTCGAGGTATTCACCGCCATCGATGGACAAGAAGGAATAGAAAAAGCCAAGGAACTGATGCCAGATTTGATTATCAGCGATGTCATGATGCCACGTGTGGACGGGTTCGAACTGACCCGGAAACTGAAAAAGGAGTTCACGACTTCACATATCCCCATAGTCCTGCTCACGGCACTATACACACCTGAAAAGCAGACAAAAGGATTTGAAGAGGGAGCAGATGCATACATCCCCAAACCTTTCAACAGAGATGTTCTGAGGGCACGCATCATACAACTTATCAACCAACGGCAACAATTGCGCGAAAAATTCTCAAAGGAACCAAGAACACGAAGTACAGAAATCTGCACCACTAATCAAGACCGCGAATTCCTGATACAATTGGACAACCTTATCGATCAGAACATTGCCAATTCTGATTTACGGATAGAAGATTTGGCACGCGAGTTAAATATGAGCCGCACTGTTTTCTATAACAAAATCAAAGGAATTACAGGAAGTGTCCCTGTAGAATATCTCCGTCTGGCACGCTTGAAGAAAGCTTCGGAACTGCTACTGAGCCAACCGGAATTAAGCATGGCCGATGTAAGTTTCTTAGTAGGATTCAACGATTCCCTCTACTTCAGCCGCGTATTCAAAAAGCACTTCGGAGTATCGCCCAGCAATTACAAGCGAAAGGCGGAATGAGAAACGTGAGCCCCCACAAGGAGTAAAAGCAACAAATTGCACTTGCTTCCTGTAAATGGTAAATTATACATGCAAAAGTGTCTTCATTTCATCCACCGCTCAAACCCTTCGCTATAGCAAGCAGCAAACTCGCCTTGTTCATTAGCATAGATAAAGTAGCCTTGCAATTCGGGATGACGGTCGCAGATGGCCAAAGCAGAATCAAGCCCCAACACCATGAACGAGGTGGCATAGGCATCCGCCACAGCACAAGTCGGGGCAAGAACGGTGGCTGAAAGGATGGAATGCTGCACAGGATACCCCGTCCGCGGATCAATGGTATGGGCATACTTCTTACCATCGCGATAATAATAGTTACGGTAATTCCCCGATGTGGCCATAGCTATGTCTGTAACCCGCAAGACAGTCTGCAATTCGTTGGCCAAAGCCAATGAGTCTTCAATAGGCTTATTTATCCCTATACTCCATTGACTACGTTTCGGGTTCATACCTTTTACTATAATCTCGCCCCCTATTTCCACCATGTAGTTACGGACTCCACAACGGTCAAACAAAGTTGCCACAACATCGCATCCATATCCCTTGGCTATGGCACTGCAATCCAATTTTACGCATGAATCGGACTTAATGATGCACTCTCCATCATATAGTACACCAGTCATACCGACATACTGAAGCAAGGAATCTATAGTCAGTGAATCTACTTCCCCACTCTTCTCAAAGCCGAATCCCCAAGCATTGACAAGGGGAGCCACGGTAATGTCAAACGCTCCATGTGTGTCGGCAAAAATATTCTCGGCCAGACGGAATACATGAAGAAACAAACTGTCAGGTTTCACCGTAGGATCATTACCATTAATGCGACTGATGACAGAACCTTTGTTGAAAGGAGAAAGCGAAGCGTTTACCTTGCTCAGTTCCTCCTTGATTTGCGGATGAAGGTCCTCTGCATATTGATAGGTTATTTTATAAACCGTCCCGAACACAAAGCCCTCATTGGTGCGGTATGGCGAACGGTCTTGCTTGCTCAGAATTATGACTGTACCCACAATCAGCAGTGCAAGGAAAGGCAATTGCCAACGTAATTTTTTTCTTTTATCGTCCATATTTTCAATTGACTATTATTCTCTTCCCTTCCAAGGGAGATAGACGGGGGCTTACCCCATCAAATGCTCATACAATATCCGACACCCGATAGCAATCAGTATCAGTCCGCCAAGAGGTTCTACAGGCAAACGGAAGCGCTTACCGAACCCTACTCCTACCGCATAACCCAACAGGGAAAGCACGCCCGACACTAATGTAATGACAAGCAAAGGAAAGATCATCTCGTTCAAACCGGCAATACCGACACAGGCAAATGATATGCCTATAGCCAAAGCATCAATGCTGACAGCAATGCCCAACAGAAGGATTGTCCACAAATCTGAAGGATCGAAATGGTGTTCACTCTTCTCACCCTTCATTCCTTCATACACCATACGCCCACCCAAGAATAAGAGCAGGCCAAAAGCTATCCAATGGTCAAAAGCCTCTATCACTCCATGCAGATAGCGGGTACACATCCATCCCAAAAGGGGCATCAATCCTTGAAACAGACCGAAAGAAAGTGTCACCCAAAAAGCTGTCCTGCCACACCACCGACGTTGGATAATACCTGCAGCCACAGCCACAGTCAGGCAATCCATAGCCAAAGCCAAGGCCAAAAGCCAGATTTCAAGCGACGACATACTTATCTTTATATTTAGGGAATTCTGTCATGATTCACCTCTCATTCACAGATGATGCAGAGTTTCTGATTCAAAGTTCAATACAAACTGCACTATTGTTTTTTATCTCCTTTTATTCATTCAATCCTCCATCCCTTTCACTTCTTATACGGGATGCAATAGACCAAGTCATAAGTAGCTCCGAAACGGGTATTGTCGTTTTCGCCAAATCCCGGGATGTACCATGGTTCTGCATTAGGACTATTTTCCACACTGAAGCGTATCTTGTATCGGAAAGTCCATCCCATGTGAAGGTTCTTGTAAATTTGGGCACGTACTCCCACCAGCAGTTCGCCCCACCAGGCATGACTCTTTATCCCCTCGAAATGAAAAGGAGCCTCACCTCCCCAGACCGGATCGGTCAGCGGAGGGCCGTCTATATCATATTCGAATGCGGTATATCCCACACGCAAACCTGCCAAAATGTATCCGGGACGCTTTTTCTTGTATTGCACATTATAGTTTGCACCCAGCCGGAAATAAGGAGCTGCAGTCTTATAATGAAGTTCCGTATCCTCGTTTATAGCATCCGTACTGCCATAACCGGCCTCCACAATGGGATAGAAACGGTTGTATAGGTTCACCTCCAAGGCAGCCTCGACACTGAAAAAATCTCCACCCAGTACAGACCAGCCGGGTCCTACAAGATCGGTCATGACATTCACCCCTTGAAAAGCAGGAATGGTATCCGTCAGATCAAGCCATTGGGCTATCTTGCTACGCTCCGGTTCCACGGGTTTGCGTTGTTTACGCATCTGCGCACCTGCCGGAAGTATGGCCAATAAGGCACTAATTGCTAACAGTATAATAGATCTTGACATTTTCTCGTAAGGTATTAGTTACTCCTGCATCTACTACTAGTACTGAGTCTATCAGATGGCGGGTCGATTCCACCCGTTGCAAAGCATAATGCATCACTGTCCCACACTCCATCGAAGTAAAATAAGGCAGATTCTCGTGCCATACCCACAAAGTGTCGGCCAACCGGTCACTGTACTGCAAAAAGAATGTATCCACTCCTACCGTATAAGAGAGCGGGATATCCATCTCCTTGGCGCCCACTTTGCGATTAAGCAGGACTCCTTGTTTGCGCGTCACCTCTATCTCCTCGCCATAGCCTTTATAGGCTAACGAATCTATAGGCTGGGAGCTGACCACTGTATCCGTATCGCAACGGTAGATGAACAGGCTGTCATACCCCGCAAGGTTAAGAGATACGGTCAAGGTGTCATTGATTTGCACAGCCTTCCCCTCTGCATCGACAAAGGAAAGACGGCAGTAGGAATCGCTAGTCAGCAGGCAATCATTGCTTTCACAACCGACCACGAAAAGCGAAACTCCCAACAGACAAGCAATGACATTCAGAATTTTTCTCATATCACCTTCTCTATTTGATATTTATTACGTTCTGCCGAGTTGCGGGTCACCAATTCGGCCACAAAACCCGTCAGGAAGAGCTGAGTACCCAAAATCATGGCCACTAAAGCCAAATAGAAATAAGGAGAATCGGTCACCAAACGGGCTGGGGCTCCAACCGACAAAGCATAGAGTTTGCTCCCCCCGACCACACATACGGCTATGAAACCCAAAAAGAACATTAAAGAGCCCAACAGACCGAAAATGTGCATAGGCTTGACCCCGAAACGAGAAAGGAACCATAGTGAAAGCAAATCCAAATAGCCATTGACAAAACGGTCCAACCCAAATTTTGTCGAGCCATATTTGCGTGCCTGATGCTGGACCACCTTCTCGCCTATCCGCTTGAATCCGGCCTCCTTGGCCAAATAGGGAATGTAGCGGTGCATCTCGCCATACACTTCAATGGTCTTCACCACTTCACGCCGATAAGCCTTCAACCCACAGTTGAAGTCGTGCAGATTACGGATTCCTGACACCTGGCGGGCCGTGGCATTGAACAGTTTGGTCGGGATTGTCTTCGAAAGAGGGTCATACCGCTTTTGTTTCCAACCGGACACGAGGTCATACCCTTCTTCCGTAATCATGCGGAAAAGTTCCGGTATCTCATCCGGACTGTCCTGCAGATCGGCATCCATCGTAATGACCACCCGGCCTTTTGCAAGTTCAAACCCACAATACAAAGCCGGCGACTTGCCATAATTACGACGGAACTTTATGCCTTTCACCTGGGACGACTCAGCACACAATTTTTCTATCACCTCCCACGAACGGTCGGTACTGCCATCATTTACAAAAATCACCTCGAAAGAAAAGCCCTTTTCCTTCATCACACGTTCTATCCACGCATACAGTTCAGGCAGGGACTCCTCTTCGTTGTAAAGAGGAACAACGACAGAAATGTCCAACTCCTCGTTGCAGACCGTCTCCTTCTCTTTTGTTTCCATTATTTCATTCTTTAATTTTTTCTCTCTTCCTGCGCCACATCGAAGCGACTAACGCTGTGGGCAGAGCCAGAATCATGCCATAAAACAAGTTATTCACTATCATCTGGACAGTCAAATCAATCGGCGACATGGCCACCAACAGTTCTGCCGCCTTCTTGTATTCAGCCACAGCCTCTGCCAATTCCGGCTGCAGCTGCCCCAACTGTTCCAACTGCTCCACATAAGTGCCTAACAAAGCACCTCCATCCACATAGGCGAAATATACATAATGGGCCACAGAGGCAAGCAAGGAGGCAAAGGCATACATCAAGAGAGTGAACATCCATGCCTGAACAAAGGCAATCCGACCTTCCAGGCAATAGCGCTCACGAAAGTGGCGCACAAAAAAATAACCCACGAACGGGACAGCTGCCGTCAGCCCCAAAAAGAGGAGCGAAGCCAACGGGACAGTGAACATCAACGGCACCAACATGAATTTAAGCATCCAATAGATACCCATCCAGGTGCCATACATCATAGCACCATTCACTATATTCTTCATCGGAGATTCCTGTTCCATATTTCCCACAGAATACCCTTATTTATCAAGACATACATATGATTTGCAAAGATACGAAAAAACACACATATAGCAGTCGTATTGACACAAGAATTATACCAAACAATGAAAAACTTTCCATTTTTCTTGGCCAAATAAACAAAAAGCCCTACCTTTGCAGCCGCAAAACGGGCAAGTCCTATACGGTCAGCTCCTTTCGAATCCTCCAGGGCTTGACCGCAGCAAAGGTAGAAGGTTGTAGCGACGCGATATAGCAAGCTTGCCCACCCGCCTCTTTAGCTCAGTTGGCCAGAGCACGTGATTTGTAATCTCGGGGTCGTTGGTTCGAATCCGACAAGAGGCTCAAGGAAAAAGAAATGAGGGCATGTTAAAATGCCCTCATTTCTTTTTTAGATGTGTTTTTCATTCTTCACCCCCTTCCCTACAACATCCTTACGCCTTACAGCACACAATACAACTTGTCATCACACCAACGGATGGGGTCTTTAACAATATAACAGAAAATCAACTCATTGCATTGTCTTTCGGAAAGATACGTATCTTGGCGCGCAAAGATCCGTATCTTGAGACCTGAAGATCCGTATCTTCAACGGATTCCAAATAATAGCGAGCCACAAGTGATGAGCGACCATGCGGTCTGCCCCCACAAGCAATCATTCACAAAAAAAAGATTAAAATCACATAAAAACACCCAGCTTGCCGCCGAGCCGCCTTATAATGCGAAAATATATATCGGTGGCTCGGTGGCAAGGCTGGCAAAAAGTTAGCGGCGGAGTAACTCGAGAAATCCCCATCTAAAGTTAATAAATGTGCATAAAAAGGGATTCCTACGAGAGTTTATCCCCTTATTCGCAGATTTTTCAGTAACTTTGCAACATAATTGATAGCTACGAGTGATGAGCTACGAACTACAAGTGATGAGTGACCAATTCATAAATCATAATTCATAAATGCCCATAGCCTCAATCTTTCCTATAACGGACCCTACGTGGATATTCTTCCTCGTACTCTGCATCATCCTGTTTGCCCCTATCCTGCTCAACAGGTTGCACATCCCCCACATTGTGGGCATGCTGCTAGCCGGAGTACTGATAGGGCCACACGGCTTGGACCTGCTGCAACGGGACAGCAGTTTCGAGATATTCGGCAACGTGGGACTGCTCTACATCATGTTTCTGGCCGGAGTAGAGATTGATTTGGCCGACTTCAACAAGAACAAGAACAAGAGCTTCGTTTTCGGCCTCACCACTTTCATTTTCCCTTTCGCTATAGGAGGACTGCTGTGTCACTACTTCCTTCAGATGGACTGGACAGGGTCACTATTGGTTGCCTCTATGTTCTCATCGCACACGTTAGTTTCCTATGCCATTGTGAGCCGTTACGGTCTGAGCCATAACCGCTCGGTAAACATGGCTGTTGGGGGAACTATCATTACTGACACACTTTCGCTCATCGTACTGGCCGTTATCTCACAATTGGTGCATGGTCATAACGACCCACATTTCTGGATTTGGATGACCGTGGGTGTGATGCTGTTCATTACAGGTGTCATCTACCTGTTCCCCCGTATAGCCCGTTTCTTCTTCCGTACATTCAACGACCCCGTGCAGCAGTTTATTTTCGTCATGGCCATGATGTTTTTGGCCGCTATCGGCGCACACATAGCCGGACTTGAAGGACTGTTGGGAGCCTTTTTTGCCGGCATCGTGCTGAACAGGCTCATCCCTGCAGGTTCCCCGCTGATGGGACGTATCGAATTTGTGGGCAATGCCATCTTTATCCCCTATTTCCTCATAGGAGTGGGAATGCTCATTGATATGAGCGTGTTCATAAAAGGCATTGATGCCATCATTGTGGCCATAGTAATGGTGGCGGGTGGCACGTTGGGAAAATACTTGGCCGCCTGGATACCACAAAAGATATACCACCTGCACAAGGAAGAGGGACTGATGCTGTTCGGTCTGAGCGAAGCACATGCAGCCGGCACGTTGGCCGTAGTAATGGTGGGCTATGAATTGGGACTGTTCAACGAGACCATACTGAATGCCACATTGGTATTCATACTGATGACCTGCATTATCAGCTCACTGGCCGTAGAAAAGGCTTCACGCCAGTTAGTGGTAAACGAGGAACTGACTTCAACCCCCACCAACAAGGGCGACGATGAGAAAATTCTCATTCCCATGGTGGCCAACCAGAATGTGGAAAACCTGATACAGGTAGCCATGATGATGCGAAACCCCAAACTGAACCGTGGCCTCATCGGACTGAACGTGGTGTATGACAATAGCAGTCCAAAAGCCCTTGAAGACGGACGAAAATGCCTGCTGCAGGCCGAAAAGATAGCCAACTCGGCCGATGTGAGAATGCAGACACAGAGCCGTCTGGCTACAAACCTGTCTAATGGCATCATACATGCCTTGCGGGAAAATGATGCTTCAGAGCTTATTCTTGGCATGCATAAACGGGAGCGGGAGAGCGACTCCTCGTTCTTTGGTCCCGTCACTTTGGGACTGTTGGCCGGCACGTCGCGCCAGATTATCCTGGTACGTGCCACAATGCCTGTCAACACCCTGCGCCGCATCCACGTGGTAGTTCCCAACAAGGCCGAGTTTGAAGCCGGATTCTTCCGGTGGGTTGACCGCTTGTCGCGCATGGCAGGCATTTTAGGATGCCGGGTCATTTTCCACACGTATGCCCATACATGGGATGTTCTGTCACGGTACCTCGCGACATACTTCCCCAAGATACGGGCCGAGCATGTGATTTCTGCAGGAAACAGCGAGTTGAGACGTATGGCCAACGAGGTGAACGAAGACCACCTGCTGGTGGTGGTATGTGCCCGCAAAGACAGTATCTCGTACCGTCCGGCTTTCGAACATATACCCGAACAGGTTGAGGAATATTACCCGAACGTAAGCCTGATGATGATTTTCCCCGATGAATATGCCGAGGACAAGGATTCACCCACCCTTTTCGACCCACGCACCATAGCCACCCATGAGGGATATGAGACACACAAGGGATGGTTGGCCGCCGTGATGAAAAAATGGAGGAGATAAAGAGCACTTCCTCCTGCCCATCCACAAGGGAGGGGAGTGAATAATAATCGGCTGCGAAGATAATCCTCCAAAAAGGCTTTGTGCCTTTGTTCCCTAAAGAAAACTCCCAAACAATGGATTGTAACACACACACACCAACCCAGCCCTCACCTCTTGAAGAAGTCAGAGGAGATGGGAATTGGCAACAACGGACCGAGCAACTTTTCGGCGCCGAAGGGTATGAGCGCCTGCAAAATGCCCACGTAATGG
Organism: Bacteroidaceae bacterium; assembly: GCA_017416805.1. Lineage (GTDB taxonomy): Bacteria > Bacteroidota > Bacteroidia > Bacteroidales > Bacteroidaceae > Phocaeicola_A. The sequence goes on from JAFQBB010000038.1 coordinate 69,408, forward strand.
TGGTAGGTGTAGGCGGTGTGGGAGCCTATGCTGCCGAAATGCTATGCCGTGCAGGCATCGGAAAACTGACTCTGATAGACGCCGACACTGTGCAACCCAGCAACATAAACCGCCAACTACCGGCCTTGCACTCCACCATAGGACGCCCCAAGGCTGCGGTATTGGCCGAACGGTTCCGTGACATCAACCCTGACGTAATGCTGGACATCAGGATAGAATATATCGAGCCTGCCACCATACCCGCCTTGCTTGATGAAACAAGACCGGACTTCATAGTTGATGCCATAGACACCATACAGCCTAAATGCCATCTGATTGCCGAGGCTTGGAAAAGGCACATACGCATCGTATCAAGCATGGGGGCCGGTGCCAAAAGTGACATCACACAGATACGTTTGGCCGACCTATGGGATACATATCATTGCGGATTGGCCAAGGCTGTACGAAACGGACTAAAGCGTATAGGCATGAAACGCAGCCTGCCCGTAGTGTTCAGCACCGAACAGGCACATCCTGAGGCCATCATCCGGGTGGATGACGAGCGAAACAAGAAATCGACCACCGGCACCGTCAGCTATATGCCTGCCACCTTTGGGTGCTATCTGGCAGGGTATGTGATAAAGGAACTTGTTTTTTTGAGGAGTTAAAGAATACTTAAGAAACTATGATTGAACTGAAAGGAATCACCAAGAGTTTCGGCTCGTTGCAGGTATTGAAAGGAATAGACCTCACCATCGGAAAGGGAGAGGTTGTCAGTATTGTAGGCCCCAGTGGAGCAGGGAAAACCACGCTGTTGCAAATTATGGGTACTTTGGACAAAGCCGATACCGGAACAGTAGCCATCAATGGCATGGAAGTAAGCACGTTGAACGAGCGTGAACTGTCTGCCTTCCGAAACCGCTATATAGGCTTCGTCTTCCAGTTCCACCAACTACTGCCCGAGTTTACAGCTTTGGAGAATGTCATGATTCCTGCCTACATAGCCAAAGTCCCACACAAGGAGGCACACAGACATGCCACGGAGGTCTTGGAGCTGTTGGGACTGGCCGACCGCGCTGGCCACAAGCCCAATGAACTGTCTGGCGGAGAGAAGCAACGGGTAGCCGTGGCACGTGCACTGATAAACCGTCCTTCGGTCATTTTTGCCGATGAGCCGTCCGGAAGTCTGGACACAAAAAACAAAGAGGACCTACACCGACTGTTCTTTGAACTTAGAGACAAATTGCAACAAACCTTCGTCATAGTCACCCACGACGAAGGTTTGGCCAAACTCACCGACCGTACCATCCACATGCTGGACGGACGGATATCATAATAAAAATCTTATTGTCCTAACAGATACTGTTTGAAGTCGGCAAACTCCTTGCTCATAGGAACACTCTGCTTGGTGCCCTGCATGAAGGCCTGCAACTTGGCAGGAATTTCCACTTTGTCACCAATGATGCCCTCAACCGTATCAAGGAACTTGGCGGGATGGGCCGTCTCGAGGAATACACCCACTTCACCGGGCTGCAATCCTTCGGCCAAGGCACGATAGCCGCATGCGCCATGCGGATCGAGCAAATAACCTGTCTCTGTATATGTTTGTTTTACTGTCTCACGAATCTGCTCGTCGGTGTAGGTCGCACCACTAATCTCAGCCTTAATAGCGGCATGACTGTTGCCATACAGTTCAACGACACGGGCAAAGTTACTGGGATCTCCCACATCCATAGCATTGGCAATGGTAGCCACAGAAGGTTTGGGCGAATAGACTCCCGTCTGCAGATAGTTGTAGAAAATGTCGTTGCGATTGTTGGCTGCAATGAAGCGCTTCACGGGCAATCCCATGTGCTTGCCGAAGAGACCAGCAGTGATATTTCCAAAGTTTCCACTGGGCACACAGACAACCAACTGGTCGGCCTTGCCCAACTTCTTCAACTGGGCATATGCATAGAAATAATAGAATGCCTGCGGCAAGAAACGGGCCACATTGATGGAATTGGCCGAAGTCAGTTTCATGTGGGCATTCAGTTCCTTGTCCATAAAGGCATTTTTCACCAGTGCCTGACAGTCGTCGAACACGCCATCGACCTCGATGGCGGTAATGTTTTGCCCAAGAGTGGTAAACTGTTTTTCCTGAATTTCGCTGACCTTACCTTTGGGATAGAGCACATACACATGGATGCCTTCTACACCCAAGAAGCCATTGGCCACGGCACTACCCGTATCACCCGAAGTTGCAACTAAGACGTTCACCTGCTCCTGCCCTTCCTGACGGATGAAGTAACCAAGCAGACGGGCCATAAAGCGGGCACCCACATCCTTGAATGCCAATGTAGGGCCATGAAACAATTCCAGTGAATAGATGGTATCTGTCACACGCACGGCCGGCACATCGAAACTGAGCGTATCATACACAATATGTTTCAACACATCGGCCGGAACATCTTCGCCAAAGAAGGCATCGGCCACGCGATAAGCAATCTCTTGGAAGGAAAGATTCTCAATCTCATCAAAGAACTCCTTGGGGAGCGGTTTGATGGCCTCAGGCATATAGAGGCCCTTGTCTGAAGCCAGTCCCTTCACCACTGCCTCGTGCAGGGTAGCCATGGGGGCCTGGCGGTTGGTGCTGTAGTATTTCATAATTTTATTATTCTTTCATAAATTCTTTCATAAACTCTCCACTTTCCATCACGCCACAGGCTCCCTGCTTACAGGCCACTTCGTCAAAAGTCTGCACTGAGTCTGCCTCAATGCCGGAATAGTAGATTAGGAAAGGAACTGGGTCTGCTGTGTGGGTACGATGTTCGCACGGTGTGGGATGATCGGGCAGAATGGCAATGGCAACGGGCTCGTCCCAACGGCTAACCTCTTCAACGATAGGTCCCACCACCCGACTATCCAGATACTCGATAGTACGCAGTTTCAAAGGTATATCACCTTCATGGCCGGCCTCATCACTGGCTTCAATGTGAAGATAGACAAAGTCATCGGTACGCAAAGCCTCCAAGGCGGCTTCTGTCTTTCCCTCATAATTGGTATTATAAAGCCCCGTAGCACCCTCCACCTCAATATTGCGCAGGCCTGCATAGTGACCTATACCTTTAATGAGGTCAACGGCCGAAATGACGGCTCCACTCTTGATGACCGGATAGGTCTCTGTCAGCGGCACCATACTCGGACGGTAACCAGGCGACCAGGGCCACAGGCTATTGGCCGGGTCTTTACCTTCGGCCACACGCTTGAGGTTGAGCGGATGGTCAGCCAACAACTCTTGTGAACGCAGAATCATACGGTTGATAAGGTCTGCCGTAGGTTGGGCTTCCATCAACTTGGGTTTCACCAACAGGGGCATGAACTCCTGTCCGGGCACATCGTGTGGAGCGGTACAACGCAAACGTTTGTCGCCCCCTTTGATAACAAGCAGATGGCGATACTGAATACCTGTGGTCAAGGTTACATTGGCAAACTGTTCGTCCTTGGCCAACTCTTCTTGCAAAAAACGGATAAGCACATCAGCTTCTTCGGTAGTAATGTGTCCTGCCGAATGATTCTTGATACGTCCGTCTGCCACACAGATGAGGTTGCAACGCATGGCCATATCTCCAGGCTTCAGTTCGTAACCGATACTGGCAGCCTCCAACGAACCACGCCCCTCATAAACCTGTTTCAGGTCGTAGCCAAGAATAGCCGTATTGGCCACCTCACTACCGGGATGGAATCCTACAGGTACTGTTTTCAACATTCCTGTACGTCCCATGCGGGCCAACTTGTCCATATGAGGTGTCTGGGCATATTGCAGCAGTGTTTTTCCACCTAAGGAAGCCACAGGCCAATCGGCCATACCATCACCTAAGATTATCAGATGTTTCATGTTCTTTATATGGAGTTAAAGGAGTTATCGCTTCGCTGGAAGTTAAAGAAGTTATCGCAGGCTTTGCCTGCTAGCCAAATGTTTTGCCTACATAGCATCACTATCGGCTTTAACTCCCAGGCCCATCGGGCCGATAACTCCTTTAACTCCTCTTACTCCTTAATTATATATTCGCAATACTCATAATGTCAGCAAACACACCGGCAGCTGTCACCCCTGCACCAGCTCCGTAGCCCTGGATAAGCATAGGGTATTCCTTATAGCGTTCAGTCGTGAGCAGAATGATATTGTTACTGCCTTCCAACATATAGAAAGGATGGTCCTTATCCACTTCACACAATGATACGGAGGTATTGCCATTCTCCATTTTGGCTACAAAGCGCCAACGCTTGCCTTCGCTTTCCAAACGACGGCGACGCTCTTCGAAATCTGCATCCAGTGTCGGCAGGTTCTTCCAGAAGTCGTCCAACGAACCATCGAAGAAGTCTTGAGGAATAAAGAGATGCTTCTCCACATCCTCCTGTTCTACGCGATAGCCGGCTTCACGGGCCAGAATGACCAACTTACGGACTACATCCTTTCCACTGAGATCAATACGCGGATCCGGTTCTGAATAGCCCTGTTCCTTGGCACGACGAACCGTCTCACTGAAGGGAACCTCGGCACTCAGTTCGTTAAAGATAAAGTTGAGTGTACCACTGAGCACAGCCTCAATTTTCAATATCTTGTCTCCACTGGCTATCAGGTTGTTGATAGTATTGATAATGGGCAATCCGGCACCCACATTGGTCTCGAAGAGATATTTCACGCCACGTACACGGGCCGTCTGCTTCAAGTTGGCATAGTTTTCGTAGGCCGATGATGCAGCGACTTTATTGGCAGCCACCACAGAAATGTTCTTTTGCAAGAAATCTCCATAGAGCGAAGCTACTTCGGCACTGGCCGTACAATCTACAAACACCGAGTTGAAAATGTTCATACCTATCACCTCATCATGCAGGCGTTGTATGTTGCTTGGTTGGCTCTCAGCCAACAGTTGGCGGTAATTGTCCAAATCTATACCTTCACGGCAGAAAAGAGCATTATGTCCACTGGCTATACCCACCACATTCAGTTTCAATCCACGTTCGTCCATCAGTTTCTGACGTTGCTGACGAATCTGCTCCAACAGACTGCCACCTACCGTACCCACACCACAGATAAAGAGGTTGAGCACCTGATATTCAGAAAGGAAAAAACTGTCGTGGATAACATTCAGCGTCTTACGTAATGATTCACGAGCCACAACAAAAGAGATGTTCGTCTCACTGGCTCCCTGCGCACAGGCAATCACGTTGATACCGTTGCGACCCAACGTGCCGAACAGTTTACCGGCAATACCGGGCGTATGCTTCATGTTTTCGCCCACAATGGCCACAGTAGCCAAGTTGCATTCTGCCGTTACGGTTCCCAATTCTCCCATCTCTATTTCCTTGGCAAACTCTGCGTTCAACACTTCGCAAGCCAATGCGGCATCTTCGTTACGTACACCGATAGAGGTGCTGTTCTCCGAAGAGGCTTGAGAAACGAGGAAAACACTGATACCATTCTCTGCCAAAGCCTTAAAAATGCGGTAATTGATACCGATAACTCCCACCATACCAAGTCCCTGCACGGTTATCAGGCTGGTATTGTTGATAGACGATATACCCTTGATGGCCTTCTGTCCGTCCTTTGTCTCACTACTGATAATGGTACCCGCTCCCTCGGGGTTGAAAGTGTTCTTGATAAGAATGGGAATATTTTTGTGGCAAACAGGATAGATGGTAGGCGGATAGACAACCTTGGCACCAAAATTGCAAAGCTCGGTAGCCTCCACATAGCTCAGTTCGTTGATGGTGTAAGCACTGCTGATGACGCGCGGGTCGGCTGTCATGAAGCCATCCACATCGGTCCATATCTCCAGGCAATCAGCATCCAAGGCGGCCGCAATGATTGCAGCAGTATAGTCAGAGCCTCCCCGTCCGAGATTGGTTACCTCGCCTGTATTCTTGTCGGTAGAGATAAATCCAGGAACCAAAGCAATTTTAGAGGTCAGATTTCCAAATGTCTCACATACCAATTTATTGGTCAGTTCCGAATCCAGAATATGCTTGCCCTGTTTCTGCTCTGTCTTGATGAAGTTGCGCGAATCGAACCATTCTGCCCCTTCGATAAGGGTGGTGACGATACGTGATGAAATGCGTTCGCCATAGCTGACGATGGTAGCCAGCGTCTTAGCCGACAAATCGCGAATGAGGTAGAGTCCCTGATAGATACCTCCCAACTCTGTCAGCAATTGGTTGGCTATAAGCAAAAGGTTCTCCTTTTGTCCACCATCGGGGATAAGAGCCTCTATCATGTCTATATGGCGTTTCTTGATTTCTGCCAGCGACACCTCATAACTGCTGTCGCCACCCGCAGCCATTTGTGATGTCGCAATCAGTTTGTCGGTGATACCACCAAGTGCCGACACGACCACAATGACCGGCTCCTGCTCGGCCTCCACTATCTTCTTTACATTCAGAATACTGTTCACGGAACCTACGGATGTTCCGCCGAATTTCATTACTTTCATATTGTTAATGTGCTAATGTGCTAATGTGACAATGTGCTAATGTGATTAATAACCCAAGCCACATGAGGCATTGGCAAATTAGCACATTGGCATATTGACACATTATTTATTGTTTTCTTTCATTTTTCTCTCCACAAAGGCAATCTTGCGCAGTGCCTCTTCGCGTTCCTTCTTGGTCTGCTCCAAAGCCGTGAGCACTTGCGACAACTGATAGAGCTTCACAATAGCCTCGCTATCCTCGGGGCGCAAATTGATGACATAAGCACGTTCGCCCACATAGTGCACCTTCATAGTCTGCACACCATGATTCATGGCGATGAAGGCGATCACTCCCCCATCCTTTCCAAGGGGATAATCGGCCTTCTCTACCAGATAGCCCAAATCTGTTGTCTTATAGACATCCTCAGAAACAGGTGTTTCAGCATAAGTGCCATCCTTAGCCACCACCTTCACGGCATGATGATTGGCATTGCGACCGCCCCAATAGATGGAGGTCAGGGTCATACCTCCCACCTCATCCACTTGTCCACGCAGAAAAGAACGATACAATGTGCGCTCCACCGTCTGCTTGGGATGGAAGTAGTTACCCAATTCCTGATAAGCGGTATCTTTCTCCAATACCAATCCCTCCTTAGCCGCATCTGCAGCCTGCTGCTGTACGACCAGCATACTGTCCAGATAAGACAATGTCTGCTGCTGTTCGGCCAAATCAATCTGCTGCATCAGGCTGATGCCCTCTTTGCGGGCCTCGAAAGCTTTGGGATACTGTGTACGGATGCTATCAATCTGCAACTTCGCCTCACTGAACTTACCGTTCTGCAAGGCGGCCCGAGCCTTCTCTATATGCTGCCGGGCCTGCCCCTCGCCATTGTCGCTACAAGCTGCTACAAGAACAACTCCCAGCAAGAGCAGGCCTGCCCATACTGTCTTTTTTTTCATAAGCTTTGCCTTTAAGTGAACAAAAATACTACTTTCCATCCTTTTAGCTTACACTTAGACTTCTCATTTAACCAACATTAACGGAGGAGAGAGGGGTGAAGGGAAGCCTCGAAGATGATGCCATTGCTTTTTAGGCACGGATTTCATGGATTACACGGATAAATTTATAACCTGTCAGAGAAATAAGAATCCGTGTAATCCGTGAAATCCGCGCCTAAAATAAGGACCACATTGAATGTAAATAAAAATAACCACACCGTTTCCATCTGCCAAACATTGTCATGCAGGGTGGAAGGTAAGGGATGAAGTGGCTTCCTATTTGAAGGAGGTTGGAGAGGAACTCTTTCATCGGAAGTTTCGAGGCTCTCAAATATCTATTGATTATCAGATTGTTACACTACAGAAAAAGAAACACCTGAGTCACCTGCAGAGAGTAGGCCGAGTCGTGAGTGGTGACTCGGCCTACTCTCTCCCGATGACTCAGGTATCTCTCCCTTGATGACTCAGGCATCTCTCCGTTCATGACACAGGTGGGTCTCGGCAAACGACCCACGTGGGTCTCTGGCCAAGACCCACCTGTCTCTTTCGGGGGCTCTTTCCCGAGCTTATAATTGTAAGATTATTTTGACGTATTTCTTATCTCCTCTACAACCCTTTTCCTTGCAGCATCAATCTCCTCCTTGGTCGCATTGGCCGGAAGCATGACTTCAGAGAGGACCCGGCCTTCGGAGTCCTTGGTGACGAGTTTATTCTCCACTTTCGTCTGCCCCATCACGGTGAGTTCGTTGGGACGGGCTATTTTCTCTGCTTCCTTTTTCATCATGCCCTTCGGGGATGCCAGGCGGAACTGGATGGGCAGCGTGAACTTCACATTCACAGGTACCCCCTTCTGCTCGCCGGGAGTCCATAGGGGCATGGAGTTGACCACGCGGACAGCCTCAGCATCCAGTTCGGGCGATACGCTGCGCATGATGCTGGGATTGGTGACTTTGCCCGTCTTAGAAATGACAAACTGCACGATGACGCGGCCCTGAATGCTGTCCCTCATGGCCGCCTTGGGATACTTGACAGTCTTTGTCAGGTAGTTCATCAACTCACCCATTCCACCAGGGAATTGGGGCATCTTTTCGACGACCTGGAAAACTTCGTCCGGGTCCGTCCTGCGGTAGTCCATCTGCAGGACATAGATTCCCCGGAGTGTTTCCTTCAACTTGTCAACACTCTCTTGAGGGGCGCCTTTATCGGCCACTATCTGCACCTTGAAGTGTGCACCGTTACCTGCCGAATTGCTCTCCTTCCGTCGGTCGTTGACATAGTTGGCTACTTCCTCCAACGAACCTTCTCTCATAGCCCCTTCCGCACCATACTGATATCCGCCTTTGCTGTCCACAAGTACGATGCACGCCGGAGCTTGCTTTGGTCCGTGAAGGTCTTCTGAAAAGGCTACTGCCTGTATGACATTTGCTCCTTCCTTATCGGCCTCAGTTCCCTGCAGACTGAAGGAGACGGGGAGAGTGAACCTGCAATCCACCGCCTTGCCGCGTTGCTTACCAGGTTTCCAGTCGGGCATCTCCTTGACCACACGGACGGCTTCGGCATCCAAAGCGGCCGATACGCTACGCTTCACCTCAAAGTCGCGCAACTTGCCATCTTTACCCACAATGAAGGATACGACGACACGTCCTTGCTCGCCCTTCTGCTTGGCCTCGGCAGGGTACTTGATATGGCGCGAGAGGAACTTCATCATCTCGCCCATTCCGCCAGGGTATTCGGGCATTTCCTCGACTATCATGAATACCTCGCCATCGTCTTCCGATTCCGTCTTCTTTGTCGTAATGAGGATGGCTCCAAAGACTTCGGCAGTACCCACGTCCCACTTTGATGACAGCTTTGCCAATGCCCCAGTGTCCTTTATCACCTCTATGTGGGCAATCTCCTCAGGGGCAATGCCACCAAGTCCGGCAAGATCTTCTTCTGTGTAATCATTCTGCTCCGAATCCTGTATGGCGGCAAGCTCACCGTCCACGACAATCAGGACTTTTCTGCCTTTTTCCGAAAATTTCGCCATAGAAGTTTGGTCGTTTGCTGAAACTTCTGTACCTTTGGCCTCTGAAATGCCGTTACTGTTGTTCGCGGCTTCAGTGTGGGCAAACGCTACCATTGAGATAGCGGCCAACGGGAGTACATAGAGGTACTTCAACCGTGCCCATGGATGTGACTTTTCTTTCATCATCATAGTTAAACGTTGTTTAAGTGAACTGTGATTAAGGCTGTTGGCAAGAGAGTAGAGCCTTGCGCCGACGGCCTTTTTTATAATCAATAATTGGTATTCCTTGGCATTGATGCCCTGGCGAAGCACGGTGTCGTCGGCCTCGTACTCATGGACATTCTGCAACTCCTGGCGGAGCAGCCAGGCTGCGGGGTTGAACCATTGGGCCAGCAGGCAGACTTCGACCAGCAGCAGGTCCCACGAATGGCGGTTGCTGATGTGGGCCTGTTCGTGAGCCACTATCTGCCGCCCATTCTCGCGGTAGTCCGCCTCGGAGATGACAATGCACTTCATCCAACTGAAAGGTGCAATGTCCGACTGTTGATGGAGGTAGAGTCGGGTGCCATCGTCAAGCCGTTGCATCTTGCCCTGCCTGAGCAGACTAAAAAGGCGGACAAGTGAAGCCGCGTGGCGTCCTATCAGGAACAGGATACCCGCCACATAGAGCAGGAAGAGCAGGTCGCCCCAATGTTCGTTCAGAAAATCACCGAGCGAAAAGACCGGAGCAACTTCTGGTGCATCGTCAATAAAGGGCATAGCAAGCTCCATTTCTGCCCAACCTGCATCAGCTACAACCGTAGCAGCTACGGCCTCTTGTCCCGTCAGCCAATGTTCCCACCGCTGGTAGAGCTGGCTCAGCAGCATGGGTTCCTCGGTGGTGATGCGGCAGGCAGGAATGATGACCGATGCCAGCAGGATACTGATAAGTGCCATGCGGTTGAAGCGATGGAACGTCTCACGGCTGAGCAGCACCATGTAGAACGGGTAGAACAGTGCCAAACAGAGCACCGATTTCATCAGGTACAGGAAGAAGGTTATCATGTTCTTGAGAATGTTTTTAGAAGGACTTTAAGGACATTAAGGACCTTAGGAGTTAGAATATTAAAGCGATATCATTATCCATAACTTGTAGCTCGTCACTCATCACTCGCACTTTCCTCCACCTGCCGTATCAGTTCCTTCAACTCATCAAGGGATATCTCTTCCTCTTTCACCAAAGAAGAGACAAGCCCCATATAGGAGTTGTTGAAATACTTGGTGATGACATTGCGCACAGTACGCTTGTGGTACTCCGCACGACTGATGAGCGGATGGTACTGGTGCGAAGTGCCGAAAGTGCGGTGGCCCACATAGCCCTGCTCCTCCAACATTCGCACATAAGTGGACACGGTGTTGAAGTGAGGCTTCGGCTCCTCATACAGTTCAATAAGTTCCTTCACAAACATGGCACCGTGTTCCCAGAACAGGTTCATGATTTGTTCTTCCTTGGGGGTCAGATTCTTCATTGTTTCCTTGTCTTTTACTGAGGTTGAACTAAAACTTCGCTGCAAAGAAACTAAAAAGTTTAGTTACTCAACGAAGAATATTAGTTAAAAGATACAAATAAGGGGAAAAATAGAGGGGAAGCCCAAGAGAAGTCTGATGAGATTACTGCTTTTTCCAGAATCCGGGAGTAAACAGGAGGAGCACACTGAACAGTTCCAAACGCCCTATGAGCATCAGGAAGGAACTGAACCACTTGGCCGCATCGGGCATGTGGGCCCATGAATATGCAGGGCCATAGGTTCCCAATGCAGGACCTATATTGCCGATAGAAGAAACCACCACCCCATAAGCATCAGTCATATCCAAGCCCAAAGCCACCATGACTCCCCATCCACCTATAACCACACCTACATAAAGGGCAAAGAATGCCAACAAGGTGATTTTGGCCTTTGAATGGATAACCTGCCCGCTGATGCGCAAAGGAATAATGGCATTAGGATGGACAATGCGCAGGAACTCATTGCGGACAAGCTTGAACAGCATGGCGATGCGGATACATTTGAAGGCTCCACTGGTAGAACCGGCACAAGCCCCGGCATACATAAGCAAAGAAATCAAAAACCAAAGTACGGGAGGCCACAAGGTATAGTCGGCCGACATGAATCCCGTAGTGGTCTGAACAGAGACCACCTGAAAAAGGGCCTCACGAAACGAACCTTCCAAGTCCCCGCCACGCTGGACAGCCAACACCGCTGCTATAACCAGAGTAAAGGAGAGCACGATACCCGCATACCAACGGAACTCGGTATCCTTCAACAGCTTATGGACACGACCTTTGAACAGGAGAAAGAAAAGCAACGTGAAGTTGATACCAGACAAGAACATGAACAGTATGGTGACATACTCTATATAGGGCGAGTTATAGGCCGCAATGCTTGCCTGCCTGGTAGAATAGCCACCAGTAGCCGTAGTGGTAAGCGAATGGCATACACTGTCAAACCAACCCATTCCTCCTTGCGAAAGGAGAAACGTCTGCACAACAGTCAACCCCAAGTAGATACTCCATATCCATTTGGCCGTCACTTCTATACGCGGATGGACTTTATCGTGCTTGGGTCCCGTAGCCTCGGCGGCAAACAGCTGGACACCATTAGCCCCAAAGATAGGCAGGACGGCGATAGTGAAGAATATTATCCCCAATCCGCCAATCCATTGTGTCATGCTCCGCCAGAAAAGAAGCCCATGAGGCAATGACTCTATATTATTAAGGATAGAAGCTCCCGTAGTGGTAAATCCAGACATCGTCTCAAAGAAGGCATCAGTCACAGAAGGAATATATCCACTGATAATATAAGGAAGCATACCGACAAGCGAGAAGACAATCCATGAAGTACTGACTATGATATAACCGTCCCTACGACTGAACCGCTTTTCAGCCTTACGACCCAAATAAGAGAACAGGCCACCGACAAGGATGGAAATCCCACCTGCTACGGTAAAGGCCACATTGTCATCCTCGTGGTAATAGAAACCGAAAGCACTACAGAAAAGCAACATAAGCGCCTCTATGTAGAGAAGGAATCCTAAGATGCGGAAGATTATCTTCTGGTTTATCATAATTTCGTGCGTAAATTAAGAGGAAGACAGGCTATGGTATTGGTTTAAAAGAATTTCTCTATCTTCTTTATCATCAGTCCCATGCAGAAGACTACGACATGGTCGCCTGCCTGAATCTTGGTATTACCGGTGATGAGCATACCCTCGCCATCCCTTATCAGGCCGCCCAATGCCACGCCTTTGGGAAGGCCCAAGTCCTTGACGGCCTTGCGGGTGACAGGAGCCTTTTCCTTGACCGTAAATTCGGCCACATCGGCATTGGCCAACGTCAGGCACTTCACATTGCTCACATCCGCATCCAACATCATCTGATAGATATGGCTGGCGGCTATTATCTTTTTATTGATAATCGTACCGATGTCAAGGCCTTCGGCCATATCTATATAATCGAGGTTTTCTATCTTGGCTACCGTCTTGCTCACGCCCATTCTCTTCGCGGTAAGACATGCCAGGATGTTTGTCTCCGAATTCTCGGTCAGGGCGACAAAGGCATCTGTGGTCTCCAGACCTTCCTCAACAAGAAGGCTCAAATCACGTCCGTCACCATTTATCACCATCACTTTGTTGTCCACGAGTTCGGTCAGCCGGTTGCACTGATGCCGGTTGCTCTCAATAATGGTCAGCTTCATGTCGGAAGGGATGATGTTTGCCGCACGGACAGCAATCCGGCCTCCTCCCATTATCATCACACGGTGAACATCGGCATATTTCTCCTTGCCTGCAATCTTGCGGATATAGGGAATATCCTCCTTCTTGGTCATGAAATAGACGATGTCATTCTCGTGTATGCAATCACTTCCGCGAGGGATGATAGTCTCGTGCCCACGCTTTATAGCCACCACGTGATAAGGGATATCGGGGCCACCAAGTTCAAAAAAAGGAATATTCAGGATTTCAGCACCTGCCCTCAACTTCACGCCTATCAGCACCAATGCCCCATCGCGCACTTCCCACCATTGGCGAATCCAACTCATCTTGACGGCATCCACAATCTCTTTGGCGGCCAACATCTCGGGAAAGATGAGTGAATCTATGCCTAACTTCTTCCAGAACTCTTGGTGCTTGGGCAAGAGGTATTCGTAATTGTCAATACGGGCCACGGTCTTATGTGCTCCCAGATTATGCGCTATCATGCAGGCCGTCATATTGCGGCTTTCGTCGGGAGTAACGGCTATGAACAGGTCAGCATCCTGCACTCCCACCTCTTTCAGGCTGGCAATGGACGAGGGTGAGGCATGAACAGTCATCAAGTCAAAATAGCCGTCAAGCTTGTTCAACTTGTCTTCATCTTCATCCATGAGGATGATGGATTGCTTCTCTTTTGAAAGAAGTGTGGCCAAGTGTGTACCGACCTCCCCTGCTCCGGCAATAATTATCTTCATACCTTCAATCTGCTTTACATTTCATTAAGACCTGAACGATACCCTCTTCATCCATACCACACAAGCGATGCAGTTCTCTCACGTTGCCGTGTTCTATGAACTTGTCGGGTATGCCTATGCGGCTGACATGTACTCCATATCCCCTGTCGGCCATATATTCAAGTACAGCCGTGCCCATTCCCCCTTGCAAGACACCATCTTCGGCGGTGACTATACGGGTAAAATGTGCGGCCACTTCTTCAAGTATCTCTTCGTCCAAAGGTTTGAGGAAGCGCATGTCATAATGGGCCACACTCAACCCTGTCTTCTGTTCAAATCGGGCTATAGCCTTGATAGCGGTATTTCCTATTGCGCCAATGGAGAGGAAGGCGATGTCTTTTCCCCCCTTCAGTTTACGTCCTTTACCTACGGGGAGTTCAACCAACGGGCATTGCCAATCGACTTTGACTCCACGCCCACGCGGATAGCGGATTACGAAGGGACCTTTCCCCTCCAACTGGGCCGTGTACATCAACCGGCGCAGTTCATGTTCGTCCATAGGCGCGGCAATGGTCAATCCCGGTATAGGACGAAGGTAGGCCATATCAAATGCACCGTGGTGCGTAGGGCCGTCTTCTCCAACCAGCCCGGCCCTGTCCAGACAGAGCACAACGGGCAGTTTGAGGATGGCCACATCGTGAATCAGATTGTCGTATGCCCGTTGCATAAAGGAGGAGTATATGTTACAGAAAGGAAGCATCCCTTCCTTGGCCATACCGGCCGAAAAGGTGACGGCATGCCCCTCGGCAATACCCACATCGAATGCCCGTTCAGGCATAGCCTTCATCAGAATGTTCATCGAGCAACCACTGGGCATGGCCGGAGTCACACCGACAATACGGGGATTCTCAGTGGCAAGTTCAAGGAGGGTACGGCCGAAAACATCTTGAAAGAGAGGGGGAAGCCCTTCCGTATCAGAAACTATGCGTTCGCCCGTTTCCTTATCAAAGATACCCGGCGCATGCCAGACGGTGGCGGCCTGTTCGGCCGGTGCGAATCCCTTACCTTTGGTCGTATGTACATGCAGCAATTTGGGGCCTTCCATATCCTTGATGGTGTCAAGCACCTGCACCAGATTCTTGACGTTATGCCCATCCACAGGGCCGAAATATCGGATGTCCATCCCTTCAAACACATTCTGTTGGTTCGAGAACAAGGCTTTCAGACTGTTGTTGAACCGCAAGATGCGTTTCTTCATCTTCAGTGTCATCCATCCCCACTCCATGAACTTTTGCGAAACCCTGTACCGCCAAAGGTTATACCAACGGGAAGTGTTCAAATCGACCAGATATTGCTTCATTCCTCCCACACTCCTGTCGATAGCCATATCATTGTCGTTAAGGATAATGAGCAGATTATTCGGAGTAATGGATGCATTGTTCAGCCCCTCGAATGCCAATCCGCCACTCATAGAGCCGTCACCGATGACGGCTACCACACGCCGTTTCTTCTCCTCCCGCTTGTTGGCCACGGCCATACCCAACGCGGCCGATATGGAATTGGAGGCATGCCCGCCAATGAAAGCGTCATACTCGCTCTCTTCGGGCGAAGGGAAAGGCCGGACGCCACCCAATTTGCGATTGGTACAGAAAGCATCCCTTCTTCCAGTCAGGATTTTATGTCCGTAAGCCTGATGTCCGACATCCCAGACTATACGGTCGTGAGGTGTATCAAAAACATAATGCAAAGCCACCGTCAGTTCTACCACCCCGAGACTTGACCCGAAATGGCCGGGATTCTTCGATACCTCATCAATGATATCCTGCCTCAACTCCGCACACAGTTGGGGGAGCTGTTCAGGCTTCAGCCGCTTCATATCCGTTGGGGTATCAATGCCTTCCAGCAAGCTATATTTTGATTTATCGTTCATTTTTGCCACAAATAGTCGTGCAAAAGTAGCAAAATAACCTTAATATGTTTACTTTTGCACTGTTTTTTTGTTCAATTCTATGTATAATACATTCAGGACTCGGGTTGAGATGCCCGAAAATCATGCCAGAATTGCCTACGATGATTCCATTATGCTCATGGGGTCATGCTTTGCCGAACACATTGCAACCAGGTTGTCCGAAGGGAAGTTCAAATGCGCTACCAATCCATTCGGAGTGCTATACAACCCCGTCAGTATAGCAGAAGCGCTCCGCCAGCTGGCCGGTGGACGCAGATACGATGCTGATGCCCCCGAACTGTTGGAGCACGATGGTTTATGGCATAGCCTCATGCATCACAGTTCCTTCTCGGCCACGACCAAAGAGGAGTGTCTGGATCGCATCAACAACAGGTTGCAAGAATCTGCACTCCTGTTGAAACAAGCCCACATATTGTTCATCACTTTCGGAAGCGCTTATGTCTATCGCCACAAGGCTACAGGGCTGATTGTCGGCAATTGCCATAAGTTTCCCGAACGGGAGTTCGTACGCGAGCGCCTTTCACCTGAGGAGATTGTAGAGGATTATACCAGACTTATCAGCGAATTGCATCACGAAAACCCTACGTTGCATCTGGTTTTCACCGTCAGCCCTATCCGCCATTTGCGCGATGGTTTGCACAAGAATCAGGTGAGCAAAGCCACACTATTGCTGGCCATTGAGCGGATTGTCGAGCTTCACCCCGAGTGTTGCACCTACTTCCCGGCTTACGAACTGATGATGGACGACTTGCGCGACTATCGCTTCTATGCCGATGACATGATGCATCCTTCACCATTGGCCATCGAATATATCTGGAGCCATTTCGTGGACATTTTTTTTTCCACGTCTGCAAAAAATGTTTTTCAGGCATGGCAGGAAATCCGCAAAGGCATTGACCACCGGCCTTTCAATCCCGATTCAGAGAAGTATAAGCAGTTTTTAACTCAATTAGCGTTAAGAATTGACCGATTTAAAGAAAAATATCCGACCTTTGACGTCGAAAACGAATTAGCCCTATGCCGTACACGACTCAACAAATAGCCGGCTTGATGAATGCCGGCCTCATCGGAAATGGAGAACAATCCATCAACTGGATTCTTACAGATAGCCGTTCGCTCTGTTTCCCCGAAGAAACCCTCTTTTTTGCCCTGAAGACAGGACGGGGCGATGGCCACCGTTATATCGAAGAACTATATGCACGCGGTGTAAGATCATTCGTAGTCGAGCACTTACCGGACAATGCTCCGCAAATGCCCGATGCCGGTTTCATCCTGTCGGCCAATCCCCTGAAAGCATTGCAGAGGTTAGCCAAAGAGCATCGGAGCAAGTTCAACATCCCCATAATAGGAGTAACGGGGAGCAATGGAAAGACCATTGTCAAAGAGTGGCTTTACCAGTTGTTGGCCGACACCAAACGCATTACCCGTTCGCCTCGTAGCTACAACTCACAGATAGGAGTACCATTGTCTGCCTGGCTCTTGAACGACCGAAGCGAATTGGGCATCTTCGAAGCCGGCATATCGGAAATGGGCGAAATGCAAGCACTCCAAGAGATTATCCATCCTACAATCGGTATCCTGACAAACATAGGAGGAGCACATCAGGAAAACTTCTATTCCCTGCAAGAGAAGTGCATGGAGAAACTCTCGCTTTTCAGGGATTGCGAAGTGGTCATCTACAACGGCGATGACGAACTCATCAGCGAGTGCGTGGCCAAATCCATGCTTACGGCCAAAGAGATAGCCTGGTCAGTCGAAGACGATGAGAAGCCTCTATACATCCGCTCTATCCGCAAGAACGAGTCGGAAACACATATCGCTTACCGCTACATTGGCTTCAACGGAGAATATTGCATCCCTTTCATAGACGATGCTTCCATCCAGAACTCGCTGAACTGTCTGGCTGCATGCCTGTACCTGATGATGACACCAGAGCAGATAGCCTCCCGGATGTCGCACCTCGAACCTGTTGCCATGCGACTGGAAGTGAAAGAAGGCCGCCATGGGTGTACGTTCATCAACGACAGTTACAATAGTGACCTCGCCTCATTGGACATCGCATTGGATTTCGTTGCACGCCGCCCTGACCGTGGAGGGCGGAAACGCACTTTAATATTATCCGACATCCTACAAACCGGCCAAACGGCCAAGTTCCTTTATCGGCGTGTAGCCCAACTTGCCACCAACCGCGGTATAGAAAAGTTGATTGGTGTAGGCGAAGAGATTTCTGCTTCTGCCGATTTCTTCCCCATGGAGAAATATTTCTTCCCCTCAACAGAATCGTTATTGGCATCAGGAATGTTGAACGCTTTGCGCAACGAAGTGGTATTGGTAAAAGGAGCACGGCGTTTCAACTTTGACTCAATCACCGAATTGCTTGAGCAAAAGGTGCATGAAACAATTCTGGAAATTGACCTCGGAGCTTTGAGAGCCAACTACAACCACTATCGGGGCCTGCTTCAGCCGGGCACAAAGATGATCTGTATGGTAAAGGCTTCAGCCTATGGAGCCGGAGCTTACGAGATAGCCAAAACCTTGCAAGACAGTAAGGTCGATTACCTGGCCGTAGCTGTAGCCGATGAAGGGGTAGAGCTCCGAAAAGCCGGAATATCCTGCCCCATCATCATCATGAATCCTGAGCAAACGGCATTCAAAACCATGTTCGACTATCGGCTCGAGCCCGAGGTATATAGCTTCAGGCTGCTTGCAGGGATGATTAAGGCCGCCGAAAAAGAAGGGGTGACAAATTACCCTATCCATATCAAAGTGGACACAGGTATGCACCGTTTAGGCTTCGCACCCGAAGAAATGGGGACGCTTATAGATTGTCTGGCTGGACAATCAGCGGTAATACCCCGTTCAATCTTCTCCCATTTTGTAGGAAGCGACAATGGGGTCTTTGACTCCTTCAGCCAAAACCAATACACCCTTTTCAGCCAGGCAACCGAAGCCTTACAGGCTGCTTTCCCTCACAAAATCCTGCGTCATATCTGCAACTCGGCCGGCATTGAGCGTTTCCCTGAGTTCCAATTGGATATGGTCCGTTTAGGATTAGGACTTTATGGTATCAACCCTGTTGACAACAGCATACTGGACAACGTCACGACATTGCGTACTACCATACTTCAAATACACGAAGTACCGGCAAACGAGACGGTAGGTTACAGCCGACGAGGAGAATTGGTGCGACCTTCGCGCATCGCAGCTCTGCCCATCGGATATGCCGATGGCTTGAACCGCCGTTTGGGAAACAGGAAAGCCTATTGTCTGGTAAATGGCCAACGCGCTCCATACGTAGGAAACATCTGCATGGATGTCTGCATGATTGATGTGACGGATATCGATTGCAAGGAGGGAGATTCCGCCATCATATTCGGCAGCGAACTGCCCGTTACCACGTTGAGTGACGTATTGGAAACAATCCCTTACGAGGTGCTCACAGGGGTCAGCAATCGGGTAAAACGTATATATTTCCAAGACTGATTCTCCCCCCAAATGAGGTATTTGTCCCTTCTTGCTTTATTGGGCATTTCCATATGCCTTCAAGCACAATCTCCGTTAAAGCCTGACACCCTGCGGGTCATGTTTTACAATGTCGAGAACCTGTTTGATTGCAAGGACGACACCCTGAAAGACGATGCCGAGTTCCTGCCCAAAGGGGCAAAGAAATGGAGTCACTATCGCTATTGGAAAAAACAAAAAGCCATAAGCCGGGTGATTGCCGCCGTTGGCGACAGACGTATGCCTGCTCTTGTAGGGCTCTGTGAGGTCGAGAATGATAGTGTACTATCGGACTTGACCAAACGCTCACCACTCCGTACCACCGGATACGATTATGTCATGACCTCATCGCCCGATGAACGGGGCATGGATGTAGCGTTGCTCTATCTGCCCGAATCCTTCCGCCTCCTTTCATGGAGGGAGATAAGGGTAAATGGACTTCGCCGGCCTACACGAAACATTCTTCACACTTCAGGGATACTTACTACTTCTGACACATTGGACGTTTTCGTCTGCCACCTCCCCTCACGTCGGGGCGGTATCCGCCAAAGCGCCCCTTCCCGCAAACAAGCGGCACATACGTTGCAACTTGCTATAGACTCATTGTTATCCATCCGCTCCGTGCCCCGCATAATCATTATGGGGGACTTCAATGATGAACTGAAGGGAGCTCCCTTGAAAGAAACATTACATGTAGTCCAACCCGGCGAGAAATATCCGCAGGAAAACGACCAGTTCCTCCTCGACCTGCTCGGAGCCGAAAAGAACGGAAGTTACTTCTACCAAGGCAAATGGGAGTTGATTGACCACCTGTTGGTCTCCCCTTCTTTACTAAACCCCGAAAATAGCATATATACAAACGCCTCCTTGGCAAGAATTGCCAGATTTCCCTTCCTATTGGAACACAATCCGAAATACGGTCTCTCCCAACCCTTCCGCACCTACTTGGGAGGTCATTATTTGGGTGGATACAGCGACCACTTGCCCATAGTGACAGATATTATTATTGGTGTCCGTTAGAACTTTTACGACCATTTAGACTTTAGGTTCATGCCGTTCTGTCACCCCGAGCGCAGTCGACCATACCTTGAGTAAAAAAATCAAAAGAGGTTTTCGATGAGGCAAGGCCGAATAAGGGGATCTGAGTATAGCATAGAGGCCATCAGTAAAACTCTGAGATCCTTCGACTGCGCTCAGGACAGAGACAGCATAATTTACAACCGACTTTTCGGACCAAAAAATTGTAAAAAAACGGACCTGAAAAATGAACATATGTTCAAGTGCCTCTGAACATATGTTCATGTGCCAACGAACATATGTTCGTGGCCATTTGAACCTATGTTCCTATTTTTCCCCTAATTTCAACAAAAATGCAGAAGACCACTGAAATCAAGAAAAGACAAATCACTAATAACTATTCACTAGCCGCTCATTACTAGTCACCCACTACACAAAGGCGGGAACCTCTGCCTTTTACAACAGGATTCCCGCCTTCAGCGCTTATAAAACTTTGCGAATTTCCAGTTTTATTACAGGTTTACTTCACCAGAACTTTCTTACCCTGGATGAAGTAGAGGCCCTTATCAAGACCTTCGAGAGAAGTGGCAGCCTTCTTGATCATGCGACCGCTGAGGTCGTAGATGTCAGCAGGCCACTGAGTAGCCTCTACACGAACACCTTCAACAAGGTTGTACTCGAACTGCTCACCTGCGATGAGGTAATCAACAGCGTTCACGAAGAGCTGTGCACCATCAGCTGTCAGGTAACCAGAGGGCTGGAGACCGTCAACAGGGATAATGATATAA
>JAFQBB010000039.1 GCA_017416805.1 Bacteroidaceae bacterium
CGGGGTTCCACCTCTTCCCATTCCGAACAGAGAAGTTAAGCCCGACCGCGCCGATGGTACTGCCAAGGTGGGAGAGTAGGTCGCCGCCGTTTTAGAGAGAGTTTCCCGTTTCAGAGAAATCTGGAGCGGGAAACTTTTTTTTTGTGGCCCCGGCTCCTCTCCACACACCACGCAGGTCCGACAATATCCGACATCTTCTGATGGGAGGAATGGGATGAATGGGACTGATGGGAGGAGTGGGTAATAAGTGGCTGATAAGGTGTCACAGGGGCAGATGTTTTTTATATATATAATAATGTATGCGCGCGCACGCGTACATTTATATAATATATATAATATGTATGATTCTCCTGATGAGAAGGTCATTCGCTGTATAGTCCACGAAGTCTTTAGTGTATAGTCTGTTGTGCGGCAGGTGGATAATTTACGCTTGTTCGGACGGATAATTTACGGTTCTGTAAATGAACGATTATTGCATGCTCAGGTGAACAGTTATTGGCTTACCCAAGTGAAATACTTGCGGCTACCCCAAGTGAATAACTTACGGCTTGGGAAGTGAACTATAAGTGGCTTGACAAATGAAATATAGTTCACTTGAGTAACCTCTTTATAGCTTCTTTGTACACATTCTTATTCCCTTGTCTATCAGAGATTCAGGTGCTGATAGATGCGAATTGTGTCGGACGTTCCTTTATAAAATGATTCGGGTGATACAGATTATTTTGAAAGGCTTATGATTTATCTGTATCACTCGAATCTATAAGAATGTAGATATTGTTACCTTTTATTCTATTCTTCTTGTCTGTTGTGACGGTAGGAACTGTTGTTGTTGATTATGCCTTTGTGCTTGACGAGGGGAGATGGAGATTGTCCGTGACATCATTTGGATAAAGCGGAAAATCATTGCCTGAGATATTTAATTTTTTCAAGAAAAATCACTACTTTCGCGGCCGATTTTGAGAAAGTTGTATATGCGATTTGGTAAATTAAGTCGTCAGTTGGCAGCATTGGCTGGTCCAATCTTTGTGGAGACCCTTCTCGTGATGATGTTGGGTGCGGTCGATATATTTATGCTTAGCCGATACTCCGACAATAGTGTGGCCGCGGTGGGTGTAGTCAACCAACTGATGAATTTGGTTTTTCTCCTCTTTGAGGTAATCTCTCTCGGTACCTCCATCCTCTGTTCACAATACATCGGAGCCGGTCAGAGAGAGAAGGTCATTCAGACTGTAGGGACCTCCTTGCTGTTCAATTCCATTTTTGGCTTATTGGTGAGTGTTGCGCTTCTATTCTTTGCCGAAGATTTGCTGTTATTGATGGGATTGAGGCCAAATCTGATGGCTGACGGGCTTCCCTACATGCAGATAGTTGGAGGATTGGCCTTTCTGCAGGCCATTTCACTTTCGCTCTCAGCTTCGTTACGTAGTGCCGATAAAGCCAAGTATCCCATGTACGTGTCGATGGTGGTAAATGTGTTGAACATCATCGGTAACTATACCTTTATTTTCGGTAAATTTGGTATGCCTGCCCTTGGTGTTGAAGGTGCGGCTATTTCTACCTCTTTTTGTCGGCTAGTCTCCGTCATAATCCTCTTTGTCGTCCTTTTCAAGAAACATATCCCTGCTTTCCCGAAAGAATTGTTCACTCCCTTCCCATGGATAGAATTGAAGAATTTGTTGAAGATAGGCATTCCTTCTGCCGGTGAACACATCTCATACAGTCTTTCGCAGATAGTCATTACCTATTTCATCAACATCATCAGCAATCAGGCTTTGGCTACGCGAAGTTATGTGACCAATATTGTGATGTTCACCTTTATATTTGCCATTTCCATTGCACAGGGTGGTGCTATTCTTATCGGCCACCTTGTCGGGATGAAAAAGATTCAGGCTGCCTACATCATTGGCAAACGTATCATGCGGATGGGTGCGACCATGTCCGTCAGTCTCGCGTTACTGACCGCCTTCTTCGGTAAGCAGATACTCTCTTTGCTGACTTCCGATCCGTGGATTATCGCTACCGGTGCATCTATCCTATGGGTGGAGGTCCTGCTTGAACACGGACGGGCACTCAACTTCTTCGGAGTGAATGCCCTCCGGAGTACTGGTGACATCTATTTTCCTGTGAACGTAGGCATCACTGTGATGTGGACGGTACAGGTCATTGGCAGCTACGTTTTTGGCATCAGTATGGGGTGGGGATTGGTAGCCATGTGGGCCGTCTTTGCTCTCGACGAAAACATTCGCGGATTTATATTTGTCCGCCGTTGGAACAGTTTCAAATGGGCAGGGAAAGGATTCTTGAAATAAATAATAGGGGGGGCATGTTTAAGATTTGACATGCCCCCTATCCTTTATCTTATTATAATAATCTGTCACTTCACCTCCCAAATGTCGTTGGTCATGAGCAGTTCCTGGAAGTTGTGGTACTTCTTCATGCCAGACACCTCGTCGAGCTGCTGATGAACAGCTTCGTTGTAGGTGGGAGCCTCCACGTCGCGGATAACACCGAGAGCGATGGGGAAGTCGGGACCTTCCATCAGAGCAAGCTTCATCTGCAGGGTGTTGTCCTGGCAGTGGGCATCGTGCACAAGGATGTCCTTCTCGGTGATGCCGTTCTCACCCAACTTCACCACCTTCAGGCCGAAGCCTTCCTGCATGAGGCCGAACTCCTTGTTCTCTCCGAAAATCATGGGCTTGCCATGCTCCAGATAGATAGCATTTTTGGCGCGACCAGCTGAAGTATAGACTGACTCGTGAGTACCATCGTTGAAGATGACGCAGTTCTGCAGAATCTCACACACCGAAGCACCCTTGTGATTAGCAGCAGCCTTCAGCACTTCTACTGTGCCTGCAGCATCAGTGGCCACGGCACGGGCAAAGAAACGTCCACGGGCACCGAAGCAGAGCTCTGCAGGACGGAAGGGGTCTTCCACCGTACCGTAGGGAGACGATTTGCTGACAAAACCACGCGGAGAGGTGGGAGAATACTGTCCCTTGGTGAGTCCGTAGATGCGGTTGTTGAGCAGAATCATGTTGATGTCGATGTTACGACGCACGGCATGGATGAAGTGGTTACCACCGATGGCCAATCCGTCACCATCGCCGGAAATCTGCCACACGCTCATGTTGGGGTTGGCCACCTTGAAGCCTGTAGAGATAGCAGCAGCACGACCGTGGATGGTCTGCATGGCGTAGGTGTTCATATAGTAAGGCAGACGGCTGGAGCAACCGATACCCGAAATGACTGCTGTTTCGTGAGGAGCAATGCCCAATTCGGCCATAGCCTTGTGCAGCGATGCCAAGAAGAAGTGGTCGCCACAACCCGGACACCAACGAGGTTGTCCTTTTTTGAAATCTTTTGCACTATACATAGTGGATAATATTTATTTAGAACACAGAGACACAAAGATACAGAGGCTTCATACTATACTTTAATGTTTTGGAGATGAGAAAAACTCTGTGTCTCCGTGTCTCTGTGTTCCATAAAACAATACGTATTAAATTGAATCCTTATTTAATTATTTCCTCAAATGCTTTCACCAACTCGGCTACGACAAAGGGTTGCCCCTTCACCTCATTATACTGATACGGTACGAAGCCATCGACCTTCATGCGGAGGTATCCGGCAAACTGTCCGAGGTTCTGCTCGGCAACCACAACCTTGGGATACTTCTTCAGCACCTCGGCGGTGTTCTTGGGCAGCGGATTGAGGTGGGTGAAGTGAGCCAGTGCTACTTTCTTACCACGCTGGTTCATCTCCTGCATGGCCGAATAGAGATGGCCGTACGTTCCACCGAAACCGACAATCAGCAGGTCGGCATCGTCGGCACAACCTTCTACCTTCACATCGGGCACAGGGATGCGCTCAACCTTTTCGGCACGGAGGCGGCACATGAGGTCGTGGTTGTCGGGAGCTGTAGAGATGGCACCCGTCTTGCTGTCCTTCTCCAATCCACCGAGGATGTGGGTGTAACCTTCCTGTCCGGGGATAGCCCAATAGCGTACACCTGTCTCGGAATTGCGCTGATAGGGAGTATAGTTGTCCTTCATCTCGGGAGTGACGTAAGGAGGATTGATGGTGGGATAGCTGGCCAAATCGGGCAACTTCCAGGCGCCTGAGCCGTTGGCTACGAACGCATCGGTGAGCAGCACCACAGGAGTCATGTGCTCAAGGGCAATCTTACATGCATCGTAAGCAGCATCGAAGCACTGGGTGGGTGAAGCAGCGGCAATCACGGGCATGGGCGATTCACCGTTACGTCCGAAGAGGGCCTGTAACAGATCGGTCTGTTCGCTCTTAGTCGGAAGTCCGGTTGAAGGGCCTCCACGCTGTACATTCACCACCACCAAGGGAAGCTCAGTGATGACAGCCAGATTCATGGCCTCGCTCTTGAGGCAGACACCGGGACCTGATGTAGAAGTCACAGCCAAAGCACCAGCAAAGGCTGCACCTACAGAGGTGGCACATCCGGCAATCTCATCCTCGCATTGTACGGTGGTCACGCCCAAAGACTTGTGCTTGGCCAGTTCGTGCAAGATGTCCGTAGCCGGTGTGATGGGGTATGAACCAAGGAAGAGACGAAGACCCGCTTTTTCTGCAGCAGCAATGAGTCCGTAAGCCGTGGCTTTGTTTCCACTGATGTCCATATACTTGCCCGGTACTTTTACGGTAGTTTCCACCTTATAAGTATGGTTTACCGAAGCGTGGGTGTTGTGTCCGTAGTCGTAGCCCGCACGGATAACCTTGATGTTGGCCTCAGCAATGGCGGGTTTCTTGGCAAACTTTTCGCGTAGGTAGTTCTCGGCAATAGCGAGGTCGCGGTTGAAGAGCCAGCATACCAAACCGAGGGCGAACATGTTGCGGCACTTCAGCATGGCCTTGTTGTCCATACCCGTGTCAGCCAGACAATCTTTCACCATCTGTGTGATGGGGGCGGCAATCACATCTTGCTTGATGCCCATCTCGGCAATGGGGTCTTCAGTCTGGAAGGCAGCCTTCTCCAGGTCGCTCTTCTTGAAGCTGTCTGTATCGATGATGATACAAGCTGTGGGCTTCGCAAACTTATACTGTGTCTTCAATGCAGCAGCATTCATCGCCACCAACACGTCGCACTGGTCTCCGGGGGTAAACACTTTGCTTGCACCGATGTGCACCTGGAATCCCGACACACCTGTGAGTGAACCTTGCGGAGCACGGATGTCCGCCGGATAGTCGGGAAATGTACTGATGTCATTACCTACAGTGGCCGAAATTGTAGAAAAGATATTTCCTGCCAACTGCATTCCATCTCCTGAGTCGCCAGAGAAACGAACCACCACCTGGTCCAGTTCCTTGACTTTCATTTCATTTGCCATATATTTCTAGTTTATGAGTTTTTTTGTTTTCTAATTAAGATTTCTACCACCCACTTGTAGTTTGTCACTTGTAGCTAACTAACGGGGCGCAAAGTTCGGAATATTTTGTGATACGACAAAATGTTTTCTTTGTAATCTTTGATTTTTAAAACAAAATGATAGTTTTTATACTAAATTCCCGACATTTTGGAAGTCTTTTATGCTCTTTTAAAGAATACTTGACCGGACACGGCTGAGAGTCTCGGGGGTCATTTGTAGAAAAGAAGCTATATGTACCAAAGGGGCTCGTTTGATAATTTCGGGATGGCGTTCCATGAGGAGGCGGTAACGGTCGTGAGCCGTTTCGAAGCGCATGTCATCAGCCTTTTGCTGGGATACGAGCAGTGAGTATTCAAAAATTTTGCGGTAGAAAAGCTCTACTTCTCGTATTTCTTCAGTGAGACGGTAAAAGTTCTCCTTACTAATGCGCCAGATGATGGAAGGTTCGAGAGTTTCAGCCATCAGGCGTGTTGGTTCTTGGCGCAAGTAGCTTTCAAGGCATATAACCACATTTCCTTCGTAGGAGATATGTTCGGTAAGGTCACGCTTGTTCTTGTAGTAAAATTGGCGCACCATACCTTTTTCTACATAGTGGACGTAGCGGGCAATGTCTCCCTCTTTGATGAATATTTCACCCTTGGCTAACTTCATCGGTTCCATAATCAGCGATAAGGCTTTGGTTGCCTCGGGGGAGAGATGGCGGTATTGTTTAGTAAATTGTTTGGCTATCTCGTATCGTCTTTCCATAAATTCATTTACCAATTACAATGTACAATAATTGTGCTCGGATGAGTCAATCCTGGCCATGTCTGAAGAACAGAAACCTAATCAAGTTTCAGTACGGCCAAGAATGCTTTTTGTGGCACTTCTACGTTACCGATTTGCTTCATGCGTTTCTTTCCCTTCTTCTGTTTCTCAAGAAGTTTACGTTTACGGCTGACGTCACCTCCATAGCATTTGGCTGTTACGTCCTTACGCACTTGCTTGATAGTTTCGCGAGCAATGATTTTGGCGCCAATAGCGGCCTGTATGGCAATATCAAATTGTTGGCGTGGGATTAGTTCTTTCAGTTTTTCACACATGCGGCGTCCGAAGTTTTCGGCGTTGTCGAAATGGGTGAGGGTCGAAAGGGCATCCACCGGCTCACCGTTGAGCAGGATATCCAGTTTGACCAATTTAGAAGGACGGAAGCCGTTCATGTGGTAGTCGAATGAAGCATAACCTTTGGAGATACTCTTGAGTTTGTCATAGAAGTCGATGACGATCTCTCCCAAAGGAATATCATAGAAAATTTCTACCCGGTTGCCTGATATGTATTCTTGTTTCACCAACTCGCCGCGTTTGCCAAGGCAGAGTGTCATGATGGGGCCGATGTAGTTGGTGGTTGTAATGACCGAGGCACGGATATAAGGCTCTTCGATGTGGTCGATAAGGGTAATGTCGGGCATTCCTGAAGGGTTGTGTACCTCTTTGGCCTCACCGTGTTTGTCGTACACCATATAGGAAACGTTGGGTACGGTGGTGATGACGCTCATATCAAATTCGCGGTCAAGTCGTTCCTGAATGATTTCCATATGCAGGAGGCCGAGGAATCCGCAACGGAAACCGAATCCCAAGGCTACAGAAGATTCGGGTTGGAAAGTGAGCGAAGCGTCATTGAGTTGGAGTTTTTCGAGCGAGGCTCGCAGATTCTCATAATCCTCAGCTTCGATAGGATAGACACCGGCAAAAACCATGGGTTTAACCTCTTCAAATCCATCGATGGCTTTTTCGCAGGGACGCGCAATGTGTGTGATGGTATCGCCTACTTTGACCTCCTTGGAAGTCTTTATTCCGGAAATGATGTAGCCTACATCACCCGTCCGTAATTCGTTACGGGGTACCATGTCCATCTTCAGTACGCCAATTTCATCAGCATCGTATTCTTTGCCTGTGTTAAAGAACTTCACCTTGTCACCTTTACGGAGTACTCCGTTGGTGATTTTGAAGTAAGCAATGATGCCACGGAAGGAGTTGAACACAGAGTCGAAAATAAGAGCTTGCAAGGGGGCTTCTTCGTTGCCGGCAGGGTGGGGGACACGTTCAACAATGGCATTGAGTATTTCCTCTACGCCCATACCTGTTTTTCCTGATGCACGGATAATCTCCTCGCGCTTGCATCCTAGCAAATCTACGATTTCGTCCTCCACTTCATCGGGCATAGCACTGTCCATATCGCACTTGTTCATTACGGGGATGATTTCGAGGTCGTGTTCAAGAGCCATGTAGAGGTTGCTGATTGTTTGTGCCTGTACGCCTTGCGATGCATCCACGATGAGCAATGCGCCCTCGCAAGCCGCAATGGATCGTGATACTTCGTATGAGAAGTCCACGTGTCCCGGAGTATCAATCAGGTTGAGAATGTATTTTTCTCCCTTATAAGTATATTCCATCTGTATGGCGTGACTCTTGATGGTAATGCCTCGCTCCTGTTCGAGGTCCATATTGTCGAGCATTTGTCCTTGAGTCACTTGGATGGTATTGGTGTATTCGAGCAAACGGTCGGCCAAGGTGGATTTGCCATGGTCGATGTGTGCAATGATGCAGAAATTCCTAATTCTTTCCATTATATAAATATGCTAATTTGCTGATGTATCAATGTGCTAATGCACTTATTTGTTGATGGCGAATGTAATAACACCGCATATCTGTTTCTTTATTAAGCGGCAAAGATAATGAAAATTGGGGAAAAGTATGGTGTAAATCATAAAAAAAGAGGATATGTCAATTCTGACATATCCTCTTTTTTATTTTTGGATTCTTGGTCTGCTTATTTCAGCTTTGCAAACAATTCACCTTCTACTTCAGAAACGGCAACTTTGTCCTCGCGGAGCAACCAACCTAAACCAAGGAAGAAATCCTTGTCAACCAATTTAGTCACCTTCTTAATTTGCTTCTGAGTCAGGCCCTCAGTTTCGTTAAGTGCATTCCAAATCTTTCCTGCAACTTCTCCTGCTTTTTCTTGCAACATACTCTTTGTTACTTTGTTTAATTTGACATTAATATTAAACTGCGAGTCACTTTGACCGCATTTTTGCGGTGCAAAGGTATAAAAAAATATGTTATATAACATGTTTTTGCACCGTTTTTTTTCGCTTTTCCGCACAAATAAATCAAAAAAAAGATTATTGGTGTCGTTTTTTTAGGTAATCAGCCCAAATTTTTGCCGTTTCCTCTACAATTTGCGAACAAGGGCGTTTGGCATAATATTGTGTTGTGCGCGCTTCGGGGGTAGGGGGCGTACTGGCTGTTTTGCTTAGACCTAACAGGTCGGCGCAGATGAGTGCTCCGTTGGCCTGTTTGAATTTTTCGGCCAGGTGTTGTACCAGTGCGTAGTTTGATGCTTTGCCTTCACGGTCGGTGGGGTCGGTGCATCCGGTTTCAAGGCCGGCAAGGAGAAACATACCGCAAGCGGCTCCACATGTTTGTCGCATACGTCCTATTCCGCCTCCGAATGAGGCAGACATGCGTAGGGCTTGCTCTTCGGTAATACCATAGAGATGTGCGAATGCGGCTACGACAGATTGTGAGCAGTTGAATCCTGATTTGAAGAGTTCGACGGCACGGGTAACGCAAGCGTCAAGTTCGACGGGTGTGGGGATTGGGTTCATAGAGTTGAAAGCAAATTCATTTACTATTTACTATTTACAAGGTACAAAATTAAGCCATTCGGAAACTGATTCCAAGTGTGTTTTTTCGCTATCGCTCAAAGAAACTTCATGGATCTTACAGATTTGATTTCTTTCTTCTTCTTTAAAGAAAGGCATTAAGGATACTGTAGGGATGCTGTACGCAGTCCGTCTAACTCCTAAGAAAGAGTTCTTTTAAAAGAATCCTCTTTCACTCTTCTTCCTGTAGAAGTGGGCTTTCGTACAGAAAATCCATCACCGGAGTGTCGTTCACTCCGGTGCGATAAACGTAGCGGAAGGAAACTTTGTCCTGCACGTATGGAAGCATGTCGGTGGCATTGAGCAGTCGGTCAAGGATTTGACGGCGAAACATTGGCTCGTTTGCTTTGAGGAGTGAGTCTGCTATGCCGCTGACCTTGTAATAGTATGTGAAACGGTTGCTGGTTGCTGTATATGTCATACTGTCCATTACCGTACTGGCATCGATGGCCATTGGGCACTGAGCTGTAGTTTCTTTAGCTTCGCGGGCATAACGCTCGGCTTTTGTTTCTTTATGGCAGGCGGTAAAGAATAGGAGGATGAGGGAGAGAAAACAGACTTCTCTCCATGCTTTACCCGAAGGTAGGGGGTGGAATGTATTATTATTATACATGGTTCCTATTTTTTGGGGGGCTTCAATTTTGTTGAATGAAAAACATTCTTCGTCTTTTTGGGGTATTATAGGTTCGTTGGCAAAGGAACTTAAGATGCTTGCCCATTTATACTAAGATAGAAATCTTTTTTATTTGCCGTAGGGGAGGGGCTTTTCAACTTGTTGGCATGTTTCTTAATGCCTGACAAAGTTGGTCTGGGCAAGATGTTGGGCGATGATTGCATTGGATACCTTCGAGACGGGCAATGACATCTTCGACCTTCATTCCTGTTACCAGTCGGCAGAGTCCTTGCAGATTGCCGTTGCACCCACCGTAGAATTGCACATGGGTGACGATACCGTCCTCCACTTCCACATTGATGTGACTGGAGCACACTCCTTGGGTTTTATAGGATGTTTTCATTGTTTTTTTAGTGATAAGCTACAAGCTGCAAATGGTCACGCGGCACAGATTCCTTCACTCGTAGCCTGTAGCTCATCACTCGTAACTGGATGTGATTACTCTTCTTCCGGCTTCATGTTTGTATAAACCGTCTGAACGTCGTCAAACTCTTCGAGGCGTTCAACCATTTTGTCGATGGTGGCGCGTTGCTCTTCGGTCACGTCCTTCTGGTCGTTGGGGATATAGGTAAACTCACCACCGACATCTTCAAATCCACCTTCTTCGAGGTGTTTCTGGATTGCAGAATAGCTGGTGGGGGCGCCATAGATGGTGATAGTGCCTTCTTCCTCGTCTTCATCGTAGTCTTCCTCCACGTCGAAGTCAATCATTTCAAGGATAAACTCTTCCATATCCATACCATCCTTCTTCTTGAAAGTGAACACACACTTGTGGTCGAAGAGGAATGCGAGCGAACCGGTAGTACCGAGGTTGCCACCGAACTTGTTGAACACCGAGCGTACGTCGGCCACGGTGCGGGTGGTGTTGTCGGTCAGTGTATCCACGAACACAGCAACTCCGTGAGGACCGTATCCTTCGTAGGTCATGCTCTTGTAGTCGCTCTGGTCTTTACCCATAGCGTTCTTGATGGCACGCTCGATGTTGTCCTTCGGCATGTTTTCGCGCTTACAAGTGGCAATGATTGAACGCAACGTAGGGTTAGTGTCAGGTTCGGGACCTCCAGCCTTCACGGCAATGGCAATCTGTTTGCCCAATCGGGTAAAAGTCTTGGCCATGTGGCCCCATCTCTTCATTTTGGCAGCTTTTCTATATTCAAATGCTCTTCCCATTGTTGATTTATGTTTTATAATTTATGATTTATGATTTGTCAATTCAACGCATCAACGCAACTTCGCTTGCAACTTATTTTCCAAGTTGGCAATGATTTTGCTCATGATTTTGTCTATCTGCTTGTCACCCATTGTGGCGTTCTCATCCTGAAGCAGGAAACTGACGGCATAGCTTTTCTTACCCGCTTCGAGATTCTTGCCTTCATAGACGTCGAACAGAGCGACTTCCTTCAGAAGTTTTTTCTCCGATTCGTAGGCAATCTTCTCAATGTCGGCAAACTGTACGGCTTTGTCGATGAGCAAAGCCAGGTCGCGCTTCACGGCGGGGTATTTGCTCAATTCCTTATAGCTTACCTTCTGGTTCTTGATAGCTTTCATCAATTCTTTCCAGTTGAGTTCAGCATAATAGACTTCGTTGTCGATATCGAACTTGCGCTGAATCTTCTTGGTGATAATGCCGATGGTGGCCAAGAGCTTTCCTCCACGGGTGTGGATGGTGATGGCATTGGCGAAAACATCATTTGCCAGTGTGCCGAATACCACTGTGCCCAGGTTCAAGCCAAGACGGGCGAAGATGTTGAGCACGTAGGCTTTCAGTTCGAATACCGAAGCGGCTTCGTCGGCATGTGCCCATGAGTTGTTAACGCGCTTACCGGTCACCCAAAGGCCCATCAGGCTCTTTTCGGTGTAGGGGGCAAGCACTTTCTCATCATTCTTCTTCTCGACATTGTAGCTGTAGCAGTTTCCGAATTCGAAGAACTTCAGATCGGCAGCCTTACGGTTGGCATTGTGCATGATGCTCTCCAATCCACCGAAGAGGAGTGTCTGACGCATCACGTTCAAGTCATTGCTCAGAGGATTCATCAGGCGCACCAGATTGGCAGTAGGATAGGTCTCCAACTCATCGTAATAAGCCGATGCAGTGAGCGAATTGTTCAATATTTCGTTGAATCCACAGCCCACCAACTGTTCGGCCACGAGGTTTTGCAATTTGTGGCTCTTGTCGGCTTCGCCCTTGGTGGTGAGGCTTGATTTGAGAGTGAGGGGAATTTCCACATTGTTGTAGCCATAGATGCGCAGGATGTCCTCCACCACGTCACACGGACGTTGCACATCCACACGGTAGGCTGGCACTTCCAAGGTGACACCCTCAGCTGTTTCGTTTACAATCTTCATCTCCAGTGAAGTGACGATGCTCTTCACCGTGTCAGCAGGGATTTCCTTACCGGCCAGCATGTTCACGTAACTATAGTCAAGCTCCACGCTGAAGTTGCTGATAGGGTTGGGATATACATCAGTCAGTTCCATAGAGATGGTTCCTCCGGCCAATTCCTTCACCAACAAAGCGGCTTGCTTCAAGGCATAGATACAACCATTGGGGTCGATACCGCGCTCAAAGCGGAAGCTGGCATCGGTGCTGAGGCCATGGCGACGTGCACTCTTGCGGATGGAGGTGGGATTGAAATAGGCGCTCTCAAGAAAAACATTCTTTGTCTCTTCCGTAGTGCCCGATTCAAGACCACCGAACACGCCACCGATACACATAGGCTCTTCGGCATTACAAATCATCAGGTCGCGGTCGCTAAGTTTGCGCTCCACCTCGTCGAGGGTGACAAACGGAGTGCCTTCTGGCATAGTCTTCACCACCACGGCTCCGCCCTTAATCTTGTCGGCATCGAAAGTATGGAGGGGTTGTCCGTAGGCATGAAGGATATAGTTGGTGATATCCACAATGTTATTGATAGGGCGCAGGCCGATGAGGCGCAATTTGTTTTGCAACCATTCGGGACTCTCCTTCACGGTCACACCCTTCACGGTCACACCAGCATAGCGAGGGCAAGCCTCGGTGTTCTCCACACGGATGGTGATGGGCAAATCGTTGTTATCCACAGCAAAGGCGTCACATGAGGGACGTGTCAAAGATGTCTCCTTGCCTTGCTGGACAAGCCAAGCATAGAGGTCGCGGGCCACACCATAGTGTGAGCAAGCATCGGCACGGTTGGGGGTAATATCAACTTCGATGACATAGTCACTCTTGATGTTGTAGTAATCCTTGGCAGGAGTACCGGGCACAGCATCAGCGGGGAGTACAATGATGCCATCGTGGCTGGTGCCTATACCAATTTCGTCTTCGGCACAAATCATTCCGTTAGATTCCACACCACGAAGTTTGGATTTCTTGATAGTAAAGCACTCGTCACCATCGTACAGTTTGGTACCCAGTGTGGCCACTACCACTTTCTGCCCGGCCGCAACATTGGAGGCGCCACACACAATCTGGACAGGGTCGCCGCTTCCCAGATTCACGGTGGTCACGTGCATATGGTCGCTATTGGGATGCTCCTCACAAGTCAACACCTCACCAATAACGATGCCTTCGAGACCACCCTTGATTGTCTGCACCTCTTCCACCGAGCCTACTTCGAGGCCAATGGAGGTCAATGCTGCAGAAACCTCTTCGGGGGTCATGTCAAAGCTCACATATTCCTTGAGCCAATTGTAAGATATATTCATACGCGTATGTTGTTATTGTTATATTCTCTCTTAAAAAGACGTGCAAAGATACGACATTTTGCGGATATACAAAATAGTTTTCCATAGAAAGTAACGACTATTTCCCTACCACTGATTATCAACAGGCTATGTGGATGAAAAAGCCACTTGTTATAGACAGACACCCTCATCCGGAAAAAAAGGAGAACCTTTTGGAGAAATAGCAAAATGCAGTCAGTTAAGTCAGTTAAGTCAGTTATTTTTGCGAGGGGTATATCTTCTAAAAATAGTGAATATGGAAAATATTATATATATTAATATATATAATAAAATATTATTACAAATATTTCAAGCGCCAATATTAATATTAATGGCAAAAAAATAACTGACTATCTGACTTAACTGACTGCCCTCCCCTTAGTCTTGAATCCCCCTTCCTCATCTCTTTTCGATTTTTCTCCTACCCGAGAAAAAATTTTTGTTCACAGGGCAAAAAAACGTCAATGCTATATAGCACGAATCAATTGGAAACTTGATGACGCGAATTAAATCCGACACATTACCTCGTCGGCTAAATTATCTTTACAATTAGTCTTTTGTCATATGTTAAAGAATGGACAAAATTAAAGAGTGAAGAACAAGGAATAAAGGACCGCAACATGCAGATTATCGGATTCTTTACACTTCGTTCTCCACTCTTCACCATATGTTAAATTTCCGCCAAGCGAAGCATCCCTCTTGACATTCTTGGGCCTGATTCAGTATCTTTGTATCAGCCAGCCGAGGGAGAGGCTATGGACTGGTAGGCTCAGAAGGGGGGAGGAGCATCTATCGGCCCAGCACCAAATGGCATATCTGCCGAAGAAGGTGGCGGGGGCGGAGGAGGTACACCGGGCTTGGCATTGTTCATGCGCGAACCCATCACTTGCTCTTCGCCGGGCATGGGGACAAGAGTTTCGTCATCGGGATTCTGGAAGCGGGCAAACTCGCCGCGGAAGCGCAGGAGGACATCGCCCACGGCACCGTTACGATGCTTGGCAATGATGATTTCGGCCATGCCTCGGAGGTCACGTCCCTTCTCGTCCTGATAAATCTTGTAGTATTCGGGGCGGTGGATGAAGCAGACCATATCGGCATCCTGTTCGATGGCTCCCGACTCGCGGAGGTCGGAGAGTTGCGGACGCTTGCCCTCATTTCCTTCGCGTTGCTCCACACCACGGTTCAACTGGCTCAGCGCAATGATGGGGATATTCAGTTCCTTGGCCAACCCCTTGAGTGAGCGCGAGATGGTGGAGACCTCTTCCTGACGGCTGCCATAACTCATGCCCGAAGCATTCATCAGCTGGAGGTAGTCGATAATGATGATTTTCACCCCATGCTCACGTACCAGCCGGCGGGCTTTCGTACGGAGTTCGAAGACGGAGAGCGAGGGGGTGTCATCGACATAGAGTGGGGCATCGATAAGATCCTTGAGCTTGTAGTCAAGTTGTCCCCATTCGTAGGGGGCAAGCTGGCCGCTCTTTATCTTCTCGCCTGGGATTTCACACACGTTGACAATGAGACGGTTCACCAGCTGCACGTTACTCATTTCGAGCGAGAACATAGCCACGGGCACCCGATTGTTGACGGCAATGTTCCGGGCCATGGAGAGGACGAATGCCGTCTTACCCATAGCGGGGCGCGCAGCAATGATGATGAGGTCGGAGTTCTGCCATCCGCTGGTCATCTTGTCAAGTCCGCGAAAACCACTTTCAAGTCCGCTCAAACCATCGGTACGGGCAGCAGCTTTCTGTAACAGGGCATAAGCCTCTTCGATGACAGGGTTTATCTGCGTGTAGTCCTTCTTCATGTTCTGTTGCGAGATTTCGAAGAGTTTTCCTTCGGCCTCTTGCATCAGGTCGTCCACATCGTAGGTCTCATCAAAGGCTTTGCCCTGTATGGTACTGGTATAGGTTATCAGCGCGCGTGCCAGATACTTCTGTGCAATGATGCGTGCATGGTATTCGATATGGGCACTTGATGCCACCTTTCCGCTCAGTTGGGTGATATAGAACGGACCGCCCGCCTCCTCCAGGTCGCCGGTGGAGCGGAGTTGCTCTGTGACGGTGAGGATATCTACAGGCTTCTGTTGGAGAGCCAACGTGGTGATGGCCTTGTAGAGCAATTGGTGGCGGTGTTCGTAAAACGATTCGGGCTTGAGGATGTCACTTACCAGCGAGTAGGCATCACTTTCAATCATAAGTGCGCCCAGTACGGCCTCTTCCAGTTCGATGGCCTGTGGCTGCAGGTGGCCGTATTCACCGGTGGAAGGGGAGGCGGGTGTCTTGCGTGTGCCTCGCGATGTTCTTTGAGGGGTTGCCATGATGATATGTATTATTTAATTGTCAGTAAAAGGGTTGCAAAGATAATGTAAGCTGGGGGAAGAACAAAAAAAATGAAACTGATTTTTTCAACATGTTATCAACAGGTTGGGGGTTCTAAGTGGTTTCAAAATAGCAGTTGTAATTCACAAAAATAGCTAAATCGCACGATTTGGGACGAACAAAGCTGTTTCCCCAAACATTTATAGGTCGGACGCTGAAAGTCCTCCTTTCTGCTCATAGTCAAGGGAGCGAGGCAGGCAGGGGACCGAAGCGTCCGTCAAAAAAAGTTTTGTTTAACCCATTAAAAACCAAAAAGGAGAATACAACTATGACACCTATGAAACGTAATGCCGGACAGAGCTGGTTGCCCAGTATCTTTAATGACTTTTTCGACACCAATTGGGTGGTAAAGGCCAACAATACCGCTCCGGCCATCAATGTGATGGAGACTGAAAAGGAGTATAAGGTAGAGGTGGCGGCACCAGGTATGTGTAAGGAGGATTTTGACATCCATATCAACAAGGATAACGACTTGGTGATAACGATGGAGAAAAAGTGCAAATGCTCTGATTGCGGATGTGAAACCAAAGATGGCGAGAAGAAGGAGGAAGAAAAGAAGGAAGAGAAGGAACCACGCTACTTGCGTCGTGAATTTTCATACAGCAAATTCCAACAGACCCTCATCCTTCCCGACGATGTGGACAAAGACCACATCTGTGCCAAGGTGAATGATGGAGTGCTGAAAATACGCCTGCCGCGTGTGAAACCGGAGGCTAAGGTGGAGAGTATGCGAAGCATTGAGATTAAATAGAAAAAGAGGGCGTTTTAGTACACCCTCTTTTCTGTCCTGTTTTGAGCCGAAAGCGGGACTCGAACCCGCGACTTGCTCATTACGAATGAGCTACTCTACCAACTGAGTTATTTCGGCAAGCCTGCTTTCCTCTTCTAAAAGCGCCTGCAAAAGTAATGCTTTTCTATGAAATAGCAAAACTTTACGACGTTTTTTAAGGAAGAGTAAAGAACGAAGAGTGAAGAATCCGGTAGTCTGTACACTATGATTCTTCACTCTTCGTTCTTCGTTCTTAATTCTTAACCTCGAGTGTCACGATAGACATGGCGGGGAGTTTGACTTTCAATGCTCCCTTGTTCACTTTGGCACCCTTGAAAGGTTCGGGCTTCACCAAGTCTGGCTTTTCGAATGAATTGTAATCTTCGATATTCTTTGATGTGAGGATGGTTCCTGAAACTTCCTTCACCTTCAGATTGTCAAGGTTGAGTTCAATTTCGCTTGTTTCCTTCAGACTGACGTTGGCCAAAGAAATGTGGATGATGCCATCCTTGCCGCGAGAAGCTGTAGCACTGAGCATGGGGAGCTTGCGTTCGCCTTCCTTGCGTCCGAAATAGTCGCTACGGGCGGTCATGGTATCGCAAGCAAGTGTGAGCGGCAGGTGTGTGGCTTCTTGATGAACCTTGTACATGTTGAATACGTGGTAAGTAGGTGTGAGCACCATCTTGTCTTCCTTCGTAAGAATCATGCTCTGGAGCACATTGGCAATCTGTGCGATGTTGGTCATCTTCAGACGGTCGGTATATTTGTGGAAAACATTCAGTGAAAGAGCGGCAACGAAAGCATCGCGCATGGTATTCTGCTGATAGAGGTGTCCGCGGATGGTACCAGGCTCTTCGTCCCACCAAGTTCCCCATTCGTCCAGCATCAAAGCCACACGTTTACGACGGTCGTACTTGTCCATGATGGCGATGTGCTTTTGGATTACCTCTTCGATTTCGAGACATTTGCCCAGTGCCCAATAGTATTGGGCATCATCAAACTCTGTAGCCGATCCCTTGCTTCCTGTCCATCCGGCGCAAGTGTAGTAGTGGAGTGAAAGCCCTTGCATCTGACCGGCGGCATTTCTCATCAGCACTTCTGTCCAGTTGTAGTCATAATCGCTGGCACCGCTGGCAATCTTGAACAGGCGGTTGCCGTCGTATTCGCGGCAATAGGTCTGATAGCGGCGATAGAGGTCTGCATAATACTCGGGGCGCATGTTGCCACCGCATCCCCAACTTTCGTTACCCACACCGATATATTTCACCTTCCAAGGCTTTTCGCGTCCATTCTGTTTGCGGAGTTTGGCCATGGGACCATCTTCGGCTGTCATGTATTCTACCCATTGTGCCGTTTCCTGTACGGTACCGCTACCTACGTTCATGCTCACGTAAGGTTCACAACCGAGCAATTCGCACAGATTGAGGAATTCGTGTGTGCCGAAACTGTTGTCCTCTACGGTGCCTCCCCAGTTGTTGTTCACCATGCGTGGACGGTTCTCCTTGGGACCGATACCATCCATCCAGTGATACTCGTCGGCAAAGCATCCGCCAGGCCAGCGCAAGTTAGGGATCTGCAATTCCTTCAATGCACCCAACACGTCGTTGCGATAACCGTTCGTATTGGGGATGGGAGAATTTTCGCCTACCCAAAGACCGCCATAGATACAAGTGCCCAAATGCTCGGCAAATTGTCCATAAATGTGTTTGCTGATAATTTCTTTTCCCTGTTCGGGGTGTACGGTGACGGACGCTTTTTGCTGAGCCATCATTGGCAGAGTGGCCAAAAGGGCAACTCCAAGAATGTTTCTTTTCATACGTGTTTGTTTATATTAAGGTGAATAAATTGCATAATGGGCGCGAAGGTAACACAAAAGATGAAGAAAAGCAAGATATGTCCGAGGAAATTTGTTTGTTCGGCCGATTTCATGTAACTTCGCATCCGGTATGAAAAAGAAACTTTCGATACTTATCCCTGCATACAATTATGTGGTTTTCCCCTTGGTTCAGGAACTGAGCAGGCAGGGTGGAGGAGTGGGACATGATGTTGAAATCATCGTGGCCGATGATGCTTCGACTGATGCATCTTGCAAAGAGGCTAATCGTGCGATGGCTGGATTGCCATATTGTTCTTATATTGAGTTGGAAGAGAACTTGGGTCGGGCACGCATCCGTAACCTGCTTGCAGACAAGGCGGAGGGTGAATGGCTGTTGTTTATGGATGGTGATGCGGCGGTCATTTCAGATTCATTCCTGCAAATGTATATTGATGAAGCAGGGCGGAGTGAGGTGGTTTGTGGAGGCTTGATTCATCCGGACAAGTTGCCTTCATCGGAAGTAACCCTGCGATACCGTTATGAAAGAGCTGCCGACAAGCACCGTTCAGCCGCTGAACGGATGAAGCATCCTTACAATTGCTTTTCAACCTTTTGTTTTATGATTCGGAAGGAAGTTTTTCAAACAATCCGGTTTGATGAGTCGTGCAGGGAGTATGGACACGAAGATACATTGTTTGGCGAAGAACTGAAAAAACGGAATTTTACTATTCATCATACGGACAACCCATTGATGCATATGGGATTGGAGGATAATGCGGTATTTCTGAAAAAAACAGAAATGGCCATATACGTACTTAATCGCTTGCAAAAGAGCGGAAAAAATATGTATTCACCACTTACCAGGAAGTACGAACAATTGCAACGTTGGCATCTTCATAAAATACTTCCCCCTCTCTTCAAATTGACAGCTCCATTACTACGTCATAATTTATTGGGAGATTCACCTAACCTGTTGTTGTTTGCTCTGTATAAATTAGGATATTATGCTACGCTGCGGGGAGAGGCTTCTGGGGGAATCAAGAATTAAAGAGCTACGAGTTGTCAGCTACGTGTTCCCTCGCACCAGCATCGGCTTTCTCGTCTTCAAGGCGGTTGTGCCCCAAACGGTCAAGAGGGTAGAAACGGATTGCATCATCCGTACAGCCATTCCCCATGGCACGTGAGAGAGAATCCAATGCAAAGTCATAGTAAAAGATGTCGGTGTCAATATGGGGAAAGTTGGTGATTTGGCTTACAGCATGGCCTACTGAATCGGAGAGTACATTTATGTAGTTGTCGCCTTGAATGCTGTCATACGGAATGTTAAGCAGGCAATGTGAGAAACTGTAGTTGAAACTCAGTGTGTCTTCTGTGTTGCGTGTCAGCATCAATTCGTTAGAAGAATATCCCGTGATGATACTGCTCCGGAAGTCTGCACGGACAAGCGGCATACGTTCATTGCTCAGGCGGATGGCAGCTCCGCGCAATGTCCAGGGATAGAAATTGGCCAATGTGCTGAAAACTACCTGGATGTCACTTCCATGCACATGCAGGCAATGTTCGCCGGCATTGGTCAACTCGGAATTGCCAATCCATATACGCCCTCCTATGGCACTGAGGGCACATCCTCCCACATTGTGAATGACAGAATTCTCGATGATGAGTTTGTCCTTGTCTGTGGCTGACGAATCGCACATGATTCCCCATGTCCCACCATGTATGTCCGTATAATTGAAATAGTTGTCATAGCTGGAACTTTGAAGGACAATCCCTTTCCATTGGTTGCTCAAACGGTCATAAGGAAGGTAAGAGAACATGTTGTCCAAACGGTCGCCGCGGAAAACAACGGGATGGGCCAACGTTCCTTCGGCCCGTAAAGTTCCACGGACATTGACCCCTGCTCCACTATGAAAATAGAGCCGCGTTCCTTCTGTCAAACGGAGTGTTGCGTTATTGTCAACGACAAGGCTGTCATATACCACATAAGGCCGGTCGCCCGTCAGCACCGTGTCGTTCTTGAACACCTCTCCGCGGATTACAATCATATCCTGTCCGTAGGCTTCTAACAACACCTTTTGCAAAACACCACTTTGCAGATGGAAAATCAATGAATCCCGCAAAAGGAAGGGGGTATTCTCATCGCGAGGATTAACGGTCACTTCGACAAAAACATACAGACTGTCTCCATCCCTTACTTCAACGTCCTGAAACTCCGTGCCACTCATGCCGTCAACATTTACGCGGAAACCTGCCTGTCCTTTGCTTGCCA
The DNA here is from genome assembly GCA_017416805.1 of Bacteroidaceae bacterium. Classification (GTDB taxonomy): domain Bacteria; phylum Bacteroidota; class Bacteroidia; order Bacteroidales; family Bacteroidaceae; genus Phocaeicola_A. The sequence continues at coordinate 20,717 of JAFQBB010000039.1, forward strand.
ACAGGATAGAGGGGATCATCAGAGGGTCATCTCCGTAGTTGTAAACCTTGAAAATGCGTGTACTGGAGCCTATAGTGGTAAATACCGTATCGAATTTTACTGTGTCAGACGAAAAAGAGAGTAAGGCCGAAGGCGAAGTGGTGTAATCCAAATCGTCATCGCACGACGTTGTCAATAAAGGAACTGACAGATATATCATCCATATACCTATTATATATATTATAAAAGAAAATCTGTTTTTCATCTGTAGTATTTCTTCTTTTCTTGTAAGAACGTAACTTCCTCCAATTTATTTTGATTAGGAAACAATTAGTTGAAAAAGCCTTCCTCAAAAAAGAAGTTACAAATATGCTTGATTTCAGAAAATATACTTACCTTTGTGCACTTGAAAATATCAACAAACACTAATATGGCAATCTTGAAAAAAGAAAAAAAGTACAAATGGGAATTCGCTAATATTGGCGGTTCTTCGCGTGTGAAAATCACAAAGGGAGAAGATATTGCTCATCTGCACGAATTGGATCCCAAAATGTGGACAATCCTATCATGTCCGATAACAGGTCTTGAGATTGATGACAAGAGCCTGAAATATATGGATTATGACGGTGACGGAAAGTTGCGTGTAAACGATGTGGTAGCCATCTCGAAATGGATTACCGGTGTATTGAAGAATACGGATTTGTTGCTCAAAGGGGAAGATTCAATCGGGCTGGACCAACTTAATCTTGAAAATGAAACCGGTAAGAAACTCTATAATTCTGCCAAACAGATTCTGAATAATCTTGGCAAAGAAGAAGAGCGGATTTCTATCTCGGATACGGCAGATATCACAGCTATTTTCTCCAAAACACGTTTTAACGGAGATGGTATAATTACGGAAGCGTCTTCCGATGATGAGCAGGACAAAGCAGCAATTGCCGCAGCTATAGCACACGTCGGCGGATTGGCAGACCGGAGTGGCGTACAAGGCATCGGTGTTGATCAGATAGAGGCATTTTACAAGAATCTTGCCGATTATGTGGCTTGGCAGGAAAGTGCCGTAGAAGCACCCTTTGGTGACAAAACGGATAAAATCATAGAGGCTTACAATGCGCTGGATGCAAAAGTAAAGGACTTCTTCATGCGTTCGGAGTTGGCAGCATTCTCGCCTGCAAGTACTGCTTCTTTGGATATTCAGACTTCTAGAATCGAAGCTATCAGTGCTGAAAATCTTTCAGGAAAATCAGAGGAAATAGCATCGTATCCTTTAGCACACATTACCGGAAAAGCAGAAATAGACCTTGCTGCCTCAATAAATCCGGCATGGGCAGGAGCCTTCTCGCTCATCAAAGAATATGCTGTTGAAGCGGGTAAGAAGGTGATTACTCCTGCTGATTGGGCAGCTATTGGCGACAAATTTGCCGGATATGTGGCTTGGAAAAATGCGAAAGCCGGTGCATGTGTAGAACCGTTGGGGCTTGAAGCTATAAAGAACTTCATCGCTCAAGACCGGAAAGCTGCACTTTTGGAACTTGCGGCACAAGATTTGGCTCTTAAAGAAGAAGCAGAAAATATTGAAGTGGTGGACAAATTCCTGCACATATTCAGGGATTTCTACAAACTGTTGAAGAACTTCGTTACCCTGCACGACTTTTATGATAAGGATAAAAAAGTTACAGCTATTTTCCAGTCTGGAACTCTTATTATTGACCAACGGGCGTGCAAATTCTGTATGAAGGTAGCCGATATGGCCAAACACAATGCTGCTGTTGCCACGTGTGGTATGTATCTGTTGTATTGTGATTGTACGACCAAAACCAAGCCAGGAAAGTTGCCTATTGTGGCTGCTGTAACTGTAGGAGATATAGGAGAATTCAGTGTTGGTAAGAATGGTATCTATTACGACAACAATGGTATAGAATGGGATGCTGTGATAACCAAGATTGTGGACAATCCTATCAGTATAGCCCAAGCATTCTGGTCTCCATATAGACGAATGGCTACAGCTGTAGAAAATCTTATCAGTAAGAGTGCGGCTGATAAGGATGCCAAGATGATGGCCAAGGCAACGGCCAACATTAATGCTGCTCCTGCCGTGACGGCTTCTGCTACAGCCCCTGATGCCAAGCCTGCCGCAACACCTCCGTTCGATATAGCCAAGTTTGCCGGTATCTTTGCTGCTATAGGTATGGCTGTCGGCATGATTGGTACTGCATTGGCCAGTATCTTCACTGAGTTGTTCAGTTTGTCATGGTGGCAGATTATTTTGGTTTTCGTAAGCATTATGCTTATCATTTCAGGACCGGCAATGGTCATGGCATGGTTGAAATTGCGTCGCAGGAACATTGCTCCTCTGTTGAATGCCAACGGATGGGCTGTCAATGCAGCATCGAAAATCAGTATCCCATTTGGTGAAACATTGACCGAGGTGGCTAAATATCCTAAACTGAAAATGAAGGATCCTTATGCAAAGAAAGGGATTCCTGCATGGAAGAAATGGCTGTTTGCCGTTTTGGCATTGGTCGTTATTGCTGCGGCTCTGTGGCTGACCAATTGTTTGGCATGGGCAAAATTGCCTTCACCACTCTCCTGCTTCAATAAGGTGGAAGAAGTAGAGTGTGTGGAGCAGGTTGTAAATGAAGCCTCACAAACGACAGAAGGAGTTGCGGGTGCTACTGATTCTGTGGCAGTATCGTCAATCCAGTAATTCAAGTATAAAGTAATAGTTATAAAAACTCCCCATAACCTTGCTTGCAAAGGTTGTGGGGAGTTTTTATTTTTTTTTATGAGGGTGTGTAATAATTAACTTTTTAGACGCGGATGACGCGGATTTTTCTTGATTATTATACCCGATAGGTTATAATTTATCTGCGAAGTTCCCTTGAGCAAAGCGAAAAATCCGCGTCTAAAGAATGAAAAGAAAGCATTTTGACTTCCCCATAAAACTTATGTATAAAAACTTGTGGATTAGTGTTATAAATTATCCGAAATTATATTTCTTCTATATTTCCAACCGCAAAATATATATTTCATGGTTGGAAATATATATTTTGCGGTTGGAAATATATATTTTGTGCTTTAAAATATAGAAGGAATTGAATTGGAAATGGTTTGTAACTGAATTGCCCGACTCAATAAATTTATATTAGTTACTATGTTAGCAATTGCAAACATAGTAACTATATTTATTTTCTGCCAGTAGGGGAGGGAAGTCCCAATGCGGCTTATTTCTTCAGACTCTTGTATATAGGGATGAAAACCAAGGCGCCTGATATGACAAGCGAAAGGATAAGAGGTCCGTCAATCCGCCGGGCACTGACAAGTACCATGTAGCAGAGGAGAATCCAAAAGAGGACGAGCAGGATGGCTTGAGGGCGATTAAGACGGCGGGACATTTTTTTTGATATGAGTTATGAATTATGAATTGGATTATGAATCATGAGGTATAGGGAATAGTTTCATAATTCATAATCCAAAATTCATAATTAAGAAGATTTATTCTTTCATTTTCTTTGCCACAAGGGCATCGATAACGGCCACGGCTGTAGTGTTTACAATGTCGCGCACCGAACTCTCTATGTCTGTAAAGTGGATAGGTTTGTTCAATCCCATCTGGATGGGGCCGATAATTTCCGTATCACCACTCATGGCTTGAATAAGCTGATAAGCCGAGTTGGCCGAACTCAGATTGGGGAATATCAAAGTGTTCACCTCCTTGCCCTTCAGACGGGTGAAGGGATATTTCTCATCGCGCAACTTGGTGTTCATGGCAAAGTTCACCTGCATTTCGCCATCAATGGCCAAATCCGGATATTCGCGCTGCATATAGTCAACAGCTTCATGCACTTTGGCAGGGCTACCTTCGGGATCTGAACCAAAATTACTGTAGCTCAACATGGCCATGACAGGCGTGTGGTTAAAGAAACGCACTGTCTTGTCTGCCAATCGGGCTACATCAATAAGCGTATCAGTACCAGGATGTCGGTTGATGAGTGTATCGGCCAGGAAGTAAGTTCCTTTCTTACTGTTCAGAATGTGCATAGTCCCGAAGTGTTTGTATCCCGGTTGGATACCGATTACCTCTTTGGCCACCTTGATAGTGTTGCTATATTTGGTATAAAGACCTGTGATGAAGGCATCAGCTTCACCCGTCTCGACCATCATCATACCAAAGTAGTTGCGCTCGAACATCTTATCGTTTGCCTCTTGGAAGTTTGCACCTTCACGGGCACGTTTCTCTGCAAGAATCCGGGCATAACGTTCGCGGCGAGGAGCTTCGTCGGGATGACGCAGATTCACGATTTCAATACCTTCAAGGCTCAAGTCAAGCTCTTTGGCCAGTTTGGTGATAGCCTCATCGTTTCCTAACACAATGGGATGACATATTCCCTCAGCTTTAGCCTCGACTGCAGCTTTCAGCATGTTGGGATGGATGCCCTCGGCAAATACTACGCGTTGCGGGTTGCGACGAGCCGTTTCGCGCAATTGGCGGGTCAGCTGGCTCTCTTGTCCCATCAGTTCCTTCAGATGCTGACGATAGGCGCTCCAATCCTCAATAGGTTTGCGTGCCACACCGCTCTCCATAGCAGCTTTGGCTACAGCCATAGAGACCTCGGTAATGAGACGGGGGTCAACAGGCTTGGGAATGAAATAATCAGGGCCGAAAGTAAAGTTGTTCACGTGATAAACCTCATTCACAACGTCAGGAACAGGTTGTTTGGCCAATGCGGCAATAGCGTGCACAGCTGCCAACTTCATATCCTCATTGATGGCTGTTGCGGCCACGTCAAGAGCACCACGGAAAATGTAGGGGAATCCGATAACGTTGTTTATCTGGTTGGGATAATCGCTTCGCCCGGTTGACATCAACACGTCAGGACGTGCAGCCATCGCATCCTCGTACGAAATTTCGGGCACAGGGTTTGCCAAAGCAAATACAATGGGATGGTCATTCATAGAACGGACCATATCCTGGCTGAGTACATTGCCCTTTGACAATCCCAAGAACACGTCCGCCCCGCGTACAGCCTCTTCCAGTGTGGCAATATCGCGACGGTCAGTAGCGAAGTACCGTTTCATTTCGTTACCCGGGCGGTCAAGTCCTTCACGGTCGCTACGGATTACACCTTTCGAATCCAGCATCACGATGTTCTCATGTGTTGCACCCAGTGCTTCGTACAGTTTTGTACACGAAATGGCTGCGGCACCGGCACCGTTGACCACAATCCTTACATCCTTGATATCCTTTCCTGCCACTTCGAGTGCATTAATCAAGCCGGCGCTGCTGATGATAGCCGTACCATGCTGGTCGTCGTGCATCACAGGGATGTCAAGTTCCTCCTTCAGGCGGCGTTCTATTTCGAAACATTCAGGCGCTTTGATATCCTCCAGATTGATACCTCCGAAAGTGGGGGCAATGGCCTTGACGGCTTCAATGAATTTGTCGGGGTCTTTCTCGTTCACCTCAATATCAAACACATCAATGCCTCCATATATTTTGAAAAGCAAGCCTTTGCCTTCCATCACCGGCTTGCCGGCCATGGCCCCTATGTCGCCCAGTCCCAATACGGCAGTACCGTTTGAAATGACTGCCACCAGATTCCCTTTAGCGGTATATTTATAAGCATCTTGCGGATTTTTCTCAATTTCCAGACAGGGTTCAGCCACACCCGGCGAGTAAGCCAACGACAAGTCTGTCTGCGTACTGTATGGTTTGGTAGGTACTACCTCAATCTTACCCGGCTTTCCTTGTGAATGATAGAGTAAAGCCGCCTCTTTTGTTATCTTAACCATCGTTTTTACTGTGATTTTGTTATCAATTATACCATTTTTATGAAAAATTGCCGCAAATTTACGGCTATTTTCTGAAACCTGCAAAAGAAACCGATGCTTTCTAATCCCAATACTCCTATCTGCAGACATCTATCCGATATTTGGTAACAAAAAGAACAGCTATCGGGTTTAAACCAAAATTCTTGGTGGTCAATTCTTGGATTGAAAGGCCCAACTTTTATCTTCTTAGTTTCTATGTTACGAGAGTTGGGTAAATGTTTTTTTTTGAATTACTGGGCACCAATAAAAAAGTATTTGATACAACCCCCTCTCTCAATTCTTCTTCCGTCGTCCGAAGTTGAAACCGGCATAGATGTTGACCACGCCGAAGTTGTCTGTCAGAGAGAAGTTCTCTTGGTAGTACTGGTAGATATGGGTTACAGCATTGGCTCCGATGAAGAATCGGTTGTTATTGTAAACCAGTCCGGTACGGGCTATGAAGTCGAAGTTGATGTTCTTGTAACGTTGGTCGTAGATGGAGTTTTCGATGCGGATGTCTGCCACCTTGTAGGCCACGGCAGGGGTGAGGGCTACGGCCAGCAGCCAATTGTCGGCAAAGACCCAATTGAAAGCATATCCGAAGTTGATGTTGAAGTCGGTGTATCTGACTTTGCGGAACTTGAGGTCATCGCTCAGGTCGTTTTTGATTTCGAGAGGCAGTTTTGTGGGGTCAAAACCCAGTTCGTGGCTCGACCATGAAATACCTCCCACCAGGGTGCCACGGCTGATGCGCTGTACGGTGGTTTGGGCATAGGCCGCAGGGTAGGAGAAGTGGTCGTTGTTGAAGACGTAGTAAACATTCAGTCCTTTGGATTTTACGGTCAGTCCGCTGAAGGGTGTCCCGTTGAAGTCATACTTCTCGCCGCCCCGATAGAATCCTCGGGTGGAGCGGATGGTGAAATCGTTTCCTGATTGGCGGTAAAAGAAGTCTGCGCCCAGCTTCTGTCCGTACAGATTGATGAAGTATTCCTTTTTCTTGTTGTTCCCGTTGCGGTCGGAAAAGAGTTCGTCGGCATTGATGGAGAATCCCAAGAAGAGTCCGTGCCAGCCGAAATAGGCTCCTATGCGGTATGTATGGTCGGGGACGAAGCTGAGGCGTTGAGGCTTTTCGCCCAGTCCGCTGATGGTGTAGTGCTCGAAATTGGCACTTTGTTGGAGCATCAAGGTGTAATAGAATCGGGACGGTTCGATGTAGGCCGTATCAAATGTGTACGAGTCCAGATAGCCTACCAGCAGATCGTATGCCTTGACGAAGAGGTTGCGGCGGGGCTTTCCGGTAGTATCCCCGATGGCGGTAGTGGTCAGGCTATCGCTCTTTTCGCCCTCTACGGCCAATGTGGCTATGGGAGCGAGGAGCAGGAGCAAGCATAAGGAGAGAGCCTTTAACCTTCGGGTCATAACAGGAGAGAGAGTTTCTTTTCTATCAGATTTTGCCTAAGATACGGTCCATCACCCAATTGGTGGGTGTGGCACTTATGTTGTCGCAAGTGCAGACTTCACGTTTCAGCAGATGGTTGACAACCGATTGGATAAGTGGTTGTTGCACGTATTGGGGGTTGGGGATGTGGAACTCTTTGCGACCCTGTTCAGTGTGCAGGGCTATGGGATCAAAGGTGAAGACGGAAAAGCACAACATGCCTTGGTCACCGATAATCTCTATGCGGTCTTCTTTGGCCGACTCATGGGCAACGAAGCACCATGAGCCAGAACCGGGCAGGCCATTCTCAAATTTGAAACTGGCACTCAGTGTATCCTCCGCTTCGTATAGCCCGCCCCGATTGCTCGTATAGCCTTGGGCTTCGAGGATAACTCCGAACATGTCCTGCAACAAGTCCAGCTGGTGGGGGGCCAGGTCATAGAAATAGCCACCTCCGGCAATAACGGGTAACACGCGCCAAGGCAGATTCTGGCTGTTATAGTCAAGGGCGCGGGGCGGTTGGGCAAAGCGTATCTGCACGTTGATGACGCGTCCTATCCGTCCTATCAGTTCCTTCACTTTCTGGAAGTAGGGCAGATAGCGCCTGTAATAGGCTACAAATACGGGAATTCCGGTCTGTTTGCTAATGCGGTTGATACGGGCACAATCTTCGTAACTGGCAGCCATAGGCTTTTCTATATATACCGGTTTTCCGGCACGCATGGCCATTATGGCAAAGGTGGCATGCGATGAGGGGGGGGTGGCTATATAGATGGCGTTGACCTCGGGGTCATCGACCAGCTTTTGTGCATCGGTGTACCACCGGGCTATGCCGTGGCGCTTGGCATACGATTGTGCTTTTTCGGCATCGCGGCTCATTACGGCCACCACTTCCGAGCCTTCAACTTGGGCAAATGCAGGGCCACTTTTCTTTTCGGTTGCTTCACCGCATCCGATAAATCCCCATTTTACGATGTCCATAATAATTACATTTACAATTTACCGTTTACAAGGTACAATTTAATTTCATGTACAATTTACCAGTTGCAATGTACAAATCTCTTTTTGTGAGAGACAGAGAAGCAGAGGCACAAAGTCTTTTTCATTCTTTCATACTTAATCATCCCTTTCCTCTTTCCTCCTCCATCCTATTTATAATTTGGATATTTTGCAAATTTGTTCCCTCCTTTTTTTTGGGGGGGGGAGGGGGTTAATCAAAGAAGTTCCACGAAAGTCCCAGTTGTAAGGTCCGTGGATTGGCAGGATAGTGAGGGGCCAAGAAGTAGTTGCTATCACCCAAACCTTGATTGACATGGTACATCATCACGTAAAAACGGGTACGCTTGAGGTGTGCATTGATGTAAACATTGACAAAAGGATATCCGCCTATTTCTACTTTGTCGTTCTGATTCTGTTGGACAAATTGTCCGAGTCCTGGGGAATAATCTGCGGCTTCGTATTTGGTGAAGAAACGCATATCTGCTCCGAATTCCATGCGAAGCACCTTGGCAAGACGGAAGGTGATATAGAAATTGTGGTAAGTGGACAGGTCGGGTAGGGGCAATACGGTGTTGTTGCTTGACTTTTGATATACCACTTCGTTGTCCAAATGGAAAATTCCTAATTTGAAATCCTGGTTGAGCCGTGCCGTAAATACTTGTATGTTGTCTCCGCATTGAGCCGCACGAATGTTGTTTGCGTAGGTAGTAGGTGCTTTCGATGTGGAAGCGGCTACTGGTTGGCTGGCATCCGCAAAGTAGGTGTAGTTCTTGATGTTTTCTATACCTGCACGCAATCGGGTGCGGGTGTGGTCAATGGTGAGTCCGCCCTCAATGCGTGTACGGAATTCCTTGGATAATTCATCGTGATCCCACCAGTAGTGTTGTGAATGGTAATGGCGGAAATAAAATGCCGGGTTGGTGTTTTTGATATAGGCACGTACATCCAGCCGTACTGTATCTTTGAACAGGCGGAAGTTCAAGTCTCCTTTTCCGTCAATGCTGAATTGTCCGAGGTCTTCTCCTATTATCACCGTTTCGCCCGTCACGTTGTAGTGCAGGGTGCGCCCTTGTGTGCGTATCAATTGTCCTCCTACACTGACCACATTCTCTTCATATTTCCTATTGTATTCAATGGGGGCACCGGGTTGTGCTCCTGCCAATGTGTCGGGCAAGGTAAACTTCCTGTATTCGTGAGTGATGAATGCGGTCAATCCTGCTTGTGCCCATTTGTTGAATCCTTCCTGCAAGGCAATGGCCAGTGTGTTTTTGACTGACAGGAAGCGGGTCCTGTCCATTTCATCGTTTGGCATGAAGTTGTGCAAGTAGAATCCCTTTGGTTCATTATAAGCATAGAAGGTCCTTTCGTTGGTGCTGACCTCGGCGGTATGTATGAAACTGGTGACGGGGACAAACTCAACATCAGGGGTGCTCGCCGTATCGTCTGGCGCCAATTCCTTTTCGCGGTAGAATCCTAAATTGAAACGTTGGGTGAGGAAAGCGTTCCAATTCTCATTGCGGTTCCATGTCTGGTCCATACGGGTAGGGATATTTTCAGGAGCATAAGTGCGCTCTCCTTCCGCCATAGCCAAAGGGTCGGTAATGTAGCGGTCGTCCGTGATTCCTCCATTTTCGGCCAATTTCATGTGGTATCGGCTTCCTAAAAAGTTTATCTGGTAACGCTCGCCGTGGTAATAGCCATAGAGGCTGGCATCGAAATAGGCAGTTGATTGGCTATTGTATTGTCCGCGTCCATACATGTAATCGGCCAAAAAACCGAATCCCAAACGCTTGTTGGCATTGACGGCAAAATAGGCCTTGAAGTGGTCGTCGCCCGTCAGTTTGTTTCCGGCACTGTAATAAGTCAAGTTGGTAAAAGGTGATTTCGTGTTGGTAAAGCGGAATTGGTCAGGCCGGATGTAGAAATGGCCATATACATCAGTAAAAAAACGTTGGCTATGCTCATCGCGGTCAAAAAAGATGCGCGATTGGCGAGGCGACCCAAAGTTTCCCAAGTGATTGTATTGTCCGGTAAAGCCTTCGGTCAGATGTGCATTCTGGTAGTGATGCCACAGGGTATCTACGTCGTCAGCCATGCATATGTTGCCAAAACGAGGCGAGAGGGTCCATTGGAAAAGGTCAACGGGAACGTCCGTTACCTCTGTCGTTGTCGTATCACCAAGTTGCCGGTTGCGATCCTCTTCGGTCATGTTGTTGCCCAAATCGTCTCCGATGCCCGATAAGGAACTTCCCCGGTTCGGTTCCCGGAGTTGGCCTTGTACCGCGGTGGATACGGTCATCATTATAATAATGTATAGTAAAATCCGTTTCATAACGGCTGCAAATTTAGATAAAAAAGATGAAGTTGGCAACGTTAGTTCTTACAGATTAACCGTTTTATGTGTGAAATGTGTGTTGTTGGCTTTCTTTTTTCTTTTTTTTGTTGTACTTTTGGCCCCTAATTATAAAAAGGTGGAGATTGGAGTCCATCGTTCAAGAATTGAAGAGTATTTAAGTTTCGCATGTAGATTTACCATGCCGTCTCTGTCATTCTGAGCGGAGCCGAAGAATCTCAGGATATGGCAAATAGTCAGTAATCCTCTGAGACCCTTCGATAGACTTAGGTGACAAGGGGTTGACCGAATGTTGCAACATAGGCGATTCTACTTGCGAGAGTTGAAAAGAATATATATTATGAACATACGTTTCCTTATCGCTTATCGTACGAATTGGGGGGAAGAGTTGAAAATACATCTCCGCTACGGTACGTCAAAATCTCGTCTGAATATCCGTGAACTGACTATGGCTACTACTGATGGCTATTGTTGGTGTGGCGAAGCTGATTTGCCAAAATCGACCCGTAGGATTGAATATTTTTATCAAATGTGCCGCAATGGGCATGTGGTAAGGGAAGAGTGGCACGATGGCGGACTCAGGATGCTTCCTCTGGATTCGGGCAAAGAGACTTATACATTGTGTGACCATTGGAAGGATATACCCGTTGACGCCTATCTTTATACATCGGCTTTTACACGTAGTTTTACGTGTCATGCTGGTGGAGCGAGTAAACTTGTTTATGCCCGGCGAACTTTGTTGCTACGTGTCGAAGCCCCAACTTTAGGGCGAGGCCAAGTGCTGGCTCTTTCCGGAAGTTTGCCGGAGTGGGGCGAGTGGGATGTGAAAAAGGCCATCCGTTTGATGGAGGTTACTCCCCATGTGTGGATGACGGCTATTGATGCCGATACTGTTCATGGCGTGGCCGATTACAAGTTTTTGGCCGTTGATGGCGTAACCGGTGAAGAGGTGGCATGGGAATTGCGGGATAATCGCCGTCTTTCCGTCCCGTATGTAGAGGAGGGTTCGGTGGTGATGCATACAATTGATCCTGTCGTGTTTCCTTATGCTCCGTGGAAGGGAGCCGGATGTGTGATTCCTGTGTTTTCGTTGAGGAGTGAGGGCAGTTTCGGCGTTGGTGACTTCGGAGACCTGAAACGCATGGTGGATTGGGTCGCTCTGACAGGACAACACGTGTTGCAAATCCTGCCTATCAATGACACGACAATGACTCATGGATGGACCGATTCATATCCTTATAACAGTATTTCCATCTATGCTTTCCATCCTCAGTATGTTGATGTGCGTGCTTTACCCCCAATCAAGGATAAAGAAAGACGCCGGTATTACGAGGCAGAGCGCTTGCGCCTGAATGCGTTGGAGAAGATTGACTATGAAGAAGTCAACCGTGTAAAACGCGCCTACCTGAGAGAAATTTTTCTCCAACAGGGAAAAAAAATAATGGCATCAAATGGGTATAAGGATTTCTATGATAAGAATAACCATTGGTTGCGTCCTTACGCAGCATTCAGCTATTTGCGCGATGTGAATGGGACTTCCGATTTTCGGGATTGGCATTCCCACTCGGTGTACGACAAGCAGGAGGTGGATGCCCTCTGTACGACAACCCAGGTTGAAATTCGGGAGACAATAGATTTTTATTGCTACGTGCAATATCTGCTACATGTCCAATTGCTTGAGGCCGGAGAGTATGCACGCCGGCATGGTGTGGTCATCAAGGGAGACATTCCTATCGGAATCAGTCGGTGTAGCGTAGAAGCGTGGGTTGAGCCACACTATTTTAATATGAATGGACAAGCCGGTGCGCCGCCTGATGTGTTCAGCTTGAATGGACAGAACTGGGGATTCCCTACTTACGATTGGGATGCCATGCAGGCCGATGGATGCCGTTGGTGGGTGCAGAGGTTTGGGAAAATGGCCGAATACTTTGATGCCTACCGCATAGATCACGTGTTGGGATTTTTCCGCATTTGGGAGATTCCTCTGCATAGTGTACACGGCCTGTTAGGGCAGTTCTCGCCGGCATTGCCAATGTCGCCCGAAGAGATAGAAGGGTACGGGTTGCATTTTCAAAAAGAATTCTTTACCCGTCCCTACATTACGGATGAGGTTCTTTCGGCCTTGTTTGGAGAACGGGCGTTGGAGGTGTCTGGAAAATATTTGCTACCCCAGTCAGACGGAAATTGGCAACTGAAGCCCGAATATGATACGCAACGCAAAGTGGAAGCTTTGTTCAGAGGTGAAATTGATGAGGAAACGGCCCGTTTGCGCGATGGATTGTATGCACTTATCAGTAATGTGCTCTTTTTGCCCGATCGCAAGAATCAGGAAATGTATCATCCGCGTATTTGTGCACAAAACGATTTCTTTTATCAGTCGCTCACCGATGAAGAGAAGGAGGCTTTCAACCGTTTGTACAACGATTATTACTATCATCGTCACGACCGTTTCTGGTACGATGAGGCTATGAAGAAACTTCCGGTGCTGACTCGGGCGACCCGTATGCTTGTATGTGCCGAAGACCTCGGCATGGTGCCAGGGTGTGTGCCTTGGGTGATGAATGATTTGCGAATCCTTACTCTTGAGATTCAGAGCATGTCAAAAAGCCCGTACAATGAATTTGCCTACTTGCATGAGAATCCGTACCGGTCGGTAGCCACTATTTCTACACACGATATGGCCACTTTGCGTGGCTGGTGGGACGAAGACTCCGCACGTACGCAACGCTATTACAACCAAATGCTTCACCGTGAAGGCGATGCTCCTCATCCTATGCCTGCCGACTTGTGCGAAGAGGTGGTCCGTCAGCATCTTCAATCGCCCTCCATGTTGTGTCTGCTCAGTTTTCAGGATTGGCTTTCTATAGACAATGGCTTGCGGCGTGCCGATATTTTGGCCGAACGCATTAATGTGCCGGCTAATCCGCGTAATTATTGGCAATACCGTATGCATTTGTCCATAGAGCAATTGATGGAGTGTGCCGGATTGAATGAGAAAATAAGGCAACTTGTCCGGCAGAGTGGAAGGGAGTGAAAGGTTGAACCTTGAACTCTGGAACTTGGACAAAAACTGATACGCAACAAAGTATTCAGGCTTTCCGAACTTTTTCTTTTTTTCAAGTGTTGCATAAGCAAAAAAAACAGAATAGCTTATGACTTTGCACGAATTGGAAGAAAAAGCCGCCCATGATCGTCATGGGAAGCTGGAAGTGAAATTATGGTGGATATTCTTCTGTCTGTTATTGATAGGAGGAGTGTTGTTGATGGGAAAAATATTTGAATAGCCATGTCTGCCCGACTTTCTGTTGCTGCTCGTTTGTGGCAATCTGTCCGGACAGGTGTCTTGCGTCGCTTGTTGCTCGTAGCAATACCCTTGCTTTTGGCCGAACTGCTACCTGTACTGTTTGATAATACCCATTCATGGTTTCCGTTGTTGCAACATGGTGTGTGGATATGGTTTGTGGTGGCGGTTGTAATTGCCATCAATGGAGTGCTTGGCTCATTGATGGCCGTTTGGTTGACCAAGGCATCTTTGCACGATCGTCCCGTGAAAGGTTTTGTACAGATTGTCCAAGTCTTGGTCGGGTTCGTTGGTGCCATTGTTGTCGTTTCCATTTTGATAGGTAAGTCCCCGTTGGCACTCATTACAGGATTGGGCGCCTTTGCCGCAGTGCTGATGTTGGTTTTCAAAGATTCAATTCTTGGTTTTGTTGCAGGGGTTTTGTTGGCCGAAAATGACATGATTCATATCGGAGATTGGATTGAAATCCCATCCAATCAGGTAAATGGAGTGGTTCAAGACGTATCGCTCACCATTGTTAAAGTCCGTAATTGGGATAATACTATTGTGACCGTTCCTCCCTATGCGCTTATTTCCGATTCATTTATAAATTGGCGCGGGATGACCCATTCCGAAGGACGTCGCATCACACGCGAAATAACATTGATGTACGACTATATCAAACCCTGTACGCCCATCTTCTTGGAAAAGATGAAAGACTTTGATTCTGAATTAGCGGAATTCATCATTCGCAAACAGGAACAGGCCGCTCGTGGTTTGGATGTGGACACTCATAATCCGGAAGGCTTGGTAGATGGCTCTATCAAAACTAATGCAGGTTTGTTTCGGGCCTATTTGTCCCTCTATTTGCGTCGCCAACCGGAGGTGAATACAGACCTGTTGCTGATGGTTAGGGCTTTGCCTTTGACCGATAGCGGATTACCTTTGCAACTCTATTGCTTTAGCCGTAACAAAGTGTGGGCGGAGTATGAATCGATTCAGGCTGGTATAGTAGAACATCTGATATCGGTCCTTCCTGCTTTTGAATTGCATGCCTATCAGAATGCGTCATCGCGCGAAAATATGATTAACGGACTTCTTGAAGGAGGTTATGGAGTAGGGCAGATTCAGGATTTCCCTTGGGGGGTGATTAAGTGACTAGCGAATAGTTATTGGATATGGGTTGCGAGAATTTATCTTGCTCGTGGCTTGAAGTGATAATTGTGAGGTTTGCATTTGAATGAACAAAAAATATAGCTCCAATGCTTTGCCAGTCCAAAAAAAGATTGTACCTTTGCGCCCGATTTAGTCCGTGGAGGTTCGAAAAAGCGGTGCGAGAGGAGCATCCACCTTGCGGAGAAACCCGTTTAATATAAAAAAATAATGTACGTAATCGTAGAAATTAACGGTCAGCAGTTCAAGGCAGAAGAGGGCAAGAAACTCTTCGTTCACCACATTCAGGGAGCCGAGGCCGGTGCAACTGTTGAATTTGAGAAAGTGTTGTTGGTTGACAACAATGGTGCAATCACCGTAGGTGCTCCTGTTGTAGAAGGTGCCAAAGTGGTTTGCGAAGTGAAAACAGGCTTGGTAAAGGGCGATAAAGTTCTCGTATTCCACAAGAAGAGAAGAAAAGGTTATCGCAAGTTGAACGGTCATCGTCAGCAATTCACCGAGTTGACAATCAAACAAGTTATTGCTTAAACCCTTAAAATTTTAGAAAAATGGCACATAAAAAAGGTGTAGGTAGTTCTAAGAACGGACGCGAATCAGCAAGTCAAAGACTTGGCGTGAAAATTTGGGGTGGACAGAAGTGCAAGGCTGGTAACATCATTGTACGTCAGAGAGGTACAGTTCACAATCCTGGTGAAAATATCGGTATGGGTAGCGATCATACTCTGTACGCTTTGGTAGATGGTATCGTTTGCTTCAAGAAAGGTCGCAAGGACAGAAGCTATGTTTCTGTTGTTCCGACTCCTGCCGAGGCATAAGGAAATCACCCACGGAGACTAATTACGGAGGATTACTCCGGTAATTGAATAAGCAACGAGAGGATGTGTTCATAAATTGGACACATCCTCTTATTTTTTTATTCGTTAGTTTGCATAAGCCGATATTTATGCCGAATTTTGCACTTTCGAAAGCTTAAGATAGGTAGAAAGGATTATACAAAAAAAGGAAAAATGCTTAGCAAATATAAATTGAACCAACTCTATTTTAAGGATACATCGTTTGCCAACCTGATGACACGGCGTATCTTTAATGTTCTTCTCATTGCCAACCCTTACGATGCCTTTATGTTGGAAGACGATGGCCGGGTGGACGAGAAGATTTTCAACGAGTACATGAACCTCAGCTTGCGCTATCCGCCACGGTTCACTCAGGCTTCGACCATGGAAGAGGCGCAAGAGAAGTTGGAAACTACCACGTTCGATTTGGTAATCTGTATGCCTGGTACTGATAACAACGATGCTTTCGATATTGCACGTAGCGTCAAGCAACAATATACCGACATCCCCATTGTGGTGCTCACTCCATTCTCGCATGGTATCACCAAGCGTATGCAGAACGAGGATTTGAGTATCTTCGAGTATGTCTTCTGCTGGTTAGGGAATACTGACCTGTTGCTCTCCATCATCAAGTTGATAGAGGACAAGATGAACCTTGAGCACGACATCAAAGAGGTGGGTGTACAGATGATTCTTCTGGTTGAAGACTCTATCCGTTTCTACTCTTCGGTGCTCCCTAACCTCTATAAGTTCGTACTTCGCCAAAGCCAAGTGTTTGCCACCGAAGCATTGAATGCCCACCAACGTACGTTGCGTATGCGTGGCCGTCCGAAAATTGTGTTGGCTCGTAGTTATGAAGAGGCCATGGCACTCTACAATAAATATTCAGCCAATATGCTGGGTGTCATCACGGATGCCCGTTTCCCCCGTGGTGGTGAGGTTGATCCACAGGCCGGAATCCGTTTGATAGAGGAGATTCACAAACGCGATGAATATTTGCCCCTTATCTTGCAATCGGCCGAAAGTGAAAACAAATTGGCCGCTTTCCGTTTGGGCGTGAGCTTCGTTGACAAGAACTCCAAAAAGATGGACGTTGACTTGCGCGAAACAGTATCGGACAATTTCGGATTCGGTGACTTCGTCTTCCGTGACCCCCATACGGGTGAAGAGGTGGTGCGTATTCATAACCTGAAGGAGTTGCAGGAAAACATCTTCACGATTCCTCACGAACTGCTTCTTCATCACATCAGCCGTAACCATGTGAGTCGTTGGCTCTACTCACGTGCCATGTTTCCGGTGGCCGAGTTCTTGAAAGAGATTACTTGGAAATCGCTTGACGATGTAGATGCCCACCGTCAGATTATCTTCGAAGCCATTGTGAAGTATCGTAAGATGAAGAACCGGGGTGTGGTAGCCGTCTTCCAACGCGAACGCTTTGACCGCTATTCGAACTTTGCCCGTATCGGCGATGGCTCTTTGGGAGGTAAGGGTCGCGGTTTGGCTTTTATTGATAACATGGTGATATGTCATCAGGAGTTTGGAGAACTGGAGAATGCCCGTGTGGCCATACCCAAGACCGTGGTACTCTGCACGGACATTTTCGATGAGTTCATGGACATGAACAACCTTTACCAGATTGCCCTTAGTGATGCCAGCGATGAAGAAATCCTGCGCCATTTCCTTCGTGCCAAGTTGCCCGACCGTCTGGTGGAAGACTTCTTTGCCTTCTTCGAGGTGGTGAAATCGCCCATAGCCATCCGTTCGTCCAGTTTGTTGGAAGACTCCCATTACCAGCCATTTGCCGGCATCTACTCCACCTATATGATACCTTATTTGGAAGACAAGTATGAGATGTTACGTATGCTCAGTGATGCGATCAAGGGAGTCTATGCTTCTGTCTATTATCATGACAGTAAGGCCTATATGCAAGCCACCAGCAATGTGATTGACCAGGAGAAGATGGCTGTCATTTTGCAAGAGGTGGTGGGCACTCAGTATGGTGACCACTTCTATCCCAACATCTCCGGTGTGGCCCGCTCGCTCAACTACTATCCTATTGGTGACGAGAAGGCCGAAGAGGGTACCGTCAGTCTGGCGCTTGGTTTGGGTAAATACATCGTGGATGGCGGACTCACTTTGCGTGTATGCCCTTATCATCCTCATCAGGTGTTGCAAACCAGTGAAATGGAGATTGCCTTGCGTGAGACACAAACCCATTTTTATGCACTCGACATGAAAAATGCAGGTAACGACTTCTCTATCGATGACGGATTCAACCTGCTCAAACTTCACGTGCGCGATGCTGAGGCTGATGGGGCAATGGATCTTATAGCTTCCACTTACGACCCCTATGACATGGTTATCCGTGACGGTATCTGGCCCGGCGGACGCAAACTCGTGACCTTTGCCAACATCCTGCAACACGATGCTTTCCCCTTGGCCAGAATCCTTCAGTTGGTACAGACCTACGGGCAGGGGGAAATGCGTCGGCCTGTTGAAATAGAATTTGCCGTCAAACTCAATCCGGATAAGACGGGAACCTTCTACCTCCTGCAGATACGTCCCATTGTGGATAGCAAAGAGATGCTTGACGAAGACCTGAACCTCGTGAAGGATGAAGAGACCGTTCTCCGTTCGTATAACTCTTTGGGACATGGTGTGGTGACTGATGTCTATGATGTAGTCTATGTGAAGACCGATGGCTATTCGGCCAGCAATAACCAACTGATAGCTTACGACATTGAGCAGATGAACCGTCGCTTTCTGGACGAAGGAAAGGGGTATGTGCTCGTTGGCCCCGGCCGGTGGGGGAGCAGTGACACGTGGCTTGGCATCCCCGTCAAGTGGCCCCACATCTCAGCGGCCCGTGTCATTGTTGAGGCCGGTCTTACCAATTATCGCGTAGATCCCAGTCAGGGAACCCACTTCTTCCAGAATCTTACCTCTTTCGGTGTGGGTTACTTCACCATCAATGCCTATTCAGGCGATGGAGTCTATGACCAAGCCTTCCTCGATGCTATGCCGGCCGTGGAAGAGACCCGCTTCCTCCGTCACGTCCGTTTTGATAAGCCATTGGTTGTGAAGATGGATGGCAAACGAAACCTTGGGGTGGTGTTGAAACCGGAACAATAATATTTTTGGTGCGGATTTATTCGCTTTGCTCAACAGCTCGTCGCGGATTACACGGTTTCTATATTTTCCCGTGTAATCCGCGACAAGTTTTTTATGAAAGAGTAAAGGAGTATTCTATTAAGGGTTTATGAAGAGATAGGAAAAATGTTTCATATAATTAGCAGCCAAGCAGGAAATTTTATATATTTGCACTGCGTAAAATTAGTCAGTGCACTGCGTAAAATGTAACAGTATGTATAAAAGGGTTGAGTATCAGAAGATTGTGGAGGAACTTCTGTTGATGGATATCAGCCAATTATTCTAAACAATAATCATTATGCTTAACAAATGAAGCAAAAGAGGCAGACGAAGCCAATTAAGACCTCTGTAGTGGGGGGGGTAAGGATGCAATGCCTCATCCCGACGGATTGCTTCAGTCGTGATTGTCATTCCTTTTGTGCCTAAATAATAGAGGGAGAGTTGGCAAAACTCCCCCTCTATGGTGTATTGTGAAAATTAAATAAATCGGATGCGTTTCGCCTTTATTTTTCGTAATCGTTCAACAACTCATTCTGAGACAGGGCGCACCGCGCGGCCGTGTTTAGGACCGATGTAGTTCCAACCGAAATAGCCCGAAAGGAAGTAGAGGGCGAACGCGCTGCCGCTATTGCTGTCGGGCGTAGCAGACCAATAGCCACCGTAGGAACCCACACCGTTGAGGTCCGTACCGTCACGGTAGCCAGCGGCAGGAAGGAAGATTGAATTACCGTTGGGACCGGTGACTTTATAACCCTTTACACCGTTTTGGGTTGTCCACGTCCAAGTGCAATTGTTGAGCAATTCCTTCATCTCATCAAGGGTAGGCATACGCCAACTGCCGCCCCAGTTGGCCGTGGCGGCATCGTAAGCGGCGGTTAGGTTGCCATCGGAACCTATGATGCCACGGGACTGCAATTCGGAAGTGGAAAGACTATAGGTGGTGCTGTTATCAGAATAATAACTTGACTTAGGCTTGGTCTCGCCCCAAGCAAAGTAATCGCCATACTCCTCGGGAGAAGAGGCACTTACGTTGCAGGTGGCCCATTTCACGGAAAGGCCAAGGTCAACAGCTTCGTGGTATTCATTTTTAATACTGTCCGAAACAATCGGACTGTCCTCTCCACCGGACGTGCTGTCATTCGGCAGTACAGGCTCTTCTGCAGGAGGCATGATACTGTCTGTAGGGGCGGTTCCTCCGTTCTGACTGCCACCACCACCGTTGTCGTTCTGCTCCGTGTTAGGGCCATCAAACGGCTCGTCATCTTCATCGTCGCCACAGGCCACACATGCAAAACTCAAGCTGAATCCCACTGCAAGCAGAAGGAACAGTCTTTGCAAATACTTTAATTCTTTCATCTTGATAATTGTTTTTTTAGAGAAACAGAAAAGGCGTAAACTATCCGTTACTCGCCTCTTATATAGGTTACCGCCAAGTAAGACCTTATCCACAACAAGCACGAACAGTCCACACCTTAGCGGTGCGAACTTCCATCTGCTTGTTCTCGTGGATGAATGTTTGGCGGTATTCATATAAGAGAGAACAAGAGCCAAAAGCTCAAAATCCATATTTCAAGTATCGGACAGAGACGCTTCTCCTGCCTCAAGTTAATACTTTGGTTAAATTTGAGGGCAAAGATACAGATTTAAATTAATAATGAAGAATGAATAATTAAAATTCTGCAAAGTATTATTGTATTAAGGGGTTATGGAAAGACAGGGAAAATGTTTCATGTGATTAGCAGGCAAGCAGGAATTTCTAATTGTCTGCAGGTATCCTAAACGTCCGCCGACGTTTAGGAGCGGTTCCGTCTGTGCGCAACTGCGCACCAAATGGAGCGTAGGAGTTCATCGGCGGATGTTTAGGAGTTCATCAGCGGACGTTTAGGAGCGGTGAAATAGGAGAAATGGGGGTGGAAGTGTGTGCAAAAAAGATAAAAAAGACGCGGATTTTTCGCTTTGCTCAAGGAAACTCCACGGATTAACACGGCTTTTATGCTTTTCTGTGTACAAATTATCCGTGAAATCCGCGCAATCCGTGCCTAAAAAAAGGGGCTATGCCTTGGTTGGCATAGCCCCCTTTTCAATGAAGGATGAATGGTTCGGTGGGTGAATCAAAGCGGATTGCCCTCTGTTCCGCTGCCGTTGTCAGTACCGCTGTCTGTTCCTCCGTTGCTTCCAGAGGTTTCGTCAGAGCTTGAAGTCGCCTCATCTCCCGCAATGCTGTACTTGATGCTGCGGGCTTTGGCGCTCAGTAGCTTGCTGGGACAGAAGCTGATGCGGATGCGGCGGACTCCCACCTCTTCCCGGTTCTCGCTGCTGAGGCTCTTTACGGCAGGGAGGAAGGTGCCGAACCCTTCGAGGTTCACGCCGTGTCCCTCTTCCATCCATCCCACCATCGAATTGATGGCAGAGGAAAGAATCATGCGCACATGAGCCGGGCGGGAACCAGTGTCCTGAGCCACATACTCGGAGAGCTTCTTGGTGGTGATGACATCGCCGCGGTCGGCACTTGCTACGTACATTTCTGTTTTTGTGTCACTGAAGTTCAGCGTACGTTTTGACACTTTTACTGCAATACCCATAAAATAATAAAAAGTTTTAAGTGATGCCTGTCGGGATTTTCCCAGTCGGCTTACGGGTGCAAAGATACTACCGTAGGATTGCTGGACTTTCCGATTGTTTCAGTTTGATTCGGTTTGATTCACTTTCGTATTCATTCGTTACGCAACTGTTATCAAAATATTCGGTGAATCCTGATTTTTATTTCATTGGTTGGTGTCCGGTAAAAACTATCTTTTCTACAAAAACACCACACTCTTGAGGGAAAAAGGAGTTTCTTTCCTTAAAATTAGGCTGTTTGCGATATTCTTTCTACTTTTGCACCAAATTAGGGAATTGTGCCCTGACAGAGTGTGAAAATAGACTGAAATCAGATATGAACATTTTAGAACTGAGTGAACAAGAGATTGTCAGACGCCAGAGTCTGGCCGAGTTGCGCAACATGGGCATCGACCCTTATCCCGCAGCTGAGTATGTAACCAATGCCTTTTCCACCGACATCCGCGAAGAGTTCAAGGATGACGCCGAGCCACGTCAGGTATCTATCGCCGGACGTATCATGAGCCGCCGTGTGATGGGAAAGGCATCGTTCGTTGAATTGCAAGACTCCAAAGGCCGCATCCAGGTATATATCACCCGCGATGACATCTGCCCCGAGGAGAACAAGGATATGTACAATGTGGTGTTCAAACGCCTGCTGGACCTGGGCGACTTCATCGGCATCGAGGGTACGGTGTTCCGCACACAGACGGGTGAAATCAGCGTACACGCCCACAAACTGACCGTGTTGGCCAAGAGCCTGAAGCCCCTGCCTATCGTGAAGTACAAGGACGGTGTGGCTTACGACAAGTTTGAAGACCCTGAGCTCCGCTACCGCCAGCGTTATGTGGACCTCATCGTGAACGATGGCATCAAGGAGACCTTCTTGAAACGTTCGACCATCGTGAAGACCATGCGTGCCGTGATGGACGAGGCCGGCTATACTGAGGTGGAGACTCCCATCCTGCAGAGCATTGCCGGTGGTGCCAGCGCGCGTCCCTTCATCACTCACCACAACTCACTCGACATCGACCTCTACATGCGTATCGCCACTGAGCTGTACCTGAAGCGTCTTATCGTGGGCGGTTTCGAAGGTGTGTATGAAATCGGCAAGAACTTCCGCAACGAGGGAATGGACAAGACCCACAACCCTGAGTTCACCTGCATGGAGTTGTACGTGCAGTACAAGGACTACAACTGGATGATGGACTTCACCGAGAAGATGCTCGAGCGCATCTGTATCGCCGTGAACGGATGCCCTGAGACGGTAATTGATGGAAAGACCATCAGCTTCAAGGCTCCCTATCGCCGTTTGCCCATCCTGGATGCCATCAAGGAGAAGACCGGCTACGACCTCAACGGTAAGAGCGAGGAGGAGATCCGCGAAGTGTGCAAGGCACTGGACATGGAGATTGACGACACCATGGGCAAGGGCAAGCTGATTGACGAAATATTCGGTGAGTTCTGCGAAGGAACCTTCATCCAACCGACCTTCATCACCGACTATCCTGTAGAGATGTCGCCCCTGACCAAGATGCACCGTAGCAAACCGGGCCTTACCGAGCGCTTCGAACTGATGGTGAACGGCAAGGAAC
The DNA here is from genome assembly GCA_017416805.1 of Bacteroidaceae bacterium. Taxonomy (GTDB): domain Bacteria; phylum Bacteroidota; class Bacteroidia; order Bacteroidales; family Bacteroidaceae; genus Phocaeicola_A. The sequence continues at coordinate 43,926 of JAFQBB010000039.1, forward strand.
TGGCCAATGCATACAGTGAGTTGAACGACCCCATTGACCAGGAAGAGCGCTTCAAAGAACAGATGCGCCTGGCCGACAAGGGCGATGACGAGGCAATGATTATCGACCAGGACTTCCTGCGTGCCCTGCAATACGGTATGCCTCCCACTTCGGGTATCGGCATCGGTATCGACCGTCTGGTGATGCTGCTCACCGGCAATGCCTTCATTCAGGAAGTACTCTTCTTCCCGCAGATGCGTCCCGAGAAGGTGGCCCCCAAGGACAAGGCCGAAAAATACATGGAATTGGGTATCCCCGAAGAGTGGGTACCCCTTATCCAAAAGGCCGGATACAACCTGGTGGCCGACATGCAGGGCGTAAACCCACAGAAGGTGCATCAGGACATCTGTGGCATTAACAAGAAATACAAGCTGGAGCTGAAGAATCCTACAGTGGATGAGGTGACAGCGTGGATAAATTCAATTACAATTTGACAATTTACAAAGTACAATTCACCATGCGGATATTGTCACATCAGAATGGTGGATTGTACTTGAATAAGTTTGTCCATTGTAAATTGTACGTGAATCAGATTGTACATTGTAAATTGTAAATTGTACATGTAATTATGAAACTCCCTGACGGAAAGATTGCAATCATGGGTGGTGGCAGTTGGGCCACTGCTATCGCAAAGATGGTGATGAGCCATGAGGACGAAACCATCAATTGGTACATGCGCCGCGATGACCGCATCGAAGACTTCAAACGCTTGGGCCACAATCCGGCTTACTTGACAAGTGTCCGCTTCGATATCAAGCGCATCAATTTCTCATCAGACATCAACAAGATTGTACGCGAATCGGATATACTGATATTCGTCACTCCCTCGCCTTACTTGAAGAGTCATCTGAAGAAATTGAAGGCCAAACTCAAGGACAAGTTCATCATTACGGCTATCAAGGGTATCGTACCCGATGAGAACCTCATCGTATCGGAATATTTCCATCAGGAGTATGGGGTGCCCGAAGATAATATTGCCGTCCTGGCCGGTCCGTGCCATGCCGAGGAGGTTGCTTTGGAGCGTCTTTCCTACCTTACAATCGGATGTGCCAGCCGCGACAAAGCCAAATACCTGACCAAGCGGTTTGCCAATCATTTCATAAAGACCTCTGTCAGCGAAGATGTACCCGGTATTGAATACAGCTCGGTATTGAAGAATGTATATGCCATCGCGGCAGGAATCTGTAGCGGTCTGAAGTACGGAGACAACTTCCAGGCCGTATTGATGGCCAATGCCGTACAGGAGATGAACCGTTTCTTGGAAACAGTGCATCCTATTTCCCGAAAGATTGATGATTCGGTATATTTGGGCGACCTACTGGTGACAGGATACTCCAAATTCAGCCGCAACCGTGTCTTCGGTTCCATGATTGGTAAGGGATACTCCGTAAAGAGTGCACAGATAGAGATGGAAATGATTGCAGAAGGGTACTATGGAACCAAGTGTATCAAGGAATTGAACAAGCGTCATCACGTAAACATGCCTATATTGGATGCCGTCTATAATATACTGTACGAACGGATTTCTCCCATGATTGAAATCAAGTTGCTGACGGATTCGTTCAGGTAGGATTTTAGGCACGGATTACACGGTTTTCCGTGCTTTGTTGTATAAAAATAAAAAAGACAAGAACCCGCATGGTATCGCGTAATTCGTGTAATCCGTGCCTAATAAATAATCGTAAATTATGAAACTAAACATCGCTAAGGCCGAGCAATTCCTTCAAGCAGGAGCTGTGGCCGCTTATGAGTCTCAAGTAAAAGCCGCCATGGATACCTTGGAGAAAGGTACAGGCGCTGGTAATGATTTCCTCGGATGGTTGCATTTGCCCTCCAGCATCACTGCAGAACATTTGGCTGACCTGAAAGCTACAGCACAGGTGTTGCGCGAGAACTGTGACGTGGTCATTGTGGCCGGTATCGGTGGCAGCTACCTCGGAGCACGTGCTGTTATCGAAGCTCTCTCCAATACCTTCGAATGGTTGAAAGAGAAAAAGGAAAATCCCGTCATTATCTATGCAGGAAACAATATCGGTGAAGACTATCTGGCTGAATTGACCGAGTTCTTGAAAGACAAGAAGTTTGGTGTCATCAACATCTCCAAGTCTGGTACAACGACAGAGACAGCTCTCGCATTCCGCCTGTTGAAGAAACAGTGCGAAGACCAACGTGGCAAAGAGATGGCCCGCAAGGTTATCGTAGCCGTTACCGATGCCAAGAAGGGAGCAGCCCGTGTTACTGCAGACAAAGAAGGATACAAGTCATTCATCATCCCCGACAATGTGGGCGGACGTTTCAGCGTGCTCACTCCTGTAGGCTTGTTACCCATTGCTGTAGCAGGATATGACATCGAGCAACTGGTACAGGGTGCCCGCGATATGGAAGCACAAACAGCAGAGAACGTTCCTTTCATGGAGAACCCCTCAGCTGTATATGCCGCTGTGCGTAACCTGTTGTATGCCGAGGGAAAGAAAATTGAAATCCTTGTGAACTACCAACCCAAGCTGCATTACGTGATGGAATGGTGGAAGCAGCTCTATGGCGAGAGTGAAGGTAAGGATGGAAAGGGAATCTTCCCTGCATCTGTTGACTTCAGTACCGACCTCCACTCCATGGGACAATGGATTCAAGAGGGCGAACGTACTATCTTTGAGACTGTCATCTCTGTAGAAAATGCCAATAAGACAATGGCCGTACCTGCTGACGAGGAGAACCTCGACGGTTTGAACTTCCTGGCTGGCAAGCGCGTGGATGAAGTGAACAAGATGGCTGAACTCGGCACACAATTGGCCCATGTGGATGGTGGTGTACCCAATCTGCGTATCACTGTTCCCCAATTGGACGAATACAATATCGGCCAACTCATATACTTCTTCGAGAAAGCTTGCGGTATCAGCGGTTATCTGTTAGGTGTCAACCCCTTCAACCAACCGGGTGTAGAAGCCTACAAGAAGAATATGTTTGCCCTCCTTGGCAAACCCGGATACGAAGAAGAGACAAATGCCATTCAGGCAAAACTCTGATTCATTGAGACGTCCCGACATTGATACGTTGACATGTTGGCAATGTCCTGAAATACTCTTTTTTAGGCACGGATTACGCGGATTGCACGGATGGATGCAATGAAATTCAATTAAATTCGCGTAATTTGTGCCTAACTTTTGAGGAGAGAAAGGGAACAAACGGCCTTGTGGTTCGTTTCTCCCTATATATAAAAAGGTATAAAAGATGAGAAAAGTAATTCTCTGCTTATTGTCTGTTCTGCTTGTTGTCCCTTTGTGTGGCGAAGGGCGCAAGAAGGTGGCTGTAGTGCTGAGTGGTGGTGGTGCCAAGGGCGTTGCCCATGTGCGGGCACTCAAGGTGATTGAAGAGGCCGGCATCCCCATCGACTATGTAGTTGGCACCAGTATGGGGGCCATTGTGGGAGGGCTGTATTCTATTGGTTATACGCCTGACCAGATGGATAGCCTTGTTCGGGCTCAGGATTGGAAGTTCCTGCTTTCGGATGCCAGTGAACATACGGAGAAATCTTTAGTCAGCCGTGAACGGACGGAACGCTATGTGCTTTCTGTTCCATACGACAAGCGTCCGAAGGAAGTGTTGGGTAGTGGTGTGATTAAAGGAAGGAATCTGGCTGTTTTATTTTCCAAGTTGACAGAAGGCTATCACGATTCCATAGATTTCAACAATTTGCCGATACCTTTTGCATGTGTGGCCTATAACCTGGTAGATGGTTCTGAGGTTGATTTTCATAGTGGTGTGTTGGCTGAAGCTATCCGTGCCAGCATGTCCATACCCGGTGCCTTCACTCCGGTACGTAAAGGTGACATGATGCTGGTGGATGGTGGTATGGCTAACAACTATCCGGTGGATGTGGCACGCCGCATGGGGGCAGACTACATAATTGGAGTTGATGTGCAGGATACGCTGCGCAGTGCAGACAAACTGACAACTTTGCCTAATGTAGTAGGGCAAATTGTGAACTTGATGGTAGAAAACAAATATGACGAGAATGTAAGAGAGAGTGATGTGCATATCAAGGTGAATGTTGGAGGATATTCGGCTACCAGCTTTACGGCTGCGGCTATTGATACCTTGTTGCTTCGTGGAGAAAAAGCTGCCCGTAACCAATGGGAAGAGTTGTTGGCTTTGAAACGTGAGAAATTGGGCCTTCCAGATGATTTTGTTCTTCCTGTGCGCGAAGGGCGTGAAATATCCATGAGTGATTCAATTCCGCTGATAGCATCCATCACTCCTAAGGAGGAACCGGATAACCGTTTGAATTTGGGTGTCAGGTTTGACAGTGAGAAATTGGCATCGTTGATATTCAATGCTCATTTCTCGCTGACGGATGAGAGGCGCTCATTGTTTGATTTTACGGTCCGATTGGGGCGTACAGCTTATGGCCAATTGGATTATGCTTTTAACCTGGACAAACTGCACCATTGGCAAAGCCTGCTGACCTATCAGTTCAGCTATAATGACATTGATCTTTATAACAATGGAGACAGGGTGAGCAATTATTCATTCCTTCATCATAGGGGAAAAGTGGCATTCCAATGTAATTGGACAGACATACGTTGTGTCTTGGGGGTGGAGTTTGACCAGTTCCATTACAATGACATACTGATTGTGCCCAATATGGCTTCGTTGGTCCATCCTATGCAGGATGAATATTTCTTCTCATACACTTGCAATATGTTCTTTGATAATTTCAACAAACGGGTTTATCCTACACGGGGTATGAAGTGGATGGCAGGTGTGAATATATATACTTCTGATTTCTGGTATTATAGGAATGAACGTGCCATTCCTGTTGTGAATTATGCTTGGGAGATGGCTCTTTCGCATGGAAGTCGTCTGACGTTACTCCCTTCGGTGTATGGGCGTGTAGTGTGGAGGTCGGAGGTGCCTTATCCGCTGTACAACAGTATTGGCGGGACTTCTCCCGGACGTTATGTGGAGCAGCAGCTTCCGTTTATAGGGGTCAGTTATATGGAACTTGCCCGTCCGGTGACGGCAATTGCGGCCTTGAAGATACGACAGCGTATGGGAGCCAATCATCATCTGACGCTTGCGGCCAACTATGCTTTGTCATCACGTAAACTGAGTGGCATGCTGGATGAAGACAAGATTTTTGGTTGTGGGCTCACTTACGGTTATCAGAGCATTGTAGGTCCGTTGGAGGCTTCGATGTATTGGAGTGACAGGACTGATAAAGTTGGCTTTTTAGTAAATTTCGGATATAATTTTTAAGACATTATGCAAGCGAAAGCGATAAAAGACTATATAGAAACACACGGCTATGAGGGTATCCGTCTTAAGGCAGTATTTTTCGATATGGACGGTGTCCTTTTCAACTCCATGCCTTACCATGCAGAGGCTTGGCATCAAGTGATGAAACAGTATGGGATGAACCTGAGCAGGGAAGAGGCTTATATGCACGAAGGGCGTACAGGTGCTTCTACCATTAATATTGTCAGTTTGCGCGACCGTGGGCATGAAGCGACTCCCGAGGAGATAGAGGAAATCTATGCAGAGAAGAGCAGATTGTTCAACCTGAATCCGCCGGCGGCTCCGATGGCAGGGGCATGGGAATTGTTGCAGCAGGTGAAGGCTGATGGGTTGATGCGGGTTGTTGTTACCGGATCCGGACAACTCTCTTTGCTTGAACGTTTGAACTATCATTTCCCCGACATGTTTGTTCGTGAACTGATGGTGACGGCTTTTGACGTAAAGTATGGGAAACCTGATCCGGAGCCTTATCTGATGGCCCTTAGAAAGGCTGATGTGCTTCCCTTCGAGGCTATTGTTGTAGAAAATGCTCCTTTGGGCGTGCGTGCCGCCAGGGCTGCCGGGTTGTTTACCATAGCTGTCAATACAGGGCCATTGCCTGTGTCGGCCCTGACCAGTGAAGGGGCTGATTTGGTATATCCCTCTATGGATAGTCTGGCAGCCGGATGGGAGGAACTTTATAGACAGATGAAATAGTGAAAAAACTATGGAAAAAACATTTCCGTAGGCTTGTTTGTTTTCCAGAAAAGCAGTACTTTTGCCAGCGAATCGTTTTGGTGGTAGAAAACGATTCTTTTTGATTTTTTATAAACAAACCAATATGAATTTATACGTTCGTTTTTTTGATTATGAGGCTTTGGTCCCTGACGAAGCCGGTGTGTTGGATTTCTTGTCTTCTATCCCCCAAATACGGATGGAAAATGTTTCGGACAAGAAATTGCGAAAATTTTTGGAAGGGGATTCGCGTTATCCCTTTAAAGGCAAGGTTGACGACCGCAATTATTTTTTGGTAATCAAAACCGAAGAGACTACTTTGGAGGCTTTTCAGGTGGCTCAGCAGGCTATCAACCACCATCCGGTGGGAAGCATGAAAAAGAATCAGGACGAGGTGTTGCCCCGTTTTGAAACACGGGAAAGCATCCTGAACATGGAGCATTACGGATGGTACGAGGCGGGACTGGTGTTCAAACGTGCGATTCCTGGTAATGAAACCCGCAAGTTCCAGTATGTGGATACTCCTTTTCGGGTGCGCCTGAAAGCTAAAAGCGGAATTGACTGCTATAATAGGATTGTCGAACATCTCAAGGCGCGTCCGGAGGTGGATTCCCGGAGCCAATTCCCCTCAGTGAAGGGAAAGAACTTTGAGTTCCGTTTTTTAGAGGAAATAGAGGTGTGATACAAGACTTAAGGTGTAGCGGAGAGAGCTTAAATTAAGGCTCAATTCCTGCACCTTAATTTTTTCTTGGTGTGGCTCAAAATGAGACCCCGTGTCTCACCATTCATGAGACCCCGTGTCTCACCATTCATGAGACCCCGTGTCTCACCATTCATGAGACCCCGTGTCTCACCATTCATGAGACCCCGTGTCTCACTATTCATGAGACCCCGTGTCTCACTATTCATGAGACCCCGTGTCTCATTCTATCCCTTATCGGAGTGTGTTTGGAAGAGGGTAAGTAGTTCCTTAGTCCTTTACTTTACCTGTCCGCCTGCAAGCCAATGTTTGCGATAATACTCTTCGTTCAGGCGACTGACGATGACCCCTCGGCTGGTACTGGCATGGATGAAGCGTCCGTCCTTCAGGTAGATGCCCACGTGCGAGGCCCGCTTGCGATTCCTGCCGTTGTGGAAGAATACGAGGTCGCCTTCACGTAGTTTTCCTTTCTTTATATTCCGGCAATCATATTTTCGTTGCTCTTCAGCCGTGCGGTGAAGGGTGGTACGATACACTTTGCGGTATATCTGCGACACCATGCCCGAACAGTCAGTACCGCGTTGTGTGCTTCCTCCGCTGCGGTAGGGTGTGCCTATCCAACGGGAAGATTCTATGTAGAGGGCGTGATTGTCCTTACGGTCAATGTCCATGCCTAAGCGGACGGATGCCCGAGCCAGTTCACGGTAGTGCTGCGAGGGAATGGAGGAGGTGCGGCATGAAGCCAGAAGAATTGTGACAATGGCAAGCAGGAAGGCTTTTCTTAATAATGCGGTTCTTTTCATGGCTTATGATTCTTTATAAGTTAAATTTCAAAGTAAGTTTCCAGTTCTTTGGCCGCCTGATTGCCGGTGTTGTCTATGTCTTGTAAGATGTGGCCGTCTTCCAACAAGATTATCCGTGGGCAGATGTCTGTCGTGTGCGTCAGGTTATGGCTGGATATGAGGATGGTGGCTCCCGTCTCATCATTGTATCTCTTCAGCAGTTGGCGGATGACGGATTGCGATGTCGGGTCAAGGAAATTGAAAGGTTCGTCCAGTATCAGAACTTGGGGGTGGTGAAGCATGGCCGCAATGATGCCTATCTTCTGCTTGTTTCCCATAGAATAGTTCCGGATGAGTTTCTTTTGGCCAAGTACCTCACCGTTCATGAAACGGCAGAATGGTGCAAGCCGTTCGTCAACCACCTCTTTGCCCAATCCGTAAATGCGGCCGATAAAATAGAAAAATTCTTCCGGGGTCAGGTAGTCAATGAGGAAACTCTCGTCGATGAAGGCTCCGGTGTGGTTCTTCCATACTTCAGACTGGGCAGGGTTTGTGTCACCAATCAGAATCTCTCCTTTGTCGGCTTTCAACAGGTCTGTCATGAGGCGGAACAGGGTGGTCTTTCCCGCACCGTTATTTCCTACCAATCCCAGCAGGGTTCCGCTCTTTATTGTGCATTGTTTTATGTCAATGGCCCGTTTCTTGCCAAAGTCCTTTTGCAGTTCTTTTATTGTTATGTCCATATCTTTTTCTCTTTTTTTTAATCTCCCTCACCGGCTGTTTCTGAATCCTTCCATATTATCGTACCTCCTTTGCATAAACCGCTTGTAGATGTGGCGTATCCACCATGGGGAGGCGAGAACGAAAAGGAGCCCGATGACGGTTTGTGCAATGAGCCCATTTGTTTCGCCCATCAGATTGCGGAGTATAGTGTCAAGTATGATGGGCAGGAAAATGGCACTGCTGCTCAATAGGGATTGGACGAGGTTGCCTCCTCCGTTCTTGCCGGATAGTTTGGTGTTCAGTGGGATTGTCTTCCTGTTATATACTGCTAATTGGAATAACATGCAAAAGACAGGGCCTGCCGTTATCAACGCATAGGCCAAGGCCTTCAGCATGCTTATTTTCCCTGTGATGAATGTGGGAATCATCAGCAGGAAAGGGATGACAAGTATCAGGCAGTTGAAACAATATTTGGCACGGAGCAGAGACAGAATGGAATTGCGCCGGCTCATAAGACCGTCCAAGTAGTTACCCTCTACACTCATCAGACGTGTCAAAGTCATGATTCCCAAGACGACAAAACTATAAATGCAGATGAAATTCGTCATAAAGGAATTGTCATACATATCCGTAAAACTGAGCAGGAGGGAAAAAGTGCTCATCAATACAATGCCCAATACAAACTGAGAACGTACCATCTTGTTGCGTAGGGTCAGTTTGATTTCCAATCGGAAGTATTCACCTGTCTCACCGAAACGGTCGAGAAAACGGTATTCGGAAACCCTTCTAAGTGAGGTCTCCTCCGTTCGCCCTATTTCCTTATATATATAGTGGGATTGGATGCGGCGTGTTATCCAGGCCATGCCAATGATGCCGGTCAGCATTGTCAGATAAGCCCACGGATGCCAAAGGAAAAAACCTTCGCCGAGGTTCATGGTGAACAGTCCTAACCATCTGTCATCTGGCAGATATTCAGCACATCCGCATAGAATATAAAAACAAATGGGAATAAGCAGGTAGATGGCTTTCTCATGAATGAGAGTACGACACGCCAGATACCAATAATTATTGAGAATCATCAGTAACCACCAGCCGGTAAGGAAACCGAAAACTCCAATGAAACCGTAGAAACGGAAAAGCGAGAGGAAAGCAAAAGGGACAAGCAGGAAAAACCAAAAGAGGTTGTACATGCTTAATGCCGACCGCAGAAGGAAAAAGTCTATAACCTTCCGTTGGGGAATGGGAAATAGCAAGTAGGGCTTTACCTCTTGTGTAGGAGGCTTTTGAAACGAAAATCGGGTGATGAAATCAATTAGAAGCAAATAAATGGTTCCTTGATGCAGAATATGGTAAGGCTCCATGTTGGGGAAGAGACTTTGAAAAGCCAAAGGGAGCATAATGCCAATAAACAGCATATAGCCCGCCCAAAAAATAGCCATGCCGTAAATGAACAATTTGGCAAACCGGTTATGCTCGAACATAGGATGCCGCCTTTCGGCCAATCGTTGGTTCCTACGTAGTTCTTTATAAAGTAGCATAAAGTTCATGAATGTTCTTTTTAGGCACAGATGCAAACGTATTCAGGAGGCTGTATCATCTTATACTGTATTATTAGAGGTGTCCGGTAAACTGCCACCATAATTTTTTCATCCGCAGATGACGCAGATGACGCGGATTCTTTATTTTCTTATTCTCATTGCTTTATCACGCCGAATGGTGATATCTATCTGCGTTATCTGTGCTATCTGCGGATGAAGAATGTATTTTTTACACCTTCCTGAACATCTTTTTACAGATTATGCTCCGACAAGTAGCGTTCAGCTTCGATGGCCGCCTTACATCCACTGGCGGCGGCAGTAATGGCTTGACGGTAATGGGGGTCGGCCACGTCGCCGGCGGCAAATACTCCGGGTACTTTAGTGCGCGGAGTAGCTCCTTCGGTGATGATGTAACCTACTTCGTCTGTATCAATCCATTCTTTGAAAATGTCAGAGTTTGGCTTGTGTCCAATGGCAAGGAAGAATCCGTCGATAGCGATGTCGTAGCGCTCTTCGTCTGCTTCACCCAAGCGTTTTACTAGGTGGGCACCTTCCACACCATTTTCACCGAAAAGACCTACCGTATTGTGCTCGAAGAGGACTTCAATCTTGGGATTGTTCATCACGCGCTCTTGCATGATTTGGCTGGCGCGAAGGTAAGGCTTGCGGACGATGAGATAGACTTTACTTGCCAATCCGGCCAGATAGATAGCTTCTTCGCAAGCGGTGTCTCCGCCACCTACTACGGCTACAACTTTCTTACGGTAGAAGAATCCGTCGCATGTAGCACATGCACTCACACCCATACCTGCATATTTTTGTTCGTCTTCCAAACCTAAATACTTGGCCGTAGCACCGGTAGAGATAATCACTGTGTCGGCTTCGATGATTTTTTCATCATCGATGGTAATTTTGTAAGGGGCTTGGCTTAAATCGGCTTTAGTGGCAATGCCGGTTCGGATATCTACCCCGAATCGTTCGGCTTGTTTGCGCAAGTCATCCATCAGCTCTGTACCACCGATACCTTCGGGATAGCCGGGAAAGTTCTCTACTTCTGTGGTGATGGTCAATTGTCCACCGGGTTGAATACCCTCATACAACACCGGATTCAGGTTGGCACGTCCGGTGTAAATGGCCGCCGTGTATCCGGCAGGGCCTGAGCCTATAATCAGGCATCTAACTCTTTCTGTCATATTGTTTTTATCTTTTTTTGAACACAGAGGCACAGAGATTCAAGGTTCTTCTTTCGATCTTGATTATGTCTCTTTGTGTTTCTGTATTCTAAATTAATAATTTATCTTAAATCAATCACTTCCGCATTGGGATATTCCTTATGGGCGAAGTCGAAATGGCTCTTCTTCCATCCCATTCCTTGCCGGTAGTTGCTGATGGCTATTTCGTGGTAGTCTTTTCCTGCTTCTTTCAATTTTATGTAGAGGGGCAGGTAGGTTGAGCGGTCGATGTAAAGGGTAAGATTGCTCCACTGTTTGTTGAAATCTTCTGCCGTCAGTCTTATTTCCATGATGCTTTTCCCCTGATAGCTTGTTTTACTTCCCTGTTGGTAAACATATCCACTTTTGTATAAGGTAAGGAATGCGAGGGGATTGATGCTTTCCAATTCTTCGCGGGTGGGGGTACTGATGTTCACTTCCTCGTTGTCGGGAAGGTAAGTCCATTGTGTCTTTCCGTTGAACCATGTAACCATCTGTGTGGTTGTCAACCGGAAGTTCTCACCCATCAACTGGATATTTCCTTTCATTGGGGATTGTGCAACTCCGTGTTTATAAGGTGTCAGGATGAAGTCGGCCTCTATGCCGTCTGCTTTCTTGAAGGCTTGCGCCGTCTTTTCCAGTATGGCTTTTGCTCCTGCTTCCTTTTGTGCCATCATGGGCAAAGCGGAAAGCAGAAAGGCGGTTGTCAGTATATAAATGATTCTTTTCATTCCCTTTCTTGGTTTTTAGAATATTGCGACACTGAATCTTTTCTTGTGTGTCCCTATATAGAAATGCATTATAAATTGCTCATTATCATATCCAGCTCTACACCAGTCTGTACCAGTACATCACGTGGCTTGCTTCCTTGTGCTGGGCCTACCACACCGATGCGTTCAAGCTGATCCATAATGCGTCCCGCACGATTGTAGCCGATGGAGAACTTACGTTGGATGAGTGAGGTGCTTCCCTGTTGATGGGTGATGATGAGTTGGGCTGCTTCCTTCAGCATCGGGTCAAGTTTGTTCATATCCACATCAGCAGCTCCGCTTCCATCACTCGCTTCCATCGGAGGCTCGGGCAGTTCAAAAGCACTTAGATAACTCTGTTGCACGGCTATGTGACTCACGATATTTTCCACTTCGGGTGTATCTACAAAGGCACATTGTACGCGCACGGGGTCTTGTCCTTGCAGATAGAGCATGTCGCCCTTTCCGATGAGTTGGTTGGCACCCGGACGGTCAAGGATGGTTCGTGAGTCTATCATTGATGAGGTACGGAAAGCCATGCGTGCAGGGAAGTTGGCCTTGATGGTACCTGTGATGATGTTTGTTGTCGGTCGTTGTGTAGCGATAATCATGTGGATACCTACGGCACGTGCCAACTGGGCAATTCGGGCAATGGGCAATTCGACTTCGCGTCCGGCCGTCATGATGAGGTCTCCGAATTCATCGACAATCACCACGATGTAAGGCAGATATTTATGGCCTTTTTCGGGGTTGAGCTTGCGGGCAATGAACTTGCCGTTGTACTCAATGATGTTTCGTGCACCGGCACTCTTCAAAAGATCGTATCGGGTGTCCATTTCCACGCAAAGTGAGTTCAACGTCTGTACAACTTTGTCCACATCGGTAATGATGGCATCGCCGCTATCGGGTAATTTGGCAAGGAAGTGGTTCTCAATGGGAGCATAGATGCTGAACTCCACTTTCTTCGGGTCGATGATAACGAATTTCAACTCGGCCGGATGCTTTTTGTAAAGCAATGAAGTGACGATAGCGTTCAATCCTACAGACTTACCCATACCTGTTGCACCGGCCACAAGCAAATGGGGCGCCTTGGCAAGGTCGAACATATAGACCTCGTTACTGATGGTCTTTCCCACGGCTACGGGCAACTCCATATTGCTTTCCTGATATTTCCTGCTTGTAAGGATAGACTCCATGGAGACGATACGCTTGTTGGCATTAGGCACTTCTATACCGATGGTTCCCTTTCCTGGTATAGGAGCGATGATACGAATACCAAGGGCGGCAAGGCTTAAGGCTATATCGTTTTCCAAGTTACGGATTTTGGCTATGCGCACGCCCGGTGCGGGAGTGATTTCGTAGAGGGTGATGGTGGGGCCTACGGTAGCTTTGATAGAGGCTATCTCTACGCCAAAATTACGAAGCACCTCAATGATACGTTGTTTGTTTGCATTCAATTCTTCGGGGTTTACCGAAGGAGTATTGTTCTCATACTTCTTCAACAGGTCGAGGGTGGGGTAGCGGTAGTTCTCCAAATCGAGTTTGGGATTGTATGGCTCCATCTCTTCGCCCTTCTCTTCGTCTTCGGGCACTTCTATTTCCATCTCTATGGACTTGTCCTCTTCAGCCTTTTCTTCATCCTCTTTTTTCACGACAATCTCCACCTCCTGTTCAACCACAGGAATATCCTCTTCCACTACAGGAGTCGTGGCCATTTCGTCTTCTACGGTCGTTATATCCAACTCAATCACCGTAGCTTCACTCTCCTCTTCAGGAGTAGTTTCCACTTCCGTTTTTTCTTCCCCGTCTGAAAGATTTTCTTCCTCCGTTGGAGAAAAATTATGATGACGTTTTAACTTGTCAAATGGGATATTCGGATGCAGCATCCTGCGAATGAGGTTGATGGTCTCCTGGCTCAGGTAGATTGCAAAAAGTATGGCCGTCACCAACAAAAGTAGCCATACACCCGGTGCCCCGATTTGCGAAGTCAGCCAGTTGCTCACATTGTAACCATGCCATCCGCCTGGTATGATGTGGCCGTCTGTGCCGCATAGGAATCCTAAAGCTACGGAGCACCACACAAGCAGTGTTGAACAACAAATGAACCATTTGGTCAGGTTTACCCGATAGGCCCGCATCAGCTTTAATCCGGCTACGCCAATAAAGATGGCAATGAAAAAAGCTGGGATACCGAAACAACCGTTTATGAAGAAATTGGCCAACTGTGCTCCGATGGCTCCTGTAGAATTCTGTATTTCATTGCCCACTCCCATATTGTTGGCCGCCGTATTTTCCAGAATGCTATGGTCGGCCGCACCTGTGGTGAAAAACGAAATGAAAGCAATCAGCATGTAGAATGCTATCAATGCCAGCACTATACCGATAATGAATTGGCCGATTTCGTTCTTTACAGAGCCGAAGATATTTCTGAATATGTGGGGCTTGTTCTCCTCCTGAACCTTCTTTTGGTTGGGCTTGGGAGGTGTTTTTTCCTTAGTTTTCTTTGCCATTGGTATGATTGTTGTCTATTCGGTTGCAAATTTAATACGAATTTTGGGATTTTCCGTCTTATTCATCAGATATTTTATCTACCTTTGCATCCTAATTTATCATTAATGGAAAATAAAGAACAAGTTATATTCAGTCGCAATACGGTAGAGTTTGTCACTGTTGCGGTGGAGTTTTGCGCCTATTTGGAGCGTGCCGAGTCGCTTCGTCGCAAGGATTTTGTAGATACTATCCTTAAAATATTACCCTTGCTTTACATTAAGGCTTCCATGCTCCCCGAGTGTGAGATGGTGAGCGACACCGAGCCGGAGACATTCGTTACGGAAGATGATTACGAAGTGCTTCGCTATTCTTTGGCCTCTCTTATGGGCAACAAGGATGACTATTTGGAGGTCTTCATGCAGGACATGCGCTATAGCGATACGCCCATCACACGTCTTATATCTGAAGATTTGGCAGATATTTATCAGGATGTAAAGAATTTTATTAGTGTCTTCCAACTTGGATTTGATGAGACAATGCATGATTCTTTGGCGCTTTGTCGTGAGAATTTTGCTCTCTATTGGGGGCAGACATTGGTAAATACTATGCGTGCCCTCCATTCGGTGAAGTTTAATCCGTCGGATGAAGACACAGAGGATGAAGATTATGACGAGTGACAAGCGATAAGTTATGGGTAGATAGATGGTTGTTTGTGTCGCATGCCACTTGTTGCTTGTCGCTCATAGCTAATAACTAAAAATGTATGATATATATAAAAGAAAAAATAGATAAAGCCGAGGTGGCAGAGATGGAGGTGGTGACCTTCGGTGGTCGCATTATCGTGATTCAGACGGAAGCGGAGGCCGAGAAAGCCGTCAACTATCTCTTGGCAAATCCTATAGTGGGGCTCGACACTGAGACACGGCCTTCCTTCAAACGCGGCACTATGAATAAAGTGGCTTTGTTGCAAGTCTCCACTTACGACACATGTTTTCTTTTCCGGCTCAATATGATAGGCATGTGTCCGCCAATAGTGCGTTTGCTCAGTCATCCGACACTGGTGAAAGTCGGATTATCCTTGAAGGATGATATCCGTATGCTTCACCATGTGGGTGAATTTGCAAGCAATAATTTTATAGACTTGCAAGATCTTGTCGGACAGGTAGGTATCCGCGATATGAGCCTTCAGAAAATTTACGCAAACCTTTTCGGGCAGAAAATCTCCAAGCGTCAGCGGCTCACTAATTGGGAGGCCGATGTGCTCAACGATGCACAAAAGGCGTATGCCGCCATCGATGCATGGGCCTGTTTGAAAATCTATGACCGTATCGAAGAGCTGAAGACATTGGGTGGCTATGAGGTCATCCCCGCACCGGTAGAGGAAGAAAGCCCCCTCTGACTCAACCCCAGAAGGGGAGAACCCAAAATTATCATGTATGACAAGGCTTTCTGATTCCCTCCCCCCTTGGGAAGGGTTAGGGAGAGGCCAATAATTAAAATTATGAACATCGTATATCTTAAAAAAGGAAAAGAGGAATCTCTCAAACGTTTTCACCCGTGGGTCTTTTCGGGTGCAATTCATCATATTGAAGGCGAGCCCGCAGAGGGTGAAGTGGTGCGTGTATTGACCGCTGACCGTCAATTTATAGCCATCGGACATTATCAGATAGGAAGTATAGCTGTGCGTGTGCTCTCCTTTGTTGACGAACCTGTTGATGAGGCTTTCTGGCATCGTCGCCTTGCCGTTGCTTACGATATGCGTCGTGCCATAGGTGTCGCTACCAACCCGTTGAATAACACCTACCGCTTGGTGCATGGCGAGGGAGATAACCTTCCAGGACTTGTCATCGACGTTTATGGGCGTACAGCCGTGGTGCAGGCACACTCCGTAGGTATGCATGTCTATCGTCAAGAAATTGCTCATGCTTTGGCCGACGTGATGAAGGGCGTGATAGAAAACATATATTACAAATCAGAAACTACACTCCCCTTTAAAGCTGATCTTGGACAGGAAAATGGCTTCATCTTGGGAGGTAGCGCTGATAATGTGGCTATGGAAAATGGCCTTAATTTTCATGTCGATTGGCTCAAAGGGCAAAAAACTGGCTTCTTTGTTGACCAACGCGAAAACCGGGCTTTGCTTGAACGCTATTCGCGTGACCGCTCCGTCCTCAACATGTTTTGCTATACCGGTGGATTCTCCTTCTATGCCATGCGTGGAGGTGCCAAGTTGGTACACTCCGTGGATAGTTCGGCTAAGGCCATCGATCTTACAAACAAGAACGTGGAGTTGAATTTCCCCGGAGACCCTCGCCATACGGCATATGCCGAAGATGCTTTCAAGTACCTCGATCGGATGGGCGACCAGTACGACCTTATCATTCTCGATCCTCCCGCTTTTGCCAAGCACAAGGATGCTTTGCGTAATGCCCTTCAAGGCTATCGTAAACTCAATGCCAAAGCGTTTGAGAAAATAAAACCGGGCGGTATCCTTTTCACATTCTCTTGTTCGCAAGTGGTGACGAAGGACAACTTCCGTACGGCCGTCTTTACCGCCGCCGCCATGAGTGGACGCAGTGTTCGCATTCTGCACCAGCTTACCCAACCGGCTGATCATCCCGTAAACATCTACCATCCCGAAGGCGAATACCTCAAAGGTTTGGTGTTGTATGTAGAGTGAGGAAATCTGTTCGTTATTCTTTACATCTTTCGGTAATAAATACTGCACAAACTTTTTGTTCCTTTTTTTATTAAAATTGAACGCTACATAACAGACGCATTTCTGTATAAATATGCATAGGAGTGAAGAGGGGATGGCTTGAAAAACGGGTTGTAAATGGCCGTTTCTACTCATCCTCTCCTAAACATCCGCAGATGCGTAGGAGAACTTCCGCTCATGCGCACCAGAGAATCGGGGTGTGCGTAGGAGAATATCAGCGGAAGTTTAGGAGCGCTTCTTCGGATGTTTAGGATAGGTCGTTTCCAAAGGCAACAATGGGTAAGGCTTGCAAATCTCTTCATAGTGTCTTGAAATGTATAATTATACGGATTTGACCGCGCAAGAATTACGTATATGGGCGAGTATTTTCTTTCGGATGAAAAATGGGTAAAAACAGGTGTTATCGTAAGTGGTTGATAAATAAGGTGTAAGGTGGTGTTGTTGAATTTGGGGTAAGAAGGGGCTAATTTCGTGATGATGTCCGTGAAGAAATACTCTTTTTCTTTTTCTTTACATTACTGAAGGAGAAATGTTTACAAGAACTGTCTGCGTTTGAAAGAAGAATAATCACTGGAAAGTTGCCTTTCTTCATAATAGTTGAAAATAAGGAGAAAATAGGGACATATGTTCAGAGACACTTGAACATATGTTCGTTTTTTAGGCCTTTTTGGGGTAGAGACTTTCAACTAAACGGTAAAAAAAACTAATATTTCGGAAAATCGAATGACGTTACAACCGAGTTTTCGAACTGACCCCTATATTTCTGTTTTAAAGAAAAGATTCGCTGAAAGTCACACAAAAAAAGGGATTCATTACGAATCCCTTTCTTTTGCGGTGCGTACGGGACTCGAACCCGTGACCCCATGCGTGACAGGCATGTATTCTAACCAACTGAACTAACGCACCAATATGTATTTGATGTATGAAAAAAGATGCGGTGCGTACGGGACTCGAACCCGTGACCCCATGCGTGACAGGCATGTATTCTAACCAACTGAACTAACGCACCAGTATTTTACTTTTTTCTAAGAAATCGCCTTTCGGTGATTGCTATCTCCCTTGATTGCGGGTGCAAAGGTACTGCTTTTTTCGAAATTGGCAAACTTTTGCGAATGTTTTTTATAAATAATATGGAATTTATTTTGTTTGGCTATGATTGTGGGCCTGTTTGGGGTGTGGTGTCCTTGTCCAAAAGTCAAGGTATTGGGATGCGACCTTTATGTGATCATGGTGAGTTTCTATATATTGGCGGCTTTCTGTGGACAAACGTTCAATATGCTCGGGATGCATGGTTAATTGCTCCAATTGGCGATAAACGTCTTCTTCGTTTGGTTGCACATTGATGATAGGGTGCAATTTTGTCTCGCCCAAGATTTCATAATTTTCCGGTTCGCCTCCTCCAACAAGGATGATTCCTTTACTCATGGCTAACAGACCGTTCATGGCAGGGGTGTAGGAATATAACTGGTCGAGAAGGGCGTCCGATGAGTTCATTAGGTGTTGGTATTCTTCGTAAGGTACGGATTCGGCTTTTACTATTTCGCACAGGGTGGGGTAGTCGTTCTGCAACCGCTCAAGAGCGCGGAGCATGATGTCGGTCCCTTTATATTTGCTGCGTGTGCGTTGTATCCCGATGAAAAAGCGGACAGGGCTTCCTTGTGTACGTGGTGCTCGTGGGGTTATGTTGCTGAGGTTTATAGGGAAAGGGATGAAGGTTGTTTTTTCAGGAAAGTGTTGTTGGTAGCAGGCGTGGTACTCGAACAGACCGGTGGGGATTCCGTCGCAATCTTTTGCTATATAACGGTTGAGCTGGCCTTTTTCACCGTGAATCCATTCGGCGATTTCTGCACGTGTATTTTCATCGTCCCGTAGTGTTTGGCCGAAGTTGAAATCCGAATATCGGAATGTCTGCGTAGTGGTGCAGGTGTGTACCCAATAATAATCCATGCCGTATCCGCCAAGGAATACTTTTCCGTTGTGGCGGCGCAGGTATCGGTAGATGGCGTAGAGACGTTCGGCCTTTAGTTCGAAGAAGCAGGGGTTTATGAGTTGTACGATGTCGTATCCTCGTAAGCGGGGTAGGGTGGCCAATACGTTGAGGAAGTATCGGATACCGCTCCATCGGCTTTGGGATTGACGTGCAAGGCGTATGTCGCATTGGTATCCTTTCCAGAAATCTCCATTGGAGACAACATATACTTCATGTCCGAGGGTGCGGAGGCCTTCGGCCAGTGTCCAATGTACATTACTGTATTCGCCTATCAGTAGTATTTTCATAATTATTGATGGATTCCGGGATTAGTGGATTCCGCGTTTCAAAAGTTCGTGCAGAAGGTTTCGTCCCAAAACTGTATTTGCCAGTATGGAAAAAATACGATGCTTGAATGTGAAGTTGGCTCCGTGTATGGGGAATAATTTCAAACTTTTCAGTTTGGGGAGATATTCTTTCCATACGGGTTTCCATTTCTCTTGTATGACGATACGGCGTACAAAATCGATTGTCAAACCTTTGAGTTTCCGCTCTAATCCTTGGATGGGGCGGCGCATGGCCCGTTGTTGGCGGGTGTATTCATACAAATCGCTAATGGCTTTGAAGTGGTATCGGGTCAGTGCTTCTATCCGTTTTGGTGAATTGGATTGGGTGATGGAGCCCGGACGGTTGTAGTAGGCATATACGATGGTGTTCGTTTCGACAATACGCCGTGCGTTGTAGTGCAGGATGGCGGTAAACACCTCATCTTCTATGAAACCTTTTTCGGCAAACTGGAGGTTGATGCCTGTGCAAAGCGAGCGCTTGAAGATGTATATACAGGCCATGCTTGGCACATGATGGGTACGCAGGTAGTTGTTTCCGCCCATAGGAGGGGTGAATACGATTTTGTCAGGTTGTGTGGCGGTCTCTTCCTGCATGGATGTACAAGGACGGTAAGCGAAACGAAGAATGTCGCATCCGCTTTTCGTGGCATGTGCCAAAACTGGTGGCAAAGTACCTCTATAAAGATAATCGTCCGAGTCAAGGAATAGGATATACTCTCCTTGGGCATGCATTATTCCCAGATTGCGTGCGGCGCCCAATCCGCGATGTGGTTGGCTTAACCATACGGTGCGCTTGTTCTTCTCGTAATGAGCCTTGGCTTTTTGTGGCGGACGGGTTGAGCCGTCATCAACGAGGATGATTTCATATTCGTTGCGGGGGATTTCCAAACTGAATACGTTGGACAGGCAACGGAACATGTATTTGTCCTCTATATTATAATAAGGTATGATGATGGATAGTTGCATGGTAAAGTCATTTTCTTGTTGGGTGTTGGATTCTTACCCATTTGCCACTATAAAGGAAGCTGTGTACGCGCAATCCGAAAAGTGCAAGTGGCAGATTCTTTATTTTACTCCTCGTTCCTTTTGAAGCAGATAGAATCATCCAACGGGTTGGGGTCAATCTCTTCAGAGCTTTGTATGTCCGTTGCTCTAATGACGGTTTTTCTTCGTCTTCTTCTTTATTGCGAAGCATCTCTATGTAGAAATTGGTCACTTGCAGGAAGTAAGCCGCTATGCTTCGTCTTGAGATGGTGTGGGTGGTGTATGTCAATTCGGTGATGATGGGCAGATGGTGTCTCATCGCATCGCATAAAGCGCGGCATGAGGCCGTTGTCGTGATTGAATTATTTCGTAGCCGGTAATAATATCGCTCATCGGGTGTGGTGTCACCACAATAGACGATGCTTTTGGCTTTTTTCATGATTCGGGGTACGGTACATAAATCCTCAAAGGCTTTTCCTATTGGGAATCTTTGTCTCTTGAACAGTTTGCGATGATATATTTTGTTTACGGCATACGTGTGAGTGGCTCCTTCTCTCTCTATCCATGTTGTCCATGATTGTGGGAAAGTGGTGGCCTGGTCTTCGCCTGTTTGTCCTCCATAGCAATAATGGTTTTGAGAATTGAAATGCACCTCGATGTGGAGTTCTACAATGTCAGGTTCTTTTGGTTGTTTTTCTAAAATCTGTATGGCTCGTGCAAGATACTCTTTTCCTATATAATCATCAGAGTCGATAAAAGTCAGGTATTCGCCCGTGGCAGCCTCTATACCCGTGTTTCGTGCAGCACTTAGTCCGCCATTTTCTGTGTGATGAATAACCCGTATGCGTTTGTCCTCCTTGGCATAAATGTCGCATATCTCCCCACAACGGTCGGGTGAGCAATCGTTGACCAGTATCAGCTCGAAGTCACGGAAACTCTGCTTCAAGATACTGTCGATGCATTCGTGCAGATAAGGCTCTACGTTGTAAACAGGGACAATGATGCTTAATTTCATAGCTCTTTTAAGGGATGTAATCTCAAAAACTTTACAAAGATAGAGAAAAATCGTGAATAAAATGCTATCTTTGCCCAATATTGTTTGATAGCGATGCAGAAAATAGGCGAAGAGGAAGAAAAAAAGGCTTACGACCATATTATCAAGTACACGGGGCTTTTTGGTGGGGTACAGGGGATTAATCTTCTGGCTGCTGTTGTGCGCAATAAACTGGTGTCCAGTATATTGGGACCTTCGGGATTAGGCATTATCTCATTGCTTAATACCGCAACCGGATTTCTTGGAAATGCGACTAATCTTGGAGTTTCGTTCAGTGCCGTTCGCCATGTTTCAGAGCTCTATGAAGCTGGCAATGAGGAAGAATTGAAACATTATGTGGGAGTGGTGCGCGGATGGAGCTTTGCTACGGCTTTATTGGGCGTTTTGGTTTGTTGCCTTTGTGCTCCGTTGCTTAGTATGGCTTATGACGCGAAGATTTCCTGGTTTTCCTTCGTGCTCCTTTCTCCTGTAGTAGGATTGACGGCTTTGAGTGGTGGTGAGTTGGCCATTTTGAAAGGCGTACGCATGTTGAAGCAAGTGGCTGCCCAGTCGGTTATAAATTCTTTTTTGGCAATAATTCTTACCGTACCTCTATATTTGATATGGGGCAACCGGGCCATTGTCGCTTCTCTGATTTTGTTGGCTCTTTCAGCATGCTTGACCACCTTTTATTTCTCCCTTCGTATGTTTCCGATTTTTCCCCTGTCTGGAAAAAACTTTTCCCTCGTAGGGGGTAAAAAAATGATAGGTTTAGGTGTGGCTTTTGTCCTTGCCGGCATTTTAGGGTCTGGAGTTGAGTTTGTTATCCGTGCTTATCTGCTTAGTGTCGCTTCTGAAGCGGAAGTGGGGCTTTACAATGCTGGTTATATGATAACCATAACTTATGCTTCGATGGTTTTTGTGGCTATGGAGACAGATTTTTTCCCTCGTCTTTCAGCTGTTAATCAGGATGTAAAGCTCTCTAATGAAGTGGTAAACCGTCAAGTGGAGGCTTCTGTGTTGCTTGTTTCTCCTCTGCTTGTGGCTTTTCTTGTAGGTCTCCCCATTTTGGTTCCTTTGCTTTATTCTTCAGAGTTTTTGCCGGTGGTGAGCATGGCTCAATGTGCGGTGTTCAGTATGTATGTGCGTGCCGTAGCCTTGCCTGTTTCTTATTTGTCGTTGGCCAAGGGGCGTTCGCGTGTTTATCTGTTCACCGAAGCTGTTTACGATGCTTTTGTTGTTGTGGCAGTGATTCTCGGCTATGCACATGGAGGGCTTCGGGGAGCAGGTGCAGCTCTTGCCATAGCGGCAGTCTTTGATTGGTGCTTGGTGTGGCTGACGTGTCACACGCTATATGGATTCAGACTTTCAAAGCGTGCTTTCCAATTATTCTTGCTTCAGATCTCTGTAGGTGTGTGTGCTTTCATCTCGGTTGTTAACCTCGATGAGTGGTGGTATTGGTTGGTTGGTGGCTTTTGTCTGTGTTGCTCTGCTTTCTTCTCCTATCGCATATTGAAGAGAGAGACAACCCTATTGCAAACATTATGGAATCGTATAGCAAGTCGTTTTACCCATTCAAATAAGGAGCTATGAAAGTATCAGTGCTTGTAGCGGTATATAATGCTGAAAAGTATTTACACCAATGTCTTGATTCGTTGATAGGACAGACTCATCAGGACCTTGAAATTATTTGTGTGGATGATGCTTCTACAGATGGGTCATGGCGTATATTGCAGGAGTATGCCCGGAGGGATAGCCGTGTAATCGTTATGCAGCATGATGAGAATAAAGGGCATGCACATGCCCGTAATACAGGGTTGGAAGTTGCAACAGGTGACTATATTACCATGCTGGATAGCGATGATTGGTATTCAGAAGATGCCGTTGAATTGTTATGTCGTGAAGCTGAACATGGTGCAGATTGCGTCTTGTTTGATGTCATGTATCACGATGATTCCTCTGGAAGAGAGTGGCGGTACGAATATCGTACAGATTTACATGAGTTTACAGGATTGGAGGCTTTCGGCTATAGTTTGGATTGGAGTATTCATGGGTTGTATATGGTGCGGAGTGGCATTCATCAGGCCTATCCGTATGATACGACTCTGAAAAGTTATAGCGATGATAATGTGACAACTCGTTACCATTATCTTTTCTCGAAATCTGTGCGTCGTTCAAATGCTCTTTATTACTATAGACAGCACAGTAATTCGGTAAGTCATAAGCTCGATTCTTCTCAGACGAATCTGCTGATTGCCAATTATATGGTAAGGCAAACTTTGGTGGAGGGGGACTTTCCGATGGCTTTACTTGCTTTGTACGAAAAACAACGCTGGCTCAACCTGATAGGTATTCATGTATTGTACTATGAGAACAAGGGATTGTTCTCAGATGAGGAACGGAAAAAATTTGAAGACTGTTTCCTGTGGATTCATAAAAGCATAGATACATCCTTGCTCCCTGCTTCATTAAAGTGTAAGTTCGGATATATGCCATTTAAAGGGTGTTATGGCTTATATCGGATGCAAGTTTTTCTTTATACTTATTTTCGTCGTTGGTTTTATCGCTTAAAAAATAGCATACAATTCCGGAAATAAAGAAGAAAAGGGGATAGGTGTGTATATTCTTTACCCATCGCTAAACAATGCGGTTGCAAAGTGTATATTCATACAAAAGTAGAAGTGGCTTAGTTAAAAAATGTACATAATTATTCATTAAACAATATTTCTTTAGATTGTTTAAGGATAAAAATGTATTTTTGCAGCATAAATATGTAAAAACACTATGGTTTGTTCCCTCCCGGTATGATGCAGGTTGTCCGGGTAAGGGTTTTTATGCGTGTGAATGTGAAAATATAATCATCAACTACAAAAAAAATATGAGAAAAAACTACTTGAAAAATGTGGCTTTGCTGATGGGATTGCTTCTTCCCCTCAGTGTTATGGCTGTAAATGTTGGGAAAAAGACTAAGGCGGTCTATTCATACGGTGCTATGGATTCCGTTTATAGCGTTACACCTACCAGTGTTGTTCGTTCTTATTACGATGTGAATAACCGGTTGGCTCGTGTTGTAGAGGCAGACATTATGTTAGCGGATCATGACCAGACACTTGAAGTGGAATACCCCGGTCAGGAAGTGCCTCGTCTTTACAGTATCTACGATTACGATGCAAACGGACAGTTGCTTAAGGTACGTACACGCAAATATGGCCTTTATAGTGGACATGATAAGGCCTGGGCCGGTTTCATGGATGCCGAAACTTACGAATATGATGCGGATGGCTACATGGTGAAAAAAACCGATGTAACCTACATAACACATTATGTATGGGAAAACGGTAATCTGAAAGAAGAAATTGCTTATTATACCGCCGATGGGAAGTGGAGCAGCACGATCAAATATATCAGTTTTGCGGAAGATGAAGTGAACATGCCCACGGCGGCCCTCTTCTCTGACAAGTGGAAGAATGCATGGTATTACGAGTACGAATACGACAAGGCCGGAAATAAAACCGTTTCTTCGCAATACAAGGTAAAGAATGCAGAGAAAGATGAAAATGGTGTGGTTATTGGTGGTGAGAAGGGTGTCATGTACGCACAAACCATCAGTACTTATGTGGATGGAGTATTGACAGAACAACTTAATGGGTTCTGGAATAATTCAGCTGACAGTTTGAATCCCGATTCCAAGACCGTTTATGCAGTTTCGGGCGATACAACAGCTGTATCGAACTATCGTTATTACAACGGGAAATGGTCAGTTTTCGGTGGAGTGAAGAAACATGTGGCAGGTGTCGTGGATAATGCTACCGCACCAACAGGACTTTCTGTGAAAAAGGTTGCAAATACTACAAATACATTGCAACTTACTGCTACCGCACCGGCTAATGCCACTTCAGAAGGGTGGAACGTTTACCGTAACGGTATGCTTGTAGGTGAAGCACGATTGGCAGATGGCCTGCTGACCTACCAGGACACACTTGTGAAAAACGGGGCATGGGATTACTTTATCCAACAGGGTGATGGAAATACCAGTGAGGTGGTAGAAGTGACTCTTGATACCGAATTGCCAGCGATTGACGGAGTGAAAATCCTGAAAAATTCTGCAAATGCAACGGGCGACTATGAGGTAATCATTGCATGGACAAAACCAAATACCACATTGCCTATTTTAGGATATAATGTTTATGCTGATATTCAGGATTATGAGATAAATCCGATACCCGAAAACGGGACTTCTGTAATCCCCGTAGAGGTGACAACAGATACACTTGTCTGGTTGGCTGCCGAGGAGAACCTGAACCGTACAATCCATATCGAGGTTGTGTACAATATCGGTAAGGTTAAGGGACAGGCAATTCCTGTTGTCCTGCAAAAAGAGGAACTCCCCTTGATGACAAAGGTCATTATGACCATGGGCGATGCTATGGGAATGGGAAGTGACAACAGTGCTTCTAAGGCTGAAGTCTATTATTACGACAATACCAACAAATTGGCTCGTAAGATGATTTATGGCAAGTTGACAGGGACAGACCCTGACGACCCCGACCAGATTTACGGTGCCGGCGATTGGATTCCGATGACTTATACAGCATACGATTACAATGAAAAAGGCCAGTTGGTAAAGACCCGTTTCCGTCAATATGGTGTCTTTAGCGGATATAACAGGGCTTGGAATGAGTTTGAAGAGGAAGGTGCATTCGGTTATGATGAAGAGGGACGTATGACCAATGGCTCGTATGAAGCCAACCGTATGTACTATTACAAGTACGATGGCGATAATGTCATCCAAGAAACATATAGTAATAATTCCGGTATCATCATTTACCATAAGTATTATAGCAATTTCGTAGAAGGATTGGTAAACTGTCCGCAATACGCATTTGCCAATAGTCCCTATGGATTGACCACCAATGACCGCATTTATGAATACTCTTACGACAAGGAGGGACGCATGGACACTTGCCGTGTATATAAGTACGACAATTCTACCATCATTAAGGATGATGAAGGCAATGTCATCGGAGCAGAAAAGGGTACTCCCGACTACGAAGAGATTTGGACCTACGAAGATGGAATACTTTTAAAGTACGAGAAAAACGTATGGAAGAGCGGCAAGAAGGCGTACGAAGGAAAAACACGTACTGAATATACACTGACACCTATGGGTACTCAAGCCGTGACATGGAGCTATTCTGTCGGTATTTGGGCCAAGGGAGGTACTTCGCAGGTTACATGGGATGTTCCGTTCAGTGGAAAATCTATTTCCAATTTGGAGGCTAAGATGGTGGAAGGCAAGGTAAATACCGTAGAACTGACGGCCGAAGCACCTGCTGGCTATCCGAACAATACCGTATGGAATGTGTTCCGTAACGGTTCGAAGATTGGTCAGGCAACGGCCAAAAGAACTTCACTTTCTTTTGTCGATGAAAATGTGCCTAACGGACATTGGGATTACTTCATTCAGGTTGAAGACCTGCATACGGCAATGGGTGTGAATGTGTCGAATGTAGTAGAGTTGGACATCTATACTGAGTTGCCTCCTGTAACGGACATCCGTGTGGTAAGCAATCAGTTGAACGAAGTAAAGGACTACGAACTGGTTCTTGAGTGGGATGCTCCTCAAACTGACCTGACTTTGAAGGGATACAATATGTTCGTGGATGTATTGGACATCACCAAGAATCCTTCACCTGTCAATGGAATTCATCCTTTCACTTCTACCACTTACACTTATACGGCGGCTACCGATGTGAAACCTGAGAAGGAATTTATGGTCGAAGCTGTATATAATATAGGTAAGGTGAAGAGTGCTGTGCTTGCCGTAGTACTTTCAAAAGAAAATCAAGAAGGACCTGGTGGTAGTGAAGGAGTTGAAACTGTTACGGCTGCTAATGTCCTGTTCATGGTTGGCGATGTGCTTGTTGTCAATGGTGAATACAATTCATTGGAGATTGTAGGAATGAATGGAGCTAATGTGGGTACTTACTGTGATCTGCGTCATATTAATCTTTCAAATGTGCCAAGTGGCATATATGCAGTTCGTTTGAACAAGGCGGACGGCGTATGGAGCGGAAAGATTGTTGTGAAGTAAAAACTTATTTGGTGGGTGGTGCGATTGCGTTGGAATTTCGCACTGCCCATCAGTTTATGAAGCATAGTATGAAACATATATTGACAAGTATATTGGCCGTTTTGATGGGGGCATCTCTCTCTGCTCAGGAGGTGTGCTTGGATATCGATTTTACCCAAGGCATACCCAGTAAGTTCACCCTTATTTGCAATGACGAGATGCCGGTTAATGGAGCAGGCTTTAAAAACATTTTTCCAAAAATGCAATGGTTTGTCGAGGCGGCTGAGTGTGCCGATGGCATGGCTGTATTCAGTACGTCGCGCCGCACCTTTGATTTGCCTACTGATAACTGGCTGATAACTCCGGAACTCTCTCTGCCTTCAGAAAATATATGGCTGAAGTGGACAGCACGCTCCATCCACAATCATCTTCGCGATGGCTACAAAGTGATGATTTCAACAGAGTCAGACGTTGACCTTGACAGTTTCAAGGAACTGAAAACCGTTGAAGCAGAAGAGTATCTCTGGACTGAACATATCCTATCTTTGCAGGAGTATGCCGGACAGAAAGTACGTATAGCGTTTGTGCACAACAGCCAGAATAAGTTCTTGCTGGCCATTGATGACATCTTTGTGGGGCAACCGGCCGAGGCCGATTTCATTGTAGAGGACAATACCCAACGTTTTGCTGGTAATGTAGCAACGGTATCCGTCACAGGAAAGGTGATGAATAGTGGCATTGAGCATGGAAGTTATGCTTTTACATGTGTTGTTGACGGTACTGATGTGTTGCAAAGTCCGGCTTTTGATGTTGCCTGGAAGACAGGCGAGGAATATCCGTTTGAGTTTGAAGTGCCTGTACAGGTGGGCAAGGCTACCCATTACAAAGTGATGATAGGCGAACATACCATTGTCGAGGACAGCATCATCTGCTCACATTATCCCCGTACACTGTTTTTGGAGAAGGCTACCGGTGCGTGGTGTGTCAACTGTCCGGAAATGATTTCCTATATTCAAGAGTTGGAGGAACGCTATGGCGAAAATATCGTGTGTGTAGAAGTTCATGGTCCTGAAGGATATGGGGGTGACATTTGGGCATACGCTCCTTATTATAACGGAATGAAGACTAACAGCTTGCCGACAGTATTGTTCAATCGCGATCGTACCAACCCTCTCTACAAGTCGGAAAAGAGCAATGTCACGTTGAAAAAGGTCATTAGCGACCCGACAGTTGCTATGGTAGAGGCTGAAGCCGATTGTCCGGTGGGCGATTCAATAAAAGTTACGGCTAAAGTGACATTTGCGAACAATACGGACAATTCATCCGACAAGTTCCGTATAGGGTATGCTTTGATTGAAAAGGTGGCTCAGTCTGAAACAATGCGCCAAATCAATGGTTGCGAGTCGTTGCGTCATGGAGAGTTCTACTATATGAAAAGTCCGGTCGCTTCTGACCTGATGTTCTATAGCAATGTGGTTCGTAGCGATTGCAAGGCATTTGTGGGAGTCAAGAAAAGTTTGCCGGTTTCGATTAAAAGTGAGGAGGAGAATCTTAATACTGCAGTGTTGAATATTCCTGCTACGGTTTCCAATCGTGCCAATTTGGCCGTTGTAGCCATTGTTATGAACTATTATACCGATGAAGTTCTGAATGTGACCGAGGTGAAAGTACCTTTGGATCCTCAGTCTGTTTCTCCACTTTTGGCAGGACAGAAGAATGAAGAACCTGTCATTACAGTTCATGCCGGTGGAACTTTCCGGGTCAGCTGTCCGGAGCAAATTCCTTTCGAGGTGGCAATCTATTCGGTCGATGGTCGTCAGGTGACAGTGTGGACAGGCAATGGCTCTGCCGAGAAGGATTTGTCCGGTATTCTGCAAGGAGGAATCTATCTGGTACGCGTATCTCAGGCTTCTCATGTGTGGACAAGAAAAATTGTATTTTGACTTTAATAAAGAATATAAACATATAACAACTGAGCATAAATGAAAAAAATGAATCTGCTAATCAGTGCTTCGCTCCTTGTATCGGGGCTTGTGGCACAGAACAACGTACAGATACTTGTTGGACCGGATGTCCAGGTTGAGTATCAGGTTGTGAACATGTCGGCCAACGGACGTTGGGCATGTGGTAATGTGAATGATGGCGATGGCCGTGGTTTTGTGTGGGACTTGGTGAACGACAAGATAACTATGCTTGCTCCCATCGGTCAGTTTGCTCCGGTGTTGGATGTCTCCAACGATGGTACTTTGGTCGGTACATTCATCAGCAATGAGGCTACTGCCAACGGAGCAGCCGTTGAGGTGGGTGGTTACTACAAGGATGGCAAGTGGCACTATCTGCCAGGCTGTGGTATAGCGAATGGTATCAGTGACAACGGGCAGTACATTGCCGGTATATCTGTTACAGATGGCTATCGTATGGCCACATGGACTCTTGATGGTACAATGACATTGTGGGATAATTATTCCCATAGGTCGGGTGACTATGGCAGTGGTGGATATGATGTCAACAATGATGGTACAATGGTTTGCGGTTATGGCGGTCATCCCGTAAAGAAAAACCGCACTCCGGCTCTTTGGGTTATAAATGAAGAGACAGGAACGCGCGACTCCGTTTTGATGGATTATGCCAATGTCGGTCCCTTTGCCGTAGCATGGAACTTCTCCCCTGATGGTACCAAGGTTTCTGCCGATAAGGTTGTCTATGATGTGACCACCCGGACAGCGAAAAGAATAGACCTTACAGGTATTTACGATGTGAAGACAGGCGAGAAGAAAGACTTCCTGTATGGGTATGAATTCTTCCGCATAACCAACAATGGCAATATTGTGGGACATTACACTACGGGTATGCAGGATTACCAGCATGCAGCCTATGTGGTGGATGGAAAGATTTATGATTTGGCCGATTATTTGGAGGTCAACTATGGCGCAAACCTTGAAGGTTGGACATTGCTGGAATGTACAGGTATATCTGAAGATGAGAAAATGTTTGCCGTGAATGCTTATGATACATCCGCTATTCCCCATCCGTTGATTATCAATCTCAATGCCAATCTGACTAATCCGGCTCCTACTTCACTGAATGTGACCCATTTGGAGGGGACTGACGTGTGCCGCATTACTTGGGAAGCACCTTTGGCCAATGTGGAAGGAGTAAAGGCTTATAAAGTATGGCGCAATGATGCCGTAGTGGCAGAACTGTCTAAGGGCGAATACACTTATTACGACCGCAATTTGGCAAATGGCACATACGAATATACCATTTCTGCTGTTTATGAGGCCGATGAATCAGCCAAGTGTGCATCAGCAACGGTTGCTGTGGCCAATTTTGCCTTCAAGGCTCCCCGTTCCGTATCAGCCATTATGGCAGGTATCAGCGATGTGCGTCTTTCATGGAATGCACCGCTTGCCAACCGTCCGGCTCTGAAATATGGTTCTCCCAAACAAGATGTGGCTTCTTTCGGTGGTGGTGAATACAGTTTTGAGCAGGCTGTCCGTTTCGAGGCTGCCGACTTGGCCGTTTATGGCAAGCAAATTACTGATATCAGTTTCTATCCTATGAGCAGACAGAACAGTTGGACGGTAAATTTCTATACCGCTAAGGATACGGCTCTTTTCGCTACCGAGACATTGGATGCTTCCAATCTTACGTATGGTGTGGAGAATACTGTCCGTTTGAAGAGTCCTGTTACTGTACCTGCAGGCGAGGATATCTATGTGGGTATTTTTGTTGACGTGACCGGTTATGGTGGTTACACCATTTTGGGTGCAATTTTCAACACTTGCCGTGCCGGATATACCGATTTGCTCCGTCGTCAGGGCGAACCCAGATTCATGTCTCTCTATGAGAATGCTATCACCGACCCGAATGGTGCTTATGAGTATCCTCTCACTTTCCCCATCGGTATCTGTTTCGGTGATGCCGCTTCGTTGGAGAATAACAATGTGGCTTCTTATAAAATTTATACGGATGGTGCAGAGGTTCAAACTACCGAACGTTTGAATGCTCGTCTGAAGAGTGTGGCCGAAGGTGAACATACCTTTGGTGTAGCTGCTGTGTATAGCAATGGTACGGAGACTCTTCCTGCAAATGTAAGTATGAATGTGACCAAGAATACGGCAGCTTACAAGGGTATTACCGATCCTGTTTTGACTGTTAGCGATGATTTGACATTGACCGCCACATGGGAGACTCCGGTCGAGGACGATGAAACCTTCATTACATACGCCGGCGACACAAATGCCAGAACTATGGCACCGGGTGAAGCCGAAGGTTACAGCTGTCTGTTGGCTGCAGTGTATGACAATGACAATTTGGGTGACTATACAGATTATCTCATTACAGATTTGAAGTTCTTCCCCACAGGCGATGCAGACTTCCTGCTTATTCTGGAAGAGAATGGTAAAGCTGTGGCCGAAGTGGAGATTTTCCGTGGCGAAGGCTATACTAAGGGAATGTGGAACACCTTCAAGTTGGACGAACCGGTAGTAGTCAAGGCCGGTGCTGAGTATAAGTTCATCATTGACGTATGGCAAGTCACTCCCGGTGAGGCTCCTGTGGGTATGGATGACCTTCCTGCCTTCGAGAACGAGTCTGATCTCTATTCTTCGGACAATGGTGCCACTTACACTTCTATTTCTACAACCCAGTCATCCGATGGAAATGGAAACTGGATGATGGGACTTGTTATCCGTTCGGCCGAAATCCAACCACTTCCTGTTGTAGGATATGAGGTGTATGTTGATAGAAAGGCTGTGTCCGAAACTCCTCAAACTGCTACCACCTTCTCACAAAAGTTGGAAGAAGGAACACATAATTTCCGTGTGGATGTAGTGTATGAAGGTTTTGGTTCAGTGAAAGGTTCTACCAAGTTCATCACCTTGTCAACAGGTGTTGACGGAGCAGAGTTGGCTCCTGTGGTGATTGAATCTACCGATACGGAGATTGCCGTTCTTGGTGGTGATGTGACAAGCGTAAGTGTATATAGCACAACAGGTACGTTGATGGCTCAGGCCGGTGGCGCTACGCTGAATATTGCCAACATAGAGAGTGGTGTATATATTCTGACTGCAGTCGTTGACGGTAAAGAACTGACACGCAAAATAACAGTAAAATAATTCGTGTGCAATGTGCCAATGTACCGGTGTGTCAGCAATGACCATGCGGCACATTGGCACTTTGAATATTGCAACATTGGTCAATTATCACATTATCACATTGAATATTATGAAACTATTGAGTAAATCATTATTGTTGGCCGGAGCACTCCTGATTGGGACTACGGCTATGGCTCAAGTTACCCTTGGCTACACCGATGGGACGATTAATCGTTCAAAATCTTTCCGTTTGGGTACGGCAGAAAAACAGGGTATGGCCATATATCTGGATGCCGAAAAGGCAAAAATGTTGAAGGGGGCCACGATCAAGTCTGTTCTTACTTGTGTGGCAACTACGTTTGTTGAAGGTCAGGTCCTTTTTATTTCTAAGGATTTGGGCGGAACGCCTCTCTATACCCAAAGTTTTAAACCGGGTAATGCCAGTCGTTTCACAACCTACAATCTTACCACTCCTTATGTGTTTGATGGCGAGCCTTGTTACATTGGTTGGGTTGGCGATGCCGACCTTTCATATCCGGCTCTTTCGTTTGACATGAGTAAGGATTTTGCTCCCGGTACTTGTTGGGGGTATATGAACGATGGTTGGGTGGATGTCTCTTCTGCCGGATACGGTGCGCCCAATATCCGTATTGTGGTCGATGGTGTGGAAGGGTTTGTTGACCTTACGGCGAAGCCTCTTTCAACCACCGGTTATCAGAAAGCCGGAACGCCGCAGGTGTTTGGCGGGCAGTTGTTCAACTTCGGTTCAGAGACGGTCACTTCGTTTGACATTACATGCAAGTTGGGCAATGGCGAACCGATGGTAACTTCTGTCACAGGTGTTTCGCTGAAAAGCGGTGCAGTCTATGATTTTACTCTGCCCGAGTATCTTACCGATGAATCCGGCGAGTTGGAGTTGGAGATTTCCGTTGGCAACATCAATGGAGTGGCCGATGCCGATGTTTCCGACAATATATCCAAGAGTTCCACCTATTTCTATCCGGCCGATGTCCAGAAGAAAGTCCTTGTAGAGGTCTTTACCGGTCAGGCTTGTGGTAACTGTCCTGCGGGACATACCGCCTTGGCCAATGCCATGAAGGGCATGGAGGACGACTTCATTGAGGTGGCCCATCATGCCGGCTATTATCCCGATGCCTTCTCTATGGCCGAAAGTTGGGAGTATGTATGGCTTTATGGAAGTTCCGGCTCGTATGCTCCAGGCGCCACTTTCAATCGTACCGAGACGGTCAGCTCGTCTGACAAGCCTTCGGTGGTGTTTGCCAGCAACTCCCAGTCTTCTTGCAATGCGGCGGTGCAGGCATTCCGCGATGTACAGCCCTATGTTGATCTTAAGATGTACAATGAGTTCGATGAGGCCACTCGCAAAGGTACGGTGACGGTAGATGTGTTTACCTATGTCAGTCCATCCGATGCTATCCATGCCTTGAATGTATGGCTTGTACAGGACGGTCTGGTAGGTTATCAGGCCAGTGGTGGTGCCGAGTATGTACACAATCATGTATTTTGTGGTGCATTGACCAACAGTGCTTGGGGACAGCAGCTTCCCCTTGTGCCTGGCGAGACGGTGCGCCGCACTTTCCAGTACGAGATTCCCGATGAGATGTACCCCACCTATTACGAAGATTCTTTGGACCGTTCTTTCCCCGCAGTGCCTGCCAATATGCAATTGGTAGCCTTTGTAAGCGATGTCAGTTCAACCGACCCCTTGGCTTGCAATGTCTATAATGCGGCAAAGATTGAGGTTCTTGCTGATAATATGGCTGAAGGTGTCGAGGAAATGGAGGCTGTACAGTCCAACGCGGTTGTTTCTGTAAGTGGTAATACAGTGAATTTGCTTGGCGAACATGCTGGTGCAGAGGTCTATAGTGTGACAGGTTCTGAGGCGGCGCGAATAAATGCAGGCGAACAGTCATTTACGCTTTCTGCCGGCATATACCTTGTTCGTGTCCGTCAAGTCAACGGAGCAGTAACTGTTTGTAAGTTGGTTATCCGATAAATATTGTGTGCTACGAAGGGTAATACTCGTTTCTCGGGTGTTGCCCTTTTGTTTACGTATAAAAAATAGTAATCTTGTGGCTTGAAGATGCCCTTCTTTTCTTTGTAAGAATAGTAATCCTCCTGCCCAAAATCCATTTTTTTTCGGAATGAAACGAATATCAATTTTAGTTGTGACCTTGCTTGCCTTTGCCACAGTGTGGGGGCAGAGCAAGGTTTCACCTTTTACAGCCCACCGTATGCGTGGACAGCAGGTCCAGACGCGTACCCAGTCTGTTCCTGACGAAGTGGTAAGTGCCTATCTTCATACGGTAGGCAATCCTGACATTGCGGCCCTCGAGGCTTTGGGTGTGAAAGTCAATCTTCAGCTCGATGGTATCCTGACGGCGCGTCTTCCCCTCAGTGCCATTCCTGCATTGGAGCAGTTGGAGTTTGTAAAATACATAGAGGCTGGTGTTCCTGTTCGTCAGATGCTTGACAAGGCACGTCCTGCAGCCGGTGTAGATAAGGTGCATGCCGCCGAAGGGCTTGACATGGCCTATACCGGCAAGGGAGTAGTGGTAGGTGTCATTGACGGAGGTTTCGACTATACCCATCCTGCCTTCCGTGACCGCGATGGTAATTTGCGTATCAAACGTGTGTGGGAGCAATGTCATGAAGGCGAAGGATATACCCCACCCGAAGGCTTCAGCTATGGCAGTGAATTTTCTGACCCTGCTGTGATTCTTGCAGCAGGAGGCGATGTGGCAAACAATTCTCATGGCACACACGTGACTAATATTGCGGCAGGCAGTGATGCGTCTATCGAATCACCCTATTATGGTATTGCGACCGAGGCTGATATTGTATTGGTCAGCAACCGTTATGCAAGCGGTGATACGGCGATACTCCAGATGACCGACAATGCCAATATTTCGGATGCTATTGCCTATATCTATAAGTATGCCGAATCTGTAGGAAAGCCTTGTGTCATCAATATGAGTTTGGGTAATCATATTGGGCCGCACGATGGTACTTCTACCTTCGACCGCGTGGCTGACCAACTTCAAGGTCCAGGTCGTCTGCTGGTCGGGTCGGTGGGAAATAACGGAGGAAAACCCATTCATGTCTCCAAAACTTTTTCCGGTACCGATGATACCGCACTTAAGTTTTTCGTAAAGAAAAGTAAGAATTCGAAAGGTGAGGAGTATGATTGGGATATAGTTGCTGGGTCGCGTGTGGAAATTTGGGGCGATGCTAGTCTCTCTTTTGACCTTCACCTGTCCGTACTTGGCATAGTTGGTGGTGAATACGATGAGAAGGTAAAGACCGAAGTCCTGACAGTGGGTGAAGATGGAGGCATTACCAAAGAACTGGACTTGAGGAACGGTTCGAGCTGTGTGGGTAGTGTTCTTGTCACTACCGAGGTGAATCCGTTGAACGGTCGTCCGCATGCTTTGTTGACATTCAATGTGCAAAAAACGTCAACAAATCGTGTAATAGGTATAATTGTCACTCCTCGTCAGGCATCAACAGTTCATGCTTGGGCTGAGGGATTCCTTGAGTTTGCCACAACGGAAGTGGATGGTTGGACAAAAGGTGACGATGCCCATTCACTCACCGAGATTGGTGGTACAGGCAAGCGGATTATTTCTGTCGGTGCCTACGTCAGCAAGCAGACCTATCAGGTAGAGGGGGAGAACTATGAACTGGAACTTGAAGGTGAAACGCTCGGAGCTTTAGGCTCGTTCTCCAGTTTCGGACCTACTACTGACGGACGTGTGAAGCCCGATATCATTGCACCCGGTACTTTCATTGTGTCAGCAGTCAATTCGTACGATGCTTACAATACTCAATATCCCACCGCTTCGTCCGTAGTTTGGAACGGACGAACCTACAACTACTCCTACATGCAGGGCACTTCGATGGCCGCTCCCTTTGTCACCGGTGTCGTAGCCACCTGGTTGCAGGCTCACCCTACATTGGATAGTGATGCCATCCGTCAGGTATTGCAGAAGACAGCCATCAACGATGAATATACCACCCCCGCTACCTGCGGATACGGTAAGATTGATGCCTATGCCGGTCTGAAAGAGGTACTTGCCTTGGCTGCAGGAATTGAAGGGACTGAGGCTGATGCTACGGCAGCATCGTTTGTTGTTCGCCACGTGGGCAATGCCTTGTTGCTTTCCTTTGCCCGTCCCTTAGGACAGACCGAAGTCCGGTTGTATGATGCATCAGGCATCCGTCTGCAAAGCCATACGTTGGATGTTTCCGAAGCCGGCCATACCTTCACACTCCCCATGCAGGACCTCCCTCACGGACTCTATCTGCTCCGTGTAGGCCACGAGACTGTCAAAGTGGTGAGGTGAAAATAAGGCATCTTGAATCCGTAGGGATTCAATAATTGCGAATTAAAGAAGAGTTGGCTGTAGCACTCATAGCCAACTCTTCTTTAATTTTTTTTATAGAACACAAAGACACGAAGACACAAAGTTTTTTATTACCAGACACCAATAACTTTTTTGTGATGAATCATCTGAAAAAAGTTTGTTTTTTATTTCATCCAACGCATTATTGCAACTTTTGCACAAAATACTTCGAAAAATTGTATCGTTTATACACAAAATCAAAGAATTTAGTGTAAAATGAGGATAGAAAGAGACATCATACAGCAATTCAAACAATGGAAGATGATGTTCAAACCACTTTTGCCGATGTAAAGAAAAATCCCTATTCCGTCTGGCAACGTCACGAACCCCGAAACAGAGCCTTTCTCGCCGTGGCCGACGAACTGGTCCGTCAAATGCAAGAGTTGAAGGTGGCATAGCCTTCAACTCTTTTTTTTTTTTTTTTGTTTTCAACCATCTGATTTTCAATGTAATATTTCTTACATGCACGTTTCGGATTTTCCCGCCAAAGCGTCCCGAATTATCGCTTAAGCGTAAATTCAGTATCGCTTAAGCGTGACTGCATTTTCTCTTAAGCGATACTGAACTAACGCTTAAGAGATTTTGAATTGCGCTTAAGCGTGGCTCAGTAAAGCTTCGGACGTTTGTGTGATTTGTCAAGATTTCTGGGGGAGTAATCGATTATTTTTGTATATTGAATATAGTAACTATAATGTGTTAGGTGTGTAATTCTTCATTCCTGCCAAAATGTCCGAATGAAAATATCGGCACAATGTTTGTCTATGTTCCAATAGATTATTAATCGTAAAAAGAATATCGCTATGAAGACGACAAGAAGTTTCTTATTGATGAATCCATCGTTCATAATTCATTTAATAGAACGAGACGATGGAAAAAAGAAACAAACTTTGGAGAAAGCGTCATCAATGGCGTTTGTTTAAGGCGAGAATGATTTTGCGTGCCACATTCAAGTGGGGCGCATGGGATGAAGACGGTAATCTTATCGATGATCCGCATTGGTTCGAGTTGGCCAAGCAGAAGGGAAGTTACGTCTATAAAACTACGGGCACTCCCTGTAGCTGCTGGATGTGTAGGGGTGAATCATACAATCGCCGGGATTACAAAAAGGAAACTCGTCGTATAGTTACTGAAGAGTTAGAAGAGTTAGAAGAGTAGAAAAGGAAAAGGGTAAGGCTGAGGGAGGCTTTACCCTTTCTTATTTTAGGCACTTGCGGTCAGTTCCTATAAAAACAATCAATATATTTTGTATTCTGATGGGTTTGTGTTAATTTTGTGGGCGAAATAAATATCTACTATAGGATGAAAGACTATATAAAATTGGGACTTGAAAAGGGACTCATATCTTTTAATGAAGATATGTCCCGTATCACATACATACATCAGAAAAAAGAACGCAATTATAACAATCCGGAGGAAAAGGTGCAGGCGAAAACTTTTCTTCAATTGGTAATTGATTATAACTATCCAGTTAATCGAATTAGATTATTCGCACCAGTCCCAATGGGAAGCGAAACCAAAGAAGCGGATATTGTCGTTTACAAAGATGATATGTGCTTAGTACCCTATATTCTTGTAGAATGTAAGAAACAAGACATTAGTGAGGCTGAATTTCAACAAGCAATAGGTCAGGCATATAGCTATGCATTTGCAATGGCTGGAGAATTAAAGTATGTATGGGTTACTTCTGGCATCAAATCCGACTTTTTTGAAGTAGATCAAACTTCAAATACCCGAAATCAATTGCCTGATATTCCCCAATTTGGCGTGAAGAATGTTGCTTCTTACAAATATGTTTATGGAGCACAATATTTACCCGAAGAATCAGGCAAGCAGCGTTTTTTTGACCTTTCAGTTATTGATCAATCGGAACTTACCCGAAGATTTGATCAAGCACATAAAGCTCTTTGGGCAGGCGGACAGCTCAATCCATCTGAAGCATTTGATGAATTAGATAAACTTATATTTTGCAAGATTTGGGACGAACGTAAACCAAGAAGAATGGGTGAACCGTATGACTTTCAAATAATAACCGTCCCCAAAGAGGTAGAGAAAGACGAAAACAAAAGGAGACATACAGAGAATGACAATCTCTATAAGCGAGTTATGGCATTATACGAAGAGGGAAGAAAGAAAGATAAAGAGGTCTTTCGTGATAATATCCGCTTGACTCCCGAAAAAATCCGTACCGTTGTTGGTTATCTCGAAGGTGTAAATCTCGGAGAAACAGACCTTGACAGTAAAGGTCGGGCTTTTGAAACCTTTATGGGCTCATTCTTCAGAGGGAATTTCGGCCAATATTTCACACCTCGTGAGATTGTCAAGTTCATAGTTGATGTTCTGCCTATTGATAATGAATCAAAAGTACTTGATACTTCTTGTGGTAGTGGCGGCTTCCTACTTTATGCTTTAAACAAAGTTAGAGATCAAGCTACAGAACTTTATCCTAATCATTTTAATGATGTTAGGCAGCATGATAGATGGCTTAAATATTGGCACGATTTTGCTGAAAAGAATCTATATGGCATTGAAATTAGTGAACAGATTTCACGTGCCGCCAAAATGAATATGATTATTCATGATGATGGTCACACGAATGTGATAACTTCCGATGGTCTTGTTTCTGACGAAAACATCATAGCAAAGACGAATAATCAAGGTTTCAAATATGGGACATTCGATTTCATCATCACAAATCCCCCTTTTGGTAGTACCATTCGTCAAAGTGAGCAGGCATATTTAAAAACATATCAGTTAGGTAAAAAAGAGGAAGATTGGTTAGCGGTAGCAGCACCTTCTCAAAATACACGTGACGGGCAAAGTACTGAAGTGCTTTTCATAGAACAGGACTATAGATTCTTGAAAGAAGAAGGTTATCTTGCCATCATTTTACCTGATGGTATCTTGACCAATAGTAGCATGCAATATGTCAGAACCCAAATAGAAGACTGGTTCCGTATTGTCGCTGTTATTAGTATGCCTCAAACAGCATTTATGGCAAATGGCGCTGGTGTGAAAAGTTCTGTATTGTTTTTGAAGAAATGGACGGAGAAAGAATCCGAATCATTGATAAATACCAAGAAGTCTATAGAAAACAGGCTTCTTTCAGATAATTGCTATTTAGGGCAACGTCAAACTTGGGATAGGGAAATAAAGCAAAAACAGAAAGATAAAGCAAATGAGATAAAGACGCGTCAAAGAATATCTGCAACCGCAGCCAAGCAAACAGAAGAATACAAAGTATGGAACGCAGATTTATCTGCTGAATATACCAATAAAGTGGATGAACTCAAAAGTCGATTGGCTGATGAGTATCAACAAGCAAAGCAAAATGAATTGACAGATTATCCTATTTTTATGGCTATCGCTGAAAATATAGGCTATGATGCAACTGGTAAAAAGACTGCTGTCAATGAATTGGATGTAATTGGTGAGGAATTGAAGAAGTTTATTGATTCATTATGAGTTATCAAGTTTCACAACATACAGATAAGGATAAAATCTTTATAATTAAAAGGTCTAAGATAGAAGGACGATTAGATCCTCATTATAATCAACCTGCCTTTTCTGAACTTTGGCATCTCTTATCTTTCATTTCAGCAGAGTTGACAACTCTAAAGAAGAATAGTATTTGTATATTCTCTGGAATTACTCCCAAAAGTGGAGGTGACGCATATACTTTAGAAGATAAAGGAATTCCTTTTGTTAGGAGTGGCGATTTTTCTGAAAACAATGAAATAGATTTTACAAATCTGTTGCTTTTAAGAGAAGATGTGCATAATGGTATAATGTATAATTCACGGTTAAAGACAAACGATTTACTCATTGCAATAGTGGGAGCTACTATCGGAAAGGTAGGAGTATATCAATATAATATAGAGGCAAATATAAATCAAGCAATATGTGCGGTACGTTTAAAAGAGACTCTTGACCCATATTATGTACAAGCCTTTTTTCAAACGAATATTGGACAAAAAATTATAGAAAGAATAAAGCGTCCTGTAGCTAGAGCAAATATTAATCTTGCAGAAGTCGGAAATTTGCCTATACCATTATTTAGTCTTGAAAAACAAAGAAAGATTGTTGAAAGAATGAATATGGGAAGATTGTATAAAAAAGAAAAAGATATTGAAGCTCAACAACTTTTGGATAGTATTGATGACTATCTCTTAAAGGAATTGGGAATAACTATGCCCTGCATAAACAACCACCTTGATAATAGAATGTTTATTGTTCAGAAAAAAGAACTTAATGGGCGATATACTCCTAGTTTGTACAAAGATAATGTTCGTCTTCATTCGGTAATATATGACAATGTTACTTTATCTCACTTGGCATATATAAATCCAAATACGAGATTGCCATGTAAAAATAAGGTAATGCAGATTTCGTATGTGCCAATGGAATCTGTCAATGAAATATATGCCGAAATCAACGATAACAAGAATTGTATCGTAGAAGAGTCTAAGGGTTTAACACGTTTTCAAGAAGGAGACTTGCTTTGGGCGAAGATTACACCTTGTATGGAAAATGGGAAATCTGCAATTGCCAAAAACTTAATCAATGGCTATGGTTGTGGGTCTACAGAGTTTCATGTTATCAGACCGAAGAATGATAAACTACTTGTGGGGTATATTCACTCTCTTCTTCATATGAAACTTGTCAGACAAACTGCCAAACT
This sequence comes from Bacteroidaceae bacterium, assembly GCA_017416805.1. Taxonomy (GTDB): domain Bacteria; phylum Bacteroidota; class Bacteroidia; order Bacteroidales; family Bacteroidaceae; genus Phocaeicola_A. The sequence continues at coordinate 85,496 of JAFQBB010000039.1, forward strand.
ATATTTTGGAGGTTCCGCAGGACAACAAAGAGTAGCTGTAGATTTCTTGGAAAACTTCAATGTTCCTTTTCCGCCTATGGTAAAGCAACAAGAGATAGTAGATCATATCAATGATATCCGAACTCGTGCAAAAGCATTACAAACAGAGGGTAAAGTAATTTTGGAGGATGCAAAGCGAAAAGTAGAACAAATGATAATAGGAGAATCAAAATGAGTTATGATGTTATAGAATATCTATAGTAAGTTATTATTAAAAGAAAGACATATGAAGCCCATAAATCTTTTGTCAATAATTCAGGCTTTTCGCAGTCTAGATAGTGGTTTATTCCAGAAGTTAATGAATAATTATGGAATAAATGTTGCCAAAGGCATGAGAGATTATGAATTAGATGGAATAAGAATGTTAACAGAAGAACTATTGAAACATGAAGATGTCTCTGTTACTGATGGATATTACTTAGGTTTTTCTATTCCTCAAATAGGAAAGGAATTTGACCTCCTACGCTTTGGGGAAGATAACATTATAAATATTGAAATTAAAAGTGAAAGTTCTTTTGAGAAAATACAGAAACAACAGATTAGGAATCGTTATTATTTAAGTTTTCTTAATAAAGAAATTCACATATATACTTACATATCAGGTGAAAATAAATTATACAAGCTTGTTTCAGGTCCAACAGTTAGTACTTCTACAGAGGTTAAGATGTCTGAACTGTATGATAAGTTATTGAAGCAAGTAGTTGTTACAGATATGAATATTGATGAGGTCTTTAATCCCTCTGATTATTTAGTTTCCCCCTTCAACTCAACGGAAAAGTTTATTAACGAAAATTATTTTTTGACTATTCAACAAGAAAACATATACGATAACGTTCAAGAAATACTAGATAAGCCAAATGTAGCTTTTATAGCTATAACAGGAAATGCAGGAACAGGTAAAACCTTATTGACTTATCATATTGCAAAGAAAAATCAACAGAAGGGTTTCCGAGTTCTTATACTTCATTGTGCACAATTAAATAATGGGCATAACATACTTAAAGAAAACTGGGGTTGGAATATAAGCATGCCTAGGTATGCTCCAGAGATTAACGATTTTGACGTCATTATTATTGACGAGGCGCAACGATTATATCCATCACAATTCAATAAAATAGTAGAGTCAGTTAAAAGATTAAATAAAAAATGCATATTCTCTTATGATGAGAAACAATATTTGCATGATAATGAAAAAAATCGAAATATTAAGGGTAAAATAGAGGCTGAGTTAAAATTCCCTCCTTTTAAATTGACAGACAAGATAAGGACTAATAAAGAAATATCATACTTCATTAAGCAATTATTAAATAAGAATAAAAATATTTCTGACATAAAGTATCCTAATATAGACTTTCTATACTGTAAAGATCAAAAATCTGCTAAGGTTCTATTAAATATGATGCATCAAAAAGGATGGAAGGTTCCAAACTATACCCCAGGAACTCGTACTTTTTTTAATTATGAAAAATACAGGTCAGAAGACGTTGATTCTGCACATTCTGTAATCGGGCAAGAATTTGAGAAGGTGGTTGTAGTTTTAGATGAAACATTTAAATACAATTCATCTGGAGAACTCGTCGCTAATAATAATTATTACTCTCAAAAACAAATGCTTTATCAGATAATAACACGAGCAATAAAGAAGCTTCATGTTATAGTCATAAATAATGAAGTTATGCTAAATAGGTGTATTCAAATTTTAAAATAAATTATCGATGAAACTTGGTAAGAGGAGTAATAAAATCCGATAAATGTTAACTTTCAAAATAAATGGTATTACAGCAAACGATAAGGAACGAAGGAAATAAGACATTATATGACCGAAACCAACCGCATAGAATATAAAAGAGAATTGACCTCCGAGCTTGATATAGAGAAGGAGGTTGTAGCATTCCTAAACATTACCGAACTATTAGAACAGAACCATATAGAATCCAATTGCATAGAGTATTAGCGTGGTTGGAATCCTACAGCTTTCTATCATTATAAGCAAAAGAACAAGAACCTATAATTGAATTATGAACGAGAACAATAACAATAACATTATCATATATCAGAGTGAGGATGGAAAGACACACATAGAGGTGAAACTGGAAGAGAATACGGTATGGCTTACGCAGCAACAAATGGCTGATCTGTATCAAACTTCTAGAAGCAATATAACAGAACACCTTTTACATATATATGAAGAAGGAGAGTTGGATGAAAAAGCAACTTGTCGGAAATTCCGACAGGTTCGACAAGAAGGTAATAGGCAAGTAGAGCGTGAACTTACTTTCTATAATCTTGATGCGATTATTTCTGTTGGCTATCGTGTGAAATCTATTATAGCGACTCGTTTCCGTCAATGGGCAACTCAACGCTTAACTGAATATATTATAAAAGGATTCACCATAGATGATGAACGCTTGAAGCAAATGGGAGGTGGTGGCTATTGGAAAGAACTGCTTGACCGTATCCGTGACATTCGCTCATCCGAGAAGGTGCTATATCGGCAAGTGCTTGACATTTATGCGACGGCAGTGGATTATGACCCTCGTTCTGATGCTTCCATTGAATTCTTCAAAATAGTGCAAAATAAGTTGCATTATGCGGCACATGGCCAAACCGCTGCTGAAGTAATCTATCATCGGGCGGATGCTGACCTGCCTTTTATGGGGCTTACTACTTTTACAGGAAATCATCCCACACTTCGTGATACCAAAATAGCCAAGAATTATTTGAAGGAAGATGAAATGAAGGTATTGAATAATCTGGTTTCCGGTTATTTCGATTTTGCAGAGATTCAGGCAATGAAGCATCGGCCCATGTATATGTCGGATTATATTACGCAGCTTGATAATATTTTGTCTTCTACAGGAGAACCTTTATTGGTAGGAGCAGGGAGTGTAAGTCATCGTCAAGCGATGGAGAAGGCAGAAATGGAATATCGGAAATTCCAAGTTCGTACATTGTCGCCAGTTGAGGAAGCGTATATGGAGACAATTAAAAATCTGACAGCAAAGACGAAAAAGAAAAAATAACAATATCTGAAATGGATTGGTAATGTCGTTTTATTAGTGATATAAATTGTTCGGAAATTCCGAACAGTTCAACCGTATTTCAACTATCCTTTAATCGTTATTATCCCAATAAATCCTTTCAAATCTTTTCAAATTCTTTCCAATTCTTGCAAAATTGGAAAGAATTGTATAGCTTTGCAGCCGTAAACCAAAGAAAATCAGTGATGATAGAAAAAGCGCCCATCTGTACAGAAAAGGATTTGGCCAATGTATTGTTTGATAAATCGAAAAGGCCTGATGAAAAACTGACTGCAATCATTGAAAAAATCAATGATGAATACGAGTATTGGGATAAGGTGAAGTACAAGAATATACCCGAATCCTGCACCTCGGTACAGGAATTGTGGACCCGCGTAAAGGCTTCGCGTATCACCACCACAGTATATACTTGGGACAGTTACAATGTCAGCTTTGGATTGACCAACCGGATGCAACGCATGTGTCACGAATTTGACATGAACTTTGGAGGCTCGTGGGGAAACAGCGCCGTACTGTCACATGAAAACAGGGAACAGTATCTTATCAGCTCGTTGATGGAAGAGGCTATCTTCTCCAGTCAAATGGAAGGAGCTGCCACCACACGGAAGGTGGCCAAAGAGATGCTGCGCAAAAAAATGGTTCCCAAGGACAAGTCGCAACAGATGATAGCCAATAACTATCAGACCATCCAGTTTATTGTAGAGAACAAGGATACTCCGCTGACTCCTGAACTGGTCTTCCATATCCATCACCTGATGACTGAAAAGACATTGGAAAACCCCGAAGATGCCGGACGACTCCGCACGAATGACGAAGTAGTGGTAGAGGACGGAATCACCCACGAAGTGGTACACACACCACCACCTTATCAGGAACTGCCAGCGTTCGTCGAAGAATTATGCCACTATTTCAACGAGACGGATGCCAAAGTATTTGTCCATCCTATAATAAGGAGCATCATCATCCACTTTATGGTAGCCTATATGCACCCCTTTGTGGATGGAAACGGACGTACAGCCCGTGCACTCTTCTATTGGTATATGCTGAAACAGGGATATTGGTTGATGGAGTATATGTCTGTATCGAGGGTTATTGCCAGTTCAAAGAAATCGTATGAGAAGGCTTACCAGTATGTGGAATCGGACGGTATGGATGTGGGTTATTTCATCATCTACAATCTGAAGGTGCTGGAGAAAGCATTCAAGCAGTTGCAGGATTACTTGAAGAAGAAACAGAAGGAAAAGACGTTAGCCAAGACCTTCCTGCAATTGGGTAACATCAATGAACGTCAAGCACAGATTATACGAATGTATATAGATAATCCCAACGAGGTACTGACGGTAAAAGATGTGCAAACCAAATTCATGGTGACTGCCACCACAGCCAAAAGTGACATTATAGGACTGATGCAGCGTGGTATGCTGTCAGAAATATCGTTCAACAAAGTGAAGAAGGGATACATCAAGGGAGAAGACTTTGATGAGTCCATCAAACAAATATAGCTGTAACCAAATTATTCGGAAAAGATATTTGAACAGGCGGAGAATTTCAAGAAATATAACGATTAAATAAGCAATTCCTTTACCTAAATTCTCCCCATTCCTTTACCTCCCCTTTACCCGAAAGAATTATCAGGGTAAAGGGGAGGTTTCTTTTGTTTTCGGGCTGTTTTCACCCTTATCTTTGCATCAGTCATTCCGACGGGCTCGGGAGTGACGGAGAGAATATACCTATTATTAATATGAACGTAAAAACGATGCAGAGAAATGAAAAGACTGACATTGACAAGTCTCTGAAAAAGTGAAGAGGGTGTTCACGTGGAACATCCTCTTCACTCTTTTATATATGAATCTTTATCCATCACTTACTTCTCAACCCACTTACGGAAAAAGCGGAAGCGCATCATCCAGCGGAAGAGGGCAGGCTGGAGGGCATAGGTGAGCAGGATAGTGGCACTCATGCCGACAATGGTGCTTAGTCCTATGCTGTGTATGGCCGGATGGGTGGCGAAGAGGAGCGAGCCGGTGACTACCATCAATACGAGGGCGGAGAAGAAAATGGCTGTCTTGTGGTAGGTGAGCAGGGCATCGCCTTCCTTGCGTGCTTGTGCCAACAGGCCGGTCATCACAAAGATGCTATAATCGACTCCAATACCGAAGATGAATGTTGCGATGATGATGTTGATAAGGTTGAAATCAAGTCCGCACAGTCCCATCACCCCTTTTACCACATACCAGCTGAGGCTCATGGGAAGAAATGAGAGAATGGCCAACGGCAGGTTGCGGAAGGCGATGAGCAATACCACAAAGACAAACATTGAAGAGATGCCCAGAATGGTGTTGAAGTCGTTGTTGAGCAGGGTGACCATGTCGCTGGTGTAATAGAAGGGGTCGATGACCAATCCGTGGGGGCAAGAGGCTACGGTATTGCTTACGGTCATCTTGTCCGCTTCGTCCATCTGCACAGAGGTGAAAACCAAGTAGCGGTCATCGGCCTCTTCGATGAAATTGCTCAACAGGCTTTCGGGCAAGACCTCGGCATCGTAGAGACTGGTGGGTTCGTATTGGCTTTCTGTCATGATGAAGAACGGTTCGAACATCTCGGGCGAGAGTCCGTTCCGGCGGGCCGAAGCGGTAATGAGGCTTCTCACTTGGTCTGTCCGTTCGGGTGTCCAGTACTCCTCCCACCGGGCTATGCGCTCCTCTTGTTCGGTTGTGGGAACAAAGAGTACTGACGAACGGGAGAATTGCTTTACGATGCCGGCCTGTTGCAACGAGTCGAGTGCGGCAATGACTACCTTATTATATATGAGGGCTGAATCAAGGGTGGAGGCTGTGGTGGCATAGTACATCGAGGCATTTCCACGGTTTACTTTGTCGGCATATTGCTCGTTTGAGCGGATTACCTTAGGCTCGTTGTAGCCTATGTTGCGTAGGTTGCTGTCGAATCCCACCCAGTCGGCGGTGAAGAAGGTGACTATGCATAATGCCACCAATGCCCAGCGCAAGGGACGTTTGCGGTCAATAGGGTAGGAGTTGATACGGTCCAGTTGGCGGAAAGCCCGTTCGTTGCGTCTGTTTTTGGATGGTTGGAAGAAGTGGGGCAGGAATATGAGGGCAAACAGGGTAGTGCCAACCATGGAAAGAGATGCAAAGATTCCAAAATCGCGTAGCAGGTCGCTCTCTGTGAACAACAATCCCATGAAGGCACCAATGGTGGTGATGCATCCTAAACATACGGGGGTGGCCTGGTCGCGCAACACCTGTTCGGGGTCGCTCACATATTTGTAGTGTACAAGGACGTGCAGACAATAGCTGAGTGCCACACCAAGGACTATGGCACCTATGCCTACGGCCATGAGCGACATGCCTCCCTTAATCCAGTAGATGGTGGCCAATGAGAAGAAGGCCCCATACACTACGGGCAATAACAGCATAGGGAGTGTGCCCCATCCGCGCATACAGATACCTATAAAGATGCAGATGGCCAACAATGAAATGCCAATGGTGAGTACAAGGTCTGCTTTGATTTGTCGTGAGTTGAAGACACTCTGCACAGGCGAACCGTGGAAAAGGACCTCAACATCGGGATGTTCTTGTTCGAAGGTCTCGATTTGTTCTTCCAATAGGGTTATCAGGTGTGTGCCGGCTTTTGAGTTGAAGGAGTTGAAGTTTGGTGAGAGGAAGGCCAAGGCTACAGTGCTGTCAGGTGCAAACAGTTGTCCGTCAATCATGGTGTATCCGCCAATTCCTCCTTTGACTGTCATCCCCTCAGGTATCAGGGCCGTACGTAAAGCGGCAGGGTCTTGTCCTACCATCGTTGAAACCGAACCATCTTCATCGGCCATAACCATGGCTGCATTCAATGCCATTTGCCGCTCGATGGCTTCGGGGGTAAGCAATGTGTCGAATCGGGCGTATGCCGTTTCGTTCACGAAGGAAGGAACATTGGTCAGAGCATAATCCAACGCATTTACCATCAAGTCGTCATCTACACGGCTCAGGATATGAGCTATGTAGTGTGTGGCGGTATCGGCCGCCAACAAGGCTTCTACCAATTCGTCAGTACAAGTGGCCAAGTGGGCGGTCAGTTCCTCGGGGTCTGTTGCCTCTTGCTCCTCCTTATTTCCCTTTTGCTTGGCGGCCAGCTGGATAAATATCTTGTCTTTCACCCTGAGGTTGCCGAAGGCCAATCCGCTTTCAGTGGCAGACTCGGTTTGCGGCAACAGTTTGGCAATGTTTTCTTCGTATTCTACCTTTAGGCCCGTGTAAACGAACAACACGCTGCTGGCAACCAACAACGTGTACATCAGCCATTTTCTGGCAGCAAGAAAACGGTATAGGGGGATAAATATCTTCTCCATGTCTTTGTCTGTTCGGTCTCTTTCTTTTTGATTTTCAAACCTCGTTTCAGTTCAGTTCGGCTTTCAATTCCAGATAAGTTTCACCCTCCTTGCCCAGTGTGGCACGCAGCTTGTAGGTGCCCTCTTTCTCTTCCATGACGATGGTTGCCACCATGGTGGGGTGTGCCTGGGGTGTGACAAGGGTTGTCAGGCGGCATAGTTGCAGGTTGCCCATGAAGAGGCTTCGGCCTGCTACTTGCTCTGCCAGTTCCTTAATCATCTGTATGTTGCATACGCCCGGCGATACAGGTTCGCCAGGGAAATGCCCTTGATATACGTTACATTCGGGGTTCAAGCGAATATGAAATATGTAGGCACTCTCTTGTTGCGATGTGCCTTCAATGGTGTAATAGTCTTTTATAAGCATATTCCGTTTTTCTTTTTCCATTCAGTCAGGAAGTCCGGACATGATAGTACGAATTCTCCCTCGTGGGTAGTAAACAGTTGGGTTGTTTCCGCTCTGAAAAGCAGGGCATTGTCCTCCTTGCGTCTTATTTCGTAATCGAAGATTATTTTGGCTCCTCGCACAGGGCGGTAGGTAATGGTCACCAGCAGGATGTCATCGGTTGTGGCAGGCATGAGGTACTTCATCTTGATGTCGTACATTGGTGCCAGAAATCCTTGGTTGTACATATACATATACTCCAAGCCGAATTCGTGGCCAAATGCTTCGCGTGCATCTTCGAGGTACTCCAAATATCGGCCGTGCCATACAATGCGCAGGCTGTCCACTTCAGAAAACCGGACTTTCACTTCCACCGTAGTGGTGAGGGAGGTAGCTGTTGATTGGCTCTTCATTTCTTAATTATTAATTCTCAGCGTAGCAGGCTCACTCCTTTATGAATATTTTCATCTGGCAAGTGGCTATAACCTCCTTGTCTGCTTGTGTTTCGGCCGCAATGAGAGTGACCCCGGCTGCTTCGCCAAGAACTTTCAGTGTGGTGATAAGAGTTTCGCCTGTATGTGGAAGGCGGGCAATCTTGAATTTCTTCACCTCGCCGATGAATCCCAGTTTTGGTTCTTCGCCTTGCATGTAGGGAGCATATCCGGCAAAAGCGGCGGCCGATTGTGCCACGTGCTCTATCAGCCCCGGTTCCTGTAGGGTGCCGTCAAGGCAAAAAATGTTGTCCGTTTTGATGGTAAGTCCTGTGGTAGCGCTTACGGCATCAGCTTCAAAGAATGTGTCCACCATCACGATAGGCGGACGTTGGGGAATGAGTTTGTACAGGCCTTCTCCTTTGAGGATAGGTTCAGTCATTTTCATTTATTTGTAGGATTGATAATACAGCCACTCTTTTAATAGGCGGGCGCTTCATAAATGTATTTAGGCACGGATTTTTCGCTTTGCTCAAGGGAACTCCACGGATTAACGTGGTTTTCAGTCTATGTTTATATCAAAATTTTCCGTGCAATCCGTGTCATCCGTGCCTAAATCAATTTTGGAATCTCCTCGTGAGAATTACTTCTGGTTGTCGTTTACGAAGTCGTAGAGAGCGGCAAATGTCTGGATGTTAATCAGCTCACTGCTCTTGATCTTTACACCAAACTCTGATTCAATCAAGGCTACCATATCAACCAGACTCAAGCTGTCCAGTTGGAGAGTTTCTTTGATGTTTGCATCAGGAGTGATGTCCTCTACCTCAATTTCAAATTCTTCCGCCAATACTTCGTTAATTTTCTCAATCAGTTCGTTCTTTTCCATTTTTTACTTGTTTTATTGTTATGGTTATTATTATTATTATTTGATTTACGATTTCGTTATTTACTATTTGCTGAATTACTCCTCTTCCCTCTCGGGGGAGAGTCAGTGGAGGCTTCAGAGATTGCGTATCACCAGAGTCGAGTTTGTTCCTCCGAATCCGAACGAGTTGGAGAGGAAGGTGTCAAAATTCTTCTCTATGCGTTTGTCGGGGATAAGCAACTTGGCCGAATCCTCATCAGGGTTCTCAAAGTTGAGGTTAGCGGCAATGAAGCCGTTTTTCATCATCAGCATAGAGTAGATTACCTCGCTGGCACCGGCCATCCACATTTCGTGTCCTGTCTGGCTCTTGGTGCTGGTCACCTCGATGCGGCGGTCTCCGATGACGTTGTAGATAGCTTTAGCTTCGTTGGTGTCACCCACATGGGTTGATGTGGCGTGTGCATTGATGTATCCGATTTCGTTTACGTCGATACCTGCACGGCGTATGGCCATCAGCAACGATTTGGTAGGTCCTTCCACGTTGGGTGAAGAGATATGGTCGCCATTGGATGAGAATCCGTATCCAAGGATTTCGGCCAGGATAGGAGCACCACGGCGTACGGCCGATTCATAACTCTCTATGATAACCGTAGCTGCACCTCCTCCAGGTACAAGTCCGTCACGGTCGCGGTCAAACGGACGGCTGGCCTTGGTAGGTTCGTCTTCGCGGACAGAGAAAGCCGAGATACCGTCGAATGATCCTATTGACCAAGGGTTCACCTCCTGAGCTCCACCACAAACCACCATTTCCTGTAGTCCGTTCTGGATGAGCAACGCACCAAGGCCGATGGCATGCGAACCACTGGCACAAGCGCCACTGACGGTGAGGTTGATACCTTTCAGTTTGAAGATGCAACCAAGGTTCATGGTTACTGTAGAGTTCATTGATTGGAAGATGGCTCCCGAGCCTACGAGTGTAGTATCTTTCTTCTCGCGCATGGCATCGACGGCTTTCACGTTGGGCACGGTAGAACTGTCGTTTCCATAAAGCAGACCGACATCGTGCGTGTTCAGGTAGTCCTGGTCAATGCCGGCATTGCGGAGAGCATCTGCGGTGGCGCAATAAGCATATTGGGCCTGTTGTGGCATATATACGCGTTGGGCACGGCTGAGCACCTTTTTCAAGTCCGGATCTTCGAGGTGGGCGGTCAGTGCCGAACGGAATCCCATTTCTTTGCGGATAGGGTCAAAAACTATGCCCGACTTACCGTTGTAGAGCGAGTCGCGCACCTCATCCAAGGTTTTTCCAAGGCATGAATAGATTCCCATGCCGGTTATTACAACTCTGTTTTGCATATTATTATATATCTATTTTTATAGTTTAAAGTTTAAAGTTTAAAGTTCAAAGTTTAAAGTTCAAAGCGTAGGGTGTAGAGTTTAGGGATTAAATCTGCAAGACTGTCAGTCTTTTTCTGCTTTTTATTAATTAGCAGTCTTGTTATTTCACTCCCATTCCCTTCAGCTTCTCACCGATTCGTTGTTTCAACGAGCGGATTTTTCCCACCATGCTTGAGGTGGCCATCTGGTAGCGTATTTCGCGGATGGTTCCTTTTACCCATTCCTTGTATTTCCATGCAAAAATCATGAGGGCGGGGAAGAGGGCTACGTAAATCAGACCTGCCCACCAACTGACGTTCACCCATGTGGCAATGAGGGTGATAAGGCCAAACAAGGGTAATAGGAGCAATGCATTGAAGACGAAGAGCATGGTGCCCTCAAACATGGGGTCCTTGAATTTCTTCTTGAAGAAAGCCATGGGGATGGCGTATGCCGGAAGCGAAGGCCAGAGTGAGAAAATCCACAAGGGCAACAGGGCCAGCAATCCCATCAGTTTCAGTGAGCTGACGATGGGTGTCGTGGGGTGCTCCATGTTGTCAAGCGTGAATCCAGCTTTGTCCAAGCATTGTTTCAGTTCGCGTGCATCGGCATAAAGCGCCTCAACCTCCGCAGGGTTCTGCTCCTGCTCCTTTTGGATAGCTTCCACAATCTTCTTGTCCGCCGTCAGCCTGTTGGGCAGAGCTTTAGGGTTTAGTCCCATCTGTTTGGCCACGTCAGCTCCCCATGTCAGGCGGATGAAATCCACGGCATCGTAGTTTTCCACATCGCGTATGTCCAGCATCAGTTCGCTGATCTGTTTGCGTACCAAGTCATTCACTTTGCGTTGGGCCGTACGTGGTTTTGTCTTGTACAGGTCATAATAAGGCTTCAGCGAAATCTTTTCGCCATACTTCACCATGTATTGGTTTCTGAAGCCGAAATAATCGGAGTAGTGGTTGCACGAAGGCAGGATGAAAATCTCTTTCTCGAAATTACCCGCTTCGGCGGCCTGGAAAGCCATCTTTGTGTAGCCAAAGGAGAATGTACCCAACCAATGTTTGTCCTGATGTCCGGCCTCGGGAAACATCAATATGGTGTTTCCGCCCAACAGGGTGCGCTCGGTCATCTTGAAGGTCTCTTCATTTTTTGCCAATGCGGCTTCGCCTTCGTAATTGATTCGGAAAGCCGGAAGCAAACCGATGCCGCGCAAGAACTTTCCGGCCAACGGATGGTAAGCAAACACATCGGCACGGGTGATGACATTCAGTTTGCGGTCGTGAAAACTCACCACCACGCCCAAGGGGTCGTTCAAACAATTCTGATGGTTGCTGACAATGAGCAACGGAGTGCCGTCCGCCGGGATGGCTTCTTTGTTTACTCTATATACATTCCTATAATAAACATTGTCATTCAAGAAGCGTATGTAGCTCCTGAAAAAACGATAGATAAATCCAGGCTTTTCTGTCTCTATTTTCTTCTCCATTTTTCTTGTTCAATCATTTGCTATGCAAAAGAAGGTGCAAAAGTACAAAAAAATAAGGACTTATGCCATATTTTCGCTCATGTCTGTTGGTTTTGTGCAAAAAAAGAAGACTAAATACGACATTTTGAACAATTTGATTCCTTATTAGGACAGTTTGGTGATGAGCTACTAGTGACTAGCTACTAGCTACTAGTGATTGGCGACTAGTGACTAGCGACTAGTCTTGTTGCTCATAACTCGTCGCTCATAGCTCGTAGCTCGTAACTCATAACTCATAACTCATAGCAGGCAACTCGTAGCTCGTAACTCGTAGCTCGTCGCTCATAGCTCGTAGCTCATAACTCATAGCAGGCAACTCGTAGCTCGTAACTCGTAGCTCGTAACTCGTAACTCGTAGCTCGTAGCTCATAACTCGTAGCTCGTAACTCATAACTCATAACTCATAGCAGGCAACTTGTAACTCGTAACTCGTAACTCGTAACTCGTAGCTTGTAACTCGTAACTCGTAGCTTGTAACTCGTAACTCGTAGCTCGTAACTCGTAACTCGTAGCTTGTAACTCGTAACTCGTAGCTTGTAACTCGTAACTCGTAGCTTGTAACTCGTAACTCGTAACTCGTAACTCGTAGCTCGTAACTCGTAGCTCGTAACTCGTAGCTCGTAACTTACTCATTTAGTAGAGCATTTTTTCTTCCCTACGTGGAAAAAAGTTTTTTCAGGTAGGGAAGAAAAATAGTGAGGGTAAAAGAAAAAATATTCGGGAAAATATTTGTAGTTTTGCGGCAAATTAAAAGGAGCTTCTTCAATTTGGTTGAAAAGGTGTGAAAACAGGCCTGAAAAATGAACATATGTTCATATTTTCCCCTGATTTTAATCAGGTTGCAGAAGGGTAAATTAAAGAATGGAAAAAGTATGAAATCAGTAGATGAATTGATAGACAGTTTGATAGACCTCGCCTTTGCTGAAGATATAGGCGATGGCGACCATACAACCCTTTGTTGCATCCCTGCCGATGCCATGGGCAAGTCTCGCCTGTTGATAAAGGAAGCAGGAGTACTGGCCGGTGTAGAGGTGGCCAAGGAGATATTCAACCGTTTCGACCCCACCATGAAAGTGGAAGTCCTGATTGAGGACGGCACAGAGGTGAAGCCTGGCGATGTGGCTATGGTGGTTGAAGGAAAAATCCAATCCCTCTTGCAAACCGAGCGTCTGATGCTCAACGTGATGCAACGCATGAGCGGTATAGCCACCATGACACGCCGCTACGTGAAGCAGCTCGAAGGTACCCGCACCCGTGTGCTCGATACCCGTAAGACTACTCCGGGCTTGCGTATGCTCGAAAAAGCCGCCGTCAAGATAGGAGGCGGAGTAAACCATCGTATCGGCCTTTTCGATATGATTCTCCTCAAGGACAACCATGTCGATTTTGCCGGAGGTATTGACAAAGCCATCCAACGTGCCAAGGACTATTGTCGTGCGAAAGGCAAGGAGTTGAAGATAGAGATTGAAGTCCGCAACTTTGACGAACTTGACCAAGTCCTGGCCATCGGAGGTGTTGACCGCATCATGCTTGACAACTTCACTCCTGCCGATACACGCAAGGCCGTAGAAATCATTGCCGGCCGCTATGAAACAGAGTCATCCGGAGGAATCACCTTCGACACCTTGCGCGACTATGCCGAGTGTGGAGTCGATTTCATCTCCGTAGGAGCACTCACGCATTCAGTCAAAGGACTTGACATGAGTTTCAAGGCGTGCTGACTTTTTTAAGTAGTAGGCACGGATTTCACGGATTACGCGGTTGGTATGTTCAATCTCCGTGTAATCCGTGTGATCTGTGCCTAAAATATGATTTTGAACGAACTTGTTGTATGCGTACATACTTCCTGTCCCTTGCATTTGTTCTTTTATCCATCTTTCCCGCCACAGGGCAGGAAAGCCTTTTCCGTCCCCCCTTTGACTTCCCCCTATTCTTAAGCGGAAATTTTGCCGAACTTCGGAGCAACCATTTTCACGGAGGAGTTGACTTCAAGACACAAGGCGTGGAAGGCAAACCCCTTCTTTGTCCTGCCGATGGCCATATCTCCCGCATCAGTGTCTCCCCCGGAGGATATGGCAACGCCCTCTATATCACCCACGACAACGGCTATACCACCGTACATGGACACCTGCAACGCTTCCTTCCCGAGGTGGCCGCCCTTGTGCGCGAACATCAATACAAGTACCAGACCTTTCCCCTCGATACCACCCTTGCCCCCGACCGCTTTCCCGTAAAGCAAGGAGAGGTCGTAGCTTGGGCTGGCAACTCCGGCTATTCCTTCGGCCCTCACCTCCACATGGAAGTGCGCCTTACGGAAACCAATGAGCCGGTCAATCCCCTCGTTTTCTATAAGGACAAGCTGAAAGATACACGTCCGCCCCGTGCCCACCGCATCAAGATATATCCCATGAAAGGGCAGGGCATAGTCAATGAATCAGAGGCACCCCATATCTCCGCCTTCGGTAAAGGAAACCACATAGCCCAGCCCCTTACCGCATGGGGTAAAGTCGGGATAGCCCTCTCCGCCAATGATTACATGGACGGCACGCACAACACCTATGGCGTATATAGCATCCGCCTGCTGGTCGATGGAGAGGAAGTCTTCGCCTCCTGCACCGACCGCTTCAGTTTTGATGAAAACCTCCTGATAAACTCATGGACAGACTATGCCGAATACCGTACCCGTAGCCGGTGGTACATGAAATCATTCGTAGCCCCGGGCAACCCCTTACGCATGTTGCATACCCAAGGCGAAGGCAGAGGCATTGTCACCATCAGCGAAGAGCGCCCCTACCATTTCGAATACATCCTCTCCGACCTTCATGGCAACACCTCACGATACACTTTCGAGATAACGGGAAAATCCCACCCCCTCTTTGAGACCACCCCCTCTTCGTCTATCCTCAAGTGGGATAAGGAAAACACCATCTCCCATCCGCTCGGCCTCAAGTTGACCATCCCCCACGGACGGCTTTACGAAGATGCCGACCTTCGCGTCTCAGTATCGTCCGATGCTGAAGCCTATTCCTCCGTCTATAGCCTCGAAGGCGAAGCCATCCCCCTCTATGGCTATTCTCCCATAGCCATCAAAGTATGGCCGGATTGTGCACAAAGTCCCTCTCCCTCTTCCGGGAGCGACAACCTCCTTTCCGCATGGCACCGCCCTTGGCCAACCATACCCCCTGCGTATGCCTCCAAACTCTATATCGCCCATCGTCAGAATGGACATACCTCTTCCTTAGGCGGACGTTACGAAGCAGGATGGATGAAAGCACAGTTGCGCGAGTTAAGCGGTCATTACTTCGTAGCCATCGACACCATTTCGCCCCTTCTGACACCCCTCATGCCCGAAAAGTGGTCAAAGACAGGCATTATCTGCCTCAAGGTAACCGATGCCCAAACAGGCATCACCCATTATCGTGCCACCCTTGATGGCCGTTGGACCCTGATGGAATACAGTAGCAAGAACCGTCAGTTCACCATCCGTCTTGCCCATTCCCCCTTAAAGAAAAAAGGCCTTCTCCACGACCTCACCATCCACGTCACCGATGGCGTAGGCAATACCACCACCTTCCGCCGTAAGGTGAGATATTGACATTATAGGTTCATTGGCCAAGTATCTTAAGATACTTCCCGCTTTATCTTAACTTCTCGGGGCATTTATCTTAAGATACTTATCTCCATCCCTAATTTCAATTAAATTGCAGAAGGGCCGTCTTGAACAGTGAAAGTCTGTAATCCTGAGCGGATAGTGAAAAATGTCAGAGATTTGCCAACAGCCATAGTGAGAAGCCCAGTCATTGCCATTGTAAAACTCAATCCCTACACCCTACACCTTTAAACGCATTTTATTATTCACTCCTTCATTCTTAATTTGGATTAAGCGAAACTTCACCAGTAGCTCGTAGCTCGTCACTCGTAGCTTGTCACTAGTTACTGAATTTGTGTTCTTCAGCATGTTTTTGCAAAATAATTTATAATTCATAATTCCTAATTCATAATTAATTTCTATATTTGTCTCGTTTCTTGCGCCGAAGCCTTCGCGGGAAGGAGGTAGGGGTGGGAACACAGACATGTGAAAAGGCGTTTATCAGCGCTTTGTTCTTGGCGTTTCAGAACTTCGCAACTTCTCAAACAGTAGCCAATGAACATTGCAATGGTAGATGTCCCAGGGTGTGTAATATGCCCATGTTGTATCCGTGTGAACATTGTACGGATACCGTGGTTACATATATGCATATCGGCGTGGGGCTTCTGCATTGCTCGTTCAGACTACTGTGGGCAATGCGAAGGCCTCGAAACGCGGGACGGGCAATGATACAGGCTCCCGCGCTTTTTTTTATGTGGATGTATCACAAAAGAATACCATAAATAACTGTTCGTTTTGGGGAGTTTGCGGGCATAATAATGAGTGCATACATATATGAACAAACTCGCATCATTGTATAAAGTATTTTGTTTTTTCTTCATCACCACATTATTTGCATGTGGTATAAATAGCAAAGATTCTTATTTAGAATCTTTTGAAGAATTTGTTGTGAAAATTGAAATGGATGAAGATATAACAGAGGAAGAGCTTACATCAGCAAAGAAGAAATATTTGGATTATACCGAAACTTATTACAACAAGTACAAGGAAGAATTAACTAACACAGAAAAAGAGATGGTCGTCAAGTTAAAAGCACGTTACTATGCAGTAATGGCCAAACAAGGATTAAAAGATGCTGGTAGTGCATTGAAAGAATTGGGTGAACAAGCAAATGATTTAATTAATGATATGCTGAAATAATCATGAAACTTAGAATTATATATCTTTTTTGTTGTGCCTATTTGATGGTAACTGTTTCGTTGGCACAACAGAGTCGTTTCAAGAATGAAAGACGTATTTATCTATGGGATGTGACATTATCAATGAAAGGAGGAGGTAGCCAACCAACCCCAAACATTTACGATAAAGTTGTTGATGCTCTTGAAAAAGACATCAATAGTATAAATGATGAACAGACTGAAATTTTGGTGCTTCCTTTTCAAACGTCTATTTTGGACTATTGGAAAACCTTAGCGACCTCTACGGGAAAGAAATCTTTAATTGATAAGATTAAAGATTTCAATAATAATAATCTGACTAAAACAAACATTGCGTTACCCATGGAAAAGGTTATGACCACATGGATTAAACCTGACAAGCGTAATGTGTTGATTCTTTTAACAGATGGTATTCAGAATGCCACTCCTAAACAGGAACTTATAGAGCAGATTCAAAAATGGTGTAGAATTGCTGAAAAGAATGATGCACATGCTTTTTATGTGATGTTGACGCAATTTGCTCAAGATGAAGAATTGATAAAAGTTATAGATGAAACATGTCGAATGTCTAAAATTGTCATAGATGATGATTTTGATATAAATTTTGTAGAATTACTACCCCAATCCAATTATAAATATAATATAAAGGATGATGCTGGTAAAAAGTTGTCTCTTCAAATTGAATATAAAAAGAATATCAAGATTCCAGAAGATTTGGAGGTGCTATGTTATTGTGAACCGAATCCTTATGTTGATATAAATCAAACCGCCACTATAAAAAACAATTTGTTAGAGATAGCAATGAAGCAGAAACAATGTTATGATTCATTAAAAGTAAGATTGCCACAAAATGTAAATGAACAAATTATGGTTCATTTTGAAATGAAAGAACCTGAAAAGCATCCAAAAGTACAATTACTGAATGATGAATGTACTTTAGAATTGATAAATAAACCTGAAAAAACATTAAAAGTCTATGTTAAAGATTAAATCATATATTTGTTGGATAATTACTACTCTTGTATTGGTTTCTTGCGAAAAAGAGATTGATACTTCTATGTTGTGGGGAAAGACTGATTATTATACAGATTTCATGTTTTATGAATATGAACCGGTGAGGATGACAAAAACCATTTGCTTTGATGCAAATAAAGATTCTGAAGGCCGTGTAGGGAATGTCAGATTCAGTCTTTATAAGATGTCAAATGATAGTACTTATGTTCCTGTAAAAGACGATATTCTTTTATATAAAAATGAAAACCTTTGTAGCGATAATATATTAGAAATTACGCCTCATGACAAAGAGATAAGATTAGGAATAGAATTTACTCCTACTGCAAAAGAGGGAACGCACAAATGGTTCTTGAAAGTCTTAGATAATGGAGGATTCGACCGAATCAATGACTATTCAACAGAAGATGAAGCATTGCCTTTATTATTGGAATGGAAAGCTGAAAAGAATAATGTATCAAATCCTTTGGCATTAGGATTAGGATGGTTATTCTTTATTCTGTTAGGTCTTCTTTTGATATGGTTGTTCATCATGAAGCCTATAATGTATCCAACATTTAAAGTGGGTAATATACAAATCATAAGTGGTTCATATTATTCAACTAAAAAAATAAACAAGGCACGAAAATTAGTTGTGACCTCATCCCCTAAAAGACAAAGTTCCGTAAATAAATTCTTTACTGGAAAAATCATCTATGAACGAAATGAAATGTGGAAAGATGAATGGGAATTACATCCCAAAGGGAAAGGGGCAAGATTGGTAGGCAATCGAAAATATACAATAAATCCGTTCGCTGTTTCATTAGAAAAACATAATGAATATCAATTAGAACATTTGGAGTCAGAGGTTAAAGCAAAAATTACACTATTGTAAATAATAACTTAAATATATAATATTATGGCAACTAAAATTAGAAGATGCCTATATGTTGGATTAGGCGGTACAGGAATGAGCGCATTGCTCAACACAAAGAAAACATTTGTTGAAACTTATGGTGAAGTTCCTCCCATGATTGGATTCTTGGGTATTGATACCGATGGAGGAGTATATAGAAGAGAGTTAGATTCCAAACATGGTAAAATATCATTAAGTCCAAATGAACAATTACCTATTAAAGTTGATGATGCGAGACCTATTTATGAGGTAGAAAAATCACATTTTGGATGGTTGCCTGAAGATAATTTATATGCCTTAACTTCTATGACGTTAGGTGCTGGACAAGTTCGTAGTAATGGAAGATTTGCTTTAACAGTCAATCACAGAGATGTAGAAGATAAGATAAAATCAATGATAAACTCCATCACACAGGCTTCTATTACAAGTAATGTGAAATATGAGTTATTGGCAACAGAAGTTGAAATTCATGTCATATTTTCTGTTTGTGGAGGCACAGGATGCGGAACATTTATTAATATGGCTTATTTATTACGTAAATGTGCTCCCAAATGTAAAATCACTGGATATGGAGTGTTGCCTGATGTATTTGAAGCAATGTCATCAACAGGTATGGCGAAAGTAAAACCTAATGCATATGGTGCGATTCAAGATTTAGATTGGTTGATGCATTTAAGTTTAAACAGTGATAAGGTTGCTTTTGATTATATCAATTATATACAGGAAACAAACGAAAAACCTTTCAATGCATTCTTTTTTGTTGATAACAAGAATTCAAACAATGATTCTTACTTGCATGTTGACCAATTAACAGAGATGATAAGTTTGGCTTTGGTAACTTCTGCTGGAGAATTATCAACCGCTGCAGCCAGTGTCAGTGATAATCTGGAGAAAAATATCAGAGAAGGCTCAATGGATATAGAAAACAAAAAAGCATGGGCTGCAGGATTGGGAGTTTGCGAAATCATGTATCATGGAGAAGATCTTAAAAAACTATATGCTTGCAAAACTGCTACAAGAGTCATTGAACGTCTATTAAATAGTTGTGTTGATTCCAATACGATTGTTAATTCATGGATAGATTCTCCCAATGTGAATATCCGAGAAAATAATGGTTTTGATAATGTTATCAATTTTATGCTGAATCAACAACCTCCTTATCAATTAACAGTAATTGATGATAAAGCTAATGCGACTCCAGAAATTGACAGTTATATAAAATCTGCAAAACCCAAAGATGGTGAGGTTGAAAGGAAAATACAAGAATTGAATAGCAGAGTCGTTAATGAACTTCATGACTTGATAAAAAAAGAAATAAATCAAGAATGTGGAATTGGAGCTGCAGAAAGTATAATATTGGGAATTCAAGCTCAAGTTGATTTGTTTTTGTCAGAAATGAATGCCGAAGTAAATGAGTTGAATGAACAATTACCAAGAATAGAATCTTCATTAAAAATTGCAATCAATGATTTAGCAGAATATGATAGCAGATTTTTTAAAAGAAGAGGAGTGCTCGAAGAATATGCCAATGGTGTCATAGAAGTTGCATCTCGAAAAGTTATATGTGAACGTGATATCATTAGACGTAATGCCGCTATCACATTTTACAATGGATTAAAAACAGAATTATTAGATATATACAATAAGGTGTCCAATATAAAAAGGATGCTGATTGTTATATCTGAAGAAATGACAAACCGGATAGCAGAAATACAAAATCATGTAGGAAAAGCGTCACAAACATTCCAAATTGATTTGGCTCAAGAAGAAATCTCTCAAATAGTAATAAAAGATGCAGAGATACAAATTTCAGAATTTCTAAAAACATTGTCTTCTGAAAACAAAATTTTCGATTTTGACAACAAGAGAAAGGATGAGGTTATTAATCTGTTACTAAATTATACAACAGAGTTACCAACATCAAGAAGTTTTGGAAATAAAACTATTGATGATGTATTAGACAATATGGAAGAAACGGAATTTGAACAAATTCTTCAAATGGCTATAAATAAATCTAATCCACTTCTCAGGTATGATTATAGAGGCTATACTCCGATGGAAAGACCGGCTAATAGTTATTATATAGGTGTTCCTAATAAGAAATATTCGCGTTTATGTAAAGGGGATAAATTTAAAAATCTATTACAAGGTCATATTGATGTTGATTTTGCAAGTATAGGGGTAAAAGACAGAGTTATAATATATCGGCAAGTTGGAGTAATGCCTGCATATTGTATATCTTCTTTATCCTCATGTCAGGAAAAATATAATAACATTATGTCTATGACGGATCATTATATTCCTCATTTTGATAAAAATATATATATAAAAATGCAACGTGAAGATTATAGTCTATATCCTAAAATTGCATCTGATGACAGTCTCGAATTATGGGTAAAAGGATTCATCTTTAATCTTGTAAAGAATGAGAATGATATGTATTACTTCAAAAGCGACGAATTAGGGGATCCATTAGATGACAATTGGGTCGAACTTGCGAAATATCGTGATGAAGCATTTGATATATTTAAACGACAAAAAGGTATTATCAGAAAAGAATTCAATGACTTCTTTACCCAATATCAGAAGACCAAAGGAGCTGACAATATGAAATTGTTAGTAGATGATGCCAAAAATAACTATTTTGTAAAATATTCTCAAATCAATATGACACGGGAAGAAATAAAGCAGAAAGGGTTTGAAGTCATCCGCAAATTGATTACTGATGAGTTAGAATACGTAAAGAAAGAATTGTAAACGATATCTATATGAGACACACAGCATTTTTGGTCCTGGGTACTGATTCAAATAATATTTGTGCAGATATAAAGAAGTATGTAATGATGTATGGTGAAGGTAATACTGATGATTACTTTCAAGTAATTAATTGGAATTGCCAAAACGGATTACATACTGCGATGTTTGCTCAAAGAGAAGATGCAAATGAGCAAGAATTCTGTTCAAGCATAAAGGATGAATTTTATATCAAGTTAAAAAATGCTGAAGAAATGAGAACCGAAGAAGAAGTTGCACACTTCTTCTCGGTTCTTTATGATCGTACAGTTACTATTAGAAATCAAGGAGATTGTCATTCTCTTCATTTAACAATATTGTTGCCATTGTACAATTCCGAACTTTGTACTGAAGCAATATTAATAGTGAAATTGTTGGACAAGATTCGACAATCTTATGTTGTTGATGTTATAGGATTTTCTGATGATATGGCATACTTATTTTCATGTAAAGATGAATTGAATAATTTGCCATCTAATCACAAGAAAAATAAAGAGAATGTCATTAAAACTTGTGAGGAGATTAAAGAACTAAAATCAAGTAGCAAACACCGATTCATAATGATGCAAAATCATAATTCAAAAGGTGTCTCATTAGATTTAAATCAAGATTCTATTACCGGAATTTTGGGCGAATATGCATTGATTTGCATAGAAAATTACAATACAATATTCCCTATTTCGGAAGAAAGTGAACAATGTGAAGTTTGTGCAATAGGATTGTCCGTATTGAGTCTTGACAGATATTATTTTGTAGATTATCTGCTGAAAAAAGCATATTTGAAGGTTTTGAGTAGAGAAAATGTAACTCAAAAAGAAGTAGATATAAATAAGGTGTCTCAAGTTGCTCAAAATAGTTTGAATGGTCGTACGAATTTGTTTTCTGATTTCTATGACCAGCATGTTGTTCCTTTGATAAAGCAAGGAAAATCGGAGGAAAATATAATAGCCGAGATAACACCTAAGTTGGATGAAGAAATTGCGATATTATCCCAAGAAATTCAATCATTTATCAATAAAAAAGATTTGTCATTACCAGAAAAGCAAGCTTCATTGGCTCAAATACTTGGTACTGATGACAAACTGTTGAAAGGATATCAATACAATAAATCCCAATTGACAATAGATGATTGTGATAGTGAAGCTGTCAATTTGTTTATTACGGAAAATAACAAATTGATTAAAAGAGAAAAAGATGAAAATGGGGATGTTATTATTACTCCATCGGTGCTTCGTTCTCCGTGTGATAAAGAAGGAAATGTATATTTGCCATTAGAACAACTTAAGAATTTGCGCTCAAAAATTAAGGAATCAACCAATTATATTCGTGAAAAAAGCAAAGAACTTGATGAACTTCAGAACCAATTGAAAAAGGATGAGAAAAGTCAAATCCGATTAACAGAAAACGGATTTGTATATGGTAACTCTACATATAAGCTGTTGGATGTAAAGGAAAAACCTCTGCAAGATAATTATGAGCCTAATGTCACACCCAAAAATGCTGTTGATTTACGACAATATTTTACGGAAATTAAAGATCAGGGAAATTTGGGGACATGTTCAGTCTTTTCACTTGTTTCTATATATGAGTATATCTTGAAGAAAACAAATCGCGAACATGATTTGAGTGAACGTTTTGTGTACTATAATGTATTGAATGATGCAGGGTGTATAGATGATACTGGATCTTCTCTGTATGGTGTAGTTGAATCAATAACAAAATATGGTACTTGTTTGGAGGAATTTTGTAAATACGACATTGCACAATACCAATTAGCCCCTTCTGTTGAAGCATACACTAATGCCGAAACTCATAAAATCAAATGTGCCAAGAATATAAAAGTAAATCGCACAGATATTATGTCTGCTTTGTCAGAAGGTTATCCAATTGCAATATCCTTAAAAATTTATGATTCTTTTGGTATCAATAACAATGGATTTGTGTTTAGACCATCTGATGAAGAGATTGAAGAAGGGAAATATGGAAATCATGCGATGGTTATATGTGGTTACAGCACTGATGATAAAGTGTATATCGTAAGAAACTCATGGGGAAAAGATTTTGGAGATAAAGGTTATTGCTATATACCTTTTTCATATATAGAAGACTCCAATTTTACTAACTCTGCATGTATAATAACATCTATTAATGAAGGTGAAGAAGTAAAAGGTTCTAATCAACAAACATTTGTCCCTTTTAACAAAACAGATAGGGAGATTCGATATTCAATCATTCGAATTCTTGTTGATGAAGAAAAAATTGAATTGGCTGAAAATAAAGATAAATATGGAAATCTGAGAATAGATTACGAAGCATTAGTTCAAACATTATGTAATAATAGCAAACGAAATGAATTGATTGAAAAAACAAGAAATAGAATAAAAAATGAAATAGAAAACGATGAGAATTCCTATAATTCATTTGTCGATACCGAAAGAAGAAATAAATTGAATGAGTATAAGAGGAATGGAAGATCTATATTTTATACAATGGTAGCATTTTCATTTGCATTAGCAACAACATGGGGTATTTGTGTTACGCAAGTTGAAAATTGGATGACGAATGATTGGAATTGGATATTGATAGGAGCATTGATTACTACAATTCTTACAATTATTGGATATTGGTCGTTTAAGAGACATCATTATCGAGTTTTGAAAAATGAAATGGAAGAATGCGCCCAACAGAAAGCGGCAAATCTTAATAAGAAAAAAATAGAATGCAATTCTATACAATTACGTTTATATATTGCAGGAATGATAATAGATAGACTGAATGTCCTACAGAAAGAACTTCATGATAAATATACTTTGATGAAATCGTATGTGGGAAACCTTTCTATATGGTATGATGAAGAACAACGAAAAATACAGGATATGGAACCTCTTTCGAAGGAGCCATTTCTTCCATTGTTGAATAATAAGATTTTAGAGAATTATTTTGAAAATAATGGAGAGTATTTAACGGAAGGATTGTATCTATATGAATTCCTAAATAAATATGAATTAAGCGAAAAAGGAATAAAGGAATATAAAACAGATATAAAGAAAAAATTAATACAAATATTAAATAAGCCTTTAAACGAATTTAAATTATTGGCATATATCCAAAATGATAATCTATATCTATATTTGGATAAGACTTATTCAGATATAACTACATTATTACCTTTGTTAGAACGTAAGGGAGGATATTTTTTGCAAACAAGGATTACTGAAATAGATAGAATAAATGATGTCTCAAAATGCTTGTTTATAAATCAAGAAACACAAAATGAAAGGAACAGATGGAATCAAGAATTTCCAAAGTTTTTCCAAAAGCGTCCAAATACAGAAACCATATCTTCACCATATAAATTAGTTGTCCTTCAAAAAGCAAATTTGAATATGGATAGTGTGGTTATTTGATTGTAAAGTTATAGAACTACATAAAAAAACACATTCGTACACCACAAATTGGTTGGTGTTTTACAAATAATATTTTCATAACATGAACAAGATCCTCCCTATTTTTGCTCTCGCTTTATTTGCTTGTTTGTTACCTATGCCATACGGATATTTCATGTTGGTACGCTTTGCGGCAATGATAATTTTTGCCCTAATGGCTTATGGATATTATAAACAAGAAAAAGAGGGGATAGCTATCTTCTTTGGTGCAATGGCAGTTCTATTCCAACCTCTATTCAAAATTTCACTTGACCGCATTACGTGGAATGTTGTAGATGTAGCAATGGCGATATTTTTATTCATTTTATGGTTAAAAGAGAAAGGGTATATTAAAAAATGAAATAGAATATTTTATGAAACTCAGGAAATCATTTATATCTAATATTATCGGGCACAATACGTATGATGAATCCCCAAAAAATATCCTATATAACCTATAAATATAAATATGTACGCGCGCGTACATATTTATATTTATAGGTGTAAACAATACTCGGATGGAAATGACGAAAGTGTAAAAACTTTCAGGGAGCTTTCAATAAAAGCGTCTACGAATGTAGTTAATGAAACAGAAAACCGTCTACTGAAATCAGGAAAAGACAGGAAAAACAAGGTTTCCAAAAGAAATGAACAGTTAATTCCGTTCGCGAACCGAATAAACACGGTTCCTGAACGGTGTTAACTCTGTTCTTCCGAAGGGGGATAAAAGTGAAGATGCCATGTGCTTTAACCGTCATTTTATGACAAAATAGGCTGATTTATACCGTTACTTTATGACAAATTTCATGTGTTTATACCGTTACTTTATGATAATCTTGGATTGATGTTATGACTAAACTTACTGTGATATAGTGATTTATGAGATAATGCTTGTCAGAACGAAAAATCAGTCCGGTAAAGAACTGTTAGAGGCTGTTAGAGGCAATAACATACGGCTTGCTGAATGAATAATCAGAGCTTGCCTAAGTGGACTGTTTGCGGCTTACCCAAGTGAAATACTTACGGCTACCCTAAGTGAACTATAAGCGGCTTGGGAAGTGAACTATAAGCGGCTTGACAAATGAACTATAGTTCACTTGAGATGCCTTCTGTAGGGCTATGAATTAAGGGCGTTTAAACATAGAAAATAATTTATAGAACCTCTCTTAACTGCTTTTCTTGCCTAAAACTGAGCTTTTACTAAATCGGGTCGCAAATGGTTGAATATTTGAAATATGTTTGTACCTTTGCAGCCGGAATCAAAATTCAAAACTTATGGACAAGGTATCGGAAAACCCTTTCAAAAACCGAAGAGGCAATGGCATTGACACGCCGTTGCTTGTGGTGACAGCTCTTTTTGTCACACTTTATCTTACTTCAAACATTATGGCCGTCAAGGTCATCAGTATCTTTGGACTTTTCTATTTTGATGCGGGGACTGTCACTTTCCCTTTCGCTTATATGCTGGGCGATGTGCTTACGGAGTTGTGGGGATTCCGTACGGCAAAGCGGGTTATCTGGCTGACGTTCTTTTGCAATCTCTTGCTGGTTGTGTGTACGCAGATTGGTGTGTGGTTGCCTTCGCCTGAATATTTGGGCGAGACGGCCGGGGCTTACAACCATGTGTTCAATTATGTGCCGCGCATTGTCATTGGTTCATTAGTGGGTTTCCTGCTGGGCGAGTTGAGTAATGCCTGGCTGATGGAGCGGATAAAGGAACGGACTAAGGGACGCCGCCTGTGGGTACGTACCATCGGGAGTTCGGCCGTGGCTTATCTGTTTGACTCGCTTCCGTTTGTGCTTATTGCTTTTTGGGGTACTGTCTCTACGCACGACCTCGTGTTGATGATTGCTTTCCAGTATGTATCCAAATTGCTGATTGAGGGATTCTTTGGCACTCCTATGGCTTATGCTTTTATTAAGGGGATAGCCTCCTTCAAATCCGGCAGGAAAGAATGAGCTACGAGCTATGAGTTACAAGCTACGAGTTACAAGCTACGAGTTATGAGCTACAAGTTATGAGCTATGAGCTACGAGTTATGAGCTACGGGTTACAAGGATAATCCACGAATAGAGGTGCTGGCAAACAATACGGATTTGGGAGTGGGGGAGTTGTGATTTATGATTTGTGACTGCGGAGCTGATGAGGGCTGTGCTCGAACTAATT
The DNA here is from genome assembly GCA_017416805.1 of Bacteroidaceae bacterium. Classification (GTDB taxonomy): domain Bacteria; phylum Bacteroidota; class Bacteroidia; order Bacteroidales; family Bacteroidaceae; genus Phocaeicola_A. The sequence goes on from JAFQBB010000039.1 coordinate 112,655, forward strand.
ATGAATTATGAGTTTCTGATTTTGTATCAGTAAAATTACCCTACTATCTTTTCTAAGCGTTCTTCTATCAATGCTTTATAAATTCCTTTTATATTTTCAGACAAAAATGAGGAGTCAATGAGGGAGAACCACTTTGGTTTGTACCGATGAAACTTATTGAGAATATTTTTTGAGACGTTTGCGGATATTCCACTTTGTGCCATCGCTTCAAGGAAATCGGATTTGTCGAACTCGCCAATCGCGGTGTCATCATCTGCCCCATATTCCATGAGTGGCATTGCCAATTCATCTTTGTCATCAATGCCGGTCAAAAGCACGGCAAGCAGGTCGTATGCCGGAGCAAGTATATAGCCATTATCGGGTGTTTCAATCAGGGAAAAGTTCTTACAGTGCATATCGGAGTTTCCTGTTATCCATGAAAATATGACTATTTCCCAAAAGCGTTGAACGTCAAGTAATGGTGCAGATGAATGCTTACGAATAACTTCGGCCAGCTGAATGTACGATCCTCGGTATTTGTGTTCGGTCAACCGATTGGTCAGTTGGCACATATCCAATAAAGAATGCTTTCTACCATCTTCTCCGCGATCTATTCTGCGGGTAATATAGGCCAATTCTCCGTCGCTCATCCTTATCAATCCATGGGGAACTGTAGAGATGCCTGCGATTTCAGCCATTTTCATAGTTGTATCTTCAAGTTCGGGGATGGCGTTGTATTTGGGACTTTGTGGTTTCAGAATATAGTTTCCCCGCAACCCTGCGATGGTGAGTTTGTCGGCTTCATTTTTTCCTCCTCGGTTGAGCTCTAATGAAAGTTTGGCCTGAACACCCGTGACGGAGGAATTGGACTTTAATACATCCAAAGCAAGGTCGGCGATATTATCCCGCGAATATGGCAATATGGGAGCTTGCCGGCTGCCGAATAATTTACGCGCACATGCCGGATGGTAGTCAATCTCACCATTTTTCAAAGGGCGGTAGCAACAAAGGCATTTACTATTATTTATTTTCTCCATACTTCCTTACACTTATATTGCCAATACAATCCTTACAACAAGCCAACAGTAACGACATCCTGTCACGCGGATCTATTTTCCATGTATTACGTACAATGTCCAACATCCAACCTTCGGGTATGAGACCATCGAAGACAGGAAACATAACCTCTTTTTCATAACTTTCAGCTTGCAAAGGCATGGTAGGACTCAATGCCCTGGCGTCAGTACGTTGCAAATAATCTGTATCGTATGTAAAATGGAAACCTTCGACATCTTCTGTCAGGATGCCGCAAAAGATATCATTTATATATATACTTGCCCGTTTCATTTATATCACTGATTCTGAATTCTTACCGGTTGCATTTCTTCACCAAAAAGTGCAAGCACTTGGTTCACTTTGTCCATCTGCACGGTTGGCTTATTTTGTTCCAATTCACGTACAAACCTTATCCCCACACCAGCCCTTTCGGCCAATTCTATTTGGCTGAGATTGTACAACTTCCGCTTCGCACGAAGATATTCACCTATATTCATTGTTTCTACATAATTAATCCCTTTCGGGTGTATTTCTATAGGAACTAACACTAAATCATCCCTTTCGGGTACAAAAGTAATACTTTTATTTGAATTTATACCCGTTAGGGAGGATTATTTTGCAAAAAATATGATTTATGATTTATGACTGCGGAGCTGATGAGAGCTGTGCTCGAACTAATTATGAATTATGAGTTTCTGTTTTTTTCGCTCTGTACGGACACTTTTTTTTCTTAAATAGGGCGAAAACGGAGAAAAATAAGTATCTTTGTGCCGAAATTTCATATTTCACAGACATTTGATGAAGATTAAGGAAATAGTGAGTGCCCTTGAACGATTCGCGCCACTGCCCTTGCAAGACGGATGGGACAATGCCGGCCTGCAAGTAGGACTGACAGAGGCGGAAGTTACAGGGGCATTGTTGTGTTTGGACGTGACCGAAGCTGTAGTAGATGAGGCTGTGGCATTGGGGTATAACCTCATAGTGTCGCATCATCCGCTCATTTTCGGTGGGTTGAAATCCATTACCGGGCGTAATTATGTGGAGCGCTGTGTGCTGAAGGCTATCCGTCATGGGATTGCCATCTGTTCGCATCATACCAACATGGATAATGCTACGGGAGGGGTGAACTATAAGATTGCAGAGAAACTGGGGCTTGAAAGGGTAAGGATTCTGGCACCCAAAGAGGAGGCATTGCTGAAACTGGTCACTTTCGTACCGACGGCTCAGGCTGACGAGGTGCGTCAGGCATTGTTTGATGCAGGATGCGGATGCATTGGCGGGTATGATTCATGCAGCTATAATATGGCAGGAGAGGGGACTTTCCGGGCTGGTGAGGGGTGTAATCCATTTTGTGGTAATGTCGGTGAATTGCATCGCGAGGCGGAAGTCAGAATAGAGACTGTCCTGCCTGCCTATTTGAAGGGTAAGGTGGTACGGGCACTGTTGGAGGCGCATCCTTATGAAGAACCTGCATACGACCTCTATCCGCTGAAGAACCAGTGGCAACAAGCGGGTGCGGGAGTTATCGGGGAATTGTCTGATGATATGGCCACGGGTAAGTTCCTGCAATTGGTGAAGGAGACTTTTCAAGCCGAATGTGTGAAAACGAACAGATTCAATGGGCAGAGTGTACGCACAGTTGCTTTGTGTGGCGGAAGTGGTGCTTTCCTGCTTCCTCAGGCCATAGGGCAGGGGGCTGATGTCTTCCTGACCGGTGAAATCAAGTATCACGATTATTTCGGTCATGAGGATGACCTCTTGATGGTGGAGATTGGTCATTACGAGAGTGAGCAGTACACCATGGAGATATTCCAGAAAATCATCAAGGAGGCATCTCCTACTTTACCGGTGAGACTGACGAATGTGGATACTAATCCGGTGAGATGCTGTTGAGAAATTAAAGAATTAAGAATGAAAAATTAAAGGGACAAGCGTATTGGCTTTTATCTCCCCAAGGGAGCGAAAGCTACCTATCTCCCTTTATCTCCAATAAATAACAAAGAACAAAGTAAACATAAACTTAAAAACCAATAATATAAAAAAACGTATGGCAAGAGAAAAGAAAGATCCTACAGACTTGAGTGTGGAGCAGAAACTGAAAGCTCTCTACCAGTTGCAAACCATGTTGTCAGAAATTGACAAAATCAAGACTCTTCGCGGCGAACTCCCATTGGAAGTTCAGGACTTGGAAGATGAGGTGGCCGGCCTTAATACACGTATTGACAAGATACGTCGTGAAATGGCTGAACTTCGTCAGGGCATTGCTACCAAGCGCAATGAGATTGAGGATGCGAAGGCTTTGATGGCTAAATACAAAGAGCAGCAGGATAATGTGCGTAACAACCGTGAGTACGACATGCTGAGCAAAGAGATTGAGTTCCAGACTTTGGAGATTGAACTTTGCGAAAAACGTATTCGTGAATATACTGCCGCCGAAAAGAGCAAGGCTGACGATTGTGCACGCAGTGAGGAACAACTGGATGAACGGACCAAAGATTTGGAAATCAAGAGAGCTGAATTGGAGGAAATCGTATCGGAAACCAAGTTGGAAGAGGAAAAACTGAGAGAGAAAGCAAAAAACCTGGAGGTGACGATTGAACCCCGTCTGCTCCTGGCTTTCAAACGCATCCGTAAGAACTCACGTAACGGATTGGGTATTGTGTATGTGCAACGCGATGCTTGTGGAGGTTGCTTCAACAAGATTCCGCCCCAGCGCCAACTCGATATACGTATGCGTAAAAAAATCATTGTGTGTGAGTATTGCGGCCGTATTATGATTGACCCTGAATTGGCAGGCGTAGAGAAGGTGGTTGAAAAGGATGCTGCTCCTAAGCGCAGAAGCCGTAAAAGTGCAGCCAGCGAAGATAAATAAATGCTGATGATTTTTTTTATTAGTTGGGGATGTGTCATAATTCACTTTTCATCCGCAGATTGCGCAGATGACGCAGATTATTCTTTCCTATTATACCCGATAGGTTATAATTTATCTGCGTCATCTGCGTCATCTGCGGATGAAGAATTAAATGGTGGCATTTTTGACACAGCTTCAACTAATATTTTTTTTAGGCACGGATTTCACAGATAACACGGATGTTTTTAATTTTATGCCCAATGGGTTATAAATTATCCGTGTAATCCGCGAAATCCGTGCCTAATTCTATTTTTGACGCACCCGCTTTTTTTATCATCAATATACTTCCACTTTGGCGGCTGCAGCCTTACACTTGTCGCGCAAAGCATCAAGGTCGCTACCAAGTGGAGCGTAACAAAGGGTTACACCCATGCGGCGCTTAACGCGGGTAGTGGGCTTGCCGAAGATGCGGAGGTAGGTGTTCTCCATAGCGCAGACCTCTTCTTCGCCACGATAGCGCGGACGCTCCTGGCTGGCAATGGGTGAGGGGATAACGGCACTGGCTCCCATGCGCTCCAGCGTTACACCGGGGATGGGCAGGCCAAGTACGGCACGGCAATGGAGTTCGAACTCGCTGAGGTTTTGTGTACCGGCAAGTGTCACCATACCTGTGTCGTGTGGACGAGGTGAGAGTTCGCTGAAATAAACACCATCCTTGTTGCTGAGGAAGAACTCTACACCCCAGATACCGGCACCAGTCAGAGCTTCGGTCACCTTGGCAGCCATCTCTTGTGCGGCTTTCAAATGTTCGTCGCTGATGGGAGCCGGTTGGAAGCTCTCTTGATAGTCACCGCCTTTCTGGATATGTCCGATAGGGGGACAGAAGAGGGTAGGCCCATTCTTTTGGGTAACGGTAAGCAGGGTAATCTCGCTATCGAAGTGGATGAACTCCTCGATAATCATCTCCTTGATGTCGCCACGGCTACCTTCACATCCGTATTCCCAAGCATGGCGGAGGTCGTCAGCTGTCTTGACTAAGGACTGGCCTTTGCCTGATGAGGACATCAAAGGTTTCACTACGCAGGGGAAACCAATCTCTTTGCTGGCTTCTACCAACTCTTCGTAACTCTTGGCATAGAAGTATTTGGCAGTCTTCAATCCCAATTCCTTGGCGGCAAGGTCGCGGATGGCCTTACGGTTCATGGTGAAATTGACGGCACGCGCACTGGGTACTACCTGAATGCCCATCTTCTCGCAATCGTAAAGGCGCTCCGTACGGATAGCTTCGATTTCGGGTACTATCAGGTCTGGTTTATGCTTCTCTACGGCTGCCATCAATGCATCGCCATCGAGCATATCAAAAACTTCACACTCGTCGGCTACTTGCATAGCTGGTGCACCGACATACGAATCACATGCAACGACGTATTGTCCCTTGCGTTGGGCGGCAATCACGAACTCCTTACCGAGTTCGCCTGAGCCTAAAAGAAGGATTTTTTTGGTCATGAGGGGATTTATGAATTATGAATTATCAATTATCAATTATGAATTATGAATTATTACTGCGGAACTGATGAGAGCTGTGCTCGAACTGATTATGATTTATTATTTCTTGTCATTTGTGGCTCATTTGAACTCTTTATTCTTTAGGACACAGAGACGCAGAGACACAGAGTTTTTTTTCAGGTTCAAGGTTTAGGGTTCAAAGTTCAAGGTTCAAAGTAAGCACACAACCTTTCTTTATCTCCCTTTGTCTCCTTTCATCCTTTAATTCTTTCATTGTTCAAATATACGACTAATTCTGATAGGGGTATTGAAACTGTTTTTATAATTAGTATTTATTAAGAGATTCCGCTTTTAGGGATTTGTGCCAATGTCTCCGGCTTGCCTACATCGATGAGTTGAAGGCCTGCCTTGGGGACTCCGATGATGGGCACTTTGTCGGCCACTGAGAGGTAGAAGTCGATGATGGAGAAGCGCGAAGGCCATTCGTCCATGTAGCTCAAAAGAGACTGGCTGAACAGATGGATGCCTGCGAAGGCATACATCTGGCAATCCTCTACGCGGAGGTTGGGGTAGGGCGACTTCACTTCGCCTGTCTGGAGGTTTGTCCATCCCACGAGCCGGTTGTCTGAAGGGTTGAAGAGCAGGTAGCGTGAGGTTTTGCGTTCACTTACAAGTAGGGTAGCTCCCTCGGTGGTGGGATGCTGGATATAGAAATCCGCCAAGTTCAGGTTGCTGAAGATATCGACGTTGTGGATGAGGAAAGGTGTGCCGTCAGGTGTGAACAAGGGGCCTGCCTGACGGATGCCTCCGCCTGTGTCGAGGAGTGCGGTGCGCTCATCGCTGATGCGTATTGTCACACCTTCGATGGGATGGTTGGCCACGTAGTCGATTATCTGCTCGCCAAAGTGGTGTACGTTGATGACTATTTCGGTATATCCGCTTCGTGTCAATTTCTCAAGTACGTGGGCAAGCAGTGGCTTGCCGTTTGCCTCCACCAATGCTTTGGGGCGGGTATCGGTCAACGGTTTCAGACGGGTTCCAAGTCCTGCGGCAAATATAAGTGCTTTCATTCCAATGTCTTGTGTATTCCTTGTTCGCGATGTGTCAGTTCTACAGTGATGCCAAATCTCTCGTGCAGATGGTGAGCCAGGTGTTCGGCACTATATACCGAGCGGTGTTGCCCACCTGTACATCCGAAGGAGAACATCAGATTGGTGAATCCGCGTTCGAGGTAGCGCTCCACATGGGCATCGGCCAGTTTATATACGCTTTCGAGGAAGGTGAGTATTTCTCCGTCTTTTTCCAGAAAGTCTATTACCGGTTGGTCAAGTCCTGTCAGTTGTTTGTACGGTTCGTATCTGCCAGGGTTGTGGGTGCTCCGACAATCGAATACATAGCCTCCACCATTGCCACTGAGGTCATCAGGTATTCCTTTCTTGTAACTGAAACTGAAGATTCTGACCACCAATCCTTCTCTCTTCTTACGATGTTGGTATTCGGGCTTGGCGCATACCTCGGCCAATACTTTACGAAGGTAGGGGAAGTCTCTGAGCGGGCTTTCTTCTGACTCCATCAGAGACCTGATGTTTTCGACGGCAGGCGGTATGCTTGTCAGGAAATGGGCTTTCTTTTCGAAGTATCCGCGAAAGCCGTATGCTCCCAATACCTGCATCAACCGGAAGAGGACAAAGAGTTTCAACTGCTTGTCGAAGTCTCCTCTATCCACGTCGCCTACAAAGGGCTTGGCATGTGTCAGATAGGTGTCGATAAGGCTATGGCGCAGTTCATCAGAATACTTTGCCGCCGCTTGCCAAAGGAACGAAGCAAGGTCGTAGTAGATGGGACCTCGGCGTCCGCCTTGGAAGTCAATAAAGCGCGGTTCACCTTCGGGGGTAAGCATCACGTTGCGTGCTTGGAAGTCCCTGTAAAGGAATCCCCAAGAGTATCCGTCCTTTATGAGTAACAGTTCTGCCAATCGCTCAAACTCCTCTTCCAATCTGACTTCATCAATATCGGCCACGACGGCTTTCAGGAAACAATACTTGAAGTAGTTCAGGTCGAACATGATGCCTTGGCGGTCAAATTCCGCTTTCGGATAGCACCACTCACCCTTCAGCCCTTCGCCTCCGAGGAACTGCATCTTGGGCAAAAGGGCTATGGTCTGATGAAGAAGTTCCTGCTCCTTCTCGTCATACAATCCTCCTTTGGCTCGTCCGGGAGCTATGGCATCGAAGAGTGCAATCCTGCCCACATCTTCCTGCAGGTAGAAGTGTCCGTCTGCACTCAATCCGCTCATTAGCTTTGGCACCGGAAGTCCTTTTGAAGCAAAGTGGCGGGCTATTTCTACAAATGCGCGGTTTTCAGCCTCGCATGCCCCATAGACGGCAATGAATGTACCCTGTTCCTCATCTTGCAACCGGAGGTATATACGATTGCTTCCCGAACCGGTGATTTGTTCAACCTTGCCACGGTATTCGGGCAGGTATCTTTGAAGGATATATGGTATGTCTGTTTTCATGAAATGCTTTCTTGGCATAAACGATAAGCAAAGGTAGTGTATTTCCGTCAAGTGGCCAAAAGAAAGTTGAATAATGAATAATTAAAAGAATGAAAAAACTTCTGTATCCTATAAAAGGACTTTAGGCGGATGCTGCATCTTTTTGGGGAAGGGTCAGGGGGAGCTTCTGATGGCACTACATTAAAGGTGCCAAAAGTCTGAATATGGATTCCTCCATTTTGCGCCAACGTGAGCGTTTTGCCCAACGTTGGGTGGAGATGTGGGTACAAAATTGTTCGTCTTCGTTGAATATATGGCGCAAACGGGTAGCTGTTTCTGAATCGTACATGAAAGCATTGGCTTCGAAATTGTACTCAAAGCTCCGGAAGTCCATATTGGTTGACCCGACGGACGATATGCAATCGTCAATGACCAGCGTCTTTGAGTGGAGGAAACCACGATGATAGAAAAGGACTTTGACTCCAGCCTCCATCATGTCGCGCAGGTATGAGCGTGAGCACATCTGTACGATGCGGCTGTCTCCTTTCCACGGGAGCATGATGCGTACATCTACCCCTGATAAAGCGGCGGTTTGCAGGGCGGTAAGAATCTGTTCGGTAGGCATAAAATAAGGAGTCTGAATGTAGATATACCGACGTGCCCCTGTAATGGCGTGCAGATATCCCAACATGATTTCCTGCCAACGGCCAACGGGTTTGGAGGTCACAATCTGGATGTGGGATTTCCCTTCAGCCTCTATCGTAGGGAAGTAAGTAGGGTCGTTGATAAGCGCTTGTGTGACGAAGCACCAATCCATCAGGAATACAGTTTGAAGTCCTTGCACGGCTCCACCCTTGATGCGGATGGCTGTGTCGCGCCAGTTTCCCCACGAAAGCCCATGCAAGTAGCGGTCGGCCAGGTTCATGCCTCCGATGAATCCTGTTTGGCCGTCAATAATGGCTATTTTCCGATGATTGCGGTAGTTCACCCGATTGCTGAAAATGGGGAAATGCACTTTCAAGAAAGGGTACACTTCGATGCCGGCCTCTTTCATGACGCGGAAGAAGCGCTTGTTTACATGCCAGCACCCCACATCATCGTACATGATACGGATTTTTACACCCTCACGTGCCTTGCTGATGAGGGCTTCGCGGACACGTTGGCCTACGGTATCATCGTTGAAAATATAAAACTCCATGTGGATGTGGTGGCGTGCCTGCCTGATGGATTCAAGCAACGAATCGAGCATGGCTCCTCCTTGTGTATATACTTCCACCTCGTTTCCTCCAAAAGGCATGGAGCGGTTCATGCGGCGGAAAAGTGAGGCCAATGATTGGCACTCAAGGGGCAAATCGGAGGGAGGACGTCGCCAATAACCACGCAATGGGCGACGGGCTATGCTGATGAAACTCCGTTTGCTGATAAGTCGCTCCTTGCGTACATTTTGTCCGAAAAAGAAGTAGAAGACAAGGCCAATGACTGGTAAAAAGACAAGCACCATTATCCAGGCGATGGTCTTCACCGGATGGCGATTGTCAAGAAGCACCACCGTAACTGTACCCAAAACCATTGTCAGGTAAATGATGTTGAGCCCAATGTTGAATGTATTTGACCAGTCAAGCATATTCCTTTATTTAAAGTTTAAAGTTCAAGGTTTAAAGTTCAAGGTTCAAGGTTCAAAGTTCAAGGTTCAAGGTTCAAAGCTGATTCTGTCAGCAAGTTGGCGAATAGCGAACAGAAAAGACCTTCCGGCATCGAATCTTCACCCTTCATTCTTCACTCTTCACTTTTACGGCTCTACAAAAGTAACGGAAAGGGGGATAAGATGATGCAAACATTAACATCAATTAAACATGAAGTGTAAACAGGGATATGAGTCGTGTGGAAAAAATATCGTAACTTTGCAACTTCAATGCAATTCAAGAAGAGATGACAGAAAGCAAATATATATCGGTCAGAGGTGCACGGGTGAATAACCTGAAAAATGTCAATGTGGATATCCCTCGTGGTAAGTTGGTGGTAATCACAGGAATTTCCGGCTCGGGAAAGTCATCATTGGCTTTTGATACACTCTATGCCGAAGGTCAGCGCCGATACGTGGAAAGTCTTTCGGCGTATGCCCGGCAATTCTTGGGGCGTATGGGGAAACCTGAATGTGACTTCATTAAAGGTATCCCACCGGCTATTGCCATTGAGCAACGGGTGAATAGCCGCAATCCGAGGTCAACTGTGGGCACATCGACAGAGATTTATGAATACCTCCGTCTGCTATATGCACGTATCGGAAAGACTTATTCGCCCATCAGTGGCGAGTTGGTAAAGAAACATACCACGGATGATCTGGTCGAACGCATGCTCTCTTTCACGAAAGGAACCCGTTTTGCGGTGCTTTGTCCTGTCATTCCCCGTGCAGGGCGTACGTTGGCCGAGCAACTTTCCATTGATATGCAACAGGGCTTTACCCGTGTAGAGGTGAAAGGCGAGATTATGTCGATAGAAGATTATCTGGCCGCTTTGCAAAAAGGAGAAAGGGAAGAGGAGGGAGTCTGCTTGCTGATTGACCGTCTGTCGGTAAGTGAAGATGCCGGCACGATAAGTCGTCTTATTGATTCTGCAGAAACGGCCTTTTATGAGGGGGATGGTAGCTGCATGCTCCGTTTCTATCCTGCCGGATTGCTCTATACGTTCAGCAAGCAATTTGAGGCGGATGGTATCCGCTTTGAAGAGCCGACCGACCAGATGTTTTCCTTTAACTCTCCCGTAGGGGCATGTCCTGAATGTGAAGGCTTCGGACGGGTGATAGGAATCGATGAATCGTTGGTAATACCAAATACCTCACTCAGTGTGTATGATGGGGCGGTAGTATGTTGGCGTGGAGAGAAAATGGGTGAATGGCTCAAGGAATTTATCCGTAGGGCTGCCCGCCATGATTTCCCTATCTTCGAACCCTATTACAACCTGACCAAGGCACAAAAAGATTTCCTCTGGCACGGGAAACGTACGGAAGCCTGCATTGATTCTTTCTTTCAGATGCTGCATGAAAATCAGTATAAGATCCAATACCGCGTCATGTTGGCCCGTTACCGGGGGAAGACAGTTTGTCCGGTATGTCATGGTGCCCGCCTGAAGAAAGAGGCGCTTTATGTAAAGGTTGGCGGGCGGTCGATAGCCGAACTTGTAGAACTTCCCATTACTGATTTACAGACATTTTTCCGCAATCTCCAACTTGACGAGCACGATATGGCCATAGGAAAACGGTTGCTTACCGAAATCAACAACCGGCTTAGTTTTATGGTTGATGTCGGTCTTGGATACCTGACCCTGAACCGTTTGAGCAATACTCTTTCCGGTGGTGAGAGCCAACGCATCAATCTGGCGACATCGCTTGGAAGCAGTCTGGTAGGCTCGTTGTATATATTGGACGAACCAAGCATCGGACTGCATAGCCGGGATACGCAACGCCTGATAAAGGTGCTCCGGCAGTTGCAAGCGCTTGGCAATACTGTGGTTGTGGTAGAGCATGACGAAGAAATCATACGTGCTGCCGATTACATTATAGATGTGGGGCCTATGGCCGGACGGCTTGGCGGGCGGATTGTCTATGAAGGTGATATGGGGGACTTGCGTCGTGGGAGTGAAAGCTATACCGTAAAGTATCTGCTTGGCGAGGAGGTGATACCTCGTCCGCTGATGCATCGCCAGTGGAATAATTACATAGAAGTGAAAGGAGCCCGGGAAAACAACCTGAAAGGCATTGATGTGCGATTCCCGCTTAACGTGATGACGGTGGTGACCGGGGTCAGCGGTTCGGGAAAATCGACGTTGGTGCGCGATGTCTTCTATCGTGCCCTCAAACGCGAGTATGGCGAATCTACCGAACGGCCGGGAGAGTATTCCGGGTTGGAAGGAGACATACAAATGGTCAAGAATATAGAGTTTGTTGACCAGAATCCTATAGGAAAATCGTCCAGAAGCAATCCGGTCACATACCTGAAGGCTTACGATGAAATACGGAAACTTTATGCCGACCAGCCGCTGGCCAGACAGATGGGATATACGGCCGGATATTTCTCCTTCAACTCGGAAGGAGGCCGGTGTGAGGAATGTAAGGGCGAAGGTACGGTGACGGTGGAAATGCAATTTATGGCTGACCTCGTGCTTGAATGTGAATCATGTCATGGAAAACGGTTCAAAAAGGAAATCCTTGATGTCAAGTTCAAGGATAAGAGCATTTATGACATCCTTGACATGACGGTAAACCAGGCCATAGAATTCTTTACCGAACACAAGCAGACCAAAATAGTCCGTAAGTTGCGCCCGTTGCAGGATGTAGGCATAGGGTACCTCAAGTTGGGACAATCTTCGTCAACACTCTCCGGAGGTGAGAACCAGCGGGTAAAGTTGGCCTATTATCTCAGCCTGGAAAAGGTGTCGCCTACCATATTCATATTTGACGAACCTACCACCGGACTCCATTTCCATGATATACGGAAATTGCTGGAATCGTTTGAAGCCCTGATTAATCAAGGGCATACGGTAATCATTATCGAACACAATATGGATGTAATCAAATGTGCTGACCATGTCATAGATTTAGGTCCTGAAGGTGGAGATAAAGGTGGGACGTTGGTTGCGGCAGGTACTCCTGAAGAGATAGCGGCTTGTCTGGAGTCGTACACAGGAAAATTTCTGTCTGCATTGTAAAAAAAAACTGCAATGTTTTGGTGAGATTTCTGTTTTTTAATACTTTTGCACCCCAGAAAATATAAAAAACGAATAGAGTATGCGAGTAATCATATTGGATGACTACTCTTTGGTATCGCGGTGGGCGGCCAATTATGTAGTAGAGAAAATAAATCAGAAGAACCCTACACCGGAAAATCCTTTCATATTGGGGTGTCCTACGGGCTCTTCTCCCTTGGGCTTGTACAAGGAGCTGATACGCCTGTACAAGGAGGGTAAGGTGTCGTTCAAGAATGTGGTGACCTTCAATATGGACGAGTATGTAGGACTTCCTGAGGAGCATCCTGAGAGCTACCATTCGTTCATGTGGACGAACTTTTTCAACCATATAGACATTCGCAAGGAGAATGTGCATATCCTCAATGGAAATGCTCCGGACTTGCTTGAAGAGTGTGACAACTATGAACGTATGATTGAAGAGGCCGGTGGTATAGACCTTTTCTTGGGAGGCATAGGCCCCGACGGACATATCGCATTCAACGAACCGGGCTCTTCACTCTCCTCAAAAACGCGTATCAAGACGTTGACAACTGATACGCTCATAGCCAACAGCCGGTTCTTTGACAATGACATCTCGCAGGTGCCACGCCAGGCTCTGACCGTGGGTGTGGGGACGGTGATGGCGGCACGCGAAGTGCTGGTAGTCTGCAACGGCCATGCCAAAGCACGTGCGTTGAAACATGCCATCGAGGAAAGCATCAACCACATGTGGACCGTAAGTGCCATACAGATGCATCCGCATGGCATCATAGTCTGCGATGAACCGGCTTGTGCGGAAATCAAAGTTGGTACGTACAAATATTTCAAGGATAAGGAAAAACTGGAAGGACTGGTTGACCGGTATCTGTAATATATAAGGTATTGGAATTATAGCATAGGGTGTAGGGAATCTGTTTTTACTTTTCCCTGCACCCTATGCTTTTATCACTATACATTCACCTCTCTTTCCTCTATCTGATTCAACTTCCGCAAGTAGAATTTATGGAGATAAAGGGAGATAGATGGAGATGAATAGGGTGTGTCATAATTAACTTTTTAGACGCAGATGACGCGGATGACGCGGATTTTTCTTGATTATTATACCCGATAGGTTATAATTTATCTGCGAAGTTCCCTTGAGCAGAGCGAAAAATCCGCGTCATCCGCGTCTAAAGAATGAAAAGAAAGCATTTTGACACATCCCCGTAGTGTCACCATGCATGAGACCAGTAGTGTCACCATGCATGAGACCAGTAGTCTCACTATGCATGAGACTAGTAGTGTCACTATACATGAGACTAGTAGTCTCACTATACATGAGACCAGTAGTGTCATTACACTCCTGATCTGTAGCCTGTATTCATCCGGTCAAAAGAGGTGTCCCAGTCTTTCCATACCGGCTCTCTTCCCAAAGCCTGAAGTGCGGCTTTCACTTCGTGGGCTGTTCGTTGGTCGCTGACGGAGAATTGTTCGAGTGCCTGCGGATGAGTGGCATAACCTCCCGGTTCCGTCTTGCTCTCCGCACTCATGGTGGTGACACCAAGAGTGGCCATGTGGTCGCGCAGGTGGGGAGTTTCGCGGGTGGAGTAGCTGATATCGACATCGTGGTCAAAAATACGCATGGCAAATGTCAGTTGGGCCAGTTCCCTGTCCGTGAGAATGACGTTGGGTTGGAATCCGCCGTTTTCTGCCGGACGCATACGGGGGAAGTTCACACTGTATTTTGTCCGCCAATAGTGCTTTTGCAGGTAGCGCAGGTGGTGGGCCATCATGGCGACGTCCGTACGCCACTCCTTCTCCAATCCTATGAGCACTCCCATCCCGATGCTGTGTACTCCGGCCTCTCCCATGCGGTCAGGGGCATTTACCCGCCAATCGAAATTGCCCTTCATTCCACGCGGATGGTAAAGGTTGTAGTGCGCACGGTTGTAGGTTTCCTGAAAGCAGATTACTCCATTCAGGCCGTGACGGGTCAGCTCGCGATACTCTTCCGCCTTCAGGGGCATCACTTCAATCTTCAAGTTGCTGAAGTACGGTTTGGCCAGATCGAGGGCGCGTGCCAGGTAGGGAACTCCCGCTTTGGCCGGATTCTCTCCGGTTACCAATAGCAGGTTCTCAAAAGGAGCCAACCGCTTGATGGCCTTGTACTCTTCCACTATCTCCTTCTCTGTAAGTATGGTGCGTGGCATGGGGTTGCTTACATGGAATCCGCAATATACGCACGAGTTGCCGCACGAGTTGGTGAGATAAAGCGGGATAAACATCGAGATGGTGCGTCCGAACCGCTCTTCGGTATATTGGCGGCTCAAACGGGCCATCGTCTCAAGGTGGGGAATGGCGGCTGGCGAAATCAAGGCCATGAAATCGTTTACCGTACAATGCCTTTTGCTTAATGCCCGGCACACATCGGCATCGGTCATGGAGGCAATGCGCTTGCTGGTTTCTTCCCACGATATGTCTTGTAGTTCTTCGGAAAACATAGTTTGTTACATTTGTTGAGTGTGGATAGTGACTGGCTACTGGCGCCTGGTTAAAGTTCAAAGTTCAAGGTTCAAAGTTCAAAGTTCAAGGTTCAAGCCGCTGTTCACTGGTAATTTCCCTGCTCAGTCGCATGGCGCAGAAGTTCGGGCCGCACATGGTGCAATATTCTTCGTCCGTGTGATGTCCTTCCCGATAATATTCTTCGGCCCGTTCGGGGTCAAGTGAGAGGTGGAACTGGTCCCTCCACCTGAATTCGTAGCGGGCCTGGCTCAAGGCATTGTCACGCACTTGTGCTCCGGGATGTCCTTTGGCCAGGTCGGCAGCATGGGCAGCCAGCTTGTATGTGATGACGCCGGTGCGTACATCTTCACGGTTGGGGAGAGCCAAGTGCTCTTTGGGAGTCACATAGCAAAGCATGGCGGTGCCGAGCCATCCTATCTGGGCTGCACCTATGGCCGATGTGATGTGGTCATATCCCGGTGCAATATCTGTCACCAAAGGGCCAAGGGTATAGAAAGGGGCATTGTGGCAACTCTTTATCTGCCGCTCCATATTCTCCTTGATTTTGTGCAAGGGAACATGGCCCGGACCTTCAATAAAGGCTTGTACATTCTTCTGCCATGCACGCAATACCAATTCGCCCAAAGTGTCCAGTTCGGCGAACTGGGCTTCATCGTTGGCATCGGCAATCGAGCCGGGCCGCAACCCATCGCCCAACGATACGGCAACATCATATTGGGCCAAGATGTCGCAGATATCATCAAAGTGTTCATAGAGGAAACTTTCCCGGTTGTGGATGGTGCACCATTTGCTCATGATGCTTCCGCCACGGCTTACGATGCCGCAAGTACGTTTGTCGGCCAAATGGACATTCTGTAGTCTGATACCGGCATGGATGGTAAAGTAGTCAACTCCCTGTTCGCATTGTTCGATAAGTGTGTCGCGATAAATCTCCCAAGTCAGTCTCCCGACATCCCCATCTACTTTCTCCAATGCCTGATAGATGGGGACGGTTCCTACGGGTACGGGACAGTTGCGGATAATCCATTCGCGTGTTTCGTGGATATTTGCCCCAGTAGAGAGATCCATCAGAGTATCGCCCCCCCAACGGCAACTCCATACGGCCTTCTCGACCTCTTCTTCGATACTGCTGGTGGTAGCTGAGTTCCCTATGTTCGTATTGATTTTTACCAGAAAGTTGCGGCCTATAATCATTGGCTCGCTCTCCGGATGGTTGATGTTGGCTGGCAGTACGGCACGTCCTTCGGCTATCTCCTTGCAGACAAATTCGGGGGTAATGTGTGTGGCTATACCCAATTCAGCACAGTTCATGTTCTCGCGGATAGCGACGTATTCCATCTCCGGGGTGATAATTCCCGCCCGTGCATAGGCCATTTGGGTGATAGCCTTCCCCTTTTTGGCCCTGTAGGGAAGGGCTATGTGCTCGAATCGCAAGTGGTCGAGTGAATGGTCATTGCGCCTCATGCGTCCGTATTCACTGGTTATTTCTGCTAATTGTTCTACATCACCGCGTGCCTTTATCCACTCCTCGCGCAGGCGGGGCAGCCCCTTTTTCAGGTCAATCTTTACTGAAGGGTCGCTGAAAGGGCCACTGGTGTCGTAGATATAAACTGGCGGATTAGAAGTTTCTGTCCGTACTCCATCGGTTATCTTCACGCTCGGGGTCAGATTGACACGCTGCATTCCTACACGCAGGTCGGGATAGATAGTACCTCTCATGTATATCTTCTCGCGTCGGGCATAATTGTGTTTCTTGTCCATGTTTGTCATTGATTAATCGTTTAGGAAGGCCGTCAAGGGCGAACTTGCTTCGGCTATAAAGTCTTTACTTTTGGTTCCTAATCCTGCTTCGTAGGCACGTCGTCCGGCGATAACGGCCTCTTTGAATGCTGTGGCCATCTCTACAGGATTATCGGATACGGCGATGGCGGTGTTTACCAAACAGGCGTCTGCTCCCATCTCCATAGCTTCGGCAGCATGGCTGGGAGCACCTATGCCGGCATCAACCACCACTGGCACTCCTGCTTGCTCGATGATAATGTGCAGGAAGTCGCGTGTCTGCAATCCCTGGTTACTGCCGATAGGGGAAGCTAAAGGCATTACCGTAGCGGCACCGGCCTCCTCCAATCGTCGGCAAAGTACGGGGTCTGCCTGACAATAAGGAAGTACGATGAATCCCAATTTTACCAGTTCTTCCGTAGCTCTTAGTGTCTCTATGGGATCTGGAAGCAGGTATCGTGGGTCAGGATGAATCTCCAATTTCAGCCAGTTGGTCCCGAATGCCTCGCGTGCCATTTGTGCGGCAAACACAGCCTCTTCGGCTGTACGTACTCCGCTGGTATTTGGTAACAATTGGATGTGTGGATGACGGATGTGCTCCAACATGTCATCTTCCTTGTTTGTGAGGTCAATGCGTTTCATGGCCACTGTTACCATCTCTGTATCAGATGCAAAAATGCTCTGTTTCATTTCTTCATTTGAACGGAACTTTCCTGTCCCCAAAAACAGGCGTGATGAAAACTCACGTCCGGCAATAATAAGTTTCTTCATATAGTCTGTTATTTAAGGTGGGAATTTATAGAACCCACTTTAAGTTTAGTCATTCTTCATTTCTCTGATCACTCTTTTCATCTCCTCTACAGGGTTGTCAGCCCTCAAGATACTTCCACTTAGGGCAATGCCATTGATGCCCGTTTCTTTCAACTTCGGTATATCTTCGTATTCAATTCCTCCGATAGCGACAAGAGGCAGCGGTATGCCGGCATTCTTTATTTTGTTGATAATGTTTGTGTATCCCTCAATCCCAAGGATGGGCGACAGATTCTCTTTGGTTGTGGTGTATCGGTAAGGACCGCAACCGATGTAGTCGGCATCACTGATATAGTGGCGTTGCACATCATAGAAGGTGTTGGCTGTTCCTCCAATGATAAATCTGTCTCCCAATATCTTCCGTGCTTCACGTATAGGCATGTCGTTTCTTCCCAGATGTACTCCATCAGCTTTTGTACGGGCAACCAGCTCTACATGGTCATCAATAATGAATACGGCATTGTACGCGTTGCACAGTTCTCTCATCTTCAAGGCTGTATTTTCCACCTCCGTTATTGGGTATTTTTTCATTCTCAACTGAATCCACCGGCATCCTCCTTCAAGAGCCATTTGTGCTCCTTCAAGGTGGGAGTAACGTACAGTTTCGTGAGTGATGAACTGTACGGCCATTTTTGACAACCAGTTCTTCATCCGCCGCATGCTGCTTTAATGATAACTATTTGCATGTTCTCGGACAAAGCATGCGTTTCCCATTCCGCACGGGGAATCATACGGTTATTTACAGCTATGGCTACACCGCTTTCTGGCAGTGACAGCTCTACACCGAGTTCGGACAGCGTGTGTGCCGAAGTCTCTACAGATTGATTGTTGATTGTTAAAGTCATAAACTTCCCTTTTATTGATTATATAAATTCCAACAAAGGGGAAGCCTGAATAAAAGATGCCCGCAACGGGCACAGACGTTAAAAAGATATCCACAATTCCTACGGCAGCATTATCTGCATCAGGTTCGAGGGTATAATCTCAGCCTCTTCGCGAGGCACCCCTTTGTCTATGTCGCGGCAAAGATAGGGATTAATTATGAATTATAAATAATGAATGAGGATTATTTTTCAGGAAAAGACAAAGAAATGTTGAAGAACAACAGCAAAGCATCCAAGCAGAAAACCAACCAGAATAAAACGTGGGAACTAATTTATAGAACCTCCTTAAAGAATGAAAGCATTTTGACACAACTTCGTGAAGTGAAAAGATTGCTGGACACATGCATATATAATAAGGTACGTGCGTACCTTAAATTATATATGTCATTAGAACTTGAAATTTAGTCTGTATCTTTATTGCTTTTCTAACTATAAAGCTTTCGGCCTTGAACTGTACAGTTTGGTAGTTAATCCTGTATGCTATTATTCCAGTTCGCACATCCAACAAAAACTTCCGGGGAAGTACTCTTGTAATATGGTATTGTTTTCAAATGGCTTTTCTCTGTACAATCCAAATAGGGAAGAGCCGCTTCCTGACATGGAGGCATAGTCTGCTCCAAGGGCGTAAAGTTTTTGTTTGATACTACCAATGGCAGGATGTTTTGCAAAGACACTCTCTTCAAAATCATTACATAAACCTGCTTCACGCCATTTGCTGATGGGTAATGAAACAATCTCTGTTAACTTTTTTATGGGTTTATGAGGATGTATAAGGGCAAACGCATCGCGTGTTGAGACAAAAATATCCGGTTTGACAAGTACAAAATGGTATCCCTTCAATGCTAACTGAGGCATTGGGGTAAAAATATTTCCTATCCCTGTAGCAAAAGTGGGATTGTTACGAATGAAAAAAGCACAGTCTGCTCCTAAACGAGAAGCACGTTCTTCCAAATCATCATCAGAAAGAGGGAGTGAGAATTTGTCGCGAAGCAACTTTAACATATATGCGGCATCGGAAGAACCGCCTCCTAATCCGGCTCCTGAAGGTATGTGTTTATATATGAATATATGTATTGGTGGTATGGGAAATTCAACTTTTAACAAATGATAGGCACGTACTACCAGATTTTCTTCAGGTTTACCAATTACTGGAATGCCTGACGCATGTAGCATGAAGTCGCAGTCGGTAGGGTGGGGCAGATTGGGATTTTCATCAAAAGTGACAATCTCTAATACATCCTGCAACGGAATGGGATAAAAGATCGTCTCCAAATTATGATACCCGTCTGGTCGGCGTTCTACCACGTTAAGGCCTAAATTTATCTTGGCATTCGGAAATACAAGCATACGTTTTCTTTTTAGTATAGATAGAGTCTGGTCCGATATAGAATTATATAGTTCATATCTGTTATGGATGGCAAAAATAAGAAACTTGTATGAAATGTGCAAGTGGAAAATCGAAGAAATGTAAAAACTGTGGTTTGGGCGTTTAATGGCTGTTAATGGACTGTATGCCTCTGTTAAAAGTGGACAAAAAAGCGGCTAACACATATAAATGTCTATTTTTTATTCATACATTTGCTGTCGGAAAATGTTAAACTAAAATTGATAATTAACAATTAATCCAATATAAAGTTATGAAACAGACAACTAAAAATGTGGGTAAATTTGTGGCAGTAGCACTGCTGAGTGCTGCTGTAGCTGGTACGACCAGCTATTTGCTGAGACCAGAAGAGAAGGAAATGACTTCCTTTGTACAGCATTTCCCCCAACAGACTCAGATGGTAACTCCTGCCTTGTTTGGAGGATCGGGAGCTGGAGCGATGGACTTGACTAAAGCAGCCGAGGCTTCAGTCAATGCAGTAGTCCATATCAAATCGACCCAATTGGGCAAAGTGCAGACTGTGCAGCAGCCTATGGATTTCTTTGATTTCTTTTTTGGTAATCCGCATGGTGGACGTCAACGTCAGGTGCAGACGCAACCGCGTGTAGGATTTGGCTCGGGAGTAATCATATCTACTGATGGATATATAGTCACAAACAATCATGTTATTGAGGGAGCGGATGAAATAAGTGTCAAACTCAACGATAGTAGAGAGTTTGTGGGACGTATTATTGGTACTGATCCTAATACGGATTTAGCACTTGTTAAAATTGAGGCAGAAGAAGATCTCCCCACTATTCCAATTGGCGACAGTGATGCTTTAAAGATTGGTGAATGGGTACTGGCGGTGGGTAACCCCTTTAACCTGAATTCAACGGTAACGGCTGGTATTGTCAGTGCCAAGGCACGTTCGTTGGGCGTATATAACAACGGTATAGAATCATTCATTCAGACGGATGCTGCTATTAATCAAGGAAATAGTGGCGGTGCTTTGGTAAATGCTAATGGCGAATTGGTTGGTATCAATTCCGTCCTTTCTTCGCCTACAGGTTCTTATGCCGGATATGGATTTGCTATTCCTACCAGTATTATGACCAAAGTTGTAACCGACTTGAAAGAATATGGCACCGTGCAACGTGCTTTGTTAGGTATCAGTGGAAAGACCCTCAGCCTCCATTTCGATGACGAAATGAAGAAAAAGGCTGAAGAGCTGGGTGTTATCGATGGTGTATGGGTTGGTGAAGTAATGGAAGGCGGATCTGCTGCTGCGGCTGATATACAGGTTGATGATGTGATTGTCGGTATAGATAACAAGACTATAAAAACTATGGCTGAACTTCAGGAAGAACTGGCCAAGCATCGTCCGGGTGACAAAGTGAAAGTAAAACTTATCCGTGATAAGAAAGAGAAGAGTGTGGATGTAGAGTTGAAGAATGCTCAAGGAAATACTAAAGTGGTGAAGAACGTGGATATGGATATTCTTGGTGCTGCTTTCAAGGAATTGCCTGACGAGTTGAAACGTCAATTGAACTTGGGATATGGTCTGCAAGTGACAGGTGTAACCGATGGGAAAATGAAAGATGCCGGTATCCGCAAGGGAGTAATTTTATTGAAAGCCAACAATCAACCTCTTCGTAAAGTGACAGATTTGGAAGATGTGTTGAAGAGTGCATCCCAATCACCAGAGCAAGTCCTCTTCATCACAGGTATTATGCCTTCAGGAAAACGCGTGAATTTTGCCGTTGACCTTTCGCAAGAAGAATAATAGAATAAGCTATACAATTCTTAGAACAAAATCGGCTCAAAACTTCAGGTGTGGATTTTTTTACAACACACACCGAAGTTTTGAGCTTTTATCTTTTCTTATACTCTTTGGATATTTGTATAACTCACTTATTATTTGCATCTTTGCACAAGAAAAAGAGATAGAAGATGGTGACTGATGATATTTGCAAGGGATAGAAAGCCTCTCTCTACCCCCAAAAAAGGAGGGAATCAACTACTAAATCGTAAATAACAAAATAGTAAATCAAAAAATATTTCCCTGAATCCTATCCCCAAAAGGGGAGGATTCAGGGGAATTTGACAGAACAAAAACATGAAAGATTTTATCTACTATGCTCCCACCGAAGTAGTCTTCGGAAAGGAGTCAGAAGAACAGGTGGCCCGTATGGTAAAGAAGTACGGTGGTCACAAGGTCTTGGTACACTATGGTGGACAGAGTGCTCTCAAATCGGGCCTGTTGGACAAAATGTGCAACTTGCTGGGCGGAGCCGGTATTGAATATGTGAAGTTAGGTGGCGTGGTGCCCAATCCTCGCCTGTCGAAGATTTACGAAGGCATCGAACTTTGTCGTCGTGAGGGAGTGGACTTCATCCTGGCCATAGGTGGCGGTAGTGTCATCGACTCGGCCAAAGGCATTGCATACGGCGTGCCCTACGAAGGCGATGTGTGGGACTTCTACTTGGGTAAGGACAAAGCCCGTACGTGCCTGCCTTTGGCTTGTGTACTCACCATTCCTGCTGCTGGTAGTGAGATGAGCGAAGCCAGTGTGGTGACTAAGGAAGAGGGTGACGTGAAGTTGGGATATTCCAACGACATCTCACGTCCGAAGTTTGCCATCATGAATCCCTGCCGTACCTTCACCTTACCTCCCTATCAGACGGCTGCAGGTGTGACGGACATGATTATGCATACCATGGAGCGTTACTTCACTCATGATGATGATATGACACTGACCACAGAAGTGGCTGAAGCGGTAATGCGTACCTTAATGGACAGTGTGTTTGCCGTACTGAGAAATCCCGAAGACTACCGCCATCGCGCTCAAATCATGTGGGGAGGCAGTATTGCTCACAACGGATTGACGGGTTGTGGTGTGGAAGATGACTGGGCCACCCACCAATTGGAACATGAGCTGAGCGGCATGTTTGACGTGACACACGGTGCCGGATTGGCTGCGGTATGGCCTGCGTGGGCACGCTATGTTTATAAGGAGAAAGTGAGCCGTTTCGTACGCTTTGCTGTCAATGTGTTGGGTGTTCCCAACGACTTCACAGATCCCGAAGGTACAGCATTGAAAGGAATCGAGGCCATGGAGCGTTTCTATCATGCTATCGGTATGCCTATCAACATTCATGAACTTATCGGACGTGACATTACTGACGAGGAAATCAAGGAGATGGTGCGTAAATGTAGCCGTGGTTACAAGATAACTCAGGGTAGTTTCAAAGTCCTCCATCCTGAGGATATGGAGAAAATCTATATGATGGCGAAATAGAAGGAAGGCTGTAAGCTATGAGTTGGTGGAACCCTGCAAAGAGAACTGACAACTCGTGATTTTGTTACTTGCTACTAAAAAGGGCTGTGCCAATCGATTGGCATAGCCCTTTTTCAAAACAGAACTGTTATCTACAATCTAATTACTTTATCATGAGTTTGCGTACTGTACCATCTTGCATCATGACTATGTTCAAACCGCGTTGGAGAGTCTCATGGCGCACACCATGGATGTCATAGATAGCCTTAGGCACAGAAGGAGTATTCAAGACTTCTTCAATACTGTTAGGTTTGCCGTTGATGCGACATTCAAGGAGCAGGAACTCGTCATAGCCGCTGCCATTGTTCTGGAAGCGGATAACATAATTGCCAGCTTCTGTAATGTCAAATGCCAATTCATGGAGTGATGCAGCAGAGAGATTTGCTGAAGTGCTTCCATTGGCATTCGGTGTGGCAGAATGAACAGTTGATGTGGCTACTACTTTAGCATTGCTCTTGTTGATGATGCTCACCTTATATTGCGGTGTGGCTTTCCAAGCTGCTACTGCATAACTCAACTTATAGTTTCCAGGTTCGAGGCTAAGCGGATAAGCACTCTGCATGCCATACTCGGCACGTCCTATACGCCAATAAAGTCCCTTGCTCTGATAACCTGTGAATCCGACGAAGGTGCGTGAACCTGATCCGTATGAATTGGGATATTCGTGAATATCATTATTTTCCTGTGTCACGCGCCATCCCTCAGGAATACCACCGCTGAGTACTGGAGTGAAATCAAGAGTATACATAACTGTTTGGTCTGTGAAAATGGGTTGTAGGGTGACAATGTCATCAGGCATTACAAAGGTGTTGTCATCACCAATTGTCACATTGCCGTGGATGATTTCCCAACCTGTGTGAGCATAACCATCATTTGGAGTAACAGTAAGTTGGACAACTTGACCTTCGACAGCTTCGGTTACGTTAGCTGTAACTGTACCACCTTTAACCTCGCGGAGGGTCACCTGGAATTTCTCTTCCTCAACATCTTCCGGAGTATAAATTATCTGGTCGATGTACATGGGGATACCGTTGGTGTTGTTAATTAAAAGTTTATTGCTTCCTTCTTTCAAGTTGGCAGTAATGAATACCTTACGCCATTCGTTGACTGCAGTCTTCTCACACTTCACGGTGCGACTCGTTCCGTTCACAACTATGGCAATGTTGCCTCCTTTGGTTGATGATGTGTAGCGTACGGCAATGGTATGTGAACCGGCATGTTTGCAATTGAGCTGATGGCGGAGTGAACTACTTGTATTGGTGCCCATATCCATGAAACCGTTTCCTGCATGACCACGCACGGAGGGATACCAACCATAGGGATCTGTTACACAACTCTTGATGCTTTTGAAGTCCATATCTTCGGCTTCGATAATGATTTCACCCTTATAATCTTCTGGTTGTTGGGGTATTCCGAGAGCTGTAATAGCGGGGGAGTCAGCTAATTTTCCTTCAGGTTCATCGCCAGGTGTCTTGATAACCAAATCTACACCACCCATGTGTTTTACGTTGAGGGTGAATGTACCTGTAGCCTCATTCCAATTGTGAGTGGCAGAAGAGGTCGTGAGGTAACGTTTTTTGGTGGTATAAGTAGGTTGTACTTTTGTCCCACGGATTATAATCTGGTCTGTTTGTGTTGTAGTGGTATCCGTACGGTAATTGTTCAAATAGAAAACGATACTGTCTTTGTATTCGCGGATGGTTCCACTGCTGAGTTTGCCATAATTCAGTACTAGCGTGTCGCACCGGTTGTAAAGGAGAGGAATCTCTGCCGAAGCTGTCTTCTTCTTATTCAAATAGGTGTAAGGAGTGTAAGTGATAAGCTGGTTCCCACGGCGAGACACATACAAGTCGCCCTTGCTTATCTCTGGATATTGTTTATTGAAGTCGTTCACTTTGGCAGTTTGGGTGCCCCAACGAGACTGGTATAATGATTTTTTTACTTGTACAGGAATGGCCTTGGCCACTGAGTCATACAGTGCAATCACGATAGGAATAGCAGCATAGCGTCCCGTTTTCTTGAAATAGCAAAAGTTGTCCATCCACTGGCCGTTGCCGCGATTAAATGGATCATCCTGCTTATAGAGATTGTCATACAAATCACCCCAAGCGGCATAGCTCTGTTCGTAATTTGTATTATTGATATCATTCACTACTACAATTTTGGTGTTCTCTACTACCTCTTTGCGCGAAGGAATGTACATTGTTCCATCAATAATCTTGCGGAACATATCAATCCATCCGCCCTTAAAGCTATTGAACGTACCCCAATTGCGACGAGTATATCCTTCAACAGTGCTATTGTTCAGATTCTGAAAATCCTCTGTCCATATCAACTCCGGACCATCCCATACGGCACCGCCGTTTACGCAAGTCTGCTCCATCACCGTACCTAATCCGGCAGATGTCGGGTATTTTTTGCCATGTCCTTCGCCCAAAATTCCATCCAATGCTCCATTCCATCCGCAGTTATCATAACGGACACCATAGTTGGTGGCCAATCCGCTAATAAAAGGAGACATGGTCACACTCTCGTTATTGTAGAAGCAGGATGAAGTGGTATATTTATAGAGCCACAAGCAAGCTTCGGGATAATCCTTACAAGCTTTCAACAAATCTTTGTTGCGCTTCATCATACCCACGGGATTGAGTCCGTGTGACCAGATATTACCGCAGAAACTGATGGTCAGGAAACCACCGTATTTATGGGCCATGGGAACCAGTTTGGCAAACAATGCCAAACGGTCGGCTTGTGGGCTGGAACTCTTGTCATTGGGCTCATCGAAACCCCAAAACTGTTCACAATAATTCCAACCCAAGAAGTTCGGATAACGTTTGTAGAAATATTCGAATATCTCCAAATCATTGTCTTGGATATGGGTATGTCCGCCACTGGCCGGTTGGCAAGTGAACCACATGCCGTTGTGTTGGCAAACTGATGCCCACGACTTATAGGTGCGGATAGCATTTTGTGGCATCTTATACACATCCTTTTCCGGATCATATTGGCACGAGAGCGAAAGGTTCAGACATACATACGGTTTGATGTCATCGGGTATCAGATCGATGATTTTCTGTGGGTCTGCCTTATTCCATACATCTACGTGTACCAACCACAAAGGGTTCTTGTTGTCAATAGGGCGGCGTTGTTGTGCCGATACGTCTTTTCCTGTTATTATCAATAATAGAAAAAGAATAAGAAATGAGTAAAATCGTTTGTTCATATCTGTTTAAATATAAAATTCTGTCGCAAAAGTAGCTTAAATACAGATATTGAACAAAAAAAAATGTTTCAAATATTTTTCTATATGTTGTGGGTATATGAAATGCGGATGATGGTAAATCGAAAAGAGTGAAGAATCATATTGTGCGATTCTTCACTCTTTTTTACTTTTTACTTAGAATAGATCTTTTGTCACAATTTTGTCTTTCCACTGATGATCTTTCGGGAAGGGCTGTCCACTCCATGCTTTCTTTGATGTCCAATCTGCCGGCGCATCTGTCCAGAAAGGATGAGTGGCTGGAAGACCGAGGGGAAGGAAAGAAAGTGAGGTCATGTAGAGACTTCCGTTGTTGGTGTACCAATCAGCCACATTGGGTTGGCGGCCACAGAAACCAATGGTGAGGAATCCACCTTCGTTGAAATTCTCCTTACCGTCAAACATGCTTTTCATAGTGGCGGTCAATGCTGAGCGTACTTGTCCGTTGGTGAGTCCACCAGGCAATGTCTGATACCAAGCCATCAGAGCAAGGGGTTGCATAGCGGCCATACGATAAGGTATTGAGCGGCCGAATACAGGGAAAGTGCCTTCGGGAGATATAAGACGTTCAAGTACAATACTGAACTTCTGACAACGTTCAAGGGCGCGTGCATAATATTGTCCATAATGGATACGAGTGTAAGCCTTGGCGTCCTTCATGGCTTGCAAAGTCTCCAGATACATAGGATGGAAAACATAGCTGCTATAGTAATCGAAAGCAAACACTGGGCCGTCAGCATACCAACCATCGCCCACGTACCACTCTTCCATTTTGCGGCAAGCAGAGTTTACACGATAAGCATCGTAAGGAGCACCGGCCTTGGCCAAGAAACTCTCGATGATGCTGGAGAATAGCAACCAGTTGGTATAAGGAGGATCCACACGGCGAAGCAGAGTGAATTCTTCAATGTAGCGTTTCTTAGTTGTCTCATCCAAAGGCTTCCAAAGTTGATCGTAAGCACGAAGGAAACTCTCGGCGATATAAGCGGCGTCAACTAATGGCTGACCTTCCTTACGCCAAAGCAGATAGTCGGGACTTTGGGGGTCAACAGCATGAGCATAACTCTTCAATGCCCACTCACGGAGTTGTTTGCGCATCTTTCCCTCTTCAGTATTGTCATCAGGAAGTGAGAGCCAAGGAGCCACACCGGCCATCAGGCGGCCAAAGGCTTCCATATAAGTCACACGCTTGTCACGGTTATCAAAACTGGGGCTTACTTCAATCTGCATGTTGGCTTGCAATTTGCCTTCAGCCATGTTGCTCAACACGGGAGCCGCCATCTTATAGGCAAGGTCAACCCAATAAGCACGGTCGTTTGCGGTTTGGAGATCGCGGCTCTCCAAGTAGCGCACATATTCACAAGCGGCCAACAAGAAGGCACCAACACCAAAGTTGGCTTGTGAATTGGCATCCACCACTTGTCCGGGGATAGCTTTTTCACCGATAGGCTGTACGTAACCTACCTTACCACTTTTCTGCAACGCTTTATTTTTCAGGTAGGCCCAAGATTTTTGTACAACGGGGAAATAAATTTCTTCGTCCAAATAGCCATTGTTGATACCCCAAAGGAAACCGTAAGTGAAGAAAGCAGTACCACTTGTTTCTGGGCCGGGAGCATGTTCGGGATCCATCATACTTCGTGTCCAATAACCCTCAGGTTGTTGGATTTCGGCAATGGCCTTGGCCAGGCGGGTATATTTATCGACAAAGAACTGGCGGTGCTTGTAGTCGGCAGGCAGGTCTTTCAAAACTTTGGCAAGTCCGGCCAACACCCATCCGTCGCCACGTGCCCAGAAGTCCTTCTTGCCGTTGGCACTCTTGTGTTTGGGATAGACGTACTTCGCGTCGCGGTAATAGATACCTGTCTCCTGATCATACATGATTTCGTCGGAGTAGCAGATGTACTCGTAGAGTTTGTCGAGATACTGTTGGTTGCCGGTAAGTTTGTAGAGTTTGGTCATCACAGGCATTACCATGTAGAGGCCGTCGGCCCACCACCAATAGTCGTTCTTGAGGGTACTCATCTGATACTCCATCACCTCACGTGCACGACGGATCTTGTAGTCGTCCGGTTGGATGTTATAGAGGTCGATGTAAGTCTGGAAACAGATTTGCCAGTCACCGAAAAGCACGTGCTTGTCTGTTTCACCGTAATTGTACTTCCATTCAGCCCGATTGTTACTCTTGGCACCCTTCCACTGGTTGTGGTTTGCCCAAGCTTCGGAGTAAGCACGGTAAGCCTCGTTTCCCGTCAGGAAATAAGCCTCCATATTACCCGTATGGTAAGCTGCATTGTCCCAGAAGGAACGTACTTCAGGCTTGTTGTTCGTTTGCCAATAGGTGTTTACCTTGTCAATGATCTTGCGCACTTCTTGCGCCTCCTTGTTCTGCTTGGCTGCCATCATTGGTAGCACGAGCATCAACAGGCCTGCACAGAGCAGGACTTTCTTCCATACATTTTTCATGATGTTTACTATGTGTGTGTTTAATTAGTTTTCCACTTGTGGGCAAAGGTAATGCTTTTTTTTGTTAATGAAGAAGGAATGTGGAAGAATCCTCAATCGGGCAATGAAATCCATGATTTTTCTTCATTTTGTACAGTCAGGCATTGTTTTATGGGGCGAAATCTGTAACTTTGCCACCAATAAAAAACGGGGAAACCAATGGAAATATTTAATTCAATGATAGCCAAAGCCCTGCAGATTGCAGAGCGGCGTGTAGCAAATACACTGGAGCTGTTAGCCGGAGGGGCTACCATTCCCTTCATCAGTCGTTATCGTAAAGAGGCTACGGGCGGATTGGATGAAGTGCAGATTGAGCAAATCAAGCAGATGCACGAGAAACTGGTTGAGATGGCCAAACGCAAGGAGACTATCCTGAATACCATCGAAGAGCAAGGCAAACTGAATCAAGAACTGAAAAGACGTATTGAGGCATCGTGGGATGCTACGGAACTGGAGGATATTTACCTTCCCTTCAAACCTAAGAGGAAGACTCGCGCCGAGGTGGCTCGCCAGCGTGGATTGGAGCCTTTGGCCAACCTCATGATGCTCCAACGTGAGACGAATCTGATGGCTCGTGCGCGCACATTTATAAGTGCTGAAGTGAAAGATGAGGAAGAGGCGCTGAAGGGGGCACGCGATATTATTGCCGAACGGGTGAGTGAGGATGAACGTGCCCGAGGGCAGGTTCGCAATCTGTTCAGCCGTACGGCCATTATTACCTCCAAGGTGGTGAAAGGAAAGGAAGAAGAGGGGCAGAAATTCCGTGATTATTTTGACTTTAGCGAACCGCTTAAGCGTTGCTCTTCACACCGTTTGTTGGCTCTTCGTCGTGGCGAGGCTGAGGGTATCTTGAAAGTGTCAATCTCTCCCGATGATGATGAGTGCAGGGAGAGGTTGGAGAGAATGTATCTCTTTAAAGTTGACAACTCGTCAACGGAATGCTCCTTTCATGTTCGCGAAGCCGTCATGGATGCCTACAAGCGTTTGTTGAAACCTTCCATCGAGACCGAGTTTGCGGCATTGAGCAAGGAGAGAGCAGATATGGAGGCTATCCGCATTTTTGCTGAAAACCTGAAGCAGTTGTTGCTCTCTTCACCCCTTGGTCAGAAACGTGTGTTAGGCATTGATCCCGGTTTCCGTACGGGATGCAAATTGGTATGTCTCGATGCACAAGGAGCCTTGTTGCATCATAGCATCATGTCGCCTCATCCGCCCAAGAACCAATACCGCGAGTCGGTGGCTACAATGAAGTACCTCATTGAGAGATATGAAGTGGAAGCCATTGCTATAGGCAACGGAACGGCCGGACGCGAGACGGAGGATTTTGTCCGCCGTCTGCCCTTTGTTGAGGGTATAGAAGTCTATTCGGTAAGCGAGGATGGGGCTTCTGTCTATTCCGCTTCGAAGATTGCTCGCGAAGAGTTTCCAGACTATGATATAACCGTTCGCGGAGCCGTCTCTATTGGTCGCCGGTTGATGGATCCTTTGGCCGAATTGGTGAAAATCGATCCCAAAAGTATTGGGGTAGGGCAGTATCAGCACGATGTGGATCAGACGATGCTTAAACGTTCGCTCGATCAGGTGGTGGAGAATTGTGTCAACCTGGTAGGCGTGAATGCCAACACGGCCAGCAAACATCTGCTTACTTACGTATCTGGTCTTGGCCCTGTATTGGCTCAAAATATCGTTAATTATCGCACCGAGAATGGGCCTTTCCGTTCGCGTAAAGACCTGATGAAGGTTCCCCGCATGGGGACCAAAGCCTTTGAGCAATGTGCAGGTTTTCTACGCATACCGCAAGCCACGAATCCTTTGGATAATAGTGCTGTACATCCCGAAAGCTACCATATTGTAGAGCAAATGGCAAATGACCTTTGTTGTACTGTGGACGAATTGATAAAGAACAAAGAGTTACGCTTGAAGATTGACCTCCAACGCTACACAACCCCCATCGTAGGACTTCCTACCTTGACGGATATCATGCAGGAGTTGGATAAACCGGGTCTTGATCCGCGTAAACCGCTTACTGCATTCCGCTTTGCTGATGTACATACGTTGGAGGACCTTCGTGAGGGGATGACTCTTCCAGGTATAGTTACCAATATTACCAATTTTGGGTGTTTTGTTGATGTCGGTGTCCATCAGGATGGTCTCGTACACATCTCCCAATTGGCAGACAAGTTCGTAAGTGACCCCACTACCGTTGTCTCCCTCCGCCAACAAGTAATGGTGCGGGTCATTGAAGTGGATTTGAAACGCAAGCGTCTGGCACTCTCCATGCGGCAACTTTAAATTGTTGCCCCCCAATGCTAAACATATAATATATATACAGTCATCTTAAATCATCCTATTCCTCCTATGTCATATTGGATACTCTTCTATCAAGATGCGCTCATCCTTGATGGCGGAACATCTTTTCTTCAGGGTGCAGAACCGGAAACTTTACCCAGAGGGAAACATTATCATACTTTGCCTTGGCTTGATGGCAAATCATGTTATGCTATCAGTTTGACAGATAAAGAAAAAGATACATTGATAGAAAATGGTAAAGGTAAACTTGAACTTGTGGCATTGCGTGCCTCCTACGATGTGCTCCCCCTTTCACATTACCTCATGGCAGGTAAAGCGCGCGAGTTGATACATTTCGATGAAACCGTCAAGTATTGTTCTCTTTGCGGTTCGCCTATGAAGTGGCACACCGACATTAGTAAGCAATGTACCGCATGCGGGCGTGAGGTGTGGCCTTCCATTGCTACGGCCATCATCGTACGCATTACGCGGGATGACGAAGTGCTGCTTGTTCGTGCCAAGAATTTCCGTGGCAATTACTATGGCCTTGTGGCTGGATTTCTTGAAACAGGTGAAACCCTTGAAGAATGTGTACGTCGTGAGGTAAAGGAAGAGACGAATCTTGAGATAACCCATATTCGTTACTTTGGTAACCAATCATGGCCCTATCCCAGCGGACAGATGATAGGCTTCACTGCCGAATATGCAGGTGGCACCCTTCGTTTGCAGGATGAAGAACTCTCTACCGCTGCATTCTTCCGTTATGACCACTTGCCTGAGATTCCTCACAAACTCAGCATGGCTCGCATGCTGATTGATGATTGGTTGAAGAAATATGAATAGCCTGTTCTGATATAAAAAAGGTGAAAAAGAGAAAGATTTCGTGATAATATAGTACTTTTGTAGCAGAAATTTGTTGTCTATGCATGAGACAATTAAAAATTTCTAAGAGCATAACGAACCGTGAGAGTGCTGCGCTGGAGAAATATCTGCAAGAAATAGGGCGCGAAGAGATGATTACGGTTGAACAAGAGGCAGAACTGGCACGTCGTATTCGTAAAGGTGACCGGAAGGCTCTTGAAGAATTGACAAAAGCTAATCTGCGTTTTGTTGTATCGGTGGCCAAACAATATCAGAATCAAGGGTTGACTTTGCCGGATCTTATCAATGAAGGAAACCTGGGACTAATAAAAGCGGCCGAGAAGTTTGATGAAACGCGTGGATTCAAGTTTATCAGTTATGCAGTGTGGTGGATACGCCAATCTATTCTGCAAGCATTGGCTGAACAATCGCGTATCGTGCGTTTGCCATTGAATCAAGTGGGGCAATTGAATCGGATTAACCGCCTTTTTTCGAAGTTCGAACAAGAGAATGAACGAAGTCCTTCTGTAGAGGAATTGGCCGAGGTGTTGGATACTGATGCTGAAATGGTGGGTGAAGTGATGAAAAATGCTGTCCGACCGATTTCGATGGATGCTCCGTTTGTTGAGGGTGAAGAAAATACGTTGCAAGATATATTGACAGACAACTCAAGTTCGGATGTGGATGGTCTTTTTGATGGAGAATCTTTAGCGACAGAGGTGAAACGTACTTTGGCTATGTTGCCAGAGCGTGAACGTAAAATATTGGTCATGTTTTACGGTATTGGAGAGTCAGAGAAAAGTCTGGAAGAAATAGGTCTTCAATTAGGGTTGAGCAGGGAGCGGGTACGTCAAATAAAGGAGAAAACATTGAAGAAACTCCGTCGTGATGACCAAAACAGATTGTTGAAGTCCTTTTTAGGTAGATAAGACGGAGATTGATGTGATAAATAAAGAGAAAATATAGAAATGAAAACTTTGAGACATTGGATTGTGGCCGTATGTGCCTTGTTGGTGTGTGGAGTAGCTGGTGCAAAAGGTAAAAATGATTTGCAGACAATTTATATCTTTGGTGTTGGTGCGGCTTTTGGTGATACGGTAGTTTGTTTTACAGATATTCAAAAACTGGAAGGTAAGGAATTGGTAAAAAAAGGTTTTTTGCAAGCTCGTAGCCAATATTCTTATCAGTTGAAGAACTATTTGGAGTATAATGAGAATTTGCCTCATCGCACATGTGCTATCTATTTCTCTGAGAAAAAAGGAAAAATAGAAAAAGCGTATTCAAAATTGAAGGCCAAGTATGAAGGCGACAAAACATTGTTTGTACGAACAATCCCTTCCTTAGAGTTCAAATTTGAGGAAGTTGAATAAATACTTTATATATCGGTTGTCATACATAGTGTGGCAATGCTTATCCTGCATTCGGGGACAGCTTCTTTTATGGCCAATGCACATGAAGTGAGTGTTGCTCCGGTTGTTGTTACGTCGTCTATCAGGAGGACGTGTTTGTTGTCAAGCTTTTGAATGGCTTCTGGGGTAGCTTTGAATATGCCTTTTACGTTTTCCCACCGTTCGATGTCATTCAAATGTGTTTGTGTCGGGTTGTCGGTTGTACGTATCACTACGCCTGTTTCTATGGGCAACCCGGTTTCGGATTTGATTCCTTCGGCAACCAATTCACTTTGGTTGTATCCGCGCTGACGCATACGGACAGAAGATAAGGGTACGGGGATAATCAGATCGATTCCTTCAAAGAAATTGTATTTGCCATGTTTCAAATGTGTGGCCATGCAACGTCCCATATATATACCCATCTTTTTATCCTTATAATATTTAAGTTGATGTAGGATTTGATGGTAAGGGCTTTCCGGTGAGTAGAAAAAATAGGCGGTTGCTCGTTCAATGGGGACGGTCCCATAGAAACGTTGCTCTAACCGGTTACCTGTTTGTGTATGGTAAAAGGTGCGTGGAAGATTGCCCAAACAAGTGGTGCAGATGCAGGATTTTCCTATCAACCGGTTTTGACATACCGGACAACGGCGGGGAAATAGGAAATCCAACATAAGCACTATGTAGAAAATGTGAAAATCACCTTTGCATCAATTGTCGGAAAGCAATCGGGTAGGAGGTCTCGAAATTCAATAATTCACCGGTCACGGGATGATGGAAGCGTAGAAGGAATGCGTGTAGAGCCAAACGGTTAAGTGGATTGTGCTCAATATTGCATTTAGTGTCTCCCACGATAGGATGATTTAATTCTTGCATGTGAAGGCGGATTTGTTCTTTACGTCCGTTTCCCAAATCCAATTCAACTAACGTGTATCCGTTTGCACGTTTGATGGTGGTATAATAGGTTACCGCTTTATCTCCATTAGAGTTTGTCGCTGTATGTGCTACCAATAATTGTTCGCCTGCTAACCAAGAGGAAATGACACCTTTGTCTTTTTCCATTTCACCATTGAGAATAGCTACGTAGGCGCGTTCAGTGACAAGACGCTCCCAATTGTCCTGAAGATTCTGCTTGGTGCGTTCATCTTTGGCAAAGACCATCAATCCGGAAGCTTCACGGTCAAGCCGGTGTACTCCATAGATGCGGCGTTGTTTGCTCGAGCGTTTCACATAATCAGTCAATATGCTATAAGCGCTCATCTCTTTCTGCTTGTCGCTACCTACGGCCAAGAGCCCTTCACGCTTTTCGATGACAAGAAGATAGGCATCCTCATAAACTAATCTGATATGGGCACTCTTGAACTCTTTTTGATGATGATTCTTGCTCAATTGCACCAACATGCCCGGTTGTAACATGAAGTTGTATTGGGTAGTGATGGTCTTGTTTACAAGAATAGCCCTATGAGTCAATAAAGTCTTCACCTTATTGCGGCTCATATTACCTTTCTGTACCAGGAAATCCATCAGCTCCATAGGCTCCTTCACAATCGGAAGGTTGGTATATTGCTCGGCCCTTCTGGCCATCGGTCGTCCGGAGTTATTATTTCTGTTTCGCATAATTGTCATTTTAATAAGGATTAAGCCCCTAAAGACTTTAGAGACTTTAAAGACTTTAAAGACCCTAAGAATCTAAAGGATTATTGCTCACTCGCCACTAATCACTATTCGCTAATCTCCAGTCACTAGTCACTAGTAGCTAGTCACTAGTAGCTAGTAGCCCGTCGCCAATCACTCCCTTCTTTCCAACAACACCACATTCTCCACATGATGTGTGTGGGGGAACATGTCCACAGGTTGTACGGCAACCACCCGGTAGTCTTTGTCCAGCAATTGCAGGTCGCGTGCTTGTGTGGCGGGGTTGCAGCTCACGTAAACAATGCGTTTGGGAGCAGCAAAGAGGATGGCATCAATCACATCGTTGTGCATACCGGCGCGTGGAGGGTCAGTGATGATGACATCGGGCCGTCCGTGCTCCTCGATGAAGTCGCGTGTGAGTATGTCCTTCATATCGCCGGCATAGAAGAGGGTGTTTTCAATGCCGTTGATGGCAGAGTTCACCTTGGCATCTTCGATGGCCTCGGGCACATATTCGATACCCACCACTTTACGCGCTTGCCGGCTGACAAAGTTGGCAATGGTACCGGTACCGGTATAGAGGTCATATACCAGTTCGTTACCCGTCAGTCCTGCGTAGGAGCGGGCTATCTTATAGAGGTTATATGCCTGTTCGCTATTTGTCTGATAGAATGATTTGGGCCCCACTTTGAAGCGCAATCCCTCCATCTCTTCGAAGATGTGGTCGTTGCCACGGAAGACGTGTACGTCGAGGTCGCCTATCGTGTCATTGCACTTGTTGTTGATGACGTAGAGCAACGAGGTGATTTCCGGGAAACCGTCGGCCACATATTGTAGTAATCCCTTCATCTGCTCTTCCTCCTCCACACAAGTGACGTTGCATTGCAGAAGCACCATCAGTTCGCCGGTTGACGATGTACGTATCATCAGGTTTCGGAGCAACCCTTCTTGTGTGCGCAGGTTAAAGAATGAGAGTCCTTTCCCGTAAGCATAGTCGCGCATAGCATTGCGGATGCGGTTGCTGATGTCGTCCTGAAGCCAGCACTTCTCGATGGCCAGTACCTTGTCAAAGGCTCCGGGGATGTGGAAGCCTACGGCATTCATCTGGTCATACTTCACCTCCTGGGCCACCTCCTCTTCGGTGAGCCAACGCTTGTTGCTGAAGGTAAACTCTAGTTTGTTGCGATAAAATTGAGTCTTTGCACTTCCCAGGATTGGGGTAATCTCCGGCAATTCGATTTTTCCTATACGACGCAGGTTTGCCTCCACCTGTTTCTGCTTGTATTTGATTTGCTCCTCGTAGGGCAGCACTTGCCATTTGCATCCGCCGCACACACCATAGTGTTGGCAGAAAGGTACCGCACGGGTAGGAGAGTATTCATGAAAATGTACGGCCACGGCTTCGGCATAGCTGTGTTTCTTGCGCTTCACCTGCAAATCCACCACATCACCGGGCACCACATAGGGCACAAACACCACCATATCATTCACACGCGCCAATGCCATACCTTCGGCAGCCACGTCAGTTATTGTCACCTTTTCAAGCAAAGGGAGCTGTTTCTTTTTTCGGGCCATTCTTAGTCAATATAATAAAAACTCTGCAAAAATACTCCTTTTTATCCGATTATTTCCGCTCCTGCAGAGAAAAAATTATTCTCAGGTAGGGAAAAAATAATTTGCAGGGCAATGTGTTTAATTTTTCCCCTTTAATGTTTGGGACTTCCACCTTTTTTATATAGTTTTGCAGACTGATAGAAACTATGAACTAACATATTTATTAATTTTTAACCGATAAACAAGACAGTATGGACAAAAAAAGAGTCTACACCTTCGGTAACGGACAAGCCGAGGGTAAAGCAGACATGAGAAATCTGTTGGGTGGTAAAGGTGCCAACCTTGCCGAGATGAACCTGATCGGTGTACCCGTACCTCCGGGATTCACCATCACCACAGACGTATGTAACGAGTACTTTGCTGAAGGCAAAGACAAAGTGGTTGCCCTGTTGAAGGACGATGTATTGAAGGCAGTAGCCAACATCGAGACTTTGATGAACTCCAAGTTCGGTGACACAGAGAACCCTCTGTTGGTATCAGTACGTTCAGGTGCCCGCGCCTCAATGCCCGGTATGATGGATACTATCCTCAACCTCGGTCTCAACGACGAAGTGGTTGAAGGTATGATCCGCAAGACTGGCAACGCCCGTTTCGCATGGGATTCTTACCGTCGTTTCGTACAGATGTACGGTGACGTTGTACTCGGCATGAAGCCCGTCAACAAGGAAGATATCGACCCGTTCGAAGCTATCATCGAAGAGGTGAAGGAAGCTAAGGGCGTGAAGCTGGATAATGAACTCGAAGTAGAAGACCTGAAGGAACTCGTTGCCA
Source organism: Bacteroidaceae bacterium (assembly GCA_017416805.1). GTDB lineage: Bacteria > Bacteroidota > Bacteroidia > Bacteroidales > Bacteroidaceae > Phocaeicola_A. The sequence goes on from JAFQBB010000039.1 coordinate 150,266, forward strand.
AGTTCAAGGCAGCAGTGAAGGCTCAGACAGGTAAGGACTTCCCGACCGACTCTTACGAGCAGTTGTGGGGTGCCATCTGCGCTGTGTTCGACAGCTGGATGAACGAGCGTGCCATCCTTTATCGTAAGATGGAAGGTATTCCTGCAGAGTGGGGTACAGCCGTTAACGTTCAGGCCATGGTATTCGGTAACATGGGCGAGACTTCAGCTACTGGTGTATGCTTCAGCCGCGACGCAGGTAACGGTGAGGACCTCTTCAATGGTGAGTACCTCATCAACGCTCAGGGCGAGGACGTGGTTGCCGGTATCCGTACACCCCAGCAGATTACCAAGATTGGTTCTCAGCGTTGGGCAGAGCGTGCAGGAATCAGCGAAGAAGAGCGCGTAGCCAAGTATCCTTCTATGGAAGAGGCTATGCCCGAAATCTATGCTGAATTGGACGCTCTCCAGACTAAGCTCGAAAACCACTACAAGGATATGCAGGATATGGAGTTCACCGTACAGGAAGGCAAGCTCTGGTTCCTCCAGACACGTAACGGTAAGCGTACAGGTGCCGCTATGGTGAAGATTGCTATGGACCTCCTCCGTCAGGGCATGATTGATGAGAAGACTGCTCTTCTCCGTTGCGAGCCCAACAAGCTCGACGAGCTTCTCCACCCCGTATTCGACAAGAAGGCTCTTGCCAGCGCTAAGGTGTTGACTCGTGGTCTTCCCGCATCTCCGGGTGCAGCTTGCGGTCAGATTGTATTCTTCGCTGACGACGCTGCCAAGTGGGCCGAGGATGGCAAGAAGGTGGTAATGGTACGTATCGAGACTTCTCCCGAAGACCTCGCAGGTATGGCCGTTGCTGAAGGTATCCTGACTGCCCGTGGTGGTATGACTTCTCACGCTGCCGTAGTTGCCCGCGGTATGGGTAAGTGCTGCGTATCAGGTGCCGGCGCTTTGAATATCGACTACAAGGCTCGCACTATCGAAGTGGATGGTGTAGTGTTGAAGGAAGGTGACTTCATCTCTCTCAACGGTACTACTGGACAAGTATATGCCGGTCAGGTTGAGACCAAGGCTGCTGAGGTTTCTGGTGACTTCGCTGACTTGATGGCTCTTTGCGAGAAATATACCAAGCTTGTTGTACGTACCAATGCTGATACTCCCCACGATGCACAGGTTGCCCGCAATTTCGGTGCTGTAGGTATCGGTCTTTGCCGTACAGAGCACATGTTCTTCGAGGCTGAGAAGATTGTTGCCATGCGCGAGATGATTCTTTCTCCCGATGCAGAAGGCCGCAAGAAGGCTCTTGCCAAGTTGTTGCCCTATCAGAAGGCTGACTTCTATGGCATCTTCAAG
>JAFQBB010000040.1 GCA_017416805.1 Bacteroidaceae bacterium
ATAAGATAACTTATAATCTGATCTGAAATTCAAGATGATCTCCAATCCTTGTTCATTGTAATCGACGGTTCGTATCTCTTTTACCACATCTCTAACATATCGTAGAAATGGCTCTTGTACTACTTGTCTGTTTTATGTAAACCATTCAAAGAACGCTTCTTTAATAGCACTTTCTTTCCGAAAGCGGATGCAAAGGTACTGCTTATTTCCGAACTGACAAAACTTTTGGAGAATATTTTTGGGGGAAATACAAAAAACAGGGGCAAAAGCATGGAAATGAGCACTAAAAAATATGTTCTAAAACATAAAAACAGAAAATTGTGCGCGGTAACGGAAAGAGATATATACCTTATTATATATAGGCGTGCGCGGGAGAAAGATAATGGGGTGAATGGGTTTGACGAGAAATCTGATTAAAAAAATGAACATATGTTCAAGTGCCTCTGAACATATGTTCAAGAGCCAACGAACATATGTTCGTTGGCTCTTGAACTTATGCCCCCCCATTTTTACCCTAATTTCAACAAAGATATGTATAGCTTAAGGGAGCTTTTACACATCACTAAATTACAGAAGGACCTATTAATTACTTTCGATAAACGATTTTCTTCGCCTCTCCATTCCGAACCTGAATATAGACAGATCCGCTTTTTGCCTCACCATTGACAACCTGACGACCATCAAGCATGTAAAGTCCGTCTTCTGAGAAGAGTCCGGTTTTCTCAACATCTATGCGATGGATTTTTTGTGCTTTTTCCTCTGCAGCTCCATGAATAGGCATGGTTTGTCCGGCCCATGAATCATACACCTTGAAGTCTAAAGCACTATTAATGAAGCCAGAATAGGGAGGCAACACTACTACATCATCGGCAGTTGTACGTTTCCACTCGGTCCCATTAAGGAAATAACAGCCTTCAAATACCGGCCAGTTTCCAATAAAGTCGCCAAAGATAGGATCCTCGAACGAGGGTAAATCCACCTCTTCGCCAAATTCATAAAAAATAATCTCCGGCTTATCTGTATAATAGATATAAGGTACACCGGCCTCAGCTTCCTCCACCTCTTGCAAGCAAAGCGCACTGTAGTCGGCAAGAATACCCTCCGCATGATACAATTTCACATGACTGGCAACAGTCATGGCACGAGGCAGACAGATAACTCCCCACCCACCTTCGGGAACTATGGTACGATACATAGGCAGGTAGCGCAATCTGAAATCTGTGGCACACCACCAACCTTCACGCTTGTCACCCAGACTCTCCAAGTTTCCTATTTCTTTCCAAGCATTATTTACCGCCCCCTCTTTAGAACCAATAAATCCTATGGTAAGCGCTCCATTATCTTCTACATAAACAGGAGGAGTTACCAAAGTTTCCCATTTGGAGGAATCAGCCACCGATGGCAAATCAAGGCGGGCATAAGTAAGCACATTTGAACTCAGGGTATCCTCACCATACTGCATGTAAGCATGTTGGTCAGAAAGGCAATTATATTCTGTACCAGCTTTACATTCCAAGGCATATACACCATGAGACAAACGGGTCAATTGCTGCTTAATCTCCATAGTCTTTGCACTACCTTCTGCGGCATCAAGTCCTGACCACCAAGCATTCCAACAACTCTTTCCTGCCATGGAAAGATTCACTCGTTGGTCTCCACCCTTATATGTACCACATTTGGTAGTCCAGCCTACCGAGCTTCCATTGAAGTTATATGCTTGGATATAATCATTTGCATAAACCATTGGCAAGTATTCGTCCAACGCCACACGCATTGCCACCAATGCTTCGGCATATTCATTAGCCTTAGCAGCATTCTTCGCCTCTTCAAGTACTGCAGACAACTCTTCGTGGCCATCCAACTGTAAAGCAATAACAGATTCGACATACGATGACAACGAATCCAAAGAGTGTTTATCGCGAGCACCTTGCAACGCATCATTTATAGCCTGATTGATTGACAGGAAAGCGACCTCATCAGTACCTGTAACACTTGACACTGCTGCCGCCAGTTCTGCCTGAAGCACGGGATACTTATTCAAATATACCCCCGCAATTTCAGCCTTTTTACGCGCATAGATCACTCCATCTGCCATAGCCTCTGCTTCCGTATCGTACAACGCACAAAGAAGGACCTTATCCAATTGGGTTTTTCCATTCATTCGATAACCTGAAAACATGGCTTGCGGGAATGTACTGTTCTTAAAGCTGAACGCTTGATTTGCCCACGAAGAACTTGTTGTAAGAAGCAATACAATACTGTCAGTTTTTGTATCATCTCCTGTAAGATTCAAACGATGAAAGGCACTGCTTCCATTAATCAGTGATGCAGAAAAATAATAATCCTTACCGGGAATGATATCTACTACCCCCTTCAAAGCCTCTGCTCCATTAGCAGATGTCGTATGTCCGCGTGCATAGAGATATGCACCTCCATCCATTCCACCCATGGAGAATACAGAGAAGTATCCGGATTCATCCACAGAATTTCCTTGACCATCAGTCCAACCCAATCCACCAAAATCAAAGTCGCCATTTACAAAAGCATTACCTCCAGCATACTTGACCTCACCATTCACCTGAATTCTGTCGCCGGCTTCGACCTTTTCCAAAACAGCCTGTCTGCTTCGGGTCGTACGTTCGTCTCCATTGACATCGACAATATTTACCCGATAATAATAGCCATTCAGGGCCGTCGAGTCACGATATACATAATCAGCCGCCTTTTCTTTGGGAGTGATGGTTGCTATCGTTTCCCACGGACTACTGCTCGTTTTCCGCCGTTGTACCACCATACTGGTGTTATATTCTCCATTGTACTCACGCCAAGTCATCGTAGCCGTTGTATTCTTTCCATCATAATGAACCGTAAATCCTGTAGGATCTTTCATCTTAGGCAATTTAGGGATGACATTATAAGACGAGTTATATGCCATTCCCGATTTCTTGTTGGCATAATATTCACCAGAAGGTGTCAGTTTGCCATTATCATCAATCACATACCGACAAGGTTCTACAGCATTATAGACACAATATCTTTCCAACCATGAGGTAGCCTCCAGTCCATCAATAATCGGTGCAAAATGCTGTTTGTGAATAGCATAGTTTGCATCATTAGCATCTCTATTGCTTCCCGGCCATCCTGTCCAGTTGGCACCATAGTTCATCTCAGTAATCCAAATGGGACGTCCTGTGCGATTCTTGACACCTGACAACGTACCGTTCCAACTTGACCAATCGCTGTACCAATAGCAGTGCATCACCACAAAGTCGCAACGCCATCCGCGAGCATCAATGGAGTCCATAAATTCATAGAGCCAATTCAAGTTTCCTGCCATAGCCGGAGAACCCAAACGACGGCCGGTAGCCATGAGCTGCGGCCAAATGTCAAGCACCTGCTGGACAGTTGCCGGATGTTCGCGGTCATCACCTGTATTGTCAGGTTCATTATATGTCACCACATTAGCGGATGTCCCGTTGTTTCCCACCTCAGTGAAAGAAGGCCACCAATACCCCGAACTTTTATCCCTGTGATGTTGTTGTGTCACATATTCCCTATCGTCTGAGGGGTTATTGCCTGCATCCCAGTTATAATGCCAAGTGGTATTCAACAACTCATTAGGCCCCTGTTGCCAACTACAAAATCCCTTCTTACTGGCATCGTTCCATTGGCTGACGCGCAATGCAGAGATACTATTACTAAGAATCGCTGGCAGTTTTATCTTGATGTCAGCCTTATCTGCAATGAATACCCGATTGTATCCTGGGTCGGTCGTTGACGAACGGGTTCCGAACCAAGCCATGTAGCCACGCTTCAAGGTAAAACTCTGGATTTTATTGTTCATCGCATGATATTCCAATGATTGACGAGTACCAACAGCAAACTGGGCCGACTCACCCGTCCAATCTTCACCTGTATAAACCGTCAATGGTTTTATTCCACTTCCATGAGGCAAGATGATACACCCTTCTACATACATTTTTAACATGCAGTTGCTGTTCTTTACAGCTTTAGCCCCATTGATACGGATATGGTCCAGATGTGCCGCGGCCTCAGAAGGTCTCAAATTCTGTAAAATCACTACAGCATTCTCGGTATTGACAATATCAAGCACCGCCCCATCTGCAAACGGTTCCTCACTGGTGATGACATAATCCACATTCGTAGTAAGGCTTACCGTACCTGATACCTGAGTTACCGTTTGGGTATAATTGGCAGCAAAGGGCGAAACCGCCGACAAGAATAATGCCATCGACAGAAAGGCACGGAGATTCAAATTCAACAATGTTTTCATATCTTCTATATTTTCTACAATTATCAAAATTTAGGCATGGCTCAAACCATGCCTAAAAAAGTTATTGTCCGTATCCTATCTGACCGTTCCAGTTAAGATACCAATTCTTCGGGTCTGTCAGGTCAACCGTAATTCCTGATTTATTGGATATTTCAGTCTCACCCTTTCGGCCATATACTTTCTCTGCCAAATAAGTGGGGTCATCACGACGCAATGCCACACGCATCAAGTCATAGAAACGGATACCTTCCAAAGCAAATTCCAATGCTGCTTCATCTACAATCAGGTCTTCAACGGCCTCAATTTGGAAATTGATAGTATCCTCAGGCGATTCCAACGGTTCACTCGGCATTGGCATTTGATAGAATTTGTTGGCAGGTGTATAACCGGAGCCGCGACTGTGGATACCAATGGTATTGCCATCAAGTGCTCCCGCTTTCGCAAAAGTTTCGCTCGTAATAAGTTTATAACGCAGATTTGGGAAACTAAATTGGCTAAGCCATATTGAATCGGCCTTGCTATAGTGAGGCATCACCTCTTCTTCAATTACCTCATCATTTACACCTGTTGCAAGGATCTGATAAGCGAAATGCGGATATCCGGCTCGATTCAATGCTTCGGCCATTCGCAGATATACTAAAGTACGACGATATATGTGTACATTACCATTACGGGTTCCGAACTTACTAATATTTTGCGTAGTAATCTGCTCGTTACCTTCTACAACTTGACTGCTTGTGACATAATTGGAATATCTCAAATCACCCGAAGCATTCTGAGGTAATCCTGCTGGCGCATACAACGTATCACGATAGCCCGAGGTTGCGTTCGCCTTACCAATAACACAATGTTGCTGAGACTCAGAAAGTTCAACCAAACCCTTTGAGGGGGTCAATTGGTACGGACCATTATAGACTATTTCATTACCCACTACTGAATAAGTATTGAACAAACCTCTCAGTTCTAAGAACACACCTTCTGCAGGTATAGAGTCACCAGGAATCATTGTAATCAATTCATTGCCATAAGCCTCACTTGTATATGGAATAGATGAATAAATATAGGTATTCCAATCAGCAATCTCAGCCCAAGTGTAATGACTACCTGTGACAGGAGTTGTAGAGTTCATACCATTCCGATTGGTCAAATATTCATAGTACTTGAGTGCTGCCCCCCTATAGTCTTTTAACCACAAACTCAATTCAGCTTGCAACAGACGGATGGGAAAATAGAACAAACGAGAATCATTGCCCCGAACGTCTCCATAATAAGGGGTTGCTACCTGCTCCAATCCTTGCAAATCCTGAAGCAACCAACTACATACTCCATTCAAATCCTTGCGTTCATACTGTTGGTCAGCTTGATCTTTGGTTGTAATAGGTGTTGTTATAAAAGGTATTTCACCATAATTCAACACCAATTGCAAGTAGGTCCAAGCACGAAAACCCTTAACAGCTGCGTATTCACGCAAAAAGATGGACTCGTTACGATTGTTCTTCAACGCTGTATCCACATTAGCAATAAAATAATTGCAGTTATTGATAACGGCATAATAGTCACGCGGATTATTATACTTGTTGTCCGAATCGATACTGAACATGGCCACATCGCGTAAATCAGCATTTGTAGCTTCTGTCACATCCACCAAATCACCTCGTACCTCACCCAACAAAATGGTACGGTCAGCAATCGCCTGCATTTTATTGATGATGCCAATAACTGAATAAACGGTATCGGCAGCATTATCCAGCGCATTATCTCCGTCATAAATCACGTATTCAGACTCTTGTTCAAAGAAATCTTCACAAGCAGTGAGAAATCCCAAAGAGGCTATCACCCCAACTGCCATGAAGGCACGTTGCATACACAAACTCAACTTTTCTTTTATCATTGATTTCATATTGTTTGTCTTTATTGGTTTCATTAAAGGTTAATCTTCACACCAGCCACGATAGAGGCGCTTTGTGGCAAACGTCCCAAATCAATACCTTGTCCAATAACCGAAGAGGTCATTGCTGACTCTGGGTCTGTGCCCAAATAGTTGGTAAAGGTCAACAAGTTATTGCCTTGCAACCAGAACTGGATACCCTGCAAATATTCTGATACAATAGGCAGGTCGTATGATAGGGTCACACTCTTCAACTTCAAATAACTTCCATCCTCAATCCAACGGTCGCTGAACCGGCTGTTACCCATGGGGTCTTGGAAGGTAGCTTTCGGCATCGAAGTCTGCTGTCCCTCTACCTGCCAACGATTTACCATGGCCGTTGTCTGATTCATAAAGCGGTTTCCTCCTTCGAGTTGTGAACGCATATAATTATAAATGTCGTTACCTACTGAATAGTTAAGACGGACATCCAATGTCAATCGTTTCCAAGACAATGATGAATAGATGTTTCCATAGAAATCAGGATTCGGGTCACCAATTACCTGCATGTCCTCTTCATTAATCTCACCTTCTCCTGTACGATCGACAAAACACATATCACCTGCGCCAAAAGGAATCTTATCCACACCATTTTCGGCCATGATATAAAGACCTGCCTCCTTGGCTTGCTGTGTAGAGGCAAACACTCCATCAGTCTTGTAACCATAGAAAAGATTGGCACTTTCACCTACCTTGGTCAGAATAGTTGCGCCGTATGCCGCAGTCTTAATTTCCTTTTCGCCAGCCTCATTCAACGGCAAATCAGTAATTTCATTCTTATAGTGTCCCACACTGGCTCCAACCTGCCACGTCCAATCCTTAAGTGCAAGCACCTTCAGATTGGCAGCCACATCAAAGCCGCGATTTTCCAATTCTCCACCATTCGACCAGTTCTTCTCCAAGCCGGAAATAAAACTAAGCGTCTGATTGGTCAACAAATCTTCCGTCGTACTCTTGAAGAAATTGGCACTCAGGTTCAACCGATTGTTAAAGAGGTTGGTTTCCAATCCTACATTAACACGGTGGGTTGTTTCCCACTGAATACCAGTGTTGCCAATACCATCCAAAGTCAACCCTGAGATAGCATTCAAGAATTTGGAGGCCCGGAAATAACTGCGTGATGCATAATGACCAATATCATCATTACCACTGATGTCATATCCAGCTGTTAGCTTCAAATAATTGACAGGCTCAATCTTTGCGAACCATGATTCATTGGAGATGACCCACGAAGCCTGCACCGAAGGGAACAATCCCCACACCGTGCCGAAAAGGTCAAGACCGTCAGCCGTATCACCAAAACGAGAAGAACTTTCAGCCGTCAAATTAGCCTGTACATAATAGCGACTACGATAATTATAATCGGCTTGTGCGTACCAAGCCATCGTATTCCACGAATCCTTGGTTCCTCCTGTCATAATATTCTGCAAACCTGCATGTATGAACGGAGTTTTGTCTGTAGCACCCGTATTATATCCCAATTGGGTATTGAGCGTATAGGTTTCCATGTTGATACGTGCACCAGCAAAAGCGTGAAGACTATGTGCCCCATAACGGTTTTGCCAATCAATACGGGTATCGCTCATAATAGATTCTTGTTTGGAAGCCAACGAACGAATCTCATTCACACGATAATCATTTACACTGGCAACATAATAATCTGGAACACCATTTACCGGAACATAGAACTTCTCATTATTATTTACCAAATTATAGCTGAAATGCTCACTCAGATAAAGATGATCATTAAATTGAAACTTGGGAGTAGCTGTCAAATTCAACAATGATGTCTCAAAACGATTCCTATTTTCACCATCAGCATATTCATTAATCGTCCACGGATTTCCTAATTTATAGTTATAATTGGTATAATCCACCAATGCCTCATCCAAATAGGTCTCATCTGTTATATCATAATTGACACTGGAAAACACACCGTTTCCTTGGGCATCGCGCCCATAACTATACGGATTCAAGAAAGGACTCTTCACGTATGCCAAATAGGATGGAGCAATGGGAGTTCCTTCATCATACCCCTCAGGTGCACCATCATTACGGATGCTACGTCCTTGGTCTGAATAGGATGCATCAAAACGAACTGAGAACTTCTTTCCAAACTTGATGTCTGTATTGAAACGGATATTAATGCGGTTGAAATCGTTGAAGTCCAATGTACTCTCACCTGTCACATAACCGATAGAGAGATTATACATAGCCACGTCATCACCTCCACTTACATTGACTCCATAATTTTGAGTAAATGCATTGCGATAAACCTCTTTCTTCCAGTCTGTATCATTATGATAAAGGTTGTAATAGTAATAAGTAGGGTCTTCATTCAAGAATTTGAAATCCTTAATCCGAGTTCCTGTACTTCCTAACAATTCAGAGGCATATCCCCGATATTGGCCTGCATTCATCATGGAATAATGGTTCGGTTCAAGAGTTACTCCCACTGAAGCTGTGGCCGTAATTCGGGTAGCCATAGACTTACTTCGGCGTGTTTCAATTAAGATTACACCGTTAGCACCTTTGGCTCCATAAAGGGCAGTTCCATTACGCATAACTTCTACTTTCTCGATATCTGCAGGGTTGATATGCCCTAAAATATCGTTATAGAAACCATCATGCAACAACTCACGGCCATATTGCTGATCAAACACTACACCATCCACCACAATCAAAGGTTGTGCATTCACATTCAGCGAATTCAATCCTTGAATAAACATGACACTACCCACACCAGGCGTTCCATTATAATTGGTTGTATAAGCGTATGCTCCTAAACGGTTTTGTATTTCCGCCTTGATATTAAAGGCATTCGTATAAGCAAAATCTGTTTCAACCTTATCACCGCGCACATTGGTAGTCCCCATGTAGTCAGCAAGGAAAGCTGTTGCATATAGAACGACCTTATGCTGCTCTTCTCCTTTTACCAATCCCATTGTCACAGCATTATAATCTGGTGCTGTAACGTGGACCGATGTAGCAAATTTGGGCAATTCCAACTCATACTTGCCATCATCACCCGTTAAAGCACTGTAGCCATCCATTTCTGCCACACTCACCATAGCACCTGCAATAGGGTTTCCGGTAGCAGCCTCACATACCTGCCCTTTTATCACCCGTGTCTCATATCCCTTCTTTGAAGATTTCAGTCGGGCGACGGTTTCCACCACTTCGTCAACTGTAACATCCTCCTGTGCCACGACATTCTGAGAGAATGCCATCAGCGATGTAATCCCTAATATTATATATCGGTTCTTCATTTCGTTTACAATTTAGTTCGTTTACAAATGGTCATTCATTGCACTTCAGTCTCCGAAACAGGTTTCAAGATTACACAGTCAATCAGCATGTGTTTCGAAGCGATTCCTGCATCAAATGCCTCAAAATACTGATTCTCAATATTCAAGAAGACCTCCTCGGTCGTACCCGATCCATAAGTTGCCGTAGGGAACTTAAAGTCCTTGAACAATGTAATCGTATCCATCTGCATATAATTCTCCGTATAGAAGAAAGGCATTCCATCAGGAGCCTCAAATTCCTCAATCTGTGTTTTACCTGTCTGGTCCGGATAATTCAATTTGGCTGCAATCACATTTGGCAGTGGATTGGCTATTGTATCACCCTGCGCTAAATAATACAAATAAGAGGGAGCCAATACCACCTGAATATCGTAAGGAACATTCGAAAGAACCCCACCAAGCCCTATTTCGACAGAAGCGGTAGCCGTAGAAGTTTTCTGAACCAGAATTAAAGACTCATGTCCCGACATTTTATTATAGAAGGGATGATTTGATTCCAAGAACAGGTAAGTAGGTTGGAGCGTCTGGCTTTTATCAAAGTCCAACATGCTTGTTTCTGCTTCCGACTTGATTACCTGACAAAACGTTTCGGTCTTATCAATATTCCACTGGTTAGCTTTCAAAAGCTGTCCGTTACTACATGTAATCTTTTCTGCTCCGTCAAAAATTCCACCCGAAGCATAAGGTTTGTAATAGTAGTAGTAGTGTACGTCAGACGAACCATAATAATACTTCCGCAAAGAATAAGGGACTGCATTTGTCGAAACTGCAGAGTCCAAGACCTCCTCGTCCCATCCCGCCGTATTCAACGATTTACTGAATACAGTTCCTCGCAAGATTGCCAAACGGGCATTCAGATAAGTCAGTGAGTCACGCTTGTCCACACTATCATTGTAGTTGAAATATGCGGTATATTCTTCTACCAAACGATTCCACTCACTGTCAGTCGGAACCACCATTTTATAAACAGAGTCTTCGTTATTGATTGTTCCCAAAACCCGCTCGAGCATTTCATTTCTCAGTATTTCTACAGAATCCACATACCATGTCTTTCCATCTTCAATACCTCCTTGCACACTCATTCCAGGCATGAACTCATACTTGTTATATTCGTAAAGGAATGAAGCCACCCCTGTCAACTCATCATCTGCAGCCAAGTATTCGAACACATTATGGAAGAAATCAGCCTTTTCTCCAATCCTGAAAAGGATACCATTGCCACAACGTTCGTTGGATGACACGAAGGTTTTCCCGCCAAAAGAAGATTGGGACAATTCCATGTGCTTGCCATTCATCATCTCCAATACCTGCACATCTTGATTGGCCGAATAGTTATAAAGAGAGATGTGATTCTTGACAAACTCCTTAAGCGTAGAGTTATCATCATCTTTCACTCGAGCACTCTTCTGCTTCCTGTATTCTGCAATCAACTGTAGAGCGTCATCTGTAGTCAGCGCGTCATTGGTCGGAGCAAAAACGGTGAATACTTGCGGACTTTTCAATGTATTGGAAAATCCACACGAATCGAGCACCATCTTAAAGTTGCTCAGACTTCCATCTTCCGAGATAACTTCCCATAGGTTTCCGTTGCCATCTCCTATCGGTTGTACGTCGTAGTGCTCATCCCATTCATCAGAGCAAGCACCAAATGCAAAGGTGGCAGCTACAGCCAACCCAAGCACTTTTGTATATTTCATGTTATATTTCATTGTCTTCGAAATTTATAATGAAAGAATTTATCAATGAAGGTTTTTCATTCTTCACTCTTCATTCTTCACTCTTCATTTATATTACAAATCATCTTCCATAGTTCCACTACCGGTTGTTCCCCAAACACTCTTAGGAACAAGCTCCAGGTAATCAATCATGAACTCATTATTGTTTCCCAACTTGCTCTTCGATGCACTACGGATACGCAACGTATGCGCCTCACCGGCCGTAATATTTCCTTGATATAACACTACACGGTGGGTACGTGGATTACCAATAAATTCATTGGGAGGCCAAGAACCACTGGAATGATACCCCCCATAAGGGCCACGATAATACCCCTTAGCACGCAATGCTTTCTGATCTTCGGCCTTTTCAGCCTCAGTCAGTTTATCGTAGCCTTTTTGGTCCAAGAAGTTAGTTCCCACAACAGAACCATGATCCAAGAATTTACGCATATCCAAAGGAATACCTTGGGCTACACCATCGAAATAGATTTGTGCCATTCCTCGTGTTTCCAACGCACAGAATCCCAAACGGATTTGCCATTCACCCGTGTAAGGAACAGGAGGAAGTTGGAACTCAAAATCATAGTCACCAAAAAGATTGAACTCATCACCGGCATACGACCAGAAGTTTTGGTGCGGACGACGATAAACCAATTCAAAGCTACCTCGCATAGTTACATTAGCCAAGTAACCATCAGGGAAATAATAATTCTTTCCATTCTTGAAAGTCTCATCGGCCACATCGTTGGCATCATCCACATCAGGTGAACCATTCTGGCGGATACCATTGGTCATGATTTCGGGAAATACCGTAGAGAAGTCCATACGAATACGTGTATTATGTACATTGTTCTTTACCTCTGAAGTATAGTTGACAATATCATCCACATAAAAATACATACCATTCAATGCAGCATTGCTATACTCCGATTCTACAGAAGGTAGGATTTCCGCTCCACGGATATTTTCCACAGCATCGTCCCGTCGGTTCACATAATGACGGTAATCAGTACTGTTAGGTGCATTTCTGAACTCTGCGCCTTTGGCCGTCAGGCGTTCAAACTTCATCATTGTAAAAGGCAATAAGGTCTCATACCAATCAGTAGGATTCATCTTGTCTTGATGAATTCCCATCGAATAGGATTCAAACTGGGCATATTGGAAAGGACGACCGGTCAAAAGGTTTTCTCCCTTGGCATCACGAGTCACAATGTGGTAAGCCATAAAACGGTAAAGCGGATTCTTTGGATCTGTCAACTTATCCTTCCACTCATCCCACTTCCATTCTGTCGGGTCACCAACTTCTTTCACAATGGTACGGGCAGCATATTCAAACAATTGTTGCAAACGGTTAGCCTTGTCATCCACATCAATTCCCGCTTTCTCTTTAAAGACTTCGTCCGTCTCTGCCACAACCGTAAAGCCAATCAACCGTTCATCCGGTGTGACAGCCACCTCAGTCCAAGTATGGCTTCGATAGCGATACAGATTCTCATCGCGTACGTATGACTCGTCACGTACCTGCCGCATCACCTCATCCAGCCCTGTAGCTTTCAATGCTTCACTGAACAGACTCAGGTTCGGATTCTCGGCCATCACATCCGGCAACACTGTACTGTAGCTTTCAAGCACTGCATCAATGGGATGCACGATACCGTTCTCTACGGTATCGTCCTGCAGTTCATAATACAGGCGAGCCGTCTTGTTCAAAACCGTCACATTATTTGAGTTCTCATCAAGTTCATGAGAAATTTGCAAATATTGACGGTTCATATTGGCCGTATTCAATGCACCGTCCATCATTTCAATGGTGGTGAACATATTTCCAATCAAATGGGTACGGGCAATGGTATCGCACATACCATCCGACAAATCATCGACTCCACCTATTCCCTGTCTTTCATAATATGCATCAAAAGCAGTGTTTGATGGCAGGAAACAAGTATAATGTCCGTATGTGGAAAGCAAATCCATCAAATCAGCACGCTTGATAATAGTTCCAAAATCACTGTACTCTGGGCGTGAATTGATGTAATCGCTCATCATTTCACCTGTAAAGGTATAGTAGTGCTCACTCTCCATGTTGTCCTCGCAAGACAAACATCCACAGAGGCAGGCCATACCGATGAATATATTTCTGAATAGTTTCATATCTTCTTTGAAATTAAAGAATTAATAATTAAGGAATGAAAATACGCTTATTCGACTTACTTACTCCGTTTTTGAATAGCTACCCTCTTCTTCACTACTTCCGTAAGCCGGATTCTGCTTCAAATTGGGGTTTACTTTCAACTCTTCTGTATTAATAGGCCAATAAATAGCATCCATCTTAGCCAATTTACTCCGTACTAAAGCCGCCGTACTGGAGAACTTACGTGTAACAGCCGCTGCCAATTTTGTGGTATTGCCATCACGTTCGGCAGCACGTACCAAGTCAAACCAACGCTTACCTTCAAACATCAACTCGCGATGGCGCTCCTTCAATACCAATTCTTCCATTGCAGATTTGCTATTGACATAACTTGCAAGTTTTAACGTATCAGAGTTACGGTAATTACTGTTATTCTCTTCTTTTCTGATTAATGCACGTTTGTTGACGGCATTTACCAAAGTAAAGGCCTCTGTCAATACAGTTCTGTTAGCCTCATTGACGGCCGCATTGCTACCATCTGTAACGGCTACCGTCTGAACCAAAGCCTCAGCCTTCAACAACATGATATCTGTCAATCGATAAATAATCCAGTTACTTCTATTTCGATTCTCTGGATACATACCTAAAAATGACAATTTCCATGTATCCCCACCATCAGTAGAAGTAGTTGCCATACCGGAATACACATACTTTCCTACCATTGATTCAGAGACTGATTCACTATAACGGGCATCGTATTCATTACTGAAAATGTTATATACTTTACTGGTAACATCTTCGGTTATAAAAGTAGAAGGGCGTGCGTATCCCATTCCCATTTTGGCATTACCATAAAGGATATTGACAGCTCCATTAGAAGGCATGTTTTCTCTATCTTTGTCGAATGTCAATTCAAAGATTGTCTCCTCACTTCCACCTTCACCAAAAATGGAGTTATAAACCTGCCCGGACGGCATACTGTTTCCACCCACAAAATGACTAATCAAGGGGAAACCATTTAACAAATCTTTTGTCTTCATTCCTCCTCCAGAAGCCTGATTCTCACGTTCCTCCTTCTGTCTCTTTTTAGCATCAATCACCAAATCTGCATAGCGGATACAGTTGGCATAATCCTTTTTCCAGAGATACATCTCGCAAAGGATTGCATGAATAGCCTCCTGCGTAATACGCCCTGTCTGATAGTTCAATTTGTTCTCTGGATATACCCTTACAGCATCATACTGCACAGCCTCCAAATCTGCTATCAACCAGTCCAATATGTCATCAAACCTCGTAACGGGCAATGTCATTACTTGAGCATCGTCCACATAAGGCTCTGTGGTATAAGGTACATCCCGGAATGTACGAATCAAGTAAAAATAACATAAATCACGCAACGCAGAGACTTCAGCAATAGTAGCTCTCAACTCACTCTCCGTATATGAAGGATCTCTCTCTGCCACACCCGGAGCCCGTTCTATAATCAAATTACAACGATTGATTACGTTATAGAAATCGCCCCAATAGGTGTAACCATTGTTGGGTTGCAAGTTTTCCTTCAACAGTTTTTCCAAAGAAGCATCTTTATTTCCTACATCCTCATGACCTGGAGAAAGATTCTCACTACGGAACTCTCCCCACACCATCATGCGCTTCAGTATGGCATCACCCTGCATAGTCTGGTAACAACCTGCCACCATACCATCCACATCACCTTTTGCATTCCAGAAATTTTCTTCCAGAATTTCTGTCTGCGGCTCAATCTCCAAGAAGTCTGCACATGCCGTCATTCCTCCTGCCAGAAAAGCAGCCACAACCATATTATATAATGTTCTTTTCATAATTGTATCACATTTATTTCTTCTGCCATATTTTAGAATCCCACTTGCAAACCTAACGTAAATGAACGTGAACGTGGTGTCTGCGCGTTGTCGATAGCCGGATCATATCCCCTGTTGGAAACATCAGGGTCAACACCTGTATATTTGGTCAACACAAAGGGATTATCGGCACTGACATAGAAATTAAGTTTCTCCAAACCTATCCATTTCAGATGTTTCTTCTCAAAATCATACCTGAGTTGCACGTAACTCATGCGCAAGTGACTACCATCTTCTACGAAACGGTCACTAACCAACGTATTGTAATTGGAGGTTGAG
This sequence comes from Bacteroidaceae bacterium, assembly GCA_017416805.1. Classification (GTDB taxonomy): domain Bacteria; phylum Bacteroidota; class Bacteroidia; order Bacteroidales; family Bacteroidaceae; genus Phocaeicola_A. The sequence goes on from JAFQBB010000040.1 coordinate 15,538, forward strand.
CCAAACATAGCACGAGGAATTGTCATTCCGTTGGCTCCATCACCTTCTTTACGCCAACGGTAGTTCACTGCCTGACTCTGGTTATTGTTTCCTGTCATAGCCTCGGCATGAAGACGAGCCATATTGATAATGTCGTAATCCAAACGATATACGAACTGGGTATTCAAACGCCATCTGCCGTAATTGAAGGTAAAACCGAAACCACCTGTCAACTTAGGCAAAGAATTACCCAAATAGACAATATCAAGGGCATTAATCTGACCATCGTAGTTGATATCCTCATAAATGGCATCACCACCAGCAAAGTTGTAGTTAGTACCTGAAGCATCGTTAGAATAGTTGAACATCATCCGTTTGGGGTAACCGTCTGTACCAGTCACATACTTGCCTTCAGAAGTCAAAGCTATCGGAGCAGTCTTACCGGCTGCCAAGAAAGCCGTACGCTCTTCGGGAGTCATATTCTTGAAAGTGTCGTAATTGTATTGATAGACACCTTTGTAACGGAAGCCATAGATTGAGCCGAACGAGTTGTTCAACTGTACGCGGCGCAACCAGGAAGCATTTGCATGGTTATAACTGGTATTCAATGATTTCAAGATGTTCTCGTCCATCTCTAAAATCTCATTGTAGTTGTTACCGAAGTTCACATTCATGTCCATTGAGAACTTACCGGCCTTTATCAGCTTATTGGTACTGATATGGAACTCCCAACCAACGTTGCGCAACTTACCATTGTTACAATAAGGCAAAGAGGCATATCCACTTTGTGAAGGAATACGATAGTTGGGCATCAACATATCAGTTGTCGTGGTATGATACCCTTCCAATACCAATTTCAAACGGTCATCCATAAATCCGAAGTCCATACCTACGTTGTAGCTGGAACGCAGTTCCCACTTCAGGTTGTTCAAACGTATATTTAGGGGGAACATTGTACTCATATCCAAATAGTTTGCTCCCGATCCATACTTACTGGTATAGAGGAAGTCCTGATTGGGTTGAGAACCTACCCGTCCCCATCCGGCACGAAGAGAAAGCATGGAAAGCCATTCACGCGTTTTTTCCATGAAAGACTCATCTACAATATTCCAACGCAAAGAGAACGCAGGGAAATAGCCCCAACGATGATCGGGTCCGAACTTGGTTGTTCCGTCAACACGTAACGTTGCGTCAAAAATGTAACGTTCCTTATAAGCATAGTGGGCTGACAGTGTATAATACATAGAACGCCATTCACCATAACTTGAAGACATGCTGGTAATCAAACCACCGGCATCAGGAGTAGTCAAACCACCGGACGGAAGTCCCTTACCCTCTGTACCTTGTCCGCTGGAAGAGCCTGTAGTCAATTCAAAACGGCCCAAAAACATCAGTGAGTGGTCCTTATTCTCAAATGCTGGTATCAACGTCAAAGTCTGCTTGGTATTGATGGCAAGACTCTTGTGGCTACCCGAATACGAAGTGTTCACACCGTCACGCCATGTCACGGTCCTTAATTCAGAAGGATAGAACTTGTCATCGTATTGGTTGAAGATGGTCATGTTGATTCTACCATCCCAGTTCAATTGCCAACTGTCTTCGTTCAATCCCAACAAACGGTATTTGATGAGCAACTCAGGTTTCATGTCGTACGCACGGCGATTGTTCTTTGCCAAATGAGCACTGGCCACGGGATTTACATAAGCACGCTGGTCATCTTTGAAAATGTCAGAACCACTCTGCAACATCGTATAATAAGAGTCCATATCTTGTCCTTGCAGAGGATGTCCTACCGGATACTGTTCATAAATACCCATATTCGGCATCTTTTTCATAGCAATAGACAACAGGTCATCATAGTTCATCTGGTTCTTTGTATAAGAGAATGCGAAGTTGGTAGATACCCGAATACGTTCACTGACATTGTAGTCCAAAGCTACACGAGTTGAAAAACGATCCAACTGCTGTTCAATCATGGTACCCGTATTGTGGTCGTATCCGACACCAATATAAAACAGAGCCTTATCACCACCACCTTCTATAGATGCATAATGTTTCTGTTGCAAACCCCATTGGGTCACTGCATCGCGCCAATCGGTATTGTTGTTGTACTGCTCATATTCCGAGAAGGTTTGGTCATAGTCCAATTCAGGAATAGAACTTGGCCTTTGCTGGGGATTGAAGTATGACTCTTTCAACAACATGGTGTAATCATCACCATTCAACAATTCATATCCATCCGGCTGATAAGTAGCCTTCATAGTATATGAATAATTGATTCGTGGCGCGCCACGTGTACCACGTTTGGTAGTAAACTCAATGACACCGTTACCACCCTGCGAACCATAGATAGCCGTGGCCGAAGCATCTTTCAACACCGTAATGCTGGCAATATCGTCCGGATTGATATTCAACAATTCAGAGAACTGCTCTTCATTGGCCGAAGCAATATCGAACGAAGTCAAATCGACCTCACGGATATTTCCATCGACCACAATCAACGGGTTGGCATTTGTCAGTGTAGAGAGCGAAGAAGCACCGCGCAGACGCATGGTAGAACCGGAACCCAAGTCACCGGAATTAGCCAAGATGTCGAGACCGGCAATACGTCCTTGCAACATCTCATCGACCGATGTAGCACCCAATCCCTCAAATTCGCTCATATCCAATGTCTGGGTAGCAAACGAAATTTCTCGTTCAGGGATTGCCAAGTTATTACCTCCCAATTTCCTTTGAGCTTTCACTTCCACCACATCCAATACCATCTCCGATTCCATCTTGATGATATAAGTAGTTTTGTTGATAGGAAGAACAAGAGTCTTCAATCCTACGTATTGGAACTGAATCTTATTCTTCTTGGCATCACGGACTCTCATGGTAAAGTTACCGTTCATATCAGTCACGGCACTTTCAATAATACGGCCGTTATTGTCGATTTCGCATACAACGGCAGCCATCAAAGGCCCCATATCATCACTGACCGTACCATGTACAGAGGTTATCTGCGCCAATGCAGTTGTTGTCACGGTCAGCATCAATGCCGCCATCATCGCCAAGCGGCACACACTCTTATATAAAACCTTGTGTATCATTTTTCAGTTCCTCCTTCTTGTAGTGATTCATTCCAACGCGTTTCAGCTTCTTCTTCCCAAGAACCGAGATCTTTATACCGCAATACTCCATCCAACAGATGAATGGTAGCATCCGAATCCATCAGGATAGTACGTGTATAATCACCCGTTGTACCAACACCGCCGCTAAACCAATAATCGCGACTTATGTTATTGTAAAGACCAGAGAGGTCTGTTCTTACATTGACAAGATTTCCTAATGCATCCTTCAAACTCATGGAGGTTGCATCCACACTGACGGTTACCGTATAGAAACGATGAGTCTGTTCGTTCAATTTCATGGTTTCATAATCAGCCGTACCCTGAGGACCACCTATTATCAATGAGTTGTCATGTACATGATAACGGATGAAGTCATTGATACGCTCCTTGATGACTTCGCAATAAACAGAGGCTTTCTTCTTTTCCTCTGGTTTGTATTCATTTTTGCGGTCATCACGAATAGCCGAATGCTCCAAGAAGTCATCCCAGGTTGGCAACACATTGGATTCTACCAACTTCTTGATAGCTTCACCATCAGGTACATACACAGTATAGTTATAGTTATCAAAAAGCATGAAATTGTAATTATCGGGATTTCCAGAGTATCCGGTAGTTACCCCATTGGTGTTTTCCATCGTGGCACTGAGCAGAACAGACTTTTCATCCTGCGGGTCGCTACCTGAAACGAGGTCAAGGAAAGGCTTGTATTCGGCATGTTCCTTCAAAGTCATGTAGAGCGATTTGGTCGAGGTCATCGGAACCTGTCCAGTGAGGTGATAAGTCTCACCATTGTCCTGACGATATATTTTCTCCACCAACAACGGTTTTTCATTATGTTGCATTTGCCAAGCGCCTTGGATAGTAGCCGTATTGTCTGTCAGGTTGGTGACACGGATATAACTTCCACTTTTCGTTTTGTAATACTCCTGTCCGGGCACAAATTTACCCACGACAACCATATTCTCAATCATATCGCGCATACGGTTCTTCATTACCGCCTCTTCGACATCAACACCTTTAGCTCCCGTTATTCCCGATTCACTAATCTCGCCATCGGGTGTTGCAGTGGCCATAAAGCGCTTTGCCTTCACCGTTTTCTCCTCTTCATCGTATTCGAACTTCAACAGAGATTGCGATGTTTTGCTATAATATACAGGGTCGAGGTAGCAAAGCATTGCTTCATTGTCCGGCAACAACAGGCTATAGTGTGAGAGTTTCGAGTTCAGGAACGGTTTGAAGTAGAGGGTCGGTTCCGTATCGTCCAATGTCGGTTCGTAATCAAGTCCCCAATAGATGGTGTTGAAGAAACGTTCGCGCACCATGGCCGGGAAAACGACACTTGAATATGAATAGGGAGCAAACACTTTATTGACTTTAAATACCACTCCATTGCATCCCATGTGAGCATCCAGAATTTTATATTCATTACGTCTGTCAAGCCCTAACGACTCTTGTGTACTGGGGTCAAGGACATCGGCAAACTTGGAAGGAATCTTACCCGTCAAGGACTCTATCATATTCACATCCAGCAGTTCTATCAGAGTCAGGTCCGGGACATTCTGGAGGGTTGTGAATTCTTCGTACAAGCTCTTTCCTGCACCGTTCAGGAACCATTCATTAAGAGCGGCATTGGTAGGCACAATCATCATACCTGCATCGTAGTGCATGTCGTAGCCCGAAGTATTGCTATAGATGTACTGGTTCCATCCGGGATCAAAGGCCAGACGCACACGTTCTGTCTCTCCACTCGGATTGGTAGTTGTGGTATTACTGAAATAACGAAGCACAAAAACAGAGTCCTTTGTACCATACAGACGACGGTAATTGTTTGTTATATTATCGCCAGCATAGTAGGGTGCAGCAAAACGGTCAAGGAACTCCAACCACAAAGAGGTTCCATTGGGGTCATCATGTCCGTTTACCGCTTGTTTGCGGATATACTCGACCATGTTGTCGGCCGGTTCAATCACTCCACTCACCTTATGGATGTAACCATTCTTACAAGTAATGTCGCGCTCAGTAATTTTCTTACCGTTCACCCAGGCTTCACCCAAAGAATTGGCTTCACCATTGGTAAGAGTTGCCAAATCGTCCTCCGTAAAATCATAATACTCCATGAATTTGGGCAAGAAATGAATAAGCGGAGGCGTAGTGGCATCCTTCATCAGGACGATTCCTCCCTCCTTGTTGCGGTGCTTGTCCCAAGCGGCTCCTGAAGGCATTTCCGCAGGTTTGATTTTATAAACCGAGTCGTAAAGTGTCTGCGAAGTGGCACGACGCATACACAATCCGCTTTGTGGCGGATTGCCACTTACGTTGGAGAGCAACTCCACCAGGTAGGCATTGTTAATCATCGAACCGTTGAGCAACAATTTCTTCTGTGCGGTGGTCAGTTGGCCATAGTTTCTGGCTCCCCAGTCATTGGTCTTGAACCATTCTTCAAAAGCCGCATCATCGGCCACAAACAAGGTTTTTGAGCCTGTATGGCTCAACACTTCTGTCTGCTCCAGTTCATCAATCAATTTGAGCGTTGTCTTATAGTTGCCCATCTCCTGCAAGCGTTCGTAGATGGAGTTTCCGAGCCATGACGGTTGTCCCGTAAGGTTTTCGTCCTCACAGGAAGGGAATGCCACAGCCACCCCCACCAGACATGCCGCAAAAGCGCTTCTACAGAACAAGTGTCTCACTGTCTTGCTTTTCATAACATGTGTGTATTAGTTAGTTTTATTCTTTATTATTTTGAGTATTCAGTTCCCAATGTCCAAATAGCAGGAATTCTCCATTCGCCAGAAAACCTCCTTGTGAAAGCAAAAGGTATATATCCGCTTAAAGACGGCTCGTGTGGCCATTAACATCGGCGACACCAGCTGTCTTTTCCTACCGTTACCCTGCAAAATCCCGGCAATCGGCTATCTGTATGGTCAGCAGAGTTTATCTCCCTCTCTCTCATGGTTGTCTTCTTTGCGAAGCCTGTTTTTCTGTTTATCTGAAAAGGTTACTTTTCCTCATCGTATTTCAGGCGCGGGTTACACGGATTACACGGAGGGGTGTTTCCCCTATCCGTATTAATCCGTGTAACCGGTCCTAAAAAATCATTCTTGCAATTTCTCTTCAACCCGAAGGAATATACTCAGCTATTTTTTAGCCTACCTGAGAAAATTTCCGCTCAGGTTGGAGAGAAATTTTTCTTGCATTATTTAACCAGACGTTTCTTCACGGTCACCTGACCATCGGCGTGGATAGTGCGGATGATGTTCACACCCTTCTGAGGTTTGTTCAAGCGCACACCGTTGAGGTTGTAAACTTCAACCTTGACGGGAGCACCCGGAGCAGCCACGAGGACTTCGCCTACAGAAGTGGGTTTGAACTTGGATGCGGTTCCGTGGTAGTAGAGTCTCCAGTTGTCCATGGTTACCCAGTCTTCACCATGCTTCATGCCATAACCGTCCCAAGCGACTTTTGTGTCGCCCTTGGCTACCTCCGTCTTCTCCATACCGAGACGGAGAGTTCCGTTGGTAACCTCTACATATACCGTATTCGTATAACGTTCAAGATCATCAAATTCGTGGGAAGCTCCTCTTGGAGAATTTACTACCCACACGATGCTGTCTGCACCCATTTCCACATTTTTCAGCGTATCAACACGAGCGAAATAAGCCGAATCGAAGTCATAAGCAGAGAAGTAATCCAATGATGCATGCTTAGCCAAACGGGCGACAGGCTGCTTGTAAGTCAAAGAGTCACCCGCGCAATCCATACCATATACATATACACTTGATGTGTCAGGATTTGCCTGGTAAGAGAAATACTCGTTTACAGAAGAACCATGACGGTTGAACGCAGACACCTCAATGCGGTAAGTACCATTAGGAATATTCTTCAGTTCCTGATAGATATGGAACGTTTTGTTAAAGAACTCATAAATCAACGCTTTAGCCTCATCGCCATTGCCATATCCGCCATTGGCACCTGTCCAACCTTCTGTTGAGTTTGCACCATCCTTGTCAAAATTAGGAGTCATGAGGAGTTGGGTAAACTTGACCGGAGTATCGTCTGAAGCATTGGTAACGTCAGGCATCCGCAAATCCATGAGCACCTTCTCCACCTGAGCCAACAAAGCCTTAGCTTCGGCCTTGGTCAGAGAAGCTCCGTTCAAGCCTTCAGAAATGGCAGTCAGCAGATTTTGGGCATTGAGTTGAGCCTGCTGGGTAGCAGTTTCGCTATTTGCCATGATAGCCTCTTCGATAGATACGGCAGCCTTTGTCAAATCATCGAATATTGCGGAAGCGGCTTCAACCGAGTCGTTGGACTCATAAAGGGCCACCAACGCATCAAATACGGCATTTTCGTCAGTACTTTCGAGCAGTGCTTCGGCATTAGCTTTAGCCGTTTCTACAATTACCTTGGTATCCTTATCCATCGGTTTCTTCAGGTTTTCTCCTGCTGCGACAATAGCCTCTTGCAAGTGGGGCTTCACGTACTTAACCTGCTTTCCACGATAAATCATCTGGAAATTATCAAAGATAACCCACTCACGCAGAATCATGCCCTTAGCCACAACACCGATGCGGAGTTCATCGCCCTCACGAGCTACAAGACCGTGAGCAGAACTCTTGTACATACCGGCAGCAAAAGCAACACCGGCATCATACATACCATTAGGATACCAATTACCTGTGGAATCACCTTCAACCGGCAACCAAGGAGTAGGGCCATAGACTTTTTCAGCAGAATACAACTCACCACATTTTACTGGCTCAGAATATACATTCTTGAGAGCAGACTTATTATTGTTCACATATACAGAGGCATGTGAAATAACCTCTTGTCCGGTCTGGAGAGATTTTTCGTATGCAGCGTATGCATCAGGATTCTCACCTGCACGGAAGAATCCGTTCAGAGAGATTTCGTATACACCTTGAGGAGCATCTTTCACAATTTGATAAACATCCCAATCAGGATCAACCACGTCCCAACCACCATAGATTTCCATTACAGGATTGTTTTCAGGGCCATTGATGTCAGTCCACTTACCTTCCCAACCCTTACCGTCGTTCTTGCCATCAGCCTTATTGTCAAACTTGGCATTCACCAAGAACATATTCGTTACATCGCTATCCACTTTGAGCGATTCGCGGATAGCGGTCTCAATCATATCGTTAAACTTCTTGACCTCAGCCAACAACTCTTCGGTAGTCAAAGCAAGAGCTTTCAGAATAGCAGGAGCCTGTCTCATAGCATAACCTGCCATGGTAGTCATTGCAGCAGAAGGCGAATATGAGGGATCACCACGCACTTCGTTGGCTTTGGTAACAAGGGCTTCGTATTCCTTCCAGCCATCAATATTATCCTGAACCTCCGCTACTGCCTCATCCACAGTATTTTGTGCAGCGGCTAAAGTAGCAGCGTCAGAAGCAGTAATACCACTTAATGTAGCCTTGTAAGAATCAAGCAAACCTACTGACATTTTAGCCTCAACGCCGTCATACTTGTTCATCACAGCCTCTGCCAACGCTTTTGCTGCACCCGCATAAGCCTCAGGTTTTGTTCCATGATATTCCAAGCGCCACATATCCCAAATTACCCAGTCAGTACCACTTGTGGTCTTGTCATGCTTGAGACCAATACGCAATTTACCATCTGTAACAGCTACCAAAACAGACGCATCGTACTTGGGTCCACGTTCTGCATCAGCAAAGTAAGCAGCTGCAGCCTCCATATTATTGGGAACGTACCACGACTTTCCATCAGCCGCTTTAGCAGAAGTCTCAGTGCCGACACCAATTTTCTCAGTGGTTGAACCGGCATAGATATTAGGAATGGCACTGAAAAGAGAATCCGCAGAGGTATAGGCATAAGCCATTACAACATTATTTGTACCATTAACAAAATCCACGTAAGCAGATTCTGTACTTCCCGGACGGAAGAATCCTCTTACTTTCACGCTGTACAAACCTGCTGGTACATCTTTAAGATCTTGGTAGCTATCAAAAGTTTTGTTATAATGTTCAGCATTGTTAAAGCTTTGGAAGCCAGGAGCAGTACCACTCCAACCATCGTTCTTATTATCATCATAACTTGCATTAGTAATCAACGAGGTCATACTGGCAGGATTTTCCCAAGTTGCATTAGCCAATCCCCAATCATACAAAGCCTTATCAATAGCCTCAGAAGCAACCTCCATATCTTCCACAGCAGAACTCTCATTAAGATAAAGAGCCTCTTGAGCAGCTACATCAATGCCTTTAGACTTAGCCTCGTCAATTTTCACTTTCAAGGCTTGGGCCACGTTATAGACATTGGCCAAGGAATCATAAACGACCCAAGCCGCAGTATAGTCTTCCAAGGCAGCTTCATACTCTGCGGGAGATACAAAAATCCAGTCAAGCTGAGCGCCTTCCTTTTCCGGAGAGATATTCCAATACAAACGAGTATTAGCACCAAGCTTATGAGCATTAGTAGTACCCACATAAACATTAGGATAAGTTCCGCTATTCCAACTGGGATTACCCGCACCGGGAGCCAAACGATACACATTATTGCCTTGAGGAATGAGGTCAAACAAGCGATCAGGTTTATCGCTGTTGTCCACCCACATATTACCACCGTCATCAGCCATCCATACATGTTTGATGGCCGACTGAGTCTCTACAGAATCTCTCCAATAAATTTGTTTTCCATCCCACGTTGCACCGTCTGGCATATACTGGTCAATGTAAACCTTGTAACCCTTACGGCCTATGCTGGCGCGGGTGTTCCAATCATTAGCACCAAGGAAGAACTGGCCAGCGTCCACATTAAACATGTACATAGTCTCTCCCCATTTAATCTCTTGAGCGGTTACATTAGGCTTCGGAACATTTGGAGCCTGACGCACACCATCCACGATTTCTGCAGATGCACTACCCACAACGAGCATTGCACCCAAAATCACTAAATTTTTTAGTTTCATAAGCATGAATTTAGTTAATAAATAGTTGTTTTAAATAGTTTTCTTTTTCGTTTTAAGGTTCATTATCGGCAATGAAGACACTTTAACGGAGCAAAAATAGGCAATTTGTCTTGAATTAAGAATTTGGCAGCCACAAATCACCCCCCCCCTTGACATTATTTAACGTTTCAAACTATTGTGTGCGGTAACAGGCAGGACAGGTTCGTCCCTGCCCTGCAACAATCAGCAAAATATCCATTAAGAAAAAGATATGAAACAAAAAGAAAAAAGGATGCATCGGACAGTTTACAAACTCAAAGCCTCCTCTGCAGAAAGTCCGGTAATCTGAATTATCGTCTGAACATCCATACCCTCCCGCTTCATACTGCGAGCAATCTCAAATGTTTTATCCCGTGCACCCTCAGCACGACCCTCAGCACGACCCTCAGCAAGGCCCTCAGCAAGGCCCTCAGCACGACTTTTAATCTGAGCGGTCTTCATCACGCTATACCAATCGCGATAGGCCTTCAAACTGTCTTCATATTCCAAACGCTCCTGCCGATTGAACTTGGCAATCTCTGCCTCCTCAAAGAAGTGTTGGAAAACCTTCTCCTGCAGGATTTGAGGACGATTCATCAAATCGGAGAGATGACGAATAGCATAAAGCCACTTGTCGAAGAGTGTCTCCAACTCATTTTCCGTCTTGGTGAATTTGGGCATTTCCAAATAGATGAACGTCAGCTTGTCATAAAAAACCTTACCAGTTTTAGTATCAATAAGTTTCACTTCGTGATGATAATACTCCGGATCCTCATCATCAAAACTGAAATTAAGGATACCAATGGTATAGACAGACTTCAACTGGTAATCCCAACCTGTGCCACGTTGCGCCTGTTCACGAATAGGGAAGGTAGAATAAAACACACTGCGGTCTTTAAAGAATTGCTGTTCGGCCTTCTGCATTTCCACAAGAAACTTCTCGCCTTTTTCATTCTCGCAATACACATCAAATACGGCTTTACGGTCGAACTCCGCAGTCCCCATATGCTCACTGTTAAGATAAGTCAAGTCCTTTACAACCTCCTGACCGTCGAGCAATGAATTCAGGAAACTGATTAGCAACTCCTTGTTCACTTCTGTGCCAAAGAGTTTCTTGAACGCAAAATCGGTATAAAAATTGACATACCTGTCTGTTAACTCATCTATTGCCATAACTTATCTGTTTTTGTTTTTCGGGACAAAGATAACACTTTATCTGTAAAAAATGTTGTTTATCGCATAAAATATAAGGAAACTTTGGCTCAAGCAGCCAAGTAATCCGAAATTTTCCCTATCTTTGCGCCCCATATATAATAATGTATAAGGTATAATCATATAACAAATAAATTTAAAGATATCCGCTATGGAATATAATTTCAGAGAGATTGAGAAGAAATGGCAACAACGATGGGTGGAGCAGAAGACCTATAAAGTTGCAGAAGATGACACCAAAAAGAAATTCTATGTACTGAATATGTTCCCCTATCCATCAGGGGCCGGACTGCACGTGGGCCATCCATTGGGCTACATTGCCAGCGACATTTATGCACGATACAAACGTCAACAGGGATTCAACGTGCTGAATCCCATGGGATATGACGCGTACGGATTGCCGGCAGAACAATATGCCATACAGACCGGACAACACCCGGCCGTCACCACAGAAGCAAACATCAACCGCTACCGCGAGCAGTTGGACAAGATAGGTTTCTCGTTCGATTGGGATCGCGAAGTGCGCACCTGCGAACCGGGATACTACCATTGGACCCAATGGGCCTTCCAACAGATGTTCGGCAGTTTCTATTGCAACTCTTGCCAGAAGGCACAACCCATCAGCAAACTGGTAGAACACTTTGCCCAAAAGGGTACTGAGGGACTGGACGTGGCTCAAAGTGAAGAACTGAACTTCACCGCCGATGACTGGAATGCCATGACAGAGAAGGAGCAGCAAGAGACATTGATGAACTACCGCATCGCTTATCTGGGCGAAACCATGGTAAACTGGTGCCCGGCCTTAGGTACTGTATTGGCCAACGACGAGGTGGTGGACGGTGTATCTGAACGCGGCGGATTCCCCGTAGTGCAGAAGAAGATGCGCCAATGGTGCTTGCGTGTAAGCGCCTATGCACAACGTCTGCTTGACGGATTGGACAAGATAGACTGGACAGAGTCACTGAAGGAGACCCAGAAGAACTGGATTGGCCGTTCAGAGGGTGCCGAAATCAGATTTAAAGTAGCTACAAGTGATGAGCTACAAGCTACAAGTGGCCATCCGGATGGAGGATTCGTAGCTCGTAGCTCGTCACAAGTCACTGAATTCACCATCTTCACCACCCGTGCAGATACCATGTTCGGCGTCACCTTCATGGTGTTGGCACCCGAAAGTGAGTTGGTTGCCCAACTGACAACTGCCGAGCAGAAGGAGGAGGTAGAGGCTTACCTTGACCGCACCAAGAAGCGTACCGAGCGCGAACGTATCGCCGACCGCAAGGTGACAGGTGTATTCAGTGGCTCGTATGCCATCAACCCCTTCACCGGTGAGGCTGTGCCCATCTGGATCAGTGACTATGTATTGGCCGGATACGGAACAGGTGCCATCATGGCCGTACCTGCCCACGACAGCCGCGACTATGCTTTTGCCAAGCACTTTGGCTTGCCCATCATCCCATTGGTTGAGGGATGCGATGTGAGCGAAGAAAGTTTCGATGCCAAAGAGGGTATCGTGACAAACAGCCCGAAAGAGGGAGCAACTCCTTACTGTGACCTCGTGCTCAACGGACTTACCATCAAAGAGGCCATCGCCGCCACCAAGAAATATGTGAAAGAGCACGGACTTGGCCGCGTAAAGGTGAACTTCCGTCTTCGCGATGCCATCTTCAGTCGCCAGCGCTACTGGGGCGAACCGTTCCCTGTATATTACAAGGATGGTATGCCCTACATGATTGATAGCAGCAAGTTGCCTCTTGAACTCCCCGAAGTATCCAAGTTCCTGCCTACCGAGACAGGCGAACCACCGTTGGGCAATGCGGCCAAGTGGGCCTGGGATGTACAGAAAGGCGAAGTGGTGGACAATGCCCTCATTGACAATCTGAATGTATTCCCCTTGGAGCTGAATACAATGCCAGGCTTTGCCGGTTCAAGCGCCTACTATTTGCGCTATATGGACCCGCAGAATGACAACGCATTGCTGAGTCAGAAGGCTGCAGGCTATTGGCAGAATGTGGACCTTTATGTAGGTGGTACCGAACATGCTACAGGACACCTTATCTACAGCCGTTTCTGGAACAAGTTCCTCTATGACCTGGGAGTCAGCATGAAGGATGAGCCATTCCAGAAACTGGTGAACCAAGGAATGATTCAGGGACGAAGCAACTTCGTATATCGTATCAAGGATACCAACACCTTCGTCAGCCATGGTCTGAAGGGCCAGTATGATGTGACACCCCTGCATGTCGATGTGAACATTGTGAGTGCCGATGTGTTGGATGTGGAGACTTTCAAGGCATGGCGCCCTGAATATAACGATGCAGAGTTCATCCTTGAGGATGGCAAATATATCTGCGGTTGGGCCGTAGAGAAGATGTCAAAATCGATGTTCAACGTGGTGAACCCCGACATGATTGTAGAGAAATACGGTGCCGACACTTTGCGTATGTACGAGATGTTCTTGGGGCCTGTAGAGCAGAGCAAGCCATGGGACACTAACGGAATAGATGGTGTACACCGCTTCTTGAAGAAGTTGTGGGGATTGTTCTACAGCCGTACGGATGAATATCTGCCCACCGATGTCCCCGCTACAAAAGAGGAGTTGAAGTGCATCCACAAACTCATCAAGAAGGTAACTGGTGATATCGAGACCTTCTCATACAACACCAGCATCAGTGCCTTCATGATTTGTGTCAACGAACTGACCCAATTGAAGTGTCGTTCTACAGAGGTCCTGCGTCTGTTGACCACGCTGATTGCGCCTTTTGCTCCCCATTTGGCCGAAGAACTTTGGGAAATGCTGCATAGTGACGAGCTGCCAGTTACCAGTGTCTGCGATGCCAAGTGGCCGGAGTACAATGAATCATACCTTGTAGAGGATACCGTAAAATATACCATCTCTTTCAACGGCAAGGCGCGCTTCACGTTGGACTTCCCTGCAGATGCCGATAATGCCACCATCGAAAGTACTGTGATGGCTGACGAACAGAGTCAGAAATGGATTGAAGGAAAGACTCCGAAGAAGGTCATCATCGTACCGAAAAAGATTGTGAATATTGTACTGTAAACAGACCCTCCCCCTACCCCTCCCAAGGGAGGGGAGTAAATAGACAACACGTATGAAAACAGACAAAAAAGGCAACTCACTCCCCTCCTCTGGGAGGGGCAGGGTGGGTCTTCTTTGGCGAGGAGCCAAGGATTATATTACGATAACCTTGGGCTTGATGGCCTATGCACTCGGATGGACCCTTTTCCTGTTGCCGTATCAGGTAACCACGGGAGGAGTGACGGGTATCTCGGCCATCATATATTATGCCACAGGCATTGAGATGCAGATTTCCTACTTCGCCATCAACGCGGCCTTTCTGGCAGTAGCCCTTTATATCTTGGGACTGAAATTCTGCTTGAAAACTATCTATTCTGTATCGGTACTGACATTCTTCCTGGATGTATTCCAGGAGATGATGAAGAACCCCGAAACAGGCGAACTGCTACAAATTATCGGTCCCGGACAGGACTTTATGGCTTGCGTCATCGGTTCCATATTCTGCGGAGTAGGTATTGCCGTGGTATTCATAGTAGGTGGTAGCACGGGTGGTACGGACATCATCGCCGCCATTGTCAACAAGTACAAGACCATCACTTTCGGTCGCATGATTATGGTGTGCGACATTGTCATCATCTCTTCCTGCTATTTCATTTTCGAGGATTGGCGCCGCGTAGTATTCGGTTTCGTCACACTCATCATCATCAGTGTGGCCATTGACTACATTGTCAACAGTGCCCGACAGAGTGTGCAATTCCTTATCTTCAGCAAGAAGTACGAAGAGATTGGCGAAGTTGTCTTAACGGAAGTGAACCGTGGTGTCACCATACTGGATGGTACAGGCTTTTACAGCAAACAGCCCATGAAGGTGCTTTGCATATTGGCCAAGAAGAGTGAGGCCATCCACATTTTCCGTCTGGTGAAGGACATAGACCCCAACGCCTTCATTTCGCAAAGCAACGTGGTGGGTGTCTATGGCGAAGGATTTGACCAGATTAAAGTAAAGAGCAAGAAAAAGGTGTAGGGCTTAGGGTGTAGGGTGTAGGGTTGAGGGTGTAGGGAAATAGTCTACCCCCCTAAGCCCTAAACCCTAAGCCTTAAAC
>JAFQBB010000054.1 GCA_017416805.1 Bacteroidaceae bacterium
CCATCTTCTGGTGTAATATTCTGATGACAAGTATGTCATCATTAGGAAGAATCCGGTAGAAAATGATATGCTTGTTGGCTCTATATCCGTACAGATCTTCTGCAACTTCCTCATATCTTGAACCATAAATTCTCGGATTGGCCGTAATCCTTTGGCAACATTTTTGCTATTCTTATTTCATCAATTTAACTTTTTCTCCGTTTTCGTAATGCAATATGGTACAAAGGGGATTGTCACATATCATCCAAACTCATTCCCACATATTCGGCCTTGAAACGCTTTTGTTTTTGTAGGATGGTTTGCGACTTCTCTTGCAATGTGTGGAGATTGATTCGCTTGGCATTCCGTTTGCATTCCCCGATGATGAGGATGTGGTCAACTTCATTTACGGCAATGAGGTCGATTTCATTCAAATTGTTTTTCTCCCAATAGTTGGTGACAATATTATAGAACCCCGTCTCGCGGTATTTCTGTCGGAAATAACGTTCAAGGATTTTTCCGGAGAAAGTTTCATAGTCGGCCAACACCTTTTCTTGCACATATTCGAGATTGCCGATTTCTATGGCACTACGGTATTTATAAATGAAACGGAACCAGAATGTCAAGAAGTTGTCTTTCAGTTCATACTTCAGGTTACGGCTCCCCTCGGGCTGAAGGTAAGGGCGAAGTCGGGTGATGAGGTCGTATGACTTTTCCAATTTGTCCAGATGTCCTCCGCACTCTATGCCTGTATAGTTGGTGATTTCTCCTCTACTGGTTTCACCACTGGCTATAGCCGCAAGGATAGAGAAGTAATTCCCATATTCTTTGCCAAACTCATCGGAAAGCATGTCGCGTCCCTCTTCGAGGAAATAGGAACCGTAACTGAAAACGGTCTGTATGATGGTTTCTTTGGTAAAAGCATGATGCATAATCAATTGTTCAACATACTTGGCCACCCCTCCCGTCACCATGTAGAAAGTCAGGAGGTCGTCGGGCATGTACTCGGGATGATGTTCGCGCATGATTTCCTTCAATGTGTCCAACGTAAAAGGTTGCAGGCGGATGCGGTGTGTGGCACGTCCGTAGAGAGGTTCTTTCCTGTCGTCGAAGATTTTGGTCATCATAGAGTAGAGTGAACCGCAAAGGACTAAATTCATCTGGCTTTCATCCTTATGGTTGTCCCACAGATGTTGCATATCGCTGAAGAAGGAGGCATTCACGGTGCTGAAATTCTGAAATTCGTCAAACACCAACGTGAAGTTCTTTTGCTTGGAAATATTCATCAGACTGGAGAAAAGAGCACTCATGGAGGTGAATGTTCCTAATTCATCGCCCAACACATTTTTTACTATTTCCGTCAGTTCGCGGCATAGCATGGCTTCACTTTTTCGCCCTACAAAGAAGTATATCAATGGCAGGCGTTTGAAAGCGTGACGGATAAGGGTAGTTTTGCCTATCCGCCTCCGTCCTGTGATGACGGTCATTTGTGCATATTCGGCAGACATATTTTCGATGTTCTGCAAAGTCTGCGTCTCTTTTTCTCTATTGTAGAATCTCATAATCAATGAATTTTATTTTGCAACACACGTTACTGTAACCGCGGTTGCAAAAATATGGGTTTAATTTGGAATAACCAAATAGCAGGCTGAGTATTTTGTTTTTTAGTTTGTTTTTGCTCTCCTTTACATCTTTTTCCGCAACTTTGCATCTTTAAAGCAGAACGACCAATGAAAAATGAATAAGAATAAGAAGAGAAAACTGATGGAGCAACTGGCCCGCCTGATGGAGGAGGAGAAGGAAGACCTCTACCGGTATGCCTGCTATCGGCTGGGCGATGAGGCCGAGGCGGAGGATGTGTTGCAAGAGGTGTTTCTCGCGTTGTGCGACAAGGCTCACTTGCTGGCCGAAGTGGAGAATATGAGGAACTACCTTTTTCGGACCTTGACCAACCAATGCGGGATGCTTCTGCGCAATCGGCAGAAGAGGATGGAGATGGAGTGTGACAATGTCGAGCAATTGCAGGTGCACGACCTTGTACCGCAGGACTTTGAACAGGAGTTCCGCATGATTGACCGCCTGTTGGGCAAAATACCTGTGGAGCAAAGCGAGGTGATACGGTTGCACATTCATGGTGGGCGTACGTTTGCCGACATTGCATCCATTCTGAGTGAACCCCTACCTACGGTGAAAGCCCGTTATCGCTATGGCATTGAGAAATTGCGTGACGGATTGCGGATGAATAAACTGATGTGAAAACCTTTAAATAGTGAAAGATATGAAAACGGAAAGAGACAATGAAAGAGTGGATGAACAGATTGTAAACCTGCTGACTCCCAAACACGCCCCCCGGTACAACGTTTCGTTCAGTGTGCCCGAAACTCCCAAGCGTGTATCCTGGTGGCGGTATGTACGCACCGTAGGAGTGGCAGCCGTGGTGATGATAGGAGTGTTCTTTGGCACCAAAATTCTGATGCCGGGCGAAGCACGTGCGGCCCAGATTATCGACAGGGCTATGGCTGAATTAGAAGAAATAGGCAGTTGTCGGATAGAACTCACATACAAGCCGACAGAAACAGGGGGGCCTTCGACCAAAGTTATCAACACCATTTTGCGGACAGAAAGAGGATACTTCAGCCGACAGGAGATAATGGAAGATTCAGGGCAGCAAACCGTTTACCTTTACACTCCCGATAGTACTAAAATGTGGAGCGATGGTATGTTGAATTTTGCTACATCTCGACGAAACCAACAAATCGACCTTGTCTATTGGATTACGTTGGACGTGATGGGTAAATTTAATGAGAACAAGAAGAATCTCAATATTGTCAGTGAAACAGACTCTGAAATCACCATCCGTAATGAGAAGCGTATCCATGAATATAATTATTCTTCAGATGGCGTGTTTTCCAAGGTGGACGGCCTGCTGAAGTCCTACTCTTGCCGTATAAAGGCTGATGATGGTTTCACCGTCTTCATCCAGAGTGACCGCATCGACTATAACATCCCACTCACCGTGGATGAGATAACGAAAGCACCATAAGCAAGTGCGTTAATAATAATGTTGTATTAGTGAAAAAAGAAAGTGGAGCACGGCCGCGATGGCTATGCTCCACTTTGTTGTTTAATTGGACCCATCTGTCAGATGATGTTTCAAATCCATCTTCTGGTGTAATATTCTGATGACAAGTATGTCATCATTAGGAAGAATCCGGTAGAAAATGATATGCTTGTTGGCTCTATATCCGTACAGATCTTCTGCAACTTCCTCATATCTTGAACCATAAATTCTCGGA
>JAFQBB010000041.1 GCA_017416805.1 Bacteroidaceae bacterium
GACGGATAATTTACGGTTCTGTAAATGAACGATTATTGCATGCTCAGGTGAACAGTTATTGGCTTACCCAAGTGAAATACTTGCGGCTACCCCAAGTGAACAGTTAGCGGCTTGACAAATGAACTATAAGCGGCTCGACAAATGAAATATAGTTCACTTGAGTAGCCTTATTATGGGCTCTCCATATGCTTCTTTGTCCCCTTGTTTCTCAGTGATTTATTCCTTGGTTGATGTGGATGGTGCGCGTTGAGTTTTTATAAAATGATTCGGGTGATACAGATTATTTTGAAAGGCTTATGATTTATCTGTATCACCCGAATCTATAAGAATGTATATATTGATACCTTTTAATCTATTAGTACAAATAAACTCATTTTATGTTACCTACCTTGATAAGATATTCTGCTATTTGTACGGCATTGAGGGCTGCTCCTTTCTTGATTTGGTCACCGACAATCCAGAATGTCAATCCATTTTCATTGGCCAGGTCCTTGCGGATTCTACCTACATAAACAGGATCTTTACCAGCCAGAAAAAGTGGCATAGGGTATTCTTTTTCGGCAGGGTTATCCATCAGTACCAATCCTTCGCCATTGGCGAAGGCCTCGCGGGCTTCTTCGGGAGAAACGGGACGCTCGGTTTCAACCCAGATACTTTCAGAGTGGGAACGTAGGGCCGGAACACGCACACACATCGCACTTACCTGAATGTCAGAGTGCATGATTTTACGTGTTTCGTTGAACATTTTCATCTCCTCTTTGGTATAACCGTTATCAGTAAATACGTCAATCTGTGGGATAAGGTTGAATGCCAACTGATAGGCGAACTTGTTTACTGTGACAGGCTCATTACTCAAAACCTGACGATATTGCTCATACAATTCGTCCATAGCTGCAGCTCCAGCACCACTGGCTGCTTGATAAGTCGCTACGTGTACGCGTTTGATATGTGATATGTTTTCTATGGCTTTCAAAGCTACTACCATCTGTATTGTAGTACAGTTGGGGTTTGCTATCACATTACGAGGTCGGTTAAGGGCATCTTCGGGGTTCACCTCGGGGACTACCAATGGTACATCTTCATCCATGCGGTAAGCGCTGGAATTATCGATTAATACAGTA
Source organism: Bacteroidaceae bacterium (assembly GCA_017416805.1). Taxonomy (GTDB): domain Bacteria; phylum Bacteroidota; class Bacteroidia; order Bacteroidales; family Bacteroidaceae; genus Phocaeicola_A. The sequence continues at coordinate 1,122 of JAFQBB010000041.1, forward strand.
CCGAACTTGGTGATTGTTTCTGTAAATTCTTTAGTGGTACCTGCACCAGCAGAAGTGAAAGCGATGTCCACACCTTTGAAGTCATCATTGTGCTGCAGGAGTTTTACTTCGATTTCTTTTCCACGGAAAGTGTATTTTCGACCGGCGCTACGTGACGAGCCGAATAATAATAATTCATCGAGTGGAAAATTTCTTTCTTCAAGTACACGTAGGAATTCTTGTCCTACGGCACCACTTGCACCAACAATCGCTACTTTCATTTTTCTTGTATAATTTAAATTTACTAATCTATATTCTTCTTTGAAGTTGCAAAAGTATAACATTTTGCCATAATACAAGCATAAAATGTAAACTTTTTATGTTTTAGAACTTTAAATTGCCTACTTTTTCTTATTTTTGCGTAGAAATGTGAAGTTATGACTAAATTGTATAATGAATTCGGGCTGTGGTTGCGTACACAATTTCCCTATAAGGTACAGAAAATCTCCATTAATGCAGGTTTTACTTGTCCTAATCGTGATGGTACTCGGGGATGGGGTGGATGCACATATTGTAATAATCAGACATTTAATCCTGAATATTGTAATACGGCGAGAAGTGTGACAGAACAAATGGAAGAGGGATGTCGTTTCTTTGCTCGTAAGTATCCTGATATGAGGTTCTTGGCCTATTTTCAAGCCTATACTAATACGTATGGTGAAATGGAGCGCCTTGTTGAACTTTATGAGGAAGCTTTGTCTGTTCCAGGTGTGGTCGGGTTAGTTATTGGTACACGTCCTGATTGTATGCCTGATGTCTTGTTGGATTATTTAGAAGAACTGAATCAGAAAAAGTTCTTATTAGTGGAATATGGCATAGAGAGCACCTATGATGAGACTTTGCGTCGTATTAATCGTGGACATACGTTTGCGGAAACGGAGACTGCTATTAAGCGAACGTCAGATAGGGGTATTCATGTTGGTGGTCATGTGATTTTGGGTTTGCCGGGAGAGACTCATGCAATGATGATAAATCAAGCTAAAGTCTTGTCAGATTTACCTTTGACGACTTTAAAGCTACATCAATTACAATTGGTACGTGGAACACGGATGGCTCATGAATATGAACTGCATCCTGAAGACTTTAACCTTTATGATGTGGATGAGTATATTGAATTGGTGATTGATTACATTGAACATTTGCGTTCAGATATAGTTCTGGAGCGGTTTGTATCTCAATCACCTCGCGAATTGTTGATTGCTCCTGATTGGGGATTAAAGAATCATGAGTTTACAGCTCGTCTTCGTCGTCGTATGGAAGAACGAGATAGTTGGCAAGGAAAATCATTTTATTCAGGTTGACGAGTAAATAAGTTCTTATCTTTTGCTTACTCGTCAACCTGTGATTTCAATTATTGTTTTACATAAATCATCTCTAATTTTGTGTAATTACGATCTTTATCGGAGTGCTCCATTAGGCCGAGAGGAGCAGTCAAAGGCTTTCCGTCACGTTCTGGGTCGTATGTTACACCTGTAGTAGGATTAGGAATGGTTGCAGCTTCTCGTAAATACTCATCGCAGTAGTTGAAATTTCCGAATTCGGGCCATTCGTGGATTAACAAATCCATACCCACTACATCACATGCCAAAGGATCTTGTGAGGCTATGATACTGCAGCACCATTCGTTGTTGAAAGGAGCCTTTTGCCATTTAGGAGCAGGTGCACCATTTACATGGCGGCTTCCATAAGTACCATCGATAAGGAAAAGTAAACACTTTTGTCCTAAATCTTTATGCCCAATCCAATCTACCATAGTTTTGTAACCGGGCTTGCCGCGGCGCTTGTCTGGACTGATGCCATTGTGAGCATTTTTTCGCCACATGAGGTTGATGTCTGTAGCACCATACCAGTTCTTGGCAGTCAAGGTTACACCAGGCCCATTATGAGTCTTTAGCAATGCAGAATTGATAAGGTAATCGGCATCTACAATACACTTGGCCAAGCCACGCGCCATCTTGCCATTATCTACTGAATACTTGATTTGTTCGGGATAGTACTCACACTTCACACGGCCATTACCTCCCAAGTTATCGATGAACACCACATCGGGGAACTCACGGTGAATCTTATTATAGATACTGTCAGTAATGGCACGGCTCGGCTCACAAACAATCACATCCTGCTGACGCACTCCACCGTCATTAACCAAGCTACGCACCAAAGCCAACGTAACGTAAGGGGATGAATTCAATTCAATGGTGTCGCGATGAGTGATGGCATTGTTCATATTGAGTTTGATAGCAATCTTTTCACCCTTCTTATAACCCTTGTTTCCTTTGCCATGAGTCTTGTTGAAGTTCTTGAACAATGCTTTCCAAGCAGCTTTAGGTGATTTGGCACCAGCTACAGTCATGACAGCTTGACGCACCATGGCATCAGCTTTCTGTTGGTCATTCCAGCGTTCTTCTACCCATAAGCCGGTTTCGCCGTCCCAAGTGGCGACACCAGGACTATGAATCCATGCTACGCGACCAGGGTGAATACCTTTTCCCTCGCCTAATGGCTCATTAGGCTTTACAAACAGACGAGGTTGTGCCGCAATTGTTAAAGTGAACAACAATGTGACGGCTAATAAAATTGATTTTTTCATATTTTTATGGTTTAAGCGTAAAGTAAGGGCAAATATACGGAAAATATTCCAATAAGGATAGTAAGTTGCTGATAAATAATTTGTGTAGATGATGCAATAAATGAAAAGAATCCATACTCAGGAGGTCATTTGAATGGCAGGGTAAGTTGTTCCCATGTCGTATGATGTATATCTTTTTTATTCTCCTCGTCTTGTGGATTTGAAACAGAAAGGCCCAATAATCGGATTGGACACTCTTTGTAAGAAACTTCGCTCAGCAAACGTTTGGCTAATGGTAGTATTACATCCATTTGCGTTAATACCTTTTCTTGTGTGATACTGCGGGTTATTTGTGTAAAGTTATGGAATTTTACTTTTAATGTTAAGGTGTTTCCTTTGAATTCTTTTCCTTTTAATCGATTGATAAGTTCTGATGCTATGTGGTAGAGTTCGATTATAATGGCAGAATGACTGTTAATGTCTTTTTCTAATGTATGTTCGCACCCTATAGATTTTCGGATTCTGATAGTCTCAACAGGACGAGAATCAATACCTCGGGCAAAGTTATAATAAAGAGGACCAGCTTTTCCAAACTCACGTGTCAGTCCTTCCAAAGACCAAGCCCTCAATTGGTTTCCGTCATGAATGCCTAATGTGTGCATTCGTTTGGCAGTAACGGGACCTACACCCCAGAATTTCTCGATAGGTAGATTGGCGATAAAACTTAAGGCTTGAGCAGGATGTATGGTGCATAGTCCGTCAGGTTTCCGATAATCCGAGGCTATTTTTGCTAAAAGTTTATTATATGAAATTCCTGCAGATGCTATTAATGAATATTTTTCACGTATCTTTTGTTTGATTTGGCGGGCAATATCTACTGCTAATGGAATGTCTTGTTTATTTGTTGTTACATCCAAATAGGCTTCATCCAATGACAGCGGTTCAATGATGTCTGTATATTCGTGGAAAATGTCGTGAATTTGCTCTGAGACCTCTTTATACACTTCCATGCGTCCTGGTACAAAAATTAAATCGGGACATAAACGTTTGGCTTTCAAAGATGACATGGCCGAGTGTACACCAAACTTTCTTGCTTCGTAGCTTGCAGCAGCCACCACACCTCGTTCTCCCTCATGTCCTACGGCTATGGGGCGTCCGCGTAGTTCTGGATTGTCTCGCTGCTCTACTGATGCATAAAATGCATCCATATCGATGTGTATAATCTTTCGCTGGTCCATCATTGCGTTGCAAAGTTACATATAAGAAACGGAATAAGCAAGATGCTACCTCTCTCGTGGAGGGAGACAGCAGGTTTAAGAAACAGTAATGTGGTAAAAGATTTGAGGATATAAATCTGTTATCCCTTGCCTCTTTCAAGAATATGTACTACTTTTGCCCGAAAGAATAGAAGAACACTATGGCAACAATTGCTACATATCCACTCTCGCTTGGGAGTAACCACGAATTGATATTGGCCAGCCAATTTATAGAACAGACCGATACGAATGTCTTCCTCACGGGTAAAGCTGGTACGGGAAAGACTACTTTTTTGAAACAATTGCGAGCTAACACTCCCAAGCGTATGGTGGTGGTGGCCCCTACAGGTGTGGCAGCCATCAATGCTGGCGGAGTTACTATACATTCGTTTTTTCAATTGCCTCTATCGCCCTATGTACCAGGTATGCAGTTCAGTGAGAGCGGACGCAAGCAGTACAGTTTCAGCAAAGAGAAAAAGAATATTCTGCGTAGTCTCGACCTGTTGGTGATTGATGAGATAAGTATGGTTCGTGCAGATTTGCTGGATGCCATAGATTCCGTGCTTCGTCGTTACAAGGATCATTCGCGTCCCTTTGGTGGAGTGCAACTTCTTATGATTGGCGATCTGCAACAATTGTCTCCTGTAGTAAAGGATAATGAGGTGCATTTGTTGAAACCCCATTACGATACATTTTATTTTTTTGGTAGTCATGCACTGAAACAGAGCCGTTACGTCACCATCGAACTGAAAACTATCTACAGACAGACCGACGAGCAATTTGTCAATATTCTGAATGCCATCCGCGAACGCCGCATTGACAATCAGCTATTGGCACGGTTAAACGAACGGCATATACCCGGATTCAAGGCCGAGGATGCTGACGGTTATATCCGCCTGACTACCCATAACCACACAGCCCAACAGTACAACGACCACCGGTTGGCAGCCTTGCCTGCCCAGGCTTTTTCTTTTCAAGCAGAAGTGAAAGGCAACTTCAATGAGGCTCTCTATCCGGCCGAGGCAACTCTCACGTTGAAGCAAGGGGCACAGGTGATGTTCATTCGTAATGATGAGTCGGGACAAGGGCGTTACTACAATGGAAAGATAGGTCACGTACAAACCGTTACAGCCCGCAGCATCGTGGTGCGGTGTGACGATGGAGCCGCCTTCAATGTAGAGCCCAGTGAATGGGCAAACAGCCGTTACACATTGGACGAGGCAACCAAGGAGATACGTGAAGAGATAGAGGGTACTTTCCGTCAATATCCCCTGCGCTTGGCTTGGGCTATTACGATACATAAGAGCCAAGGATTGACGTTTGAGAAAGCTGTTATTGATGCTGCCGCCTCGTTTGCCCATGGACAAGTGTATGTGGCACTGAGCCGATGCAAGACCTTGGAGGGATTGGTGTTGGCATCGCCTGTCACTGCTTCGGCCATCATCAGCGATGATGCTGTAGCCGACTTCATGCATAGCGGAGTTACCCTCACCAATGAAGCTACTCATCAGCTTGGGCAATTGCAGTATGACTATTTCTATAAATTGTTGGATGAACTGTTCAGTTTCCAATACCTACGCCGCGACTTCGATTTGGTACGCCGTCTGTTGGACGAATATTTCTATCGTCTGTACCCTGCTTTGCTTGAACAGTATAAAGAGAAAGACAAACTATTCAAAGAGCAACTTTCTGATGTAACCGGCAAATTCCGTCAGCAATACACGGCGCTGATGCGACAGACAGCTGAATATGCCACCAGTCCTCATTTGCAGGAGCGTATAGAGAAGGCGGCAACCTATTTTTATCAGAAGTTGGATGAACTGCTGTTAGAATTACTGAAGGTCACTAAGGTGGAGACCGACAATCAAGCCATCCGCAAGCGTGTGGATGAAGCTATCTTCAATCTGCGCGAATCGTTTTATCTCAAACGCGAGTTGATGCATCACTTCAGTACCCACAAGTTCAGCGCCAACGACTACCTACAAGCCAAGGCTGTCATCACATTGGAGGGTAGCGACACACTGTTCAACCCCAAAGTGTCCAAAGCCAGTAAGAAGAAGGGGCGTTCGGCCAGCACCATGACCGACAATATCCCTACCGACATACTCTACCCCCAACTATACAAAGCATTGCAGGAGTGGCGTCGAAAGAAGAGTGTTGAATTGGGTTTGCCCGCTTACACCATTCTGAAGCAGAATGCTCTTATCTGCATGGCCAACTCCATGCCAGACACAACAAAGGCGCTTATAGACACTCCCTACTTTGGAAAGATCAGTGCCAACCAATATGGTGAAGAGATTCTTTCTGTCATCCGCCACTTTATCGAGGAACATGGACACGAACTGGACAAACGTCCTACTCCCATCAGCCGCACTGAACTGGAAAAGCGGCTGAAAGCTGAAGCAAAAGCTGAACGGGAAAAGAACAAACCACCTAAAGTGGACACCAAAGAACAGACCTATCTGTTATATAAGGAAGGGAAGAACATCGATGAGATTGCCGTCCTGCGAGGATTCACCCGCAATACCATCGAAGGCCACTTGGCCCATTACATATCCTTAAGAAAATTGCCTCTCAGCGAATTTGTTCCAGAGGAGAAAGTCTGCCGTATCCGTGCCCTTCTGCCTGCTGCCACCCTGACGGAGGTGAAAGAGAAACTGGGCGATGACATCTCGTATGGGGAGATAAGAATGGTGATGGCAGCCTTTAATTCTTAACCTTTAATTCTTAATTCAACTTGCATCCATTAGATAAATTCCACTATTGCCCCGTGTGTGGCTCAGCCCATTTCGAGGAGAACAACGAGAAATCAAAACGTTGTGCCCAATGCGGTTTTACCTATTACTTCAATCCCAGTGCGGCCACCGTGGCTTTCATATTGAATGGCCGGGGCGAACTGCTCGTGTGTCGCCGTGCCAAAGAACCAGCCAAGGGAACACTGGACCTGCCCGGTGGATTCATCGACATGTACGAGACGGGCGAAGAGGGGGTCAGCCGCGAAGTGCGGGAAGAGACGGGCCTCACCGTCACCCGTGCGCAGTACCTCTTCTCACTGCCAAACACCTACCTCTACTCCAACTTTCTGGTACATACGCTTGACCAGTTCTTCCTCTGTTCCGTAGAGGACGACACGGAATTGGCGGCCCTCGACGATGTGGCCGAAAGCCAGTGGATACCGCTCGCAGAAGTCAACCCGGCCCTCTTCGGGCTCGACTCTGTGCGACAAGGAGTCGAACGATTCCTGAAGAAGACTTTGAGCTTTGAACTTTAAACTTTGAACTTTGAACCTTGAACCTTGAACTTCAAACTTTGAACCAAGTATATGAACCGAGATGCAATAGACTTTGAAAATGGGCGGGTGAGCACACTGTTCCGCCGCATATTGATACCTACCTTATTGGGCTCGCTGGCCATATCGGCCGTGACGGCCATCGACGGCATCTTCATCGGCCACGGCGTA